>NZ_BAAAZR010000038.1:0-213990 GCF_039537005.1 Sphaerisporangium flaviroseum | reverse complement strand
GCGGTCGGGGAACGGTCAGGGGAGCTTCCACTCGACCGGGCTCGCGCCCTGCTTCTCGAGGAGCTGGTTGGCGCGGCTGAACGGGCGGCTGCCGAAGAAGCCGTTCCTGGCCGACAGCGGGCTCGGATGCGCGGACTCGACGCACGGCACCTGCCCGAGCATCGGCTTGAGCGAGCGGGCGTCGCGCCCCCACAGGATGGCGACCAGCGGCCCGCCCCGTGCGACCAGCGCGTGGATGGCCTGCTCGGTGACCTGCTCCCAGCCCTTGCCGCGATGCGAGGCGGGCTTGCCCGGGGCGACGGTGAGCACCCTGTTGAGCAGCAGGACGCCCTGCTCGGTCCACGGGGTGAGGTCGCCGTTGGTGGGCGGGGGATGGCCCAGATCGGCGTGGTACTCCTTGAAGATGTTGACCAGGCTGCCGGGAAGTGGCCGCACATCGGGGGCCACGGAGAAGCTCAGGCCGACGGGGTGGCCGGGAGTGGGATAGGGGTCCTGCCCGACGATGAGCACGCGCACTTGAGCGAAGGGCTGTTGGAAGGCCCTCAGAACGTTCTCCCCGGCGGGGAGGTACTGCCTGCCCTCGGCGATCTCCTGCCTGAGGAAGTCGCCCAGCGCGGCGATGCGCTCGGCGACGGGCTCCAGGGCGGTGGCCCACCCGGATTCGACGACTTCGTGTAATGGACGACCGGTCATGTCCGGATCTTAGCCGCACCGCAGGGCAGGGGGACGGGAACCGGCCAAGCCCCGAGCAGCGGCGCGGTGACTTCCCGGACGCCCGCCTGCCCCCGCGAGACGGGCGCCCGGAAGATCTACTACTTCACCGAGCCCGCGAGCAGACCCTGGACGAAGTAGCGCTGGAAGGAGAAGAACAGCACTAGCGGGATGATCAGCGACAGGAAGGCTCCCGGCGCGAGGATGTCCACGTTGGTGCCGAACTGGCGCATCTGTGACTGCAGCGCCTTGGTCATCGGCTGGGCGTCGGTGTCGGCGAAGACCAGGGCGACGAGCAGGTCGTTCCACACCCACAGGAACTGGAAGATGCCCAGCGAGGCGACCGCCGGCTTGGCCAACGGGAACACCACCGTCGCGAAGATCTTCCACTCCGCCGCGCCGTCCATGCGCGCGGCCTCGAGCAGCTCCTTGGGGATGCCGACGAAGAAGTTGCGCAGCAGGAAGATGGCGAACGGCAGTCCGAAGGCGACGTGGAACAGCACCACGCCGGGGATAGACCCAAAAATCCCCATAAAACCGTAGAGCTTGGCGATGGGGATCAGGGCGATCTGGATCGGGACCACCAGCAGCGCGATGACCACCAGGAACAGCGCGTCACGCCCGGGGAACTCCATCCACGCGAACGCGTACCCCGCCATGGCCGCGATGCCGATGACCAGGACGGTCGCCGGCACCGTGATGGCCACGGTGTTCCAGAAGGAGGAGGTGAACCCGCTCGCGAGCAGGTTCGTGTAGTTGTCGAACGTGATCTGTGCCGGCTTGGTGAAGAAGGTCCACCAGCCGCTGGAGGTGTTGTCCTCGTCGCCGCGCAGCGACACCACCAGCAGGCCGAGCGTGGGCAGCAGCCAGAACAGGGCCAGGACGATCAGAACGAACTGGACCAGTCCGCCGCCGAGCCTGTCCACGACCCGAGAGAGGACCCCGCGTTGTGGTGCGCCCGCGCTGCTTGCCGTGCTCGACTGGGACGCGGTGAGAGTCGTCATGCCTCATCCCTCCGGAACCGCCGAATGTTCAGGATCATGAACGGCAGCACCAGCACGAGCAGGAAGATCGCCAGTGCGCTGCCCAGCCCTTGGTTGCCGCCACCGCCGAACGACACGCGCCACATCTCCAGCGCGATCACGTTGGCGTTCGGCTGCACGGATCCGGGAGCGATGACGAAGACCAGGTCGAAGACCTTCAAGGTATTGATGATCATCGTGACCAGGACGACGAGCAGCACCGGTGACAGCAGGGGAATGGTGATGCGGCGGAACACCTGCCACTCCGTCGCGCCGTCGATGCGGGCGGCCTCCAGGGCGTCACGCGGGATGGCCGAGAGGCCGGCCGCGATGAGCACCATGGCGAATCCGGCCCACACCCAGATGAACGCGCCGATGATGGCCGGGGTGATCAACGCGGGGCCGAGCCAGGACGCCCCGGCGAACTGCTGGGCGAAGTTCTCCTGCGGCAGCCGCAGCATGTAGGACCCCGAGGGGAACCCCGAGAAGTGGAAGGTCCCATCGGCCGCGGTCGTGGTGGTGGCCTTTACCTGCCCATCGGCGACGACCTCGACGGTGACGTCGGGAAGCCCCTTCTCGTTCGCGTCGATCTGGTTGGCCGTGCCGCCACCTGGCATGAAGTCGAGCCATACCGTGCCCGAGATCTCTCCGGGCTGCGCGGTGGTGGCCTTGGCCGGCGCGGCGCCCTCAGGCAGGGCGTCGCTCTTCATCCCGACGAGCGGCACGAGCACCGGCTGCGCCTGCTGGGCGGGCTGGCGGCCGACGACCGCTCCCTGCTGCACGATCACAGGGGCCTGGTCGTTGTCGCGGGGACGGGCGTTGGGGTAGCTGCTGCTCGCCGCGAACACGTCGTGGACGGAGGTCATGATCGCGTTGGCCACGCCCTTGTCCGGGTCCTGCTCGTAGACCAGCCGGAAGATGACTCCGGAGGCCAGGAGCGAGACCGCCATGGGCATGAACACGATCAGCTTGAAGGCGGTCGCCCAGCGGATCCGCTCGGTGAGCACGGCGAAGATGAGCCCGAGCACGGTGACCAGGCTCGGGGCCACGACGACCCAGATCAGGTTGTTCCTGATCGTGGTCAGCATCCCCGAGTCGCTGAAGATGGCTCCGTAGTTGGAGAGTCCGACGAACGAGCCGCCGCTCGCGTCGAACATGCTGCGGAAGATCGAATAGATGATCGGGTAGATCACCCACGTGCCGAGCAGGATCAGAGCCGGGAGCAGGAAGATCCAGGCGACCTTGGGGGACGGCCCCAGGTTCCCGGACCGGCCGTAGCCGGGTCCAGCGGCGGGAGTCTCCGTAGCACCGGTCGAGGCCGGGGTCGCCGCCTTGGCCGCTTTCGCCTTCAAAACGGCGTTCTCCTGCTCCAGCCAAGTGATCCTTCGCTTCAGCGAACGGAACTCGTTCTGGGGGGGATCGTCGGAACCGGAGTCCGTGCCGGCCGCCTGGGCCGTCGCGGTCTCGTTCGGTTCGTCGTGGGGTGAGGTCTCACCCCTCGTCTCTGTCGTCTCGTCTGGTCCGGGGGAGGCCCCGCGGGCGACGACGGCGTCGTCGTCGCCACGCGGGGTCTGCGGGCCGTCCAACCGTTCGGTCACGGCCTTGGCCCCTACTTCTTCCAGGCCTTGGCGGCGTCGGACTCAAGCTTCTCCTGGGCGCCCTTGACGTCCTTGGGGTTGCGCAGGAAGTCCTGGAGGGCCTTCCACTCGCCCTTGCCGTCGGTGCCGCCGAAGGCGCTCGGCGCCAGGTCGGACATGTCATACCGCACAGCCTCGCCGGCGGAGATGATCGTCTGCGCGAGCTGCTTGGTCAGGTCGTCCGGGTAGTTGTCCGGGGAGACGTTGCGGTTCGGGGAGAGGTAGCCGGGCTGCTTGGCCCACACAGAGCCGCCCTCGGAGGAGGCGAGGTACTCCAGCAGCGCCATGGCGCCCGGGGACTCCTTCAGCGCCACCGCGATGTCACCGCCGAGCACGACCGGAGCGGTGTCACCGGCCTTCGGGAACGGCATGATCTTGGCATCCTCGCCGATCTTGGCGCCGGACTCGGCGGCCGAGACGCCGACGAAGTCACCCTCGATGACCATGGCCGCCTTCTTCTGGCCGTACACCTGGGTGGCGCAGGTCGGGAAGTCGGTCTGCAGGGCGCCAGACGAGCCGCCCAGCATGAACTCCTTCTTGCCGAAGATCTGGGCCATCTTCTCCAGCGCCGTGGTCACCGACTCGTCGGTCCACGGGATCTCGTGCTTGGAGAGCTTGTCGTAGTTGTCCGGGCCCGCGCTGGACAGGTAGACGTTCTCGAACACGTCGGTCAGGGTCCAGCCCGAGGCGCCGCAGAGGGCGAACGGGGCGGTGCCGGAGTCGGCAAGGCTCTGGGCGGTCTTGGTGATCAGCTCGTCCCACGTGGTCGCGGGCTGGGCGCCGGCGTCCTCGAAGGCGGGGCCGCGGTACCAGATCAGGGACTTGTGCGCGGCCTTGACCATCACGCCGTACACCTGGCCGTCGGCCGAGCCGAGGCCCTTCCAGTACGGGGTGTAGTTCTGGTCGATCTGGGTCTGGACCTCCGTCGACAGCGGCTTGAGGGCCTTCTGGTCGGCGTACTGCTGGACCAGGCCGGGCTGCGGCAGGACCGCGATGTCCGGCGGGTTGCCGCCCTGGATGCGCGGGCCGAGGTAGGCGCCGGTGTCCTCGCCGGTGGAGGCGTAGTTCACCTTGGCGCCGGTCTTGTCCTCGAACGCCTTCAAGACCTTCTGGAAGTTGGCCTGCTCGTCGCCGGTCCACTTGGCGGCGATCTCGATCGTCGTGCCCGCCAGGGTCTTGGCCGCGGGAGCGGCGGCGCTGCCACTCGCCGAGGGCGCGGTCTCGCCAGAGCCACCGCCGCACGCGGTGGCCGCGAGCATGAGCCCGGCCACAACCGCAGTCGTCTTAACACGCATGGTGCTACCTCCTGTAAAAGGCCCCGAAAAGATGATGTGTTTTGGGATGAGGTACTTCGGGATGATGGGCAGGGGGGTGGCCCTCGCCTTTATGGGGTGCGAATGATCTCGCTGAGCTGCTGTTTCAGGGAGGCGACGGTCTCATCGCTGGGCTTCCTGAGATTGAGCGCGTCGGAGACGGCACTCGAGATAACCAGGCTTACCTGGTCGTATTTGGAGCTGACCGGTCTTGGCCGGGCAGACATGATGCTCTGCTTGAGCACCGGGAGATATGGATAACGCTTGATGAGGGCGGGGTCGTCGTAGAGCTCCGACCACACCGGGGGAAACGACCCCTCGGTCAGCACGCTCCGCTCGTTCTCCAGGCCGGTGAAGTAGCGGATGAACTCGAGTGCCGACTTCTGGTGCTTGGAGTAGGCGCTGATGGCCAGGTTGTTGCCGCCCAGCGTGCTGGACCCCGGCCCGGTGAGGCCGGGCAGCCGCGTCACCGCGAACTTGCCCGCGATGGACGACCTGGTGGCCGGGCCGTAGGCGTGCGGCCAGTTGCGGGCGAACAGCAGATTGCCCTGCTGGAAGGCCAGGCGCGACTCCTCCTCCTTGAAGGAGAGCGACTTCTGGGGGATCCAGCCCTGACGCAGACCACCGACCAGGAATTCGAGCCCCGTCGTGGCGCTTCCGAGGTCGAGGGTGACCTTGGTGCCGTCCGGGCTGAGGATCTGGCCGCCCGCGGACTGCACGGACTCCGCGAAGTTCACGGTCAGGCCCTCGTAGGGGAGGAACTGGCCGGCGTAGCCGTCCAGCTTGTACTTCTTGCCGAGGCGGATGGCCTGGTCGTGCAACTCGGCCCAGGTCTTGGGCGGCTTGAGGTGCTCGGCGTCCAGGATGTCCTTGCGGTAGTACAGCAGCCCCGCGTTGCTGCTGTACGGCACCGCGTAGAGCTTGCCCTGGTAGAGGGCCGTCTCCACCACGGGCGCGAGGAACTTGTCGAGAGGGAACATGCTGCGGTCGAGGGGCACGATCCAGCCGGCGTCGGCGAACTCCGCCGTCCAGACGACGTCGAGGCCGAGCACGTCGTAGCGCTCGCTCTTCGCCTGCAGGTTGGCGACCATCTGTGCCCGCTGCTCGTCCGCCGCCTCTGGTAGCTCCAGGAGGGTGACCTGCTCCTTGGGGTGGACGCGGTTCCACCTGTCGATCAGAGGCTGGATGTAGCCGGTCGTGTCACGACCGGTGGCGAACGTCATCGGACCCGTGCCGTCCGTGCCCCCGCTCTGGACCTGGTCGCGCTCGCCGAACCCCGCGCAGCCGCTGAGCAGCACAGCCGCCAGCAGAAGGGGAGCCAGGCGTCGCACGTGTCCTCCAGGTGTTGATTGGGTTACATGCGTGTTATGTAGATGCATGCATGTTATGCATAGCGATAATGTGGACGTCAACGGATTAGCTCGTAACACTCAGGTAACGCGAGGCCCGAGGGAGGTCAGGCGTGCGGCTCCAATTGCTGGCGCTCCTGTCGAAGGAACCTGCCCACGGGTATGAGCTGAAACAGGCACTCGAGCAGATATTCGGCACGGCCTACCCCTCTCCCAACATCGGGCAGATCTATGTCACGCTGGGCAGACTCGAGAAGGACGGCCTGGTCCGCAGCGTCGACGTCGAGCAGTCCAACCGCCCGAACAAGAAGGTCTACTACTGCACGGCAGAGGGCCGCGAGGCCCTCGACGAGTGGGTCGACTCGCCCAACGAGGGCCCGAGAGTACGTGACGAGTTCTTCATGAAGCTCGTCCTGGCTCCCCTGACCGGTATCGCCGACCGTATGGCACTGATCAACCGGCAACGCCGACACTACCTCGCTATCATGCGCGATCTGGTAGAACTCGCCCAGCAGACAGATCAGGACAACCGTCCGGCCCAGCTGCTCATCGAAGGTGCCATGCTTCACCTCCAGGCCGACCTGGACTGGCTGGAGCGCTGCCAGGAGGATCTGGCCTGAAGCAGTGAAGTGAACGGGAAGTGGTGAGAGACCCAGTGACCACCGCGAGCGGACCGAGTGCCATCCACACGGTCAACCTGGTGAAGATCTACCAGACCGGAGGCCTGCCCGTGCACGCGGTGCGGGGCATCGACCTGCGGGTGGAGCATGGAGAGTTCGTGGCGATCATGGGTCCGTCCGGATCCGGCAAGTCGACGCTCGTCCACATGCTCGGCGGCCTGGACACGCGCACCAGCGGGGAGATCTGGGTCGACGGCAGGCGCGCGGACACCCTCAACGAGAGCGCGTGGGCGATCCTCCGCCGCCAGAAGATCGGCTTCGTCTTCCAGTTCTTCAACCTCGTCGACAACATGACGGTCGCCGACAACGTCGAGTTACCCGCGCTGCTGGGCGGCGCATCGCCGAAACACGCGCGGGAGCGCAGGGAGTACCTCCTCACCGAGCTCGGGCTGACCGACAAGGCCGACGCCGCTCCCGCCCAGCTCTCCGGCGGTGAGCAGCAGCGGGTCGCGCTGGCCCGGGCGCTCGCCAACCAGCCACACGTGCTGCTGGCGGACGAGCCCACCGGCAACCTCGACAGCCGCAACACCCGCGACGTCCTTCGCCTGCTGGGCGAGGTCCACCGGCAGGGTCAGACGATCGTCATGGTCACGCACGACGCCCGGGTGGCCGGGCTCGCCGACCGGGTGGTGACCCTGCTCGACGGCCAGATCGTCGACGACGGAGCCGTCGCCCACGTCCGCCGCCGCCCCAAGGGCGGCGCGGGCGACGTCGTGGAGCTGCGGGGATAGGCGCGATGAGCCACAGCACCACCAGGGCCGAGTATCGGTGGGTCCGCGCGGACCTGAAGGCCAGACGCGCTCAGGCGCTGTTGACGGTCCTGGCGGTGGCCGGCATCGTCACCGCGCTGATCACCGCGGCCACCCTGCTGGAGGACGGCACCAACCCCTGGCGGGGCCTGTTCCTGCGAGGAAACGGCGCCCACGTCTGGATCCACACCAAGGACGCCCCCGATCCCGCGACGCTCAAGGCCCTCGACGGCGTCACCGATGTCGCCGGCCCCTACCGCGCCGCCCCCGCGACGCTCGTCCAGGGCGGCAAGAAGACCCCGGTGGCCCTCCAGGAGATGGCGCCCGTGCTCCCGGCGGTGGGGCGGCCTCTCGTGCGCGAGGGCCGCTGGCTCGACCCGAGCGATCCGGACGGCGTGGTCGTGGAGCGGTCGTTCGCCCGCGCCGCGGGCCTGCGGACCGGCGGCCCGTTCTCGGTCACCGGCCTCAACGGCGCGAGCCACGGCCTCACGGTCATCGGCCTCGCCGAGAGCGGTGACCAGGGCTTCTATCCCGAGTGGACCCCCGGCCTCGCGTGGACACTCACCGGGACGCTGGAGCAGGTCGAGCCCGCGCTCGGCCGCAGCGAGTCGGTGACGGGGCTGCGGCTGGCCGACCCCGACGCCACCTCCCTGATCGTCCAGCGCACGATCACCAAGCTCGCCGGCCAGGTGCAGCGGGTGTCCACCTGGCGCGAGGCGCAGGACTCGATGGAGCTCGACAACCGGCTGCTCGGGGTGCTGCTCGCGCTGTTCGGCGCGGCGGGGCTCGTGGCCGCGGCCCTGGCCATCGCCAACGCGACCGGCGGCCGGGTGCTCGGCCAGCAGCGCGACATCGCCACGCTGAAGTCGCTCGGGTTCACCCGGCGTCAGGTCGTCCGCATGCTCCTCGCCGAGCACGGGACCCTGGGCCTGGCGGGCATCGCGCTCGGTGTGTTGTGCGGGCGGCTGATCACGGCGTACGCGCTGGGGGAGACCGTCGCCGTCCCGCTGTCCCCGGCCCCGCTGCTGGCCATCGCCCTCGGCACGGCGCTGGTGGTGCTGGTGGCCGTCTGGCTGCCCGCGTGGCGCGGCGGACGCACCCCGCCGATCCCCGCCGCCCCGACGGCGCCGCCGCGCGGCCACCTGTCGCGCATGGCACGCCTGGCCCTCCTCGTACGGCTGCCGCCCGCGCTGGTGCTCGGGGCCAGAGACGCCTTCACGCGAAGGCTGCCGGCCGTGATGACGACGTTCGGCCTCGCGGTCCCGATGATGATGATCACTATCGGGCTGGGCTGCTGGGCCTCTCTCGACGCCTTCAAGAGCCACCCAGAACAGGTCGGCCAGGCCGCCGCGCTGACCGTACGACCGGGAAACCTCACCTCGGCGGTGGCCAACCAACTGGCTCTCGCCGACCCCGACGTGGTGTCCGCCTACCCCGGGACCGAGGTGGACGCTCTGGTACCAGGGCAGACGCGGACCGTACGGGCGCGGGCGGTCGGCACCATCACCGACCCCTATCCGTACTCGGTCGTCGAAGGACGCCTGTACCGCGACCGCGGCGAGGCCGTGGCGGGCCAGGGCCTCCTGGACCTGCTGAACGTGCGTATCGGGGACCGCACGCGGCTCACGATCGGCGGCACACCGCTGATCGTACGGATCGTCGGCCGCGTCCTTGAGCCCGAGCAGGACGGCGAGGTCCTCTCGGTCGCGCTGGACAGCTTCGCGCCGAAGGACGCCCTTCCCCCGCAGTTCTACAGCCTGGTGCTGCGCCAGGGGGCCGATCCGGCGGCCGTGCGGTCACGGCTCCAGACCCGGTCGCTGGAGGTCTCCCAGGCGGTGAACCCCGCCGACCGGCTCTCCGTCATCCGGGTGATCATCATCGCGCTGGTGGGGGTGCTGGCCCTGCTGGGCCTGGCGAACCTGCTCACCGCGAGCGCCCTGGGGCTGCGGGACCACGCCGTCGACCTCGCCGTCCTCAAGGCGATGGGGCTCACCCCACGCCAGGTCATGGGGACGCTGGTGACCGGCACGGGGCTGCTGGCGGTGATCGGCGTCGTCGCGGGCGCGCTGGCCGGGGCGTTCGTGTCGTCCGGCCTGATCGACCTGCAGGGGGCCGCGAGCGGCATCGGCGCGGGCATCGGCCGCGCTCCGGCGCCCATGACCCTGCTCCTGGCGGTGCTGACGGTCATCGGCGCGGCCCTGCTCGTCGCGCTCATCCCCGCACGCAGGGCCGCCCGTGCCCGGATCCCGGTGACCCCCCGCTGAGGGCCGCCGGGATCCAGGTCGCCGTCCGGGCGTCCGGGCTCAGGCCTGGGTGAGCGAGAACCAGTAGAAGCCGTACCCGGGCAGCGTGAGCAGGTAGGGCAGCTCGCCGATGACCGGGAAGGGCACGCCGCCCCGGCACTCCACCGGCGTCATGCCCGCGAAGCGCCGCAGGTCGAGCTCGACCGGCTGGGGGTGCTTCGAGAGGTTGTTGACGCACAGCATGCGGTCGTCTCCCTCCTCCCGGACGAAGGCCAGCACGCTGTAGTTCGGCGACCACAGCTCGGTGTAGGCGCCGGTGCCGAACACCGGGTGCCGCCGCCGTACGGCCAGCATGTTCCTCGTGTGGTGCAGCAGCGACGAGCCGCTCTTCATCTGCGCCTCGACGTTGACGGCCTGGTAGCCGTAGATCGGGTCCATGATCGTCGGCAGGTAGAGGCGGCCCGGGTCACCGCTGGAGAAGCCCGCGTTGCGATCGGGGCTCCACTGCATCGGCGTGCGGACCGAGTCGCGGTCCTCCAGCCAGATGTTGTCGCCCATGCCGATCTCGTCGCCGTAGTACATGACCGGGGAGCCCGGCATGGACAGCAGCAGCGCGGTGAACAGCTCGATCTGGTCGCGGTCGTTCTCCAGCAGCGGGGCGAGCCTGCGCCGGATGCCGAGGTAGGCCCGCATGCGCGGGTCCTTGGCGTACTCGGCGTGCATGTAGTCGCGCTCTTCCTCGCTGACCGTCTCGAGCGTCAGCTCGTCGTGGTTGCGCAGGAAGATGCCCCACTGCGCGGTCTCGGGAAGCTTCGGGGTGCGGGACATGATCTCGGAGATCGGCTCCCGCGACTGCCGGCGCACCGCCATGAAGATGCGCGGCATGAGCGGGAAGTGGAACGCCATATGGCACTCGTCGCCCCCGGTCGTCGGGTCGCCGAAGTACTCCACGACGTCCTCGGGCCAGCCGTTGGCCTCCGCCAGCAGCACCCGGTCGGGGTACAGGCGGTCGACCTCGGCCCTGATCCGCTTGAGGTAGGCGTGGGTCTCGGGCAGGCCGGAGCAGGCGGTGCCCTCGCGCTCGAAGAGGTACGGCACGGCGTCCAGGCGGAAACCGTCGATGCCCAGGTCGAGCCAGAACCGCAGGACCTCCAGCATGGCGTCCTGGACGGCCGGGTTCTCGTAGTTCAGGTCGGGCTGGTGGTGGAAGAACCGGTGCCAGTAGTACTCGCCGCGCACCGGGTCGTAGGTCCAGTTGGACTCCTCGGCGCCGACGAAGATGATGGGCGCGTCCGGGTAGCGCGTCGGGTCGTCCGACCACACGTAGAAGTCGCCGTACGGCCCGGTGGGGTCGTGCCGGGACGCCTGGAACCACGGGTGGCGGTCGCTGGTGTGGTTCATCACCAGGTCGGTGATGATCCGGATGCCCCGGGCGTGGGCCTGCTCGATCAACTCGACGAAGTCGCCGAGATCCCCGAACTCCTGGAGGATCTTCATGTAATCGGCGATGTCGTACCCGCCGTCTTTCAAAGGCGACTCATAGAGCGGCAGCAACCACAGGCAGTCAATGCCGAGCCACTGCAGGTAGTCCAGTTTCTCGATCAAGCCGCGCAGGTCGCCGGTCCCGTCACCGTTGGAGTCGCGAAAGCCGCGCACCAGCACTTCGTAGAAGACGGCCCTCTTGTACCAACGGGGGTCGGAGGAGATGAAGCTCTCGGAAACGGATTCCGGGCATGGTGAAGCGCTCATAGGTATCGCTCGCATGAGGAGAGTAGGGCGGGTTACTACACGGGGGCTCGCGCCGTCGGAGCCGTCATCCCTGCGACTCCCGCCCAACGCCGGCACCGAAGGGGTGGCTCGGTACGCAGCGTGTTTCGGCGCTGTTTCGCGGAAGACTAGCAGGCCATTAGGGCCCTCCGAAGGCGATCAGCGAGGGTGGCCCAGCGTGCCAAACGCGTAATCGCCCGCACTCCCGAGATCGGCCACGTATCGTCCCGCGCACACTCCGTGTCTTCGCAGGTCGGGAGGCGGTTGACCGTCCGTGATTCATCGATTCAAGACGCGCTCGACCATGGGGGCGTGAGGTCGCCGAGCACGTCCTCGTAGTCCGTGAGCCAGGAACCGAAAAGCACCAGCCCTCGCAACCAAAATCGCGAGTTCCACGAGCCGAAGGCCGTCAGCGCGTCGGGCCCCTGGGCGATCACGCCGAGCATCTGATCGGACACCAGACCCGGGACCGTCGCCGCCTTCAGCAGCATCCGGTGGTTCCACTCGCGGGCGGCCGGCCCGTTCGAGCGCAGCGGCACCCGCCGGTGCGGCAGCGCGCCGTTGGTGGACGGCAGGGCCGCCACGCGCGGGTTCGCGGCCCGCAGGATCTCCAGGTAGAACTTCCCGCCCTCCTTGCGGTCCACGGGGACCGACAGCGTGGCGTCGAAGAAGTCCGGATACAGGAAGGGGAAGACGGGGGTGGCCTCGGGGCCGACCAGGTTCACCGGGGAGCGGGCGATGCCGCGCGCCGTACGGGTGTGCAGCACGCTCAGCGGAAGCTCCGACCTGTGGCCGCGCAGCATCGAGGTGGCCTGGGCGAAAGCCGTGCCGACCCGGTCGTCCACGAAGGCCAGCGCCTGTTCCGACAGCATCGGCAGGTGCGGCTCGCCGGTCGCGAGCGCGGCCAGCAGCGCGGCCTGCCGGTCGGCGGAGGACCCGGCGCCCACGGCATCGGCGGTGATGAGGAAGTTCTTCATCAGCGGCCCGCCCGCCAGCCCGTCCACGACCGCCCGGCCGGCCTTGTGCACCTCGCGGGCGAAGGGGGAGTACCAGGCGTGGTGGCTGGTGAGGTACTCCAGCCTGCGGGCCGCCCACCGCGCCTCGTCGGGGTAGGCGGCGGGGTCCTGCGGGACGATCCGGTGCTCGATGCCCAGCTCACGGGTGATGTAGCGGGCGAAGTCGATGTCGTTGTCGAGGCCGTCGTCCGGGCTGGTCGTCCACGACTGGACATCCATCTTGCGGGCCATCGCCACCGAGGCCAGCAGACGCGAGTCGTACCCGCCGCTCACCGGCACCAGCAGCGGCCGGTCGTCGAAGGGCTTCAGCGCCTCGTGCAGCAGCGCCACGATGTCGCCGGCCGTCACCCCGCGGTCGAACGGCTCCTCGCGCACCCAGCGCGGCGCCCGCTTGTCCACGGTGATCCTGCGCGCCGAGCGCGACCAGATCAGGGCCGTCGCGCCGGGCAGCCGCCTGACCTCCCGGTAGGGCGTGTCCTCCAGGAGCGGATAGGTCAGCTTGAGAATGGCGGCCCAGGCGTCCCAGTTGACCTCGTACGGCCTGCGGGCCAGCGCCAGCAGCGGCTCGATGTTCCCGGCGAAGTAGATCGCGTCGCCGTCGGACAGGTAGTAGAGGTCGATCAGCCCGAAGGCGCCGGTGTGGAGGGTGACGGTCGCGGGCTCGTCGATGAGCCCCGGCGTCTCCCAGGTCTCGGCCACCACCGGCCAGGGCATCGGCCCCACCGGCCGCTGCTCCGCCCAGGCGAAACGCGTGTCCGCCGGGCTCGGGCCGCCTTGGGCCGCGTGCGGGGTCTCGGACGGGGTCTCGGACGGGGTCCGTGACGGGGAACCGGAGTAGGGGAGGAGCGGCGAGGAGCTCAGCAGCGCCGCGTCGGGCGTCCGATGCGCCTCTCGTACCGGCGGGCCCGCGTTGCGGAGCAGTTCGAGCCTGGCCGGGTCGTAGGCGCCGATGGCGCCGCAGACGTACGGCCGCGCCGCGTACTCCGGCCACTTCCCGTTACGCACTGGATCTCCCCTCAGCGAATACCTGCCGAGTGTACGGACTTGTGTGGGTTCGAGATGGTCGGGCTAGATCTGCGATTATTCTGGCTCGACGTCTGGGGACACGGTGATGGCATGAGTGAAGAGTTGGAGAGCGCCCGGTCGGCCCTCGAAGCGGCCGTGGCGGCGGCTTCGAGCGCCGCGGAGCTCACCCGATTGCTGGCCGACTACCAGGAACGGCTCGCCAGGGCCGCCGTGTCGGAGGCCGAGGCCGTGACGCGGCTGCGGGAGGCCGAGGCCCGGCTGAAGACCACCGAGAGGCAGGCCGCCAAGCTGGCCAAGAGCCTCGCGGAGCAGCGCTACCAGACCGAGGTGGCCCAGTGGCGGCTGGAGTCCGTGCAGGCCAGCCGGTGGTCGAAGCTCGGTGACGCGATCCACACCAGAAAGCCCGGCGAGGTCGCCCGCACCCTTCGCGACCCCATCAGCAGGCGTCCCGCGCCCAAACGGTCCGACTTCACCCCGACTCCTCCGCCCGTCGAGACCCCGCCCGTGGCCCCCGTCGTGCCCGAGACGGCGGGACCGGGCGTGTCGACGGCCATGGCCGAGGGCTTCGTCGTGCCCAAGGGACCCCTGACCCGGCCGTACCTCACGGTGGCCGCCATCGTGGACCGGCAGTCGGAGGCGCTGTTCCGGTACGAATGGCGCCAGGTCACCAACTTCGGCCCCGACAACTGGGCCGCGATGCTGGACGAGCACCGGCCGCACCTGCTCTTCGTGGAGTCGGTCCGCCCAGGACCGCGGCAGGGCAACGGCGGGCGGTGGCTGGAGGAACTGGCCGGCCGGTCCCGCGGCCTGCGCGACCTGGTGGAGGAGTGCAGCCGCAGAGGCATCCGCACGATCTTCTGGCACTCCGGCGGGCCCGTCTCCGTCAGCGTCCCGATGGCCTCGCTGTTCGACCACGTCCTCGCGACCTCGGAGGCCAGGGCCCGCGAGTGGCGAGCCGCCCTCCGCCACGACCGCGTCGGCATCCTTCCCCACGCCGTCCAGCCCCGCGTCCACAACCAGATCCCGGCCGCCATCGGCCCCCGCCCCGCCGCAGGATCACCCGCGACGGCCGCCGCGGCCGCGCCGATTGCAACCACTTCTGCCGGGCGAGCCGAGGGCACTTCCGCCGGGACCTCGTTCGTCGGGCGGGCGTGGGTCGGGTTGCTCGGGACGGCCGTTCAGGGGGATCCGCCGCCGGACCTCGGCTGGCGTCCGCTGATCACCGACAAGGCCACCTACGACGACCTGCTCACCGCCTACCGGTCGGTCTCCATGGTCCTCGCCGGACCGGACGCCGACGCACGGACCATCGAGGAGATCTCCGCCTGCGGCACCCCGATCATGCAACTCGCCGCGCCGATCGCCACGGACGAGGCGTCACTGCGGCAGGCCGTGCAGTCGGTCTCCGAATGTCTCGCCGCCGACGCCCAATGCGCCTCCGAGGCGCATCTCGCCTGGCGGTCCACGGTCGCGGTCACGCCGCTGCTCGATCCGCTCCTCGACACCGCCGGCCTGCCCTCCGTACGGAACACCGCCACGATCACGGCGATCACGGCGGTCTCCGGCGCGACCGAACTCGACCACCTGCTCGCCCAGCTCCGGCAGCAGGCCCATGTCCCCGGCCAGCTCGTGATCGTGGCCGAAGGGCTGGACACAGCCGTCGTGGAGAAGGCCGCGCGAGCGGTGCACAAGGGCGACATCGTGGTCCGGGACATCAGCGTGCCGGTGACCCGAGGCGCCGCGCTCGACCGCGCTCTCCGGCTGGCCGACGGCGACCTGGTGGCCGTCCTCGACCCCCGTGACCTGTACGGGGAGCACTACCTGGCCGACCTGGCGCGGTACTTCTCTGCCGTGGACGCCGAGATCCTCGGCAAGGCCTCGTTCTACGCACACATTCCCGGCACCGGGGCCACGCTGCTCCGCCAGCCGGGAGCCGAGCACCGCTTCCTGCCCGAGGTCGCGGGAGGAACGTTGCTCGCCCGCCGCCAGACGCTGGTCGACCTGGGCATCGCGGATGTGTCGGAGGAATGGGACGAGGTCCTGATGCGCCAGTGCCGCACCGACGGCATCCGCGTCTACTCGGCCGACAAGTACTCCTACGTATGCCGCCGCCCCTCCACCGAGGCCCGCCTCTTCTCCTCCTCCCACCTAGTGGGCTACACCCCCGCCGAACCCCTCGCCATGATCTAACCCGCTCACCGCGACGGGGTTGAATCCTCGTGCGGCGGCGGTCCTCGTGCGGCGGCCGTCCTCGTGCGGCGGCCGTCCTCGCCTCCGCGCGCTCGGCGCGCTCCGGCTCGGGCTGTTCTTCCCAGGGGGCTCCGCCCCCTTCGACCCCCGATCGAGGGGCAAGCCCCTCGAGCTCCCCGCTTCGCCTCGCAGGTCAGAGGCTTACTGGAGTCGTGTGCCGAGCTCTGAAAATGCAGTCCGAGCGAAGCGAGGCCCGTTTGCTGTGAGGGCTTGCTTGTGGATCATGGTGTTGTGCGGGTGAGTGTCTGTTCGGGGTGTGACGTCAGGTGGGCGAGCACTTCCAGGGGGCTGGTCAGGAGGTCGGAGAAGGCGAGTTCGGCCGCGCCGATCAGGGTGGCGTCGTCCCCGAGGGCCGAGGTCCGGAGCTGCACCCTCTCCCGGGAGATCACCAGCACGTTGGCCGCGATCCGGCTCTCGACCTGGGCCGCCGAGCCCGGGTAGACCTCGCGCAGCATCCCGCCGAAGATCACAACGCCGGGGTTGAAGAGGTTGATCAGATTCGCCACCCCGATGCCGAGCCAGTCGCCGATCCGGTGCAGCGCCTCCCGGGCCTTCATATCGCCGTCATCGGCGGCGGCCACCACGGCCCGTACAGCATCGCGGCCGACCGGCTCGCCCGACCGGTCGGTGGCGGTCACCACGGCGGCCCGTACGCCATCGCGGCCGACCGGCTCGCCGGAGCGGTAGGCGGCGTCGAGGAGGGCCTGCTCGCCGACCTCCGCCTCCAGACAGCCTCGCGAGCCGCACCCGCAGGGCCGCCCGTTGTACGGGTTGACCATCATGTGCCCGACCTCGCAGCCGTACCCGCCGTCGCCGTCCAGCAGCTTGCCGCCGACGATGATCCCGCCGCCGACGCCGACATCCCCGTGCAGGTAGATCAGGTTCTCGAAACCGATGCCGGCCCCGCGTTCGTGCTCGGCCAGCGCGCCGAGGTGGGCCTCGTTGCCCACCGACACCGGCATCCCGAGCCTGAGGCCGAGCTCGGTGCCGAAGGCCTGATCGACCCAGCCCATGTTCGGCCCGAAACGCACCATCCCGTCACCGGGCCGGATCATGCCACAGTAGGCCGCGCCGACTCCGACGCACACCGAGCCGGAACGCGCCTTTCGGTGCATCTCGCTGGCGAACCCGGCGAGCACCCCGACCACGTCGTCGAGGTCGGCGCCGGCACGCGCCCGGACCGCCTCCCTGCGGTCCAGGATCGTCCCGCCCAGCCCGACCCTGGCGGCGACCAGCCGGTCTACGCGGACGTCGAAGGCCAGGACGTACACCCGGCGGGACTCCGGCCGTACCACCAGCGACGGCCGGCCCGCCTTGCCGGTGTCCCCGGGGAGCTCCTCACGGACCAGGCCCGCCGCGGTGAGGTCCGCGGTCAACGCCATGATCGTGCTGCGGTTCAGCCCCATGCGGTCGGCCAGCACCGTGCGGGACACCGGGCCGCCCAGGTGCACATGCCGGAGCAGGGTGCCGAGATTGTGCCGGCGAATCTCCTCCTGGGACCGACCGGCTTGCAGCATCGTGGGGATCCTGACGACTCGGGGGTGTCATCGTTGTGCGCTGCGACGGCGGGGCGGAACACCCACACCGACCGCGAGCGACACAACCGATTTTGTCACAACGTGAGCACATCACCCGGTCGGAGCACGGCCCCGGTGCGCTGCCGCACCGGTCAGCCCTCACCCCTCAGTACGTTCCGCAGTACCTCGGCGAACTCCTTGGGCTGCTCCATGAAGCCGCCGTGGTCGCCGGGGAACTCGACCGGCGACGTGCCGAGAAGCTCGGCCAGCACCGTGGAGGTCCGGTACGTCACCAGGCCGCCCGAGGAGACGCCGATGCCGACGACGACCCGCGCCGGGCCGGCCGTCAGGGCGGCGACATCGGGTACGTAGCGGGTGGTGCCCCGGAGTTCATGGCCGAAGAAGCGGGCCGCGTCGGCGAGGTCCTGCTCCGAGGGCTCCCCTGGAGGAGGCGTGGGGGCACCCTCGGCGCCGAGGTCGAATCCGGCGTTCACCATGAACTTCATCCACGCGGCTCCCTGCCCCTCCCGATGGAAGGTCTCCACGACGTCGTCGACCCCGGCGCGCTGCTCGGGGGCGTCGGGGAGCAGCTCCAGCAGGGGAGGCTCGTGCGCGACGAGCGTCCGCACCCGCCCGGGATGCCTCGCGACCAGGGCGAGCCCCGTGACCGCGCCGCCGCTGCTGCCGAACACGTCGGCGGACTCGGCTCCGAGCGCGTCCAGGAGGGCGGCGACGTCGTCCGCCCGGAGCTCGGGGGTGGAGTCCTGCTCGGGGTCGTCGAGACGGCTGCCCGCGATGCCCCTTGGGTCGTGGGTGACGACGGTGTGGTCGCTCGCGAGCACGTCGGCCAGCGGCGCGAAGGCCGCGGCGGCCATGGGAGATCCCATGACCAGCAGCAGCGGCCCCTCGCCGCGGACCTCGTAGCGCAGGCGCGCGCCTTGGACATCGAGGGTGTGGGTGGTGGTCATGGTCGGTGGTCCCTCCGTGAGTGGCCGTCCGCGGTCGCGGTGACGACAGTAGGACCCCGGCCGACGGCGAAACTCATCGGCCGGCGGGAAAGTCAGCCTGCCGGAAAGCCAAGGGCTGGTGCGACGCGCACTCATGCTCGATCGATGGTGAGGCGGGTGCGGACCACCAGGTCGTGCAGGGTCTCCTGGGCGGAGGCGGTATCGGGGAGCGTGGAATCTTCCCGGGCCTGTTCCAGTGTGGCGGTGAGGTGCTGGACGTCGGTGCCGAGGATGGACGGACCCGGAGCGCCGGAGGGAAGGGCGCCATGTTCGGCCGCCTTCTTGGCCGCGACGAGGTCTTTGCCGCGGTCACAGGTTCGCTCTTCGTACGGTCACCAGGAAGTCCTGGGCCCTGGCGCGATCGGGCGCCTCGGGCAGCACGCCGGTGCTTTGGTCGAGGTCGGCGGTCAGCTCGGCCCGCCATCGATCGACCTCCGGCCACGGGATCTCTCCGCGTCGCACGGCCAGCAGCCGGTCGCGGTGCTCACCCACCTGCACCAGCGGCTCGCCGTACCGCAGCAGGTGACGTCCGGACAGCAACAGCCGGAGCATGTGCATGGCCTGCTTCCACTTCGGCCGGTCGGGGTCCAGCCGGCGGAACAGGGCGCCGGCGTACTCCAGGAACGTCTGCTGGGCGCGTCGCGACAGGAAACACCGCCGTAGGGCCAGAAGTTCCTCGCCCTCAGGGGTGAGGTGTTCGACGATCGGGGACCACAGGCATTCCAGGACCGTCGGGTTCGCCTGTAGCGCGAGCACGCAGAAGCGTTCGACCTCCCAGGAGAACTGTTCGGGCAGCGGTCCATCGAGGTGCGTGGGCGGCTTGTCCAGCCGCCAGAACAGCGGGGTCGGAGTGACGAAGACGCCGCGACGGTCGGTATCGGAGTCGGCGGTCTCCAACCCGTAGGCGCGGGACCCGACCACCACCGACAGCACGGTGTGATCGGCGACCAGCTTCTCCACGACCTCCATGAGCCCCAAGGCTGCCATCTACCGACACAAGTGCGCACATGGGTTTCCGGCGTGAACTCGGGGCTTCCTCCGCTCCATCGCACTCTCACACGCACGGTGACAAAGGTGAACGGCCCGTCCGCGCGAGCCCGCGTCCACCGGGATATGGGCCTCGCTTCGCTCGGGCCGTGTCAGCATCATGGCGTTGACCAACACTTCTTGGCCAAGATATCTTGGCTAGATGCCATCCCAGTCTCGGAAGCAGATCACCGACCCGCGGGCCTTGCGCGCGCTCGCCCATCCGATCCGGCTCAAGTTGCTCGAATTGCTGACCGTGGATGGTCCGGCAACCGGCAGGAGGCTGGCCGACCTGACCGGCGAGTCGACCGCATCCGTCAGCTATCACGTCGGCCAGTTGGTGAAATGGGGACTTGTAGAGCCGGCCGTCGATCTGGCGCATGGCCGGGAGCGGCCGTGGCAGGCCACCAGCCGGGGGATCACCTGGACCGCGACCGGGGACGGCTCGCCGGAGTTCGCCACCGCTTCCCGGGCGCTTCGGGAGCAGTTCATCGCCCGGCGGCTGGCCGCGCTCGACGAGTTCCAGCGTCATGAGGACGAGTTCGACGTCACGTGGCAGGAGGCGGCCTGGATCGGCGAGGACATGGGCTACCTCGATGTCGCCGAACTCACCGAGGTGACCGAGCGGATCAGAGCCGTCATCGCCGAGTACACGAATGCCGACCGCCCCCGCAAGGAGGGTGCCCGCCAAGTCGCGTTCTTCGCCTACGCCGTACCCACCTACGACGGCCCGAGCTGATGCTGTGCACGCCGGGCCTGCTCGCCCTGTTCACCGCGAAGCTGCTGTCCACATTCGGGTCCTGGCTCACCCTGCTGGCATTGCCGTGGTTCGTGCTGGTCACCACCGGCTCGCCGGTGAAGATGAGCCTTGTCCTGACCGTCGAGTTTGTGGGCGTGGTGATCGTGGGGCTGTCCAGCGGCAAGCTGGTCGCCTGGCTCGGCGCGCGGCGAACCATGCTGATCGGCGACGCGGCCCGCGTGCCGCTGATGGCGTCGATCCCGCTGCTGCACCTGGCCGGCGGTCTGAACCTACCGATCCTGCTCGCGGTGTCGTTCGGACTCGGCGCGTTCACCACGCCGTACGTCTCTTCTCAGCGTTTGATCGTGCCCGAGTTGCTGGGCCCCATGCGGGGCACCGACGAGAACCTCGTCGGCCGTGCCAACAGCCTTATCGACGGGGCGACCAGGATCGCCGCGCTCGCAGGGCCCGCCGTCGGTGGCGTCCTGATCGCGTTGCTCGGCCCGGCGGAGGTCCTCTGGATCGATGCCGGGACGTATTTCGTATCGTTCCTGATCGTGCTCGCCTTCGTGCGATCGCCAGAGAAGGGTCCCGCGACGGGCTCGGAGACGCATCCTGCGAAAGGCGGCGGCTACCGTCAGGTGCTGAGCGACCCCACGCTGCGTCTGTTCGGCGTCGCGCTGGTCCTGGTAACGCTCACGATCCCCGCCATCTTCCTCTGCCTACCGGTGCTGGTCCTGCACGACCTCGGCGGCAACCCCCGCACGTTGGGCCTGCTCATCGCGGCAAACGGTGCCGGCCTCGCGCTCGGCAGCCTGCTCGCGGTCACCGCGCTGAGCCGGATGGGCACCACTGCCCTGACCGCGGCGGCGGTGCTCCTGAGTGTGCCGCTGTGGCTGCTGCTCGTTGAGCGACCGGTCGTTGTAGCCGTCGGGTTGTTTCTCACCGGGCTGGCCACGCCGGTCCTCGCGGCGACCTTCATCACGCGTTTCACGCTGCGTACGCCGCCCGACCGGAGACCGCACGTCCTGGCCGCGGTGACCACCACCGAGAACCTGGCTGGATTCATCGGTTCCGTAGCCGCCGGGCCTGCGCTGCAGGTCGCCGGTTCGCGCCCGGTCTTCGCCACCATCGCGGTCCTGGCCGCCGCAGGCGCCGCGATGTTCGTCCTAGGGCTGAGAACTCCTGACGCGATGAGGCGAGGCGGCGCCGGCAGATGAGGGCGCAGGCCAGGCCGAGGAAGGCTTGGTGGATGTCGGCTCTGATCTCCCAGCGGATGGGCAGGCGCGCCGGAACCTACGCGGTGCCCGGGCCGGGGACGCAGACCGTCAGGGCGCCAGGGACGACCCGGGCCTTGATCTTGGAGGTGGGGTCGCGGTCGCCGCCGTCGAGTTCGTAGGTCAGCGAGCTGCCGAAGGTGGCGGTGATCTTCCTGGCCCGGGTTATGCGGACGAAGGGGGAGTCCTCGGAGCGGCCCGTGGCCATCCTGCCGATCACACGAGCCCACTGGACCGGCCCCTGGGCGGTGGAGACCCCGACCTCCAGCCAGCCGTCGTCGGGCCGGGCGTCGTCGAAGGCCTCGATGCCGCCGGTGATCGTGCCGACGTTGCCGAGCAGCAGGCAACTCGCCTCTCCGTCGAACCACGACGCGCCGTCGACCTTGATCTTCATCGGCACGAGGGGCCCGCCGACGTGCCGTACCGCCGTTCCGAAATAGGCCAGGCGGCCGAGCCGCTGTTTGGAGCCCCGGTCGGCGTCGGCGATCATCTCGGCCTCGAACCCGGCCCCCGCCATCACCGCGAAGTGCTCGCCGTTGAGCATGCCCAGGTCCAGCTTCTTCCGCACGCCGTGGAAGCCGATCCGCACGGCCTCGTCGAGGTCCTGCGGAATGTCCAGGTTGGCGGCGAACAGGTTGGCCGTCCCCGCCGGGAGGACGGCCATCGGGACCCCCGACCCGGCCAGGGCGTCGGCGCAGCGCTGGACCATGCCGTCGCCGCCCCAGACCAAGACCAGCTCGGCCCCCTCCTTCAACGCCTTGCGTACCTGCTTGGGCGCCTTCTTGCTCTTGGGCACCTCGTGCCACAGCAGCTTGCCGACGTCCTGCTCGGCGATGAGGATGCGGAGCTTGTCCAGCCCGCCGCCGAACGTCTTCTTGCTATGCGCGATGACCGCGACCGTGGGAGACATGTCCTCCTGACTACCCACGAAAACGGCGTTCACCGGCCCTTCGCCCTTGATCAGGCTTTGGCCTTCGGCGTCCTGTCCTTGCCCGCGGCGATGGCCTTCCGCGTGTCGTTGATGTAGGTGGCCACGTAGGGATGCGCGGGATAGAGCGCACGCACCTTACGGAACTTCGGCAGCGCGGCCCTGTAGCGGTAGGCGAAGAAGTCGTCGAGCGCGGAGTTGTACACCCGGGTGGTGGACGACTCGGAAGCGGTGACCCGGGCGGCGGCGAGCCTCTTCTTGATGATGCTCACGGGAAGGATGAAGCTGTGGTTCTCGGCGCTGTCCCCCGTGATCGGGTCGACGGATCCCGCGATCAGCGTCCCGATGACCTTGCCGTTCTCGCTGAACACCGGTCCGCCTGAGTTGCCACCGTACGACGGCGCCTGAGCCTGGATGTACGGCACACCGAGGATGGTGGTCCGCTTGGCGTTGTAGGCGCCTTCGGTCAGCGCGGGGTACAGCTTCGACCGCGGGTTGAAGACCGGGCTGTTGGTGACCAGTCCCGGGAACCCGTTGATGTAGAGGACGTCGCCCACCCGGACGTCGGTGTCCTGGCCAAGGGGCACCGTGGGAAGGTTCCGCGCGCCCTTCATCTTCAGCAGGGCGAAGTCCACTCCCGGGTAATCCCGGCCCCTGGCGACCAGAGCGACGGGCGTTACCTTGGCCGTCTTGTCCATGCCGCCGCCGGGAACGGCCGAGACGACGCTGAGATACCGCTTGAGGCCGGTCACGCGCATCTTGTCGGCGTTGAACCGGGCGAACACCGTGCCCGCCAACTTGACCAGCTCGTCATCGGGCTGGGCGACCTTCATGATGGACTTCAGGAAGCCGTTGACGTCCGCAGAGTTGATCTTAGGCAGGGCGTTCGCGGCGAAGCTCGTACGCAGTTGGGCCTTGCTCTTGCCTACGCAGTGCGAGCCGGTGACCATGTACCCGTCCGGAGTCACCCACCACCCTGTGCACCATGCTCCGGTGACCACCTTTGCCGACCGCTGCGGCCGGGCCGGCGCGAGATAGCGATCGATGTGCGCTCTGGCCGTACGAAGAACCCACTTGACCTGGCTCTGGTGATCGGCGGGAATGCGACCTGCCTTGGCGTGCCGCGCGGCCTTGGCGAACAAGGCGGTGAACGCCCGTTTCGGCGCTGCTTTGGGCACCCTGACCGTCGCGCTGTACTCCAGCGAGATCAACTGGACCGCCGGATCGGTCCGGGCCGCTAATCGTGTGCCGACCGCCGCCTTGTGCGGGGCTGTCTCGGCAACCTGGGCCGACGCGTTCGCCTGCGAAACCGTGATGGCGGGCAGGGCCACTGCCACCGCCGCCACTGCCACCCGCAATGATCGATGCATGGTCACACCTCCTGTGTTATGCGGGAAGTGTGTGATGCCCTGCTGGAACCCGACTTGCATGCCGCTTACCGACCAGGTCGGAGGGATAGCGTGGTTTGCGGCTGTATCTAGCGCCGCGCCGCACAGATCCCTGAGGGGTTGGGTTCTCGCATGTATGGGGGTGTAGGTGACCTTGAACCGGCGATGCCCCGGCCAGGTCGGCCTCGGTGAGGATCCGCCCGACCGGGGAGGGGGAGATGCCCACATCAGTCAACTGCTGCGCGATCAAGGTGTGGGTCCATGCCGCTTCCCCGTCCGGGGGTGCGCTGGTGGCACAGGCGACCACCCGCGACCGCACCCAGGACTCGGTCCTGCTGACCGGCCAGAACCAGCGATCACGCCGAGTGATCGACTGAACCCCTTAAGGATCTTTGCGGTGCTAGGGATTCTGCGGGGCCTGCGCCGGTGTCGGGAAGGCGAACCGCGCCTCCGCTCCAGACCACCACACCCCGATCGCGAACGCCGCCGTCGCCTCGACGTAGACCGCGCGAGACAGCCCGCCGCAGGGCACGGGCGTGCAGCCCATCGACGTGATCAGTGCAGCGACCTGATCGAGGCTCCTTGGGTCGTCACCGCAGAACGGCACGGCCAGCGGGGCACCCTCGAACACCGGCAGTGGCAGCGTCCAGATGCTTTCGTGGCACAGGTTGAACGCCTTGGCCACATGGGCGCCCGGTGCGGCGTTCGCCATCCGCTGGGCGATCGACGTCACGCCGCCTGTCGACAGCACCAAGCCGTCGTCGGTTGGCACGATGGGGTTCGTGCAGTCGATCACCGTCCGCCCGGTGAGGATGTCGGCGAGCCCCTTGACCAACTCGGGTGCCACGTCCGCCGGGACCGCCGCGAGGACGATATCGCCGTGAGTCGCCCCGTCCGCGAGGCTTCCGTGCCTGGCAGCACCGATGCGGGCCGCGGTCGCTGCAGCCGCTGCCCGGTTGCGTCCACCGACGAGGACGTCGTGCCCCGCGCGAACCCACGCGCCGCCCAGCGTCGTGGCCATCGTGCCCGTGCCGAGGATGCCGATGCGCATGATGTAACTCCTGTCCCCGAATCGTCAGCGATCCGGCGTGTTCCGAGGTGATCCGAGATGGAACACCGGTTCGTGACGTTAGGCGGGCTGATGCACACCGCGCGGTGTCCATCAGATCGGGCAGGATGAGGACATGGAGAAGCTCCCCGGCCTGTCGGAGCTTGCGTACACATCCGACTGTCAAGCGCGCGTCGCGTTCGAGGTGCTTGCGAACCGCTGGGACAGTGTCGTGGTGTACACGCTCGGCAAGACTGGTCCTATGCGGCCGCGAGCGCTGGTCACCCGAATCGGCGGGATCAGTCCCAAGGTCCTCAACGAGGCACTGCGGCGCTTGGAGTACAACGGCCTGGTCGAGCGCCGGGCGTACGCAGAGGCACCGCCTCGCGTGGACTACGCGCTGACGGAGGCTGGTAGCGCGCTGCTCGTCCCAATGCGGGCGATGGGCGCGTGGGCCGCGCGTTACGCGGAAGACGTACTTGACGCGCAGGACCGGTTCGCGAAGCAGGGGCAGACTCATCCCCGTACCGGCACCTAGCCACCTCGTCTGTCCCCGGTCATGATCGCGCGGAGGCGGACATTTCTCGCCGACCAGTCCACGTTCATGCCGCCCGGCCGATATGAGAGGGTACGAGATCGCGGTCTTCCAGGCTGGGTACGAGGCCGCGGTCTTCGTCGTGCAGACATCTCCCTGGCGGGGTAGTGCTGGTCGTGGCGGCGTCGCGAGTACGGCAGGTGGTTCTGGACGCGTTGCGGGGGTGCCGAGGTGAGGGTCGTGGACGCGCTGCGGGACGTCCTCGGTTCGCCGCCCGTCCCCGAAGGGTCGTGGCAGAGGGAGGCGGTGTACGTGTCGCCGGCCGCGCTGCGGCGGGCGGGCGGAACCGGGCGCGCGGCTGTGAGGGGCCCCGGGACCGCGCCCGTGCGGGAGGCGGCCGAGGACCTGGCGGCGCGGGTGCGCGCCGTGCCGGGAGTGCGGACGGTCCACGTGCGCCCGAACGGTTTCCTGGTGATCGAGGTGGCCGAGCCCGGCGAGATCGTCCGCGAGATCCTGACCGAGCCCGCCGGGCCGCCCGAAGGCGCGGTGTCCGGGAGTGCGGTGTCCGGGAGTGCGGTGTCTCCGGGGCGGATGGAGTCGGTCTGGCCTGATGCGCCGCGTACGTGGAGGAATCCCGGGTTCGTCGTGCGGTACGCCTACGTGCGGGCGGGATGGGTCCAGGGATGGGCCCGCGACCTTGGCATGGGTGCGGAGTGGGGGTGCCGTACCGGCCCGCCCGGGCCACCCGAGGAAGGGGTGGGGGTGCTCGGCGAAGGGGCGGGGGTGCCCGGCGAAGGGGTGGGGCTGCCCGAGGAAGGGGCGGGGGTGCCCGGGGAAGACAGGGGGTTCCGGCCCGAGTTGCTCGGCGGCCCGTACGACCGGGCGGTCCTGAGGCTGCTGGCCGAGCTGCCGAGCAGGCGGGCCGGGCGCGATCCCGGCTGGCCGGCGTACCTGGAGCGGCTCGCCGAGGCCTACCACGACGCCTTCGAGCACGCCCCCGCGATCCCCAAGGGGGACGAGCCGCCCTCAGCGGCGCACGCCGCCCGGCTCCGCATGGCGCGGGCCGTACGCAAGGTCCTCGCCGAGGGCCTGACAGCGCTGGGACAGACCCCACCCGACAAAATATGACTAAATCGGGCAATAAGCCGGAAATGGCACGCCTGGCGGCATCAAGCTCTGGAGATCTTCCATACTGCCGTCTCGCAGGTTGGGCATCGGGCGCGGGGGGATCACGGGGTCGGATAGCCTCGTTCGGGTGAGTCGATTCGCCCATCCTGCCGGTGACCGGCACGCGGATGTCCCGCATGAGGAGCGCCCTCCGCAGGCCCCCGCAGACCTCAACACGCTCGTCCCCACCATCTGGCCGCGATCGACCGGCCGCGTGGATGGAGCGATCACGATCGCCGGCGTGGACGTCCGCGATCTCGCCCGAGAGTACGGCACGCCGCTGTACGTGGTCGACGAGGACGATTTCCGGTCCCGCTGCCGCGACTACAAGGCCGCCTTCCCCGGCGACGACGTCTACTACGCGGGCAAGGCGTTCTTGTGCAAGGAGGTCGCGCGCTGGGTCGACCAGGAGGGACTCGGCCTCGACGTCTGCAGCGGCGGCGAGCTCGCCGTGGCGCTGAGCGTCGGCTTCCCGCCCGCTCGCATCGCGCTCCACGGCAACAACAAGTCGTACGCCGAGCTCGAGAGGGCCCTTCGGGTCGGAGTGGGCCACATCGTCGTCGACTCCTTCGACGAGATCGCCCGCGTCGGCTACCTCGCCGGCGAGCTGGGAGTGCGTCCCAAGATCCAGATCCGTGTGACCACCGGCGTCGAGGCGCATACGCACGAGTTCATCGCCACGGCCCACGACGACCAGAAGTTCGGCCTGTCGCTCAACAGCGGCGCCGCGGCCGAGGCCGCGCGCCGGGTGCTGGCCATGCCGCAGCTTGAGCTCGTCGGCCTGCACTCCCACATCGGCTCCCAGATCTTCGACACGGCGGGCTTCGAGGTGGCCGCGCGGCGCCTGGCCGTGCTGCTGACGCAAATCAAGCAGGAGCACGGCGTCTTCCTGCCCGAGCTCGACCTCGGCGGCGGGTACGGCATCGCCTACGTCGAAGGCGACGACGCGCCCGACATCAAGGTGATCGCCGACAGCCTGCGCGAGATCGTCTCCAGGGTCTGCGAGGACGCCGGCCTCCCGGTCCCCCGGCTCACCGTCGAGCCGGGACGGGCCATCTCCGGTCCCGGCGGCGTGACGGTGTACGAGGTCGGCACGGTCAAGGACGTCGAGGGCCTGCGGTCGTACGTCAGCGTCGACGGCGGCATGAGCGACAACCTCCGCACCGCTCTGTACGGGGCCGACTACACCTGCGTGCTGGCGTCCCGGTCCAGCGACGCCACGCCCGCCCTGTCGCGCGTGGTCGGCAAGCACTGCGAGAGCGGTGACATCGTGGTCCGCGACGTCTGGCTGCCCGGCGACATCGCCGCGGGCGACCTGCTCGTGGTCCCCGCCACCGGCGCCTACTGCCGGTCGCTGGCGCACAACTACAACTACCTGCCGAAGCCCGCGGTGGTGGCGGTGCGGGACGGTGTGTCCCGCGTCATCGTGCACAGGGAGACCGAGGACGACCTGTTGAGGGGGCAAGAGTGACATCTGCCGCATCGGAAGTGCCACAGGAGGCGCCGGGCGCCGAGGCGGTGTTCGAGCGGCCTCAGGAGCCACCGATTCCGGACAAGCGGGGCAAGCACGAAAAACCGGGTGAGTCCCGGCCGCTGAAGGTCGCGCTGCTCGGCTGCGGCGTGGTCGGCTCGCAGGTCGTACGGCTGATGCACGAACAGGCCGACGACCTCGCCGCCCGCGTCGGCGCGCCGCTGGAGCTGGCCGGGGTGGCGGTCAGGCGCCTCGGACGCAAGCGCGAGGGCGACGTCGACCCCGCGCTGCTGACGACCGACGCCGAGGCCCTGGTGAGCAGGGACGACGTCGACATCGTCGTCGAGGTGATCGGTGGCATCGAGCCGGCGCGGTCGCTCATGGTGGCCGCCATGGCCGGCGGCAAGTCGATCGTCACGGCCAACAAGGCCCTGCTCGCCGAGGACGGCGCCACGGTCCACGGCTCCGCCAAGGAACACGGCGTCGATCTGTACTTCGAGGCCAGCGTGGCCGGGGCGATCCCCCTGCTCCGCCCGCTGCGAGAGTCGCTGGCGGGCGACCGGGTGCACCGGGTGCTTGGCATCGTCAACGGCACCACCAACTACATCCTCGACAAGATGGACTCCACCGGCACCTCCTTCACCGACGCGCTGGAGGAGGCCCAGTCGCTGGGATACGCCGAGGCGGACCCGACCGCCGACGTCGAGGGCTTCGACGCCGCGGCCAAGGCCGCCATCCTGGCCGGGCTCGCCTTCCACAGCCGGGTGACGGCCGCCGACGTGCACCGCGAGGGCATCACCGAGATCACCGCGACCGACGTGGCCAGCGCAAAGGCCATGGGGTACGTCATCAAGCTGCTGGCCATCTGCGCCAGGTCCGACGACGGCCGCTCGGTCGGCGTCCGCGTCCATCCGGCGATGATCCCGAGGAGCCATCCGCTGGCCGGGGTCCGCGAGGCGTACAACGCGGTCTTCGTGGAGGCCGAGTCCGCCGGGCAGCTGATGTTCTACGGCAAGGGCGCGGGCGGGGCGCCGACCGCCTCGGCGGTGCTGGGCGACCTCGTGGCCGTGGCACGCAACCGCCTCGCGGGCATCCACGGGCCGCAGGAGTCCACCTACGCCGACCTCACCGTCCATCCGATGGGCGAGACGGTCACGCGCTACCACGTCTCCCTGGACGTCGCCGACAAGCCGGGCGTGCTGGCACGGGTCGCCGACATCTTCTCCAAGCACGACGTGTCGATCCAGACCGTCCGCCAGGAGGGTCACGGCGATGACGCCCAGCTCGTGCTGGTCACCCACCGGGCCAGCGACGCGGCGCTCTCCGCGACGATAGAGGGCCTGCGCGAGCTCGACATCGTCAGAGGCGTGACCAGCGTGATGCGCGTCGAGGGCGAAGACACGCCCTGATCCGGATGCCGGGTCCGCGAGGTGTCGTCCCCGCCCCGGCGGGGCCCGATTGAGAGGTAGCGCTTTGGGAGAGGGCGACCCGACACCGCTCGGCTACGTACGGACCCCGTCGGCGGGCCCGGCCGAGCTGGCCTTCGAGGGTGGGCGGCCGGTGCTCGCCGGTGAGGCCGCGGACCTTCCGCTGACCGCGGCCGACATCGTACGGCTGCGTCCCTACGAGGGGTTGCGCGTCCGCTGGCCGCAGGAGCGGTCCGGCGTGCTGGAGACGATCCTCGGCCTGGCCGCCGCCGGTGTTCCGGTGCACGCGGACGACGTGCCCGTCTGGGTCGCGCAGGCCGATCCCGGCCTCGCGGAGCTGCTGGGCTCCTGGGCGCCCGGACGCCGCGAGGAGTCGCTCCGCTCGGTGGGCGACCTGCGCAGGGAGGAGCACAGCCTGCGGCTGCGGCGCCACGCCATCCCACGCACGGTACCCAAGGTGAGCGTGGTGATGTCCAGCAAGCGGCCACACCTGCTCGGGTCGGCGCTCGGCCAGATCGCCCGCCAGCGCCACGTCGAGGTGGAGGTCCTGCTCGGGCTGCACGGCGTCCCGGCCTCCCACGAGGACGTACGCCGGGCCGTGGCCGATTTCCCCCTGCCGCTCACGGTGGTGGAGGCGGACACGGCCACGCCGTTCGGCGAGGTGCTGAACCAGGCGGCGGCCCTGGCCGGCGGCGACGAGATCGCCAAGTGGGACGACGACGACTGGTACTCCCCGGAGCACCTGTCCGATCTGCTGCTCGCCCGTTCCTACAGCGGGGCCGACATCGTGGGCACGGCGGCGGAGTTCTTCTACCTGGAGCCGCTCGACGTCACCATCCGCCGCACCGACTACACCAGCGAGATCTGGTCGGATCACGTCGCCGGGGGTACGATCTTCCTCGCTCGGGCGAAATTTAAGGAAATAGGCGGGTTTGAGGGGGTGCCGCGGGGGGTGGACGCGCAGTTCCTGAAGACCGCGCACGCCGCCGGCGCCCGCATCTACCGCACCCAAGGGCTGGGCTACGTCCTGCGGCGATCCCTCGCCGCCGGCCACACCTGGCAGCTTCCCCTCGCCCACTTCCTGCGCGTCGCGGCGAACCAATGGCGTGGCTTCCGTCCCAGCGAGATCCTGGAAAACTCATGACGCGGCGGATCCGTGGCAACGACTACACCGTGCTCGACCCGCCTCCCCTCGGCGCATGGACGCCGAGCCTGCGGGTCAGCATCGTGGTCCCCGCCTACAACGGCCAGGACAAGCTCGACCTGGCCCTCGCCGGCCTCGCCGCGCAGACCTACCCCGAGGAACTGCTCGAGGTCGTCGTGGTCGACAACGGCAGCAGTCCGGCCCTGCGCATGCCGGAGATCCGCCCCGCGGACACCCGGCTGATCGTCTGCGACACGCCCGGCAGGGCCAACGCGCGGAACGCCGGGCTCGCGGCGGCGACCGGCGAGATCATCCACTGGCTCGACTCCGACGTGGTCGCCGACCGCCACGAGGTCGAGGCGCACATGCGGTGGCACCACCTGGCCTCCTACCTCGTCGTGACCAGCTACCTGCGGTTCACGACGGCCGCGCTGCCCTCGCCCGCCGTCGTGGCAGGGGCGGACGACCTCGCCAAGCTCTTCGAGCCCGCTGAGCCCCACGAATGGCTCGTCGACCTCGTGGAGCGCACCAACGGCCTGACCGAGACCCCCAACCGGGCCTTCAGCCTGCATGTCGGCGGGGCCACCTCGGTCAACCGCGGGCTCATCGAGGCCGCCGGGCCCATGGACGAGGAGCTCATCCTCGGCCAGGACACCGAGATGGGATACCGCCTGGCCCAGGCCGGAGCGGTGTTCATCCCCGAACCGCTGGCCCGGGGGTTCCATCTGGGTCCGTCGATGCGGATGCGGGACAAGCAGCCGATCGACCGGGTCAGCCACGCGCTGATCGGCGACCGTGTCCCGCAGTACCGCTGGCTGCGCGCCCATCCGTCGCGCCAGTGGAAGGTGCCGTATCTCGAGGTCGCGGTGCGGGCCGAGGGCTACGAGGAGACCCGTGCCACCGTGGACGCCGTCCTCGCCGGCACCGTTCCCGACGTCTCGGTGCTGCTGACCGGGCCGTGGGACACCATGGAGCCCGAGCGGCGCGCGCCGCTCACCAACCCCCGTCTCGACCTGACGCTGATCCACGGCCACTACGCCTACGAAGGACGGGTACGCCTGACGGCGGCCGAGGCCGAGCGCCTGGCGCCGTTCCGGCTGCGCCTTCCCGCGGGCTGGGTGCCGGGGGAGGACACCCTGGCCCGCCTGCTCGACCTCGCGGTCGAGGGCGGACACGGCCTGGTCGGCATCCTGCTCGCCGAGACCGCCGATGGCGTGACCACCGCCCGCCTCGAACGCCGCGCGGCCTTCGCCCGCGCCGCCCTGGTGATGGAGCGGCACGAGGAGGCGTCCTCGTACGAGTACGACGAGGCGGTCGACGACGTCTACGGCGCGCTGTGGATCGACGGCGAGACACTGGGCTTCCTGCCCGCCTCCGAGACGACCCCCGGCAAGGGCCGCCGGATGGCCTACCGCGCCAGGCTGGAGACCGAGGCCGAGGTGGTGAAGCTGACCAAGGAGGTCGAGCGGCTACGCGGTCAGGTGGGCAAGTGGCGTGAGGAGGCCGGCCGGTGGCGCAAGTCCGCCGTCGACCTGCGCCGCGAGGTGGGCGGGCTGCGCCGCGAGGTCACCGCCCTGAAGGCCGGCCGTCTGCGCAGCGTGATCAAGCGGATCTCGGCCCGGCGCCCCGGCCTCCCGGGAGCGGCGGCCACGGCCGGGCCCGGCACCGCCACACCCGCGGATCCGGGCACGGAAGGCCCGTCACCGAACGGCCCCGCCTAACCGGGCCGTTCAGTCGCCTCGCAGAGCCGATCGCAGGCGTCTGACCAGCTTCTCGCGGGGCGGTGCCGGCCTGGACGGCGCGGCTTCGGAAGGTGCCTGCTTGGACGGCGCGGCTTCGGAAGGTGCCTGCTTGGACGGCGCGGCTTCGGAAGGTGCCTGCTTGGATGGCGAGGCCTCGGATGGTGCCGCCTTCGACCGCGAGGCTTCGGGCGTGGCCGCCTTGGGCTTGGACGGTGCGGGACTGCGTTCGCCTGGTCGTTCGGCCTTGTCGGCCGCCCGAGGCCAGAACTCGGCCGCCATGCCGTGCCGTACGCCATGGGTCTGCTCGATCACCTCGTCGAGGTCCTCACCGGGGGAGACGAGCAGCCGGGCGCGGTTGACGGCGTCGGTGCGCTCCAGCCGCGCCGTCCGGCCGCCGGGGAACTCCACCACGAGCAACCCGGCGCGGTCGTCGGTCACCGCCTTGATCATGAGCTCCAGCGAGCGGTGTCCCAGCGGCACGTCCACCGGCCCGGTGTACCGGAACGGGACGGGGAAGGGATCAGGAGCCACCGCAGGGGCGAGCCGGACGCCGTCGTCGTGGCGGTACTGCTCCCGGACCAGCCGCGCCTCGAAATCCGGATCGCCCAGCACCCGATGGCGTCCCGAGGGCAGCTCCGCCCACGGCCCCACGAGCGTGACCGCGATGTCCGGCAGGCTGCCGCCGAGCGCCGCGCTCACGGCCGCCCGTACCTCCGCCTCCGTGGAGCCCTCGGTGTCGAGGACCACCTCGGCGTAGGGGACCAGCCATCGCCTGCCGGGCTCCTTGCGCAGGTCACGGCGGAGCGGCACCCGGTGGGCCAGGAAGGGAGCCACGACCCGGACGGTCGCCTCCTTGTCCACACGCTGCGCCGGAAGCCCGAGGTGGATGGCCCGCGCCTCCATGTCGGGCACGAACACGGCGCCGCTCATCGCCAGCCGGTAGGCGAACTCGGTGTCCTCACCCCGGAGCACCTCGGGGTCGAGGCCGCCGACCCGCTGGAAGAGCGCCCGACGGAACGAGACCGTCGGCCCGGTGCAGACGTGATACGGATTCTTGCTCGCGCGCAGCCCGTCCAGGCGGCGGATGGTCGCCTCGGTGGAACTCGGGACCGCGGCGGACATGTCGAACAGCGACTCAAGCACGCCGTCGCGTACGGCCGCGTGCACCTCGGCGGCCGTCAGGGAAGGCTCGTCCACGAACACCTTGGCGCCGATCGTGACCACGTAGTCGGTGAGGTGGTGCCAGCGCATGAGAGCCTCGATGTGCTCGCGGCAGATCACCATGTCGGCGTCGACGCGCTGGACGATCTCCCCCTCGGCCAGGCGCACCGCGGTGTTGAGCGCGTGAGCCGTACCCCAGCCGCCGGGCGCGGCCGGGACCAGGCGCGTGTTCTGCGGGCGGATGTCGGGCAGCCGCAGCGGCGGGTCGCTGCCGTCGTCGACGACGATGACCTCCATGAGGCCCGGCGGGTAGGTCTGCGTCGCCAGCGCGGCGAGCGTCAGGTCGAGGCGGTGCTGCCCGCCGTAGGCCGGGATGACCACGCTCACCGGCAGTTCGGGTGTCCACTCGCCCAGCGGAGGCGGCACGAGCGGGGAGTAGTCGTTATGGCGGATCCTGGGCCGGTCGTGCGCCGCGGCCGTGAGGCGGGTGGTCTCAGTCATGAGGAGGAAACCCCTGCCTCCGGTTCCTCCGTGGGGAGGCGGTCAAGATGATCGCTCCTTCGTCGGTTCGGTACGCCGCCGGAGCCGACCCTATACAAGCATCCTGTGAGGTTCCTTAGAGGCCTCTGCCCCTCGAGGACGGCCACGACCTGGGAATCCGCCACCTGCCCGAGGTGTGCGCGCCTATCGGCGATCTTGACATGCGCCTTTACTCGTACGGGGCGGATCGGGACACACCCTATTGGGACGCGCTTCCGCTGGGGCGCGTTGGCCCTATCTCAGGATCCGCGTCCGAGGCGTCACGGTCCTTGCGCGTGCGCCTGTCCGAAGATCACCTCGCCGGAGTCCTCGATGCCGTCGCAGGTGGTTCGGGCAGGGCGGGCCGGGGGGCGGTGGTGGAGCCGGTGATGATCACAGGGCGCTTCGTGGCGGGCTGGGCGGCGGCGTCCCGGCCGGTGGGGTAGCGCAAGCGACGGTAGGCCGTGATGACCCGCCATGCTCGTGACCGGCGCAGGCGGGCGATCACCTGCCGGTACTCCGAGAGACGGCCTTCGAGCCGCGTCACCCGGTGTCTGAGGCGGGCGGCCTCGGCGCGCAGCTCGGCGTTGCGGGCGAGCAGATCCTGCGCGGCGCCCCTCAGCGTGCTCTCGCACGCGGCAAGGTCGGCGCAGCGCGTCCGCAGCTCGTCGATCTCCGCGTTGAGCGCACGTTCCCGCTGGAGGAACGCGGTCTCCGCCCGGCTCAGCGCGAAACCGGGCGTGCCGCGCGGTTCGTCGCGGCGTACGGCGACTCCGGCCAGATGCCGTCGCAACACGGTGAGCTCGCGGATCTCGAAGAGCGGCTCGACCAGGTGGCGGAGGCTCCCGTGGTAGAAGATCCGGCGGCGCTCGGCATCCTCACCTCGCCCGCCCGGCTCCCTGGCCGCGCCGTAGGGCACCGTGAAGACGAGCGCCGCGCCGGGCCGGAGCGTCCGGTGGAGCTCGCCGAGGAGCTGGACGGGATCCCCGACGTGGTCGAGGAGCTCTCCAAGGGCGGCGGCGTTGAATGCCGCGTCGGCGACGCCCTCCAGCCCGTGCCCGTCCGCCACCGTGAACTCCATCCGCGCCGCCACGTCCGCGGGCAGCCGGTCCCGGCGCAGGCGGGCGCGGGCGATCGCGGACGGGTCCACGTCGATCCCGGTCACCGCGTCGCCCCGCTCGACGAGGAGCAGCGAGAGGTCGCCCTCGGCGCAGCCCAGGTCGAGTACGGCCACCGGGCGGCCCGGGCGGCTCGCCGGCAGGTGGTCGAGAAGCCAGTGCAGGCGGTCGTGGTGGTCCGCCTCACGGGTCCTGCTCGCGCTGAGGGGATCATGACCGGGACGTTCGCGGATCGTGTCCACATCGATGCCATGACGAGTGTGGAACACCTGGTCGTCGGGCACGGCTCCCCTTCGGGCATGCTGCTGTGGCCCCATGTCCGGGACTGATGGCGCCCGTTTCGGAACCGATGTTTCCCCAATTCTGGGGCAAACGGGGGTAAAGAGACAGTGAGGATACGGGGTTTCTTCAGGGGTGCCGTCCAGGGCCAGGCCGCCGGAGACCGGCGCCGGGCGCCGGCAGGGGTCGTCCAGCCTGTGGACAGGGGACGCGGTGAGCATCCCGGCCCCCGTAGACTCGGTGCCTGATACCGCTGGTAGCGGACCCATGGTTACGCGCTGTCGAGCCCGTTCGATGCTGGGCCGAGCGCGGGAGGAGCAGCGATGTTCAGGGCGTGGCGTGGCCTTATCGAGGAATACCGTGACCGGCTCCCCGTGACCACGACGACGCCCGTGGTCACCCTGCTCGAAGGCGGCACACCGCTGGTCCCGGCGAGACGCGTCTCCGCGCTGACCGGCTGCGAGGTCCATCTCAAGGTCGAGGGGCTCAACCCCACCGGCAGTTTCAAGGACCGCGGCATGACCGTCGCCATCAGCAAGGCCGTGGAAGAGGGCGCGAAGGCGGTCATCTGCGCCTCCACCGGCAACACCAGCGCCTCCGCCGCGGCCTACGCCGTCCGTGCCGGGCTGACCTGCGCGGTCCTCGTGCCGCGCGGCAAGATCGCGATGGGCAAGCTGGCGCAGGCGCTCGTCCACGGCGCCAAGCTGCTCCAGGTCGACGGCTCGTTCGACGACTGCCTGGAGATGACGAGAAAGCTCGCGGACAACTACCCCATCGCCCTGGTGAACTCGGTGAACCCCCACCGGCTCCAGGGGCAGAAGACCGCCGCCTTCGAGGTCGTCGACGCTCTTGGCGACGCGCCCGACGTCCACTGCATTCCGGTCGGCAACGCCGGCAACATCTCGGCCTACTGGATGGGCTACCGCGAGTACGCCTCGGACGGTGTGTCGACGCGCACCCCGCGCATGCTCGGATTCCAGGCCAGCGGCGCGGCGCCCATCGTCAACGGCGCCCCCGTCACCCACCCGCACACGATCGCCACGGCGATCCGCATCGGCAACCCGGCCTCCTGGAAGCTCGCAGAAGCGGCCCGTGACGAGTCCGGGGGAGCCATCCAGTCCGTCACCGACCGGCAGATCGCCGCGGCGTACAAGCTCCTGGCCCAGGAAGAGGGCGTGTTCGTCGAGCTCGCCTCGGCCGCCAGCGTCGCTGGCCTGCTCCAGGCCCATGAGCAGGGGCTTCTGCGGCAGGGCGAGCGCGTCGTGTGCACCGTGACGGGCAACGGCCTCAAGGACCCCGACTGGGCGATCTCCGGGGCGCCCACCCCGCTGACGATCCCGGTCGACGCCTTCGCCGCCGCCGGCGCGCTCGAGCTGGCCTGACCCGGCCGAGCCCGCGGCTCGCCCCGCCGGGCGGCTGTCCGGCCGCGGTTGTTCCGCGATCGCCCGAGATCGCCGAAATCGAGGAGACCTATGGCATCGAGCAGGACCGTTGTCGTTCGGGTGCCCGCCACCAGTGCCAATCTCGGGCCGGGCTTCGATTCGCTCGGGCTCGCCCTCGGCCTGTACGACGAGGTCGAGGCCGAGATCTTCGACGACGTGCCCGGCTCGGCGCACGCCCGGCTGGTCAAGGTGCACGTCGAGGGCGAGGGCGCGGGTGAGCTCGACACCGGCGAGGCACACCTGATCATCAGGGCGATTCGGGCGGCCTGCGATCGGGCCGGCGTGTCGCAGCCCCGGGGCATCCGGCTCAGATGCCACAACCGCATCCCCCACGCGCGGGGCCTCGGCTCCTCGTCCGCCGCCATCTGCGCGGGCATCCTGGCGGCCAGGGCGCTGGCCGCGCCGGACATGACGGACGAGGAGGTGTTCACGCTCGCCACCGAGATGGAGGGCCACCCCGACAACGTCGCTCCCTGCCTGTCCGGAGGGCTGACCATCGCGTGGACCCACCTGTCCGGAAGTCCGCGTATGCTGAAGTTGAGCCCGCATGGGGGCGTCCGACCTGTGGTGTATGTGCCGAGAACCCGGCTCTCCACCGAGGTGGCGCGCGGGCTCCTGCCGAAGGACGTGCCGCATGCCGACGCAGCGGCGAACGCCGGACGCGCCGCCCTGCTCATCGCGGCGCTTACCCAGCGGCCGGAGAGCGGGTTGTTGCTCGCCGCCACCGAAGATCGTCTGCATCAGATCTACCGCGCGCCTGCGATGCCGGCCACGGCTGATCTGATAAAGCGTCTCCGTATGGCGGGGGTGCCCGCCGTCGTGTCGGGAGCCGGTCCCACGGTTCTCGCCTTTGGAACAGCGGATACCCATGATTTGATCGCGTCGGAAGTGGGTAGTGACTGGCACATCCAGCCATTGGACGTCGACCGGTCTGGCGCGAGCGTTCAATTTCCCGAGACACGCTGATGCATCTTCGACCTTCAGGGAATAGCAGTGTGCGCTGGTGATGTTAGGCTGATAGCCGCACCAGATGCCCCCGTTGCGGGTGCGTGCTTGTCAGCCATACATCGCTGGATCGCGCCTCTCGTCGCAAGACGGAGGCCGCACAGCGGGCTTCCCGAATTGATCACCTCCGGTTGGTCCACATCCGGTTGGCACGACGAGAAGCGGCGTAATCGGGGACATGCGCGTTCGACGGACATCGACATCTGGTCGGCGGTAACCAGCCGGGGGGCGACCCCCGGGCCCCCAACGGCTCGCGAAACTCGACGGTGACGGCCATGTGCCGGTTCGACGCACCGGCTTCCCGACACCTTAGAAATTCGCATAGCCCGACCCGGTCTGTCCCGCCGGGTCGCACCACCGGGACGCCTCGCTGATCGTGGCCGGCGCCCGACCCCTGGGAAGGACCTTTTAGTTGAGCGACACCACCGAACTCCTCTCCGACGCCACCGGCTCAGTGCCGCCGGCCGCCGGCGACACCCCCACCCGCGCCGCGGCCAAGCCGCGCCGTCGCTCCGGCACCGGCTTGTCCGCCATGGTGCTGCCCGAGTTGCAGGCTCTCGCGTCGAGCCTGGGCATCAGCGGGACCGGACGGATGCGCAAGAGCCAGCTCATCGCGGCCATCCAGGAGAAGCAGGGCGTAACTGCTGACGGTGCCTCTCCCTCCGCGGAGACCAAGGCCGCTCCGGCTCCCACGGCCACCGCGGCCACTGCGGCGCCCGCGGTCACGGCCGAGCCGGTGGCCGAGCGCCCGACCCGTGCCCGCCGGGAACGTTCCCGCCTGGCCCAGGTCGAGACCGTCGTCGGGACCCGCGAAGAGCGGGCCCCCGTCGTCGAGGCGCAGCCTGTCGAGCAGGCACCCGCCGCGCCCGTTTCCGCCGCCGTCGAGGCCGGTCAGGCCGAGGCGCGCCCCGAGCGGGGCGAGTCCCGCCGGGAGCGTGGCGAGCGCACCGAGCGCACCGACCGTTCCGAGCGCGGCGAGCGTGGCGAGCGCCGCGGCCGTGGCAGCGACCGGCGTGAGCGTGGCGACAACCGCCCCGACAACCGCAACGACAACAGCCGCCCCGAGCAGCGCGCCGCCGACGCGGGCGACGCCCAGGGCCGTCGTGAGCAGTCCCGTGACCAGGGCCGTGAGCAGGGTCGCGACCAGGGCCGTGACCAGGGCCGTGAGCAGTCCCGCGACCAGGGCCGTGACCAGACGCGCGACCAGGGCCGTGGCGGTCCCGAGACCGATGACGACCGCCGTGGCCGTCGTGGACGGTTCAGGGAGCGCAACCGCCGGGGCCGCGACCGCTTCGACAGCAACGAGCCCGTGATCGGTGACGACGACGTCCTCATCCCGATCGCCGGCATCCTCGACATCCTCGACAACTACGCGTTCGTGCGCACCAGCGGTTACCTGCCGGGCTCCAACGACGTGTACGTCTCGCTGGCGCAGATCCGCCGTAACGGCCTGCGCAAGGGCGACGTCATCACGGGCGCGGTCCGGCAGCCCCGTGACGGCGAGCGGCGCGAGAAGTTCAACGCCTTGGTCCGGCTCGACACCGTCAACGGCATGGACCCCGAGCAGTCGCGGAACCGCCCCGACTTCAGCAAGCTCACGCCTCTGTACCCGCAGGAGCGGCTGCGCCTGGAGACCGACGCCAACATCCTCACGACCCGGATCATCGATCTGGTCGCGCCGATCGGCAAGGGCCAGCGCGGTCTCATCGTCTCCCCGCCGAAGGCCGGTAAGACGATGGTGCTGCAGTCGATCGCCAACGCGATCACCCGGAACAACCCTGAGTGCCACCTGATGGTCGTGCTCGTGGACGAGCGTCCGGAAGAGGTCACCGACATGCAGCGGTCGGTGAAGGGCGAGGTCATCCACTCGACCTTCGACCGGCCCGCCGAGGACCACACCACCGTCGCCGAGCTCGCCATCGAGCGTGCCAAGCGCCTGGTGGAGCTGGGCCACGACGTGGTCGTGCTCCTCGACTCCATCACCCGTCTCGGCCGTGCCTACAACCTGGCGGCCCCGGCGTCCGGACGCATCCTGTCCGGTGGTGTCGACTCGACCGCGCTGTACCCGCCCAAGCGCTTCTTCGGCGCCGCTCGCAACATCGAGAACGGCGGCTCGCTGACGATCCTCGCCACGGCGCTGGTGGAGACCGGCTCCAAGATGGACGAGGTCATCTTCGAGGAGTTCAAGGGCACCGGCAACGCCGAGCTCAAGCTCAACCGGTCGCTGGCCGACAAGCGCATCTTCCCCGCGGTGGACGTCGACGCGTCCGGCACCCGTAAGGAAGAGATCCTGATGGGCAGGGACGAGCTGCAGATCGTCTGGAAGCTGCGCCGGGTGCTTCACGCCCTCGACATGCAGCAGGCGCTCGAGCTCCTCCTGGAGAAGATGAGGGAGACGCAGTCCAACGCGGAGTTCCTCCTCCAGGTCCAGAAGACCACGGTGAGCTCCGAGCGCGACCGCGACTAGCCGTCCCGTCGACACCGGTTCTCCGAGCCGGCACGGTACGTCCGGTCCCGCGGTGATCGCGAACCAAGGAAGGGCGGCAGGCCCCCAGCCTGCCGCCCTTCTTCACGCCCGCGTCCATTCACGCCGGTACGTCGGCGTGCGCCGATCTGCTCGTACGGCGGGCTCTTCGGGCTCAGGGCGGGCATGATGTTCGCGAAGGCCCGTGCCTGCCGGGGTAGGGCCAGCCCTACTTGGAGGACTCGCGCCTGCTCCATGGCGTCCCGCTCGAAGGCTTGGCAGGCTCGTGCTGTTCCGGTCGGGTGATGGCACCGGCCGGGCTCGTCGGGAGGGGCGTGCGGATGACCGCCGAGGTGGTGGTGACACGGCAGCCGCCGTTGCGCCACCGGGTGCCGCTGGGTCCTCGCGGGCCTCTGGGCCTGCTCGTCGATCCCATGACCTGGCGGGCCGCTCCCTATCTGCTGATCAGTGTGGCCTTCGGCCTCGCGTGGTTCGTGATCCTGTCGGTGGCCTTGCCGCTCTCGCTGCTGATGATCATCATCTGGGTCGGCCTGCCGCTTTTCGTGCTGACCATGCTGCTCTGGCGGGGTGGGGCCATGCTGGAGCGCCGTCTCCTGCGGCTCACCCTGGGTGTCACCATTCCCGATCCCTACCGGCCGAGGCCTGAGCGGGGGGTGGCGCGCCATCTCGGGTGGTTGTTCGGCGATCCGGCCACCTGGAAAGATCTGGGCTACCTGCTGCTCCTGCTCCCGCTGGGCCTGGTCGAGTTCTTCGTGTCCATGGTGCTGTGGGCCTGCTGCGTCGCGCTGATGGCCCAGCCGGTCCTGGTGGCGCTGGGCCATACGACGGTGATCACCGATCGCCTGGTCGTCGACAACCTGATCGAGTCGCTTCCCTGGGCGTTAGGCGGGGTGCTGCTCCTGGCGGCCACGCTCTACATCGTGCGGGGCATGGCCTGGCTCCACGGCACGCTCGCCGTGGCGCTGCTCGGCCCCGGCGACGAGGCGCGCGTCATGCACCTGAGGGCGAGCCGGGCCAGAGGCGTGGACGCCGCAGAGGCCGAGCGGCGCAGGATCGAGCGAGACCTGCACGATGGAGCCCAGCAACGGCTGCTCGCGGTGGTCCTGGACCTTGGGAGGGCGCAGGCGAAGCTCGACTCCCATCCAGAGGAGGCCAGAGACCTGCTCGCCCAGGCCCACGCGGGCACCAAGGCCGCCATCACCGAATTACGCGATCTCGCGCGGGGCATCTATCCCGCCATCCTGACCGACAGGGGCCTCGACGCGGCCCTCTCGGCGCTCGCCGCCCGGGCGCCCGTGCGGGTGGATGTGTCGGTCGAGATCGTCGATCGGCCACCGGCCGCGGTCGAGAGCATCGCCTATTTCATCGTCGCCGAGTCGCTGACGAACATGGCCAAGCATTCGGTGGCCACCGAGGCGTCGGTCCGGGTCAGCAGGCAGGATGATCGTGTCGTGGTCGAGGTCCGCGACAACGGCATCGGTGGCGCGGAGCCGCGTCCAGGCGGTGGCCTGGCCGGGCTGGCCGACCGCGCGGCCACCATCGACGGCGCGTTGACCGTCGAGAGCCCGCCTGGCGGCCCCACGCTCATCCGCGCCCGGTTACCGTACGAGTGGTGATGGTTCTCCTGGGGCGGCCGCCGTGCGAGTGGTGATCGCGGAAGACTCCGTGCTGCTGAGAGAGGGCCTGATCAGGCTGCTCGCCGACGGGGGCATCGACACGGTCGCCGCGACCGGCGACGGCCCGGGGCTGGTCGCGGCCGTGCGGGAGCACCGGCCCGACCTGGCGGTGGTCGATGTGCGCATGCCGCCGAGCCACACCGACGAGGGCCTCCGCGCGGCGCTGGAGGCGCGGGCTCTGATGCCCGGCCTGCCCGTTCTCGTGCTGTCGCAGTACGTCGAGGAGCGCTATGCCACCGAGCTCATCGGGCGAGGCGCGGCCGCGGTGGGCTACCTCCTCAAGGAGCGGGTCGCCGACGTGGCCGAGTTCCTCGACGCGGTGCGACGGGTGGCGGCGGGCGGCACGGTGATCGACCCCGAGGTCGTCGTGCAGTTGCTGAGCCGCCGCCGGCATGGTGAGCCGTTGGACTCGCTGACCGCCAGGGAGTCGGAGGTGCTGGGGCTCATGGCGGAGGGCCGGTCCAACAACGCGATCGCCGGGCGGCTGCGGATCACCGACGGCGCGGTCGAAAAGCATATCTCCGGCATATTCGGCAAACTCGGCCTCGACCCGGCACCTGACGACCACCGCCGCGTACTAGCCGTCCTGGCATATCTCGGCCGCGTCTAGGCGTTCCGGCCGGGCAGGTACTGCCGGGTGGGGCCGTGTCGCCGTGTCTGGGCGTGGTCTGGGAAGTCGGTGGTTTCGGGGATTTGCCCGTTCGGCGGCAGGTTCGGTGGGGGTGTTCGTCCTGTGGGGCGTGGGGCGATCGTCGGGGTCCCGGGAATGACCGATGGCCTGGCGGGGTTACAGGATCTGGCACACTGGTAGCCGAGCCATCATGGCGGTTCCGGTTCCCGCCCGCCCGCGAGTCACCTGACCGCGAGAGGCGAAGGCGACCCGGCGACCGCGCCAGAGAGGATTGACATGAAGCCCGACATCCACCCCGCATACGGCACCACGACGGTGACCTGTAGCTGCGGGAGCAGTTTCACCACCCGCAGCACCGCCAAGAACGGCGTGATCCACGCCGACGTGTGCTCCGCCTGCCACCCGTTCTACACGGGCAAGCAGAAGATCCTGGACACCGGCGGCCGGGTGGCCCGCTTCGAGAAGCGTTTCGGCAAGAAGCCCGCGAGCAAGTAGCTCGGCGAGTAACGCCGGCCCGGAACCGCCCCTGTCCTCTGGGGGCGTGCCCGGGTCGGCGTTCTTGGTGATGGCCCGGTTCTTGCCCGGTTGGTGAAGGAAGAAGGACGCACGGTGAACCTCGACGAGTTGCTCGGTGAGTACGCGGAGCTTGAGCAGAAGCTCGCCGACCCTTCTGTGCACGCCGACCAGAACCGGGCGCGGACCCTCGGCAAGCGCTACGCCCAGCTCACGCCCATCGTCTCGGTCTACCGGGAGCTCGAGGGCGTGCGCAACGACCTTGAGGCGGCCAGGGAGCTGGCCACGGAGGACCAGGCCTTCGCCGACGAGGCCGTCGAGCTCGAGAGCCGCATCGCCCCTCTGGAGGAGCGGCTCACCCACCTGCTCGTCCCGCGTGACCCCAACGATGACAAAGACATCATCATGGAGATCAAGGCGGGGGAGGGCGGCGAGGAGTCGGCCCTGTTCGCCGGCGACCTGCTCCGCATGTATCTCCGGTACGCCGAGCGCATCGGCTGGAAGGCCGAGATCATCGACGCGCAGCACTCCGATCTCGGCGGCTACAAGGACGTCACGGTCGCGGTGAAGGGCAAGGGCGCCGACGGGGTCTGGGCGCGCCTGAAGTACGAGGGCGGGGTCCACCGGGTCCAGCGCGTGCCGGTCACCGAGTCGCAGGGCCGCATCCACACCTCGGCGGCGGGCGTTCTCGTCTACCCCGAGGCGGAGGACGTCGAGGTGCAGATCGACCCCAACGACCTTCGCATCGACGTCTTCCGCAGCTCCGGCCCCGGTGGGCAGAGCGTCAACACCACCGACTCGGCGGTGCGGATCACCCACGTCCCGACCGGGGTGGTGGTGTCCTGCCAGAACGAGAAGAGCCAGCTGCAGAACAAGGAGTCCGCCCTGCGGATCCTCCGGGCGCGGCTGCTCGCCATCGCCCAGGAGGAGGCCGACGCCGCCGCCTCCGCCGAGCGCAAGTCGCAGGTGCGAACGGTCGACCGATCTGAGCGCATCCGCACCTACAACTTCCCGGAGAACCGCATCTCCGACCACCGCGTAGGGTTCAAGGCCTACAACCTCGATCACGTCCTGGACGGTGACCTGTCCTCGGTCATCCAGGCCCTGGCCGACGCCGAGATGGCAGACAAGCTCGCCGCCCACTCGTAATCCACATAACTGACGAAAACTTCCATGACCCTGCTGATGGACGAGATAGCGCTCGCCACCGCCCGGCTCGCCGAGGCGGGAGTGCCCTCACCGCGAACCGACGCTGAGGAGATCGCGTCGTTCGTCCATGGCGTGCGGCGCGGCCAGCTCCACACAGTGCCCGACTCCGACTTCGACGCGCTGTTCTGGGAGGGCATCGCCAGGCGCGAGGCGCGGGAGCCGCTCCAGCACATCACCGGGCGTGCCTTCTTCCGCTATCTCTCGCTGGAGGTCGGCCCCGGCGTGTTCGTGCCCCGCCCGGAGACCGAGGTCGTCGCGGGCTGGGCGATCGACCGGCTGCGCGAGATGGACGTCGCGTCCCCGGTCGTGGTCGATCTCGGCACCGGTTCCGGTGCCATCGCCCTGTCGATCGCCCAGGAGGTTTCGCTCGCCCAGGTGCACGCGGTCGAGGTCGATCCGGTGGCGTACGGCTGGGCCAAGCGCAACATCGTGGAGCACGGTCAGGGCCGCGTGTCCCTGCATCCCGAGGATCTCGCCGACTGCCTGCCCGAGCTCGACGGCCAGGTGGACCTGGTCGTCTCCAACCCTCCGTACATCCCGCCGGGGGCCGTGCCACGCGATCCCGAGGTGCGGGACTACGACCCGTCCCGTGCTCTGTACGGCTCGGGGGAGGATGGTCTGGACGAGGTCCGCGCGGTCGAGCGTACGGCCAGGCGGCTCCTGCGGCCGGGCGGCCTGGTGGCCGTCGAGCACGCGGACCAGCAGGGTTCGGCCGTCTACCTCGTGTTCTCCGAGGACCGAGGCTGGCGGGACGCGCGTAACCATGCCGATCTGGCGAACCGCGATCGTTTCGTCACGGCACGCTTCGGCCAGGAATAGGGGCGCGCACCGGCATCCCGGGCGGTGTTGCCCCACCAAAGTGGGAGGATGACTAGTCGTGAGTCGACGTTATGACTGTTCTGACCTCGAACAGCGTGCCGCCGGGCTGGCCGATGCCGCGTCCGCCATCCGCGCGGGCGAGCTGGTGGTCATCCAGACGGACACCGTTTACGGCATCGGTGCCGACGCCTTCACCCCTTCGGCGGTCGCGGCGCTGCTGGAGGCCAAGGGGCGGGGCAGGGACATGCCCGTCCCCGTGCTGGTCGGCACCGTACGAGCCGCCGGCGCCCTGGTGGAGGATCTCGGCACCTATGGGCAGGATCTGATTGATTCGTTCTGGCCCGGTCCGCTGACGCTGGTCTGCCGGGCGAGCCGCTCGCTCAACTGGGACCTCGGCGACACCAAGGGCACCGTCGCGATCCGGATGCCGCTGCACGGTGTCGCGCTGGAGCTACTCAAGGAGACCGGTCCGATGGCGGTGAGCAGCGCCAACCGGTCGGGCGCCCCGGCCGCGACGACCGCGGCGGAGGCGGAGGAGCAACTGGGGGACGCGGTCGCCGTCTACCTCGACGGCGGTGCGTGCACCGACAACACCCCTTCCACGATCATCGACCTGACGACGGCCGTGCCGCGAGTGTTGCGTAAGGGTGCGATCCCGGTCGAGAAGCTCCGCAGCGTGATCGGCTACGTCGCCACGGACGCCGACCCGGAGCCCGAGCCGGACACCGACAAGCCGCTCGGCTCTCCTGATGCGATCTCCGATGTCCCGGGTACGCCCGAGGAGGGTCCTGTCGTCACCCCGGAGGCTCCCGGTGAGGGTACTGATGGGGGCTCCGATGTTCCCGGCAAGGCGGTTGAGGCGCCTGTGACGACGCCGGAGGTCCCGGGTAAGCCGGTTGGCGCTCCTGAGGTGGTCGCTGACGCTCCTGAAGCGGTTGATCACACTCCTGAAGCGGTTGCTGACGCTCCTGAGGCGGTTGATCGCGCTCCCGGTAAGCCGGTTGACCTTTCCCGTTCGAAGGCCGGTGTCCCGGAGAAGCCGGTCGACTGACGTGCCCGGCCAAGCCGGCAGTGGGGGCTGAGAGCGGTCCTGGCGTGGGTGGCACCTGCCGTGACTCATGCCGTATGGCTATCGCGGAGCCGTATCGCAGGCTCATCTCAGTACCGTGAAGTGCGTCTGTGCTCTTGAGTGACGGGCTGTAGCGAGGGAGCATGGCTGCGAGCGGGTGCGAGCCCTCTCCAGTGAGCGGACCACAGGGAGCGGCGACCACGAGCACGGGAGACGCCCATGGGCAAGCTGGACGGAATGGACCCGAAGCTGGTCCGTGATCTGTTGGCCGAGGTCGGGCGTGCCGGTAAGCAGATGCGCACGGTCGAGTCCCGCATCACCCAGCTCACCAGTTCCGCCGGTCTGTCCGTTCCGGCGACCCATAGGCCCGCCCAGGTGGCGGAGGCGGGCGAGACCCTGGTCCGGGATGTCAGCGCCCGGCTCGTCCTGCTGGAGAAGCAGGAAAAGCAGAACGACACGGTGCCCGGTCCCAAGAGCATGAAGCAGACCGCTCCCGACAAGCAGGACTCCAAGTCCGAGAAGGACAAGGACGACGCGCCGAAGTCCGAGAAGGACAAGGAAGACGCGCCCAAGTCCGAGAAGGACAAGGAAGACGCCCCCAAGTCCGAGAAGGACAAGGACGACGCGCCCAAGGCCGACAAGAACGACAAGGACGACGCGCCCAAGGCCGACAAGAACGACAAGGACGACGCGCCCAAGGCCGACAAGAACGACAAGGACGACGCGCCCAGGGGCGACAAGTCGGATCCCGCTCCGAAGCCTGATAGGCATGAGGAGCCGAAGGGCGACACGCAGGACAGGACGCACAAGGTCGAGTCGCCGCCGGCGGACAGGCAGGATGCGCCTCAGGCGGACAAGCCCGACAAGCAGGACGCCCCCAAGGCTGACAAGTCGGATCCCCCTCCCAAGAGCGACAGCCCGCCCAAGGCCGATCCGACCCCGAAGGCCGACCCGTCTCCTCCGGGCGACTCTGCTCCCAGGGTCGACCCGTCTCCTCCGGGCGACTCTGCTCCCAGGGTCGAGCCGGCTCCTCCGGGCGACTCCGCTCCCACTGGCGAGCCTGCTCCCAAGGCCGATCCGTCTCCTACGGGCGACTCCACTCCCACCGGTGATCCCCCGCCGAAGGTCGACCCATCTCCCACAGGCGAGTCGGCGCCGAATGCCGACCCCGCTCCGACGGGTGATCCGACTCCGAGAGCAGAACCGTCTCCCACAGGGGAGTCCACTCCGAACGGCGATTCGTCTCCCACGGGCGAGTCGACTCCGAATGCCGATCCTGCTCCGACGGGTGATTCTGTTCCGGACGTGAACCCCTCTCCAACGGGTGAGGAGACGCCGGAGGCAAGTCCGTCTCCCACGGGGGAGTCGACACCGGAGGCGGGTCCCGCTCCGACGGGTGACACCGTTCCGGAAGCAAGTCCTCCGTCGGGTGACTCGGGCCCCAATGTGGATTCCGCGCCGAATGGAGGTCCGCCGCAGGCGGCGCCTCCTACGGGTGATGCGCCGCAGGCCGGTCCCGATGGGCAGCTTGATACGCCCAAGGCCGACAATTCCCATGACATCGACACCACTGAGGAGCGCACCCGGGTGATCGAAGTCGACGGTGTCAGGGTCGTCGAGGTCACCATGAAGCCGCCCAGCGCGGAGCATCTCCACTGGTTGATGCAGAACATGGACAAGATCCCGCCGATGGAACAGCCTGTGGTGATCCCACCGGACGGAGCTCTCCCAGGCGATCCCCACGCGGACGGGCCGGTCGGCTACATCCAGCCCGAAGATCCGTCCGGCTCCGCCAAGCCTTCGGCGCCTTTGCCCCCCGATACGGGTGGCCAGGCGGCTGAACAGGGCCCCAGTGGCTCTCAGGGCGTCGTCCAGGCCGGAGATCACGTCCAGTCGGGGGTCTACAACCCCGGCGGTGACGCGTCCGGGTACGGCGAATACAGCGGCGACAACCATTCCAGCGAGTACACCGGCCAGTACATCCATCAGGACGTCGGCCGGGACGTGGGCCGGTACACCGGTCAGGACGTCGGCCAGTACATCCATCAGGACGTCGGCCAGGACGTCGGCCAGTACACCGGGCAGGACGTCGATCGGGGGGAGTACCTGGGTCAGTACGCCGGGCCGCATCCGTACGGTGGTCAGGGGCAGTTCGCCGGTCAGGACGAGTACACCTGGGACGGTTCGTACGACGATGGGGAAGACGAGGCCGAGGGTCGGGTGTCCCACGGGGGAGGGGAATCAGGCGCTGGGGATGCCTATCGCGCGGACGGCGCTGCCCCGTCAGGATCGCCTCCTTCATCGGGCGCCGCTGGTTCGTCGGGGTCGGATTCACGTTCGTCGTCCGGTTCGTAGAGGAGGGCCGCCTGAGATGTACGCCGATCCGCCGGCGCCGCAGCCGCTCCAGCCAGGGGAGACGCCGCCCGCGTCCTCGTCCGACCCGTTCAGCCCGGACGGCCAGGCGACCAACTGGCGGTTCAATCCCGAATACCAGAAGCTGGTCGACCTCTGGCAGCAGGCCCAGCCGCTCCTCGAAGGGCTCACCACCTCGCTCGACAAGGCGTACCAGATGGCCCGCAGCCGGGACGTATGGGACGCGCCGGTCGCCGAGCGTTACGTCCAGGACATGACCGAGTGGCGTAATCGCCTCGACATGTACCGCCAGGCCGTGCTGACCGCCATCAGCGACCAGGCGGCCGACACGCCGCGCTGGGTGCCGACCGCGTCCTCCGCTCCCCATGCCTACAGCTGATTCGAGGCTCTGACCTCAATCGATCACGCCGCCGAGTCACCGCGGGCCGGCGGGCCGAGGCATACAGTGGGGAGATCGGTGTTCCTTGCCGGCACGCGCTTCAGCGCGGATAGGGGTGGTGAGCGAGCCATGCACGCGAGAGGGCGCGGCCACGAGCACGCTGACGAGTTCTACGGGCCTGATTTCTCCCAGCTCCAGCGGGAGGATCCGGAGATCGCCCAGGTCCTGCTCGACGAGGTCGCACGCCTGCGCGGAGGGTTGCAGCTGATCGCCAGCGAGAACCTCGCCTCGCCCGCCGTGATCGCCGCGCTCGGCTCGACGCTCACCAACAAGTACGCCGAGGGGTATCCCGGCCGGCGCTACTACGGTGGCTGCGAGGTGGTCGACCGTGCCGAGCGGCTCGCCATCGACCGGGCGAAGGCGCTGTTCGGCGCCGATCACGCCAACGTCCAGCCCCATTCGGGCGCCTCGGCCAACCTGGCCGCCTACGCCGCGCTGCTCCAGCCGGGTGACACGATGCTCGCGATGGCGCTGCCCCATGGCGGCCACCTGACCCACGGGTCCAAGGTGAACTTCTCCGGACGCTGGTTCGACGTCGTGGCGTACGGCGTGCGGCGGGACACCGAGACCATCGACTACGACGAGGTCCGCGAGCTGGCGATCCGGCACCAGCCCAAGCTGATCGTCTGCGGCGCCACGGCCTATCCCCGGCTGATCGACTTCGCCGTGTTCCGGGGCATCGCCGACGAGGTGGGAGCGTGGCTGCTCGCGGATGCCGCCCATACGATCGGCCTGGTGGCGGGCGGCGCCGTCCCCTCGCCCGTACCACACGCCGACGTGGTGACGTTCACGACCCACAAGGCCCTGCGCGGGCCGAGGGGCGGCGGCATCCTGTGCACTGCGGAGCTGGCCACCAAGATCGACCGCGCCGTGTTCCCGTTCATCCAGGGCGGCCCGCTGATGCACGCGATAGCGGCCAAGGCGGTCGCGTTCGGCGAGGCCGCGCGGCCGGAGTTCCGGGTGTACGCCGAGCGGGTGGTGGCCAACGCCCGGGCGCTCACCGACGCGCTCGCGGCAGAGGGCATGCGCCCGGTGTCCGGCGGCACCGACACCCACCTCGCGCTGATCGACCTGCGTGGTCTGGGAGTGACCGGGGCGACGGCCGAGCAGAGCTGCGCCCGTGCGAGGATCACGCTCAACCGCAACGCGATCCCCTACGATCCTGAGCCACCGACGGTGACGTCGGGCATCCGGCTCGGCACCCCGTGCGTCACGACCCAGGGCATGGGGGTCAGCGAGATGAAGGAGATCGCCTCGATGGTCGCGCAAGCCGTACGCGATCCGGGTGCGGTACCGTCTGTTGCCGAGCGGGTGACACAGCTCACCCGAGGGCACCCGGCGTACCCGTACGAATAAGGTGCAGTTCTGTGTAATTTTCCGGTCACATCTGACCGGACAATCCGGGAAACTAGGTTCGTGCGCGAATACCTTCTCATGGCGCTGGTAGCGGCGGCGGTCACCTATCTGCTGGTCCCGCTGGTCAGGGTCTTCGCGTTGCGCATCGGCGCCGCGCCGGAGATCCGTGAGAGAGACGTGCACACGGTCCGCACCCCGCGTCTCGGCGGTCTGGCGATGTACGCCGGGATGCTGGCGGGGCTGTTCGTGGCCAGCCGTCTGGAACACATCGGCGCCAAGCTCGCCGATCCGAGGGTGGGGGACGGCCAGACCGTCATCGCGCTGGCGCTCGCGGGTGGCGTCATCGTGCTGACCGGCTTCCTCGACGACTGGTGGGGGATGGACGCCCTCATCAAGCTCGGGGGGCAGATCGCCGCGGCGGGGCTGCTCGTCGCGTTCAACGTCACCCTGCTGTGGATCCCCCTGCCCAACGGGGGCACCGTAAGCCTCGACAGCACGCTCAGAACGATCATCACCATCCTGGTGGTGGTCGTGTCCATCAACGCGGTGAACTTCGTGGACGGCCTGGACGGGCTGGCCGCGGGCATCGTCTGCATCGCCGCGCTGGCCACCTTCGCGTGGACGATCGCGCTCACCGAGAACCTGGAACAGGGGCGTCTCAGCGTCACGGCCGCCATCACCGCCATCCTCATCGGGATGTGCCTGGGCTTCCTGCCGCACAACTTCCATCCAGCCAAGATCTTCATGGGCGACACGGGCGCGATGCTGATCGGGTTGCTGCTCGCGACCTCGGTGGTCACGGTGACGGGCACGGTCAACTACGACATCGCCCACCGCGAGATCAACCGGTTCCCGGTCGTGCTGCCCATCCTGCTTCCCCTCGCGGTGATGGTCCTCCCGCTGGCCGACCTGATCATGGCGGTGGTGCGCCGCACCTCGTACGGCAAGTCGCCCTTCGCCCCCGACCGCGGGCACCTGCACCACCGCCTGCTGCAGATCGGCCACTCGCACCGGCGCACGGTTCTGATCATGTACGCCTGGACTTTCCTGTTCGCGGCGACCGTCGTCGGCCTGTCGGTGGGCGGCGTGCCGCTGATCGTCTTCCCACTCGTCGTGCTGTTCGCGCTGGTCGTGCTCATGATGATGGGGTTACCGCTCTGGAGGTCCGGCCGTGGAGGCCGGGGGAGCGGCGGTTCCCACTCCGCCCGCCGAGGGCCGGCGCCCGGCTCCGGGCCGACGACGGAGGATCCCTCCGTGCCCGGCGCGGCGGCGAGCCCCCATGCGCCCGCGACGACCGGCTGACCGTGGACGGCCCGCACGTCTCCGCGGCGAGCGGTTGACCGCGCCGCGACCGCCCTCCGCGTACCCGTCCGTAATGAGGCTGGCATGCCGCTCGCGGTCCCCGTGCCATGTCGCAAATCGGGTGAAAATGCCGCCTGACCTGCATGAAATCCCAGGTAAAGGCGCCGATGCCCGAGCTTGTGATATCTTTCACTAGCGGGGCAGGAACGGCCCGCGGCCCGCGAGGTAGCAATCGCTCGCTTGACAACTGTTCGTTTGGAGCGCCGATGCAGGACAACGATCTCCGCATTCTCAGAGCTGCCGCGATCCCCACGGCCCTGGTCGGTCTGATCGCTGTCATCGTCGCCGCGTTCCTCTCGGGCTCGAAGGGTGCGCTGGGCGCCGGGCTCGGCGTTCTGGTCGTCGCCGCCTTCTTCACCATCAGCCTGATCGCCGTCGCCTACGCGGGGCGCATCTCGCCCACGATGATGATGGCCGCGGCGATGGGCACCTTCTTCGCCAAGATCCTCGTGCTCGCGGTGACGCTGGAGTACTTCGAGGACGCCACGGTGTGGAGCCCGAGCGCGTTCGGCCTGACCGTCGTGATCTGTACGATCTGCTGGACCATCGGTGAGGCGCGTGGCTTCCTGAAACTCCGGATGCTCTACGTCGACCCCGACGTCAAGGTTCCGGGACGGCTCGAGGAGAACAAGAAGTGACGCGTCGCATCTTGGGTCGCGCCTTCCTCTACACTCACCTTGGCAGACGGGGCAGGACGAGTCACTGCTGGACGGCTGAGGGCAGGTTTCTGAAGGCTGGTCCGATATGACTAGTCAGTGTCGCGCCTGCTATTGTCGCGTGCGCGATAAACAAGGTAGAGGAACATCTGCCGGAGCCATCGAGCCCTGGCGTCCTCGTCCTGTTCACACTTTCCATCCGGCCGGCCCGTTCAAGGTCTGGCCACTGGATGACCTCCTGATCAATCATCACGACGAAGGGAACGCCGAGTGAGCGCCGCGCTGACGCCTCTCGCCTCCGATGAGTTTCAGGCTCCGGGGCTTGGCCTGTTCGAATGGCCGCCGCTCGTCGAAGGTCAGGCATGGTTCAACAAGCCGGCTCTGTACGCGCTGATCGCCGCGGTGCTGGTCATGGTCATGGCCTACAGCGCTTTCTCCAAGCCCAAGCTGGTGCCCAGGGGTGTCCAGAACGTCGGTGAGCTGGCCTACATGTTCGTCCGCGAGCAGATCGCCCGGCCGAACCTCGGCAAGGACAGCGACCGGTGGATGCCGCTGCTGTTCACCATGTTCCTCTTCGTGTGGATCATGAACTTGTTCGGCTCGGTCATCTTCATCCAGTTCCCCGTGATGTCGCGGATCGGCTATCCCGCCGTCCTGTCGATCGGCGTGTGGGTGCTGGTGATGTACCTGGGCATCAAGCACCAGGGTCCGATCGGCTTCTTCAAGAACGTGATGTTCCCTCCCGGCCTGCCGAAGTGGATCTACTTCCTGGTCGCGCCGATCGAGCTCATCTCGACCTTCTTCCTGCGGCACATCACGCACGCCGTCCGGTTGTTCGCCACGATGATGGCCGGCCACCTGATCGTCGCGCTGTTCTCCGAGGTCGGCTGGCACTTCCTGTTCGTCAAGCTGACCCCGCTCGGCGCGCCCCTCGGGGTTCTCGGGGTCGTCATGACGATCCTGCTCACCGCCTTCGAGCTGTTCATCCAGGCGCTGCAGGCCTACGTGTTCGCCCTGCTGGCCGCGATGTTCATCAACGACGCACTGCACCCCGCACACTGAGACTTCCCGTTCCCCCGCCAGAACCCCGGTGGACACTCCACTGGTCGATAGAAAAGGAACCTAAGCATGTCTAGTGGTCTGCTCGCCGAAGTGACCGGTAACCTCGGCTCCATCGGCTACGGCCTGTCCGCGATCGGCCCCGGCATCGGCATCGGCATCATTTTCGGTCAGGGCGTGCAGGCCATCGCCCGCCAGCCCGAGGCCTACGGCCTGATCCGCCAGAACATGATCCTGGGCTTCGTGTTCGCCGAGGCGCTCGCTCTGATCGGTATCGCGCTCGCGTTCGCCTTCCGGGCCTGACATCTTGACCAGCCTTGACGGAAGGCAGCACCTATGATTCGGCTAGCGTCAGTAGCGCCAGAAGAGGCGACGAACCCCCTCCTCCCGCATGTGTCGGAGATGGTCGTCGGTGGATTCGCGTTCCTGCTCGTCCTGTTCTTCGTCGGCCGCCTCCTGGTCCCCCGCATCCAGAAGACCCTGGAGGAGCGGACCGAGGCGATCGAGGGTGGCCTGAAGAAGGCCGAGGATGCTCAGCTCGCGGCCCAGCGCATGCTGGAGGAGTACAAGGCCAAGCTCAACGAGGCCCGTCACGAGGCCGCCCGCATGCGGGAAGAGGCTCGTGAGCAGGCCGCGCAGATCAAGGTCCAGCTCCGCGAGGAGGCCCAGGCCGAGGCCCGGCGTCTCATCGAGGCCGCGCACGCGCAGATCGAGGCCGACCGCCAGCAGGCGTTCGTCCAGCTGCGTGTCGAGCTCGGACGTCTGGCGACCGAGCTGGCGGCGCGCATCGTCGGTGAGTCGCTTGAGGACGAGGCCAGGCAGCGCCGTGTCGTCGACCGGTTCCTGGAGGAGCTCGAGTCCGCAGGCGGGGCGGCGGTGCGCTAATGAGGGGTCTGAGCCGTAGGTCGTTCGCCGCCGTCGAGGAGCGCTTCAACGCGGTGGCCGCGAGGGCGGACCTCGGCCGTCTGGCCGAGGATCTGCACAGCGTCGCCGTCCTGCTCGATCGCGAGCACGGACTGCGCCGCAACCTCGCCGACCCTGCCCGCCCCGCGGAGCAGAAGGCCGAGATCGTGCGGTCGCTGCTGGGCGGCAAGATCGACGACGCCGCGCTGGAGACGGTCGTCGCGGCCGTCTCCGCCAAGTGGTCCAGGTCACCCGACCTGTCGGACGCGCTGGAGCGGCTCAGCGTCATGGCCTCGGCCGCCGAAGCCGAGTCGCAGAACAGGCTCGACGATGTCGAGGACGAGCTGTTCCGGTTCGGCCGCATCGTGGAGGCCAATCCCGACCTGCGCCTGGCGCTGGTCGACCCGGCCATCCCGGCCGATGCCAAGAGCCGGCTGCTGGCCGAGTTGCTGGGCGACAAGGTCGCCCCGACCTCGCTGCGGTTGATCACACAGCTCGTGCAGCACCCGAGAGGGCGTAGTTTGGAAAGAGGGCTGGATGAGTACATCCGGCTCGTGGCGGAGCAGCGACAGCAACTTGTCGCCGTGGTGCGCAGTGCGGTTCCGCTGACCGACGGGCAGAGGCAACGCCTCGCGACCTGGCTGCGCACCACGTACGGTCGCGACGTCCACCTGAACACTGAGGTGGACCCGCGGGTGGTCGGTGGATTCTCGGTCCGTCTAGGGGACGAGATGATCGACACCACGATCGCAGGACGTATCGAAGAAGTCCGCCGCCGGTTGGCCGGCTAGGAGTGTCAGGGCGGCCGATGATTAGGGAGACTGAAGAGAGATGGCGGAGCTGACGATCCGGCCGGACGAGATCCGGAACGCGCTTGAGCGGTTCGTTCAGTCGTACGAGCCGGAAGGCGCGGCGCGCGAGGAGATCGGGACCGTCGTCGACGCTGGCGACGGCATCGCCCACATCTCCGGCCTTCCCTCGGCGATGGCGAACGAGCTGCTCGAGTTCGAGGACGGAACGCGCGGTCTGGCACTGAACCTGGATGTCCGGGAGATCGGTGTCGTTATCCTGGGCGACTTCAGCGGAGTCGAGGAGGGCCAGTCGGTCCGCCGGACGGGCGAGGTTCTGTCCGCGCCGGTCGGCGACGGCTTCCTCGGCCGCGTGGTCGACCCGCTGGGCAACCCCCTTGACGGCAAGGGCGCCATCGAGGCGGAGGCGCGCCGTCCCCTCGAGGTGCAGGCGCCCTCGGTCGTGCAGCGCCAGCCGGTGAAGGAGCCGCTGCAGACCGGCCTCAAGGCGATCGACGCCATGACGCCGATCGGCCGTGGCCAGCGCCAGCTGATCATCGGCGACCGCGGTACGGGCAAGACCGCGATCGCCGTGGACACGATCCTCAACCAGCGTGAGAACTGGGCCACCGGTGACCCGGCGAAGCAGGTGCGCTGCGTCTACGTCGCCATCGGCCAGAAGGGCTCCACGATCGCGCAGGTCAGGGCCCGTCTGGAAGAGGCGGGTGCGATGGACTACACCACCATCGTCGCCGCCCCGGCCTCCGACCCTGCCGGTTACAAGTACCTCGCGCCCTACACCGGTTCGGCCATCGGCCAGCACTGGATGTACCAGGGCAAGCACGTTCTCATCGTGTTCGACGACCTGACCAAGCAGGCCGACGCCTACCGCGCCGTGTCCCTGCTGCTGCGTCGCCCGCCGGGCCGTGAGGCGTTCCCCGGCGACGTCTTCTACTTGCACTCCCGTCTGCTGGAGCGCTGTGCCAAGCTCTCCGACGACCTGGGCGCGGGCTCGATGACCGGTCTTCCGATCATCGAGACCAAGGGTAACGACGTCTCGGCGTTCATCCCGACCAACGTCATCTCCATCACCGACGGCCAGTGCTTCCTGGAGACCGACCTGTTCAACGCGGGTGTCCGCCCGGCGATCAACGTCGGTGTCTCGGTCTCGCGTGTCGGTGGCTCGGCGCAGGTCAAGGCGATGAGGAAGGTCGCCGGCACGCTGCGCCTGTCGCTGTCGCAGTACCGCGACCTGGAGGCCTTCGCGGCCTTCGCCTCCGACCTGGACGCGGCCTCCCGCGCCCAGCTGGAGCGCGGTGCCCGGCTGGTCGAGCTGCTCAAGCAGCCGCAGTACACCCCGTTCCCGGTGGAGAAGGAAGTCGTGTCGGTCTGGGCCGGCACCAGCGGCGAGCTGGACGACGTCCCGCTCGAGGACGTCGCCCGCTTCGAGACCGAGTTCCTGGAGTTCCTCTCGACGAAGTACAAGGGCGTTCTCGACGCCATTCGCGAGACCAGGGAGCTGAGCGACGACACGATCACGGCCCTCAAGGATGCGATCACCGAGTTCAAGACGACCTTCCAGACCTCTTCCGGCGAACTGCTGATCAAGGACGAGCAGGTCGAGGCGCTCACGGCGGACGAGGTCGGCCAGGAGAAGATCGTGAAGCACGTTCGCAAGACCGAGAAGAAGTAGCTCATGGGTGCCCAGCTAAGACTGCTGCGGCGGCGGATCAGGTCGGTGAAGTCCACGGCGAAGATCACCCGCGCCCAGGAGCTCATCGCCTCGTCTCGCATCATCAAGGCCCAGCAGCGCATGGAGGCGGCCCTGCCGTACGAGCGCGAGATCACTCGCGCGGTGTCGGCCGTCCTCAGCAACACGGCGGACGTCGACCACCCGCTGACGGTCGAGAAGGAGCAGCCGGCCACGGCCGGCGTGCTGATCGTGACCAGCGACCGCGGTTTCGCCGGGGGCTTCAACGCCAACGTCCTGCGCGAGGCCGAGGCGCTGGCCGGTCACCTGCGGGGCCGCAACGTGGAGATGAAGCCGTTCGTCGTCGGCCGTAAGGGCATCGGCTGGCACCGGTTCCGCGGCAGGGAGATGAGCGGGGAATGGTCCGGCTTCTCGGACGCCCCGCAGTACACCCACGCCAAGGACATCGCCGACGCGCTGGTCGGCGCCTTCGTCGACGAGAACGGTATCGACGAGATCCATGTCGTCTACACCCAGTTCGTCTCGATGCTGACCCAAGAGGTGCAGGTCAGGCGGATCCTGCCGCTTGAGGTGGAAGAGACCACCGAAGAGCCGAGCGACGGCCCGCTGCCCTACTACGAGTTCGAGCCGACCGCGGGAGAGGTGCTGAACCAGCTCCTGCCCCGCTACATCGAGTCGCGCATCTACAACGCGCTGCTCCAGTCGGCCGCCTCGGAGCACGCCTCGCGCCGCCGGGCGATGAAGTCGGCGACCGACAACGCCAACGAGCTCATCCGCACGTTCACCCAGCAGATGAACCAGGCTCGTCAGGCCGAGATCACCCAGGAAATCAGTGAGATCGTCGGTGGCGCCAACGCGCTCTCCGACGCCTCAGCGGGGAAAGAGTGAGAAACCACAATGACTGTTGACACCGTCGCGACCGCCGTGGGCCGTGTGGCCCGCGTCACGGGTCCCGTCGTCGACGTGGAGTTCCCCGTCGAGGCGATGCCGGAAATCTACAACGCCCTCACCACCGAGGTCACCCTCGGCGAGGACACCAAGCTGCTGACCATGGAGGTCGCCCAGCACCTGGGTGACAACCTGGTCCGCGCCATCTCCATGCAGCCCACCGACGGCCTGGTCCGCGGCGCCATCGTGACCGACACCGGCGGTCCCATCTCGGTGCCCGTCGGCGACGTCGTCAAGGGCCACGTGTGGAACACCCTGGGCGAGGCGCTGGACGTTCCCACCTCCTCGCTCCAGATCTCGGAGCGCTGGGGCATCCACCGTCCCTCCCCGGCGTTCGACCAGCTCGAGTCGCGTACCGAGATGCTCCCCACCGGCATCAAGGTCATCGACCTGCTCACCCCGTACGTCAAGGGCGGCAAGATCGGCCTGTTCGGCGGCGCGGGCGTCGGCAAGACCGTTCTGATCCAGGAGATGATCCGCCGGGTCGCGCTGAAGTTCTCCGGTACGTCGGTCTTCGCCGGCGTCGGCGAGCGCACCCGTGAGGGCAACGACCTGTGGCTGGAGATGGACGAGGCGGACGTCCTCAAGGACACCGCCCTGGTGTTCGGCCAGATGGACGAGCCCCCGGGCACCCGTCTTCGCGTCGCCCTCTCCGCGCTGACCATGGCGGAGTACTTCCGCGACGTCGAGAAGCAGGACGTGCTCCTGTTCATCGACAACATCTTCCGGTTCACCCAGGCCGGTTCCGAGGTGTCCACCCTGCTCGGCCGCATGCCGTCCGCGGTGGGTTACCAGCCGACCCTGGCCGACGAGATGGGCGTGCTCCAGGAGCGCATCACCTCGACCCGCGGTCACTCGATCACCTCCATGCAGGCGATCTACGTCCCCGCGGACGACATCACCGACCCGGCCCCGCACAACGCGTTCGCGCACCTCGACGCGCAGACCGTTCTGTCCCGGCCGATCTCGGAGAAGGGCATCTACCCCGCGGTGGACCCGCTCGACTCCACCTCCCGGATCCTCGACCCGACCATCGTCGGCGAGGAGCACTACCGGGTCGCCCAGGAGACCAAGCGGATCCTGCAGAAGTACCGCGAACTGCAGGACATCATCGCGATCCTCGGTATCGACGAGCTTTCCGAAGAGGACAAGGTCGTCGTCCAGCGGGCCCGCCGCATCGAGCGTTTCCTGTCCCACCCGATGTACGCCGCCGAGGCGTTCACCGGTCAGCCGGGAGAGTTCGTGCCGGTCGAGGAGACCATCGCCTCCTTCAAGGGCCTGTGTGAGGGTGAGTACGACCACCTGCCCGAGCAGGCGTTCTTCATGGTCGGCGGCATCGACCAGGCCATCGCCAAGGCCAAGGACCTGGCCCGCTGACAACTGGATGCCGGTACGGCCCGGCCGTACCGGCATTCTCGGAAGGTGTGTGATGGCAAAACTGCGCATCGGCGTCGTGTCGCCGGAACGTGAGATCTGGTCCGGCGAGGCCGACATGGTGATTGCCAAGACCGTGGAGGGTGAGATCGGTATTATGCCGAACCACGCACCCGTTCTCGGCGTCCTCGTGGAGGGCGGTGTCCTTCGCATCAAGCGTGGCGATGGCGGCGACGTCGTCGCGGCCGTCCACGGCGGGTTCATCTCGGTGGCCAACAACGAGGTGTCGGTCCTGGCCGAGACGGCCGAGCTCGGATCCGAGGTGGACGTCGCGGAGGCCCGCGACGCGCTGCAGCGGGCGCTCGCGTCCGTCGACTCCGACAGCGAGGACACCGACGCACAGACCGAGGCCAAGCGTGCGAGGGCCCGCCTGCGGGCCGCCGGCGAAGAGGTCTGACGACAACGAAAACGGAAGCGGGGGGCGACGATGGCGGCGCTTGACATTCTGATAAGCGTTGCGGTGATCGCCGCCCTCTTCTTCCTCCGCGGGTTCGCGCTCGCACGATCCCGAGGAACCGTCGTATGTAGCCTCCGGACCGGAGACCGGGCCTGGAGGAGCGGGGTGGCCCGCTATGCGGGCGGGGAACTCCACTGGATCCCGTTTCTTGGACTGCGACTGAGGCCGCGCCACGCGATCGCGAGGCGCGGCCTCACTGTTTCCACCCGGCGTCCCCTCGTCGGCGAGGAGGGCCCCGCCGGCTACTGGACGGTCGACTGCGGCGGGGTGTCGCTCGCCATGAGCGAGGACGCCCTGACCGGCTTCCTCGCCTGGGTCGAGTCGGCCCCTCCCAGCGCCCACCTCGACGCCGCCTAGCCGGTGACGCCGCCCGGCTAGCGTGTGCCGCCGGGCTTCCAGAGCAGCTCCTGGCCGTCGGCCGCGGTGCGGCACAGGATGAACATCAGGTCGCTCAGACGGTTCAGGTATCTCGCGGTGAGCGGGTTCACGTCGTCATGGGTCTCCAGCGCCGACCAGGTGGTGCGTTCGGCCCGCCGTACGACCGTGCGGGCGACGTGCAGCAGCGCGGTGCCGGGCGCGCCGCCCGGGAGGATGAAGCTGCGCAGCGGACGTAGCTCCTCGTTGAACCGGTCGCACTGCGTCTCGAGCCACTCGATGTAGGACGGCTCCACCCTGAGCGGGGGGAACTCGGGGTTCTCCCTCACGGGGGTGCACAGGTCGGCGCCGAGGTCGAACAGCTCGTTCTGCACCCGGGCCAGCACCTCGACGATCGCGGGGGAGAGGTCTCCCAGGCTCACCGCGACGCCGATGGCGGCGTTCGCCTCCTCGACGTCGGCGTAAGCGGCGAGCCGGGGATCGGTCTTGGTCGTGCGGCTCATGTCGCCCAGTGTCGTGGTGCCGTCGTCTCCGGTACGAGTGTAGATCTTGGAGAGCACCACGGGCTTGTCGTTGTCGGCTGGCGTCATGCCGCCCAGCGTAACGCGCCTCGGAAACAGGGCGCCCGGCTGGATTCGGCGCTTCACAGGCATAGGTTTCGGCTGGGAGGGCAGGGAAGTTCACGCGGCCTGTAAAGGCCGCCGGACAGGAGGAGGCGGCATGCGACGCCGGAGCGGTCCGGGACACCAGGTGGTCAACGTCGGGTCCCGTCTCGACGTGGGCACGGTCGCCAGGCTGCGGCCGCGCCTGCACGAGGCGGTCGACTCCGGTGACGGTGACATGATCGTCGACCTCTCCGGGCTGGAGATGATCGACGCGGCCGGTCTCGGGGTGCTCGTCGGCACGCATCGCCGCGCGCTACGCGCGGAACGCCGCCTCGTGCTCAGGGGGGTGCCACCGCGTGTCATGCGGTTGCTCGCCATGACCCGGTTACACCGGGTGCTTCGGGTGGAGCTTCCCACGGCCGCCGTGGCCTGATCGCGGCATCCGGCGTGCGACGGGGGGCGCCGGGGTCGTGCATATCGAGGGGGAGCCGCCGAGCGTTCGCCTGTCTCCAGGGCGATCACGGCCCGCGTGTTCCGGGGCAGGTCGTCTCAGGGGTTCACCCGCGTATCGGGGCGGGTCCACTCAGGGGGGTTCGCCTGCGTGTCGGGGCGGGTCGTCTGCGGGCGCCCGCCCCTCTCTTGAGCCGGCGACGGGCTCTCAGGAGCCGAACGAGCGCCGGAAGATGTGGACGGCCGCCTCGATGAGGTGCTCCAGGGGCGGCTGAACGTCGGCCAGCACCCACTCGATGAGCAGTTCCTGTATCGCCCCGACCATCCCGAGGGCGAGCAGGTGCGTCCTTCCCGGCAGGCCGTCCGGGAGGTCGCCCACGGTCTCCTCGATCATCTGGGTGAAGTCGCCCACCGCGCGCTGCCGGTGGGCGGTGAGGATGTCGCCGGCCCTGCGCACCTCGAGGTGCATGATCCGGGCGCGCCTGATGTCGCGGGTGACGAACGTGATGTACTGGCGGATACCCGCCTGGATCTTGCTCTCCGGATCGGGAGGCGCCTCGCCGATGGCCTTGGCGACCGAGAGCAGGGTCTCGCCGACGCAGCGGTCGTAGACCGCTCGCATCAGGTCTTCCCGGCTGGTGAAACATTCATAGAAGGCGCGATTCGAGATTCGTGCCGCCGCGCACAACCGCTCGATCGTGGTCGCGGTGAACCCCACGCCGGCGAACGACGTGTAGGCAGCGCTCAGCAACCGCTCCCTTCGGTCGGCTAATCGCTGCTCCGCGGTCATGCCCCGGTAGTCGCGTCCCGTCGCCACTGCACACCTCGCGTCCTGCTGGCCCCGTAGGAACCCATCATTATGGACGCAAGATCGTTTTTCTGGAAGTATCAGGACAACTAGCTCTTGCGCCGGCCATGCAGGAACGTCACCAACTTCACAAGACGCTCCATGTCAGCCGGCGTGCGCGAGAACGACGTGAGGTTCATCCCCGGGATGGCGAAACGCTGCCTGGAGATCGCCTTCGGCCGTGCGAACTCGCGCAGCCCGTCGGCGCCGTGGATGCGCCCGAACCCCGACTCGCCCACCCCGCCGAACGGCAGCGACGGCACGCCCGCGAAGGAGATGACGGAGTTGATCGCCGTCATGCCGGTGAGCATCGCCCTGGCGAGCTCCATGGCCCGGCGGGTGTTGCCCGAGAAGATGGTGCCGCCCAGGCCGTAGGAGACGGCGTTGGACTTCTCCAGCGCCTCCTCCAGGGTCGCGACCTTCCGCACCGTGATCGTCGGCCCGAAGGTCTCCTCCCGCACGGCGCTTGAGTCCTCGGGGACGTCGGTGAGCACCACCGGGTCGACGTACGGGGGCCGTACGGACTCCGCGCCGCCCACCACGGCCTTCCCGCCCTTGGCGAGGGCGTCGTCGACGTGCCGCCGGATCACGTCCGTCTGGGCCGGCATGGTGATCGGCCCGTAGTCCTCCCCGCTGCGTACGGCTGTGGCCCGCTCGGTGAGCTCGCGCAGGAAGTCGTCGTAGACGCGCTCCACCACGTAGACACGCTCGACGCCCACGCAGGTCTGCCCGGAGTTGGACATCGCCCCCCAGATCGCCGCGTCGGCCGCCGCGCCGAGGTCGGCGTCGGCGTCCACGATCAGCGCGTCCTTGCCGCCGCACTCGGCCACGAGCGGCGTGAGGTTCGCCGCGCAGGCGGCCATGACCCGCTTGGCGGTGGCGGTGGAGCCGGTGAAGGCCACCTTGCGGACGCCCGGATGCCCGGCGAGGGCGGCTCCGGTCTCCCCGAGACCGGTGACGACCTGGAACACCTTCCGCTCCGGGACGCTCTGCGTGAACAGCTCCGCCAGCAGCGCGCCGACCCCGGGTGTGAGCTCGCTGGGCTTGAACACCACGGCGTTCCCGGCGGCCAGAGCGTAGGCGATCGAGCCCATCGGGGTGAACACCGGATAGTTCCACGGACCGATCACGCCGACGACGCCCAGCGGGAGGTACTCCAGGGTGGCGGCGAGGTTGAGCCCGATCATGCCCGTCGAGACCCGGCGCGGGCCGAGGACCTTGCGCGCGTTGCGCGCCGCCCAGTCGAGGTGGGTGATGGCGAGCACCGTCTCCAACGTGGCGTCGCCGATCGGCTTGCCGGTCTCCTCGTGGACCAGCGTGGCGATGCGGGTGAGGTTCTGGGTCAGCACGGCCTTGTAGTCGAGCAGCCGCCGCTTGCGGCGCTCGAAGCCCAGCCCCGCCCACCACCGGGCGGCCTCGCCCGCACTCTCCACCGCCGCCCCCACCGCTTCGGCGTCGTGGAGGGGGTGGGTGCCCACGACCACCCCGGAGGCGGGGTTGAGGGAGTCGAAGGTGCGCTGTTCGGTAGCCGTTGACATGGCGTCTCCTTCTCGGGGCCTCGCGGCCGCTCGCCTCCGGAGCGGGCTCTGGGACCACGCTCTTCCCCGCCAAAGGGGATCTGGGGCAACGATAGCTCCATCGTTGCGGGAGAAACCATCTCTTGCCGGAGCGACCCGAGGCCTGGAGTCGCTCACGATCTCACAGAATGCCGCGGGCGAGTGCCGTGGTGACGGCGGCGGTACGGTCGGAGACGCCGAGCTTGCCGAAGATCCGCAGAAGATGGGTCTTGACCGTCGTCTCGCTGATGAACAGCTCCCTGCCGACCTCCGCGTTGGTCAGGCCCCGCGCGACCAGCGCCAGCACCTCGGTCTCCCGTTTGGACAGCGACTCGACCGCCGGTGCCCGCATCCGGGTGACCAGCTTCGTGGCGACCGAAGGGGACAGGACGGTCTCACCGCGCGCGGCGGCGAACACGGCCGCCACCAGGTCGGCCCGCGAGGTGTCCTTCAGCAGGTAACCGGCGGCGCCCGCCTCGACCGCGCGAACGATGTCCTGATCGGTCTCGTAGGTGGTGAGGACGACGACCCGGCTCGCCGGGCGATCGGCGAGGATGCGCGCGATGGCGCCCACACCGTCGCCTCCGGGCATCCGCAGGTCCATCAGGATCACGTCCGGACCCAGTTCGCGGGCGCGCGCCACCGCCTCGTCACCCGATCCGGCCTCCCCGGCCACGGCGATGCCGGGATCGGCCTCCAGCATGCCGCGCAGTCCTTCACGCACCACGGGGTGGTCGTCGACGATCAGTACGTGTATCACGGAAGGTGCTCCTCGTGGGGAAACCGGACGATCAGCTCGGTGCCCCGGCCCGGCGCGCTCCGCACATCGAGGGTGCCTCCGGCCTGCTCCACATGGCTTCGCATGGCGCGTAGACCGTACCCCGTGGTGGTGGCCTGGCCGTCGAAGCCGCGGCCGTCGTCGCGGACCCGGAGGACCACGTCATGCTCCCCGTACTCCACACCGACGAGGACCGAGGAGGCCGCCGCGTGCTTGCGCACGTTGGCCAGCCCTTCCTGCGCGGCGCGGACCAGCGCCACCTCCATGCCGGGCGGCAGCCCGCGCGACGCGCCCTCGGCCGCGAACCTCACCGGCACGCCCAGTTCCTCGCCCGTCCGCGCCGTGATCCTGCCCAGCGCCTCCTCGAGGGTGGATCCGTCGAGGGGCGCGGGGCTCAGGGCGGTGATCAGGCCACGTGCCTGGTCGAGGTTCTCCCTCGCCGTGCGCATGGCGAGGGCGAGGTGCCTGGACGGATCGGCCTGGGCCTCGGCCGCCTGGATGAGCATGATGATGCTGGTGAATCCCTGGGCGAGCGTGTCGTGGATCTCTCCGGCCAGCCGTTCGCGTTCCGCCAGGGCGCCCCGTTCCCGGGAGAGCCGCTCCACCTCCGCCCGGCTGGCCTCCAGTTCCTCGATGAGCTGGGCCCGCTCGGCGCTCTGGGCGATGATGCGCGTGATCCACGGCCCGATCACCATCGCGAAGGTGATGGTGACCGCGGCGCTGGCGACGAACGTGAGAACGGTTCTCCCATCGAGATCCGGCCGTGCGAGGAAGCGGATCGCCGCGGGGAGATAGATGATCAGCATCGCCGCCAGCGCCCACCGGGAACGCAGCAGCATGAACAACTGCGGACAGACCGCGAAGAGCCCGAACAGGGCGGCCGGCGCGATGATCGTGGCCGGGACGAAGGCGACGACGACCAGACCCGTGTAGATCAGCCCTGCCCGGTCGTCGTCCTCCTTGATGGCCCGGCGGCCAACGGCGAGATAGGCGACGGTGCACATGGCCAGCAGGGTGATCGTGACCGCCTTGGCCGCCACGCCGATGTCGTCGTCCAGCGCCACGAACGCGACGGTCACCAGGAAGGCGACCATGAAGAGGATCTCCCAGCCGTGGAAGGCCTCCCAGGCGTGGCTCCGCGCGTTGCCCTGCTCAGCCGCGCTCCGGCGAGCGTACGACCGGGTCATGGCCGAGGTCATCCGTCGCGGCGGCTCTTCCAGCGGAACGTCGTCAGGCACAGGACAAGACCTCCGGCGACCCAGGCTGCCAGCACCAGGGCGACGCGGTCCAGTTCGTAGGACCCGGTGAGCTCGAAGGCGGCCCCGGCATCGCCGAGGAACACCGACCTGAAGCCCTGGCACATCCACTTCAGCGGGAAGAGCGACGAGATGTTGATCAGCCATTCCGGGAGCTCGGTCACCGGGATGAACACCCCGGAGATGAACTGCAGCACCACGAACGGCATGCTGATCACCGCCGTCGCGCTCCTGGCGGACCGCGGCAGGCTGCTGGCGGCGATGCCGAGCAGGGCAGAACCCGTGATGCCGAGCAGGAACACCCAGGTGAAGGTGAACCACCGGGACACCTCCGCGGGAAGCGTCAGGTCGTAAGCGATCACCCCGATGGCGAGCAGGATGGCGACCTGCAGCAGGGCCACCAGGAGGACGTTCAAAATCTTTCCGAGGAAGTACGCGCTGCGCGGCAGGGGAGTGCCGGCGAGGCGCTTGAGCGTGCCGTCGTCACGGTCGACGGCGATGCCGATGCCCAGGTTCTGGAAGCTCGCGCTCATGACTCCGGCACCGATCAGACCGGCGGTGTAGAGCTGGGAGACGGTGATCGGGCCGCCTTCCAGCGTCCCGCCGAAGATCGATCCGAAGATGCCGAGCAGGATGATCGGGAAGGCGAAGGTGAAGACGACGGAGTCCTTCTCGCGGAAGAACATCTTGCTCTCGGCGATGCCCCTCGACCAGCCGGTGGCGGCCACCGAGGGCAGGCGGTGCGGGATGACCGGGCTCGCGGCGATGGCCGCGGGCGGGCTTACGGTGTCGCTCATGGGAACCTCGGGGGTCATCGGGGATCGCGGGACCGGCTCGCGGCCGGGCTGTGGTCGTCGGGCTCGGTGCTGGAGGAGCCGATGAGGTCCAGGTAGATGTCCTCGAGGGAAGGGCGGGTGACGGTCAGCTCGGGGACCTCGCCGTCGAACCGCCGGGTCAGCTCCACGACCGTCCTGGTCGGGGTGCCGGTCTGGAGCTGCTTTCGCTCCCCTTCCTCCAACCAGCTCACCTGGGCCTTGGCCACCGCCCGCCCGCCCAGGGTGGCGGGCGGGCCCTCGGCCACGACGCGGCCCTTGGTGATGACCGCCACCCGGTCGGCGAGCGCCTCTGCCTCGTCGAGGTAGTGGGTGGTCAGCACGATGGTCGTGCCCTCCTGGGCCAGGTCCTGGATCAGGACCCAGAACCGGCGGCGCGCCTCGGGGTCGAAGCCGGTGGTCGGCTCGTCCAGGAACAGCACCTCGGGGTTGCCGACCACACCGAGGGCCACGTCCACCCGCCGCCGCTGGCCGCCGGACAGCTGCCGGATGCGCTTGTCCGCCTTGTCCGTCAGCCCGACCTTTTCGATCAGCGCGTCGGGGTCCCTGGCCTGGGGGTAGTAGCCGGCGAAGTGGCGGATGGTCTCGCGAACCGTCAGCTCCGCCGTGTCGTTCGCCGTCTGGAGGACGATGCCGACCCGGCTGCGCCACAGCCGGGTCGGATGGCCGGGGTCGGTGCCCAGCACGCTCACCTCACCGGCGTCCCGTTGGCGGTACCCCTCCAGGATCTCGACCGTCGTGGACTTGCCCGCGCCGTTGGGACCGAGGATGGCGAAGACCTCGCCGGTCCCGATCTCCAGGTCGATGCCGTCCACCGCCCGTACCTCGCCGTACCGCTTGGCGAGGCCACGGACCTTCACCGCCGTCTGCGTCATGCCTCGATCATCCGCACCCCGCGGTCCCCGTGGCACCATCGAGAGACCGACCCGGGTGTCCACCGTTCGGAGGACAGGGAGGCTAGGCCGGGGTGCCGAGGCTGCAGTCGGGATACGTCCGCCGGTCGTCGAGATCGGACAGCAGGGTCTCCCATTCGGTGCCGATGACGTCCAGGTGGTACTTCGCCGCGGTGCGCAGGGCGTTGGCGCCGAGCGTGCGGCGCAGTTCCTCGTCCTCGATCAGCCGGCAGATGCCGTTCGCGAGCGCCGCGGCCTTCTTCGAGCGGATGAGCAGGCCGTCGTGCCCGTTCGTGATGATCTCCCTGGGCCCGTGCGGGCAGTCGAAGCTGACCACCGGTAGGCCCTTGCTCATCGCCTCCAGGATCGTCATGCCGAAGCCCTCGTAACGCGAGCTCACGACGTAGATCGACGACTTGGACAGCTCGAGGCCGATCTGCGGCGTGCTGCCCATCAGGAAGACCTTGCCGGAGAGCCCCGCCTCGTCGATACGGGCCTGGAGCTTCTCCTCGCGCTCGGGCGTACTGCTCCCGTAGATGCGCAGCACCCAGTCGGGATGCGCCTCCGCCACCTGCTTCCACGCGTTGACCATCCGGTCGAAGCCCTTGGCCCACACGATGCGCCCGACGCCGATGACGACCTTCTCCTCCAGCGTGGACACCTCTCCAGGCAGGTCGGGAATGGCGTTGGGAATCCGCAGCAGGCGCTTGGGCCGGCTGGGCTTGAGCGCTTTGGTGTAGTGCTTCAGGTCGGTCTCGGTGAGCGTGGCGAACGCGTCGAGCCTGCCGTACCGCCTTTTGATCTGGGCCTGCAGCTGAGGCCCGTGGGACTCGAAGGTGACGTGCTCCTGGCCGACGGTGAGCACCTCCGGCGGTGCGAACAGGCCCATGACGAGGTTGAAGCCGGGGCGCGTGCCGATGACCACGCCACCCCGCAGGGAGCGGAGATAGCGGACCAGCCTCAGGTCCGTCAGCAGACTCATGCTGAGATAAGCCTTCTCCTCCTGCGGGACCAGCCTGCTCGGGCGGCGGGAGAGGAACTCGGCCACCGGGCCCCGTGGAAGGGTCCTGTCGTCCAGGAAGGACACCCGAACGCCCGGCGGCATCTCGAAGAAAGGCTCCTCGGCCGTGCGGACCAAGCTGACGATCTCCACCTCGCGCTCCTTCGCCAGGTAGGTGGCGAGGTTGAGCACGGTGCGGATCGTTCCCCCCATGCCGTACGCGTGCAGCAGCAGGATGCGGACCGTTCCTGTGCCCCGCGGCGGCGCCGTGCGCGCTCGCCTCCGGTTCAGCAGGTCGAGCACCTTGAGGGCCACCTGGGCGGCGACCTGACGTCCCCTCTTTAACACGCCAAAGTCCCCTTATGTCCTAAAGCCATACTTAATGCCCCTCGAAGTGTGATATGCCACGAAATACCGGAAGCATGCGTGACCCCCAGGTGAGAGTGGTGAGCCACCCCACCGCGGAAGGCAGGAATCCGGCCAGGACGCCCCTTACCTAACCGCGCATTCAAGATCTAGACGCTCTGGGACCTCGGTAACGTTGCACTGGTTGTCCACAAATTCGCTGAGTCATCAGACCGCTACGTTCACTACGCCTGACCGACGAGCCGGCCGCGCTATCGCGACAAAGGGCACGGCACTCGACGCGTCCCCGACGCTCGGGCTGACGTGTGACCTGCAACGGACCTTGACCGGGAGCCCCGGGCGGTCCGTCACGGGAGCGGACGGTCGCTGAGCCGGCAGCCGCGTGGCCGCTCGGGGCGTTCGCTGGTCCAGCCCGCCCCAGGTGCCCATGCCTGATAGTTCATGACCGTCCCCTTGGCGAGCCCCTCCGTGCTCTCGGCCGCGATCGCGACGTTTGCCGCCAAGACGGTGCCGGTGTGTGGGTCGAGGATGGTGGTGTACCGCAGCGCCACCTCGTCATCGGTACCGAACACGGCGGTGAAGCCCTCGCTCTTGATGAAGGTGACCTCGATTCCCGGACGTCCCAGAGGGTCGGTGATCGAGCCGCGCACCTTGGTCGTCGGCAGTCCGGCGAGGAGACGCAGAGCGGCTGCCCTGACCGAGGGCTTGACCGGGAGCTCCAGAAGGCGGGAGGAGGTGGCGAGGAATTCTTCGAAGCTGTCCTTGGGCGGGCTGTCCCTTCGGGTCTTCCAAAAGGTTCGCAGTTTCTCCCGGAGTTGTTCGGCGTCGCCGGGCAGCGCCGCGAGGTCGGCCAGCGTGAGTTCACCCAACCGTGAATCACCGAGCACGCCGCCAGGCTCGACCGCGCGCGTGTAAACGCACTGAGAGGGCTTGGAGCGCAGCAGCCGGACCTTCGCGCAGTCGCCTGCGCGGGTGCCCGGCATGCACACGCGCTGGACCGTACCCGGAAGACCCGCCGCCCGCCACGCACGCTCATCGGCCTCGGTGGCGGGACGGACGAGCTGCTCCCACTGCTCCACCTGAACGGGGTCGCCGGGGTCGCGCGGTTGCCAGAGGTCGGCTCGTGACGATGACAGGACGTTGAACGTTTCGCCGCCCGCCCGGACCCTGATCAGCCCATTATTGAGCAGCGACCTGCGCCAGTAGTCGCCGCGCTCGTCCGGCAGTTTCGCGATCTGGTCCGCCAGCCGGAGCAGGGCATCGTTGCCGTCTGCGGGCACGAGCACCGGTGCGGGAACAGCGGTCACGTTCGACACCAGTGTGACGACGGCCATGACGACGGCGATCGTTGTTGCGGCCGCCCCCAGGGCCCATCCCCAGGCGAGGCCACGCCGATTCGCTCTACCTCGCCGTACCGGCTTGCGCTGGGCGCCGGCAAGCCGGAGGCGGGCCTTCTCAACCACCTCCGCCGAGGGCGGCGGAGCGTCAGGCAGTGCTCTCGCCAGGAGGCTCAGCTCATCCATGGTTCTCCTCCAAAGGGTTGACGTCGCCGAGTGCCTTGCGGAGCTGCTTGCGGGCGCGGTTGAGCCGGGATGCGACCGTCCCCGCCGGGATCCCCAGGGCCGCGGCGACCTCGGCGTGGCTGAGGTCGCCCAGCACGCTCAGCAGCACGACGTCGCGGTCCCCACGATTAAGCCCGGCCAGCGCCCCCGCCAGCTTGCCGGTCAGCTGGCCCGCGACCACGCGGGCCAGGGCTGCGTCCTCGGGACTGTGCTCGGGACTGTGCTCGGCGCGCTCAGCCGTCCGGCTGAGCGCCTTCCATCTACGGATCTCGGTACGGCGGTGCCGTGCGATGAGGTGGGTGGCGATGCCGTACAGCCACGGACGCACCCCGCCGCGCGAGGCGTCATAGCCACCCCGATAGGCCGCCACGAACACCTCGGCGGCCAGGTCGTCAGCAACGTCGTCGGACAACCGCCTGACGATGTAGCGGTGGATCTCGGAGAAGTGCGCATTGAAGATCTGCTCGAAGTCCACCCGTAGATCGGGTGGGTCGGCCAGGTCAGGTGGAACGGCCATGCAGATGTCTCCGCTGGGTCAAGTGAACGATGGTCGCCCTTTCTTGCCCGAAGCGCCTTGATGCTTTCACCATCGTCCTGACCACAGCCTTCGCCCACCTGGGCCTGGGCATCCCCGACGCCGTCACTACCGAGGCCCGGCCAAGCTGCGTTGCAGGTCACAGGCTGACGGACCATGCGATCCGCCGACGCGGGGACGTGTGGCACGTTCAAGGCGGAGATCGGCACCCTCAGAAGGCGCGCTCAGAAGGCGAGAATCGGCGTGATCAGAAGAGCGTGTCGGTGCGCTCGATGCCGCGGAGGGTGTCGTAGTCGAGGGTGACGCACCCGATGCCGCGATCGGTGGCGAGCACCCGGGCCTGGGGCTTGATCTCCTGGGCGGCGAAGATGCCCTTGACCGGGGCGAGCAGGGTGTCGCGGTTGAGCAGCTCCAGGTAGCGGGTGAGCTGCTCGACCCCGTCGATGTCGCCCCGTCGCTTGATCTCGACGGCGACGGTGCCGCCGAGATGGTCGCGGCAGAGGATGTCGACCGGGCCGATCGCCGTGGGGTACTCCCTGCGGATCATGGTCCAGCCGTCACCCAGAGTCTGGATGTGCTCGGCCAGCAGCTCCTGCAGGTGGGCCTCGACGCCGTCCTTCTGCAGCCCGGGATCGACTCCCAGCTCGTGGGAGGAGTCGTGCAGGATCTCCTCCATCGTCAGGATCAGCTTCTCACCGGTCTTGCCGTGGGTGACGGTCCAGGTGCCCTCGTCCTCCCGCACCTTGCACGGAGGGTTCATCCAGTTGAGCGGCTTGAACGCCCGGTCGTCGGCGTGGATGGAGACCGAGCCGTCCGCCTTGATCAGGATCAGACGGGGCGCCATGGGGAGATGTGCCGTGAGCCGTCCCACGTAATCCACGCTGCATCGCGCGATGACCAGCCGCATGACCGTCAACCCTACCCCCCGCCCCGGGCGCGGCGGGCGCCGTTCGCCGGGGACGGCCGGGCGTTCCCCGCCGCCGGCGGCGGGGGCGTTTGGAGGTGGCGGGCGCATCTCTGGGAGACTTGCCGGCAACAGGACAGGGAGGGCAGGATGCCACGCGCGTTCGAAACCGTCGGAGTGGTCGGGCTCGGCACCATGGGGGCCGGGATCGCCGAGGTGTTCGCCCGCGCCGGCCTGGGCGTGATCGGGGTCGAGGTCGACGCCGATGCGCTGGAACGCGGCCGGGGCCACATCCGGAGGTCCACCGAAAGGGCGGTGAGCCGGGGCAGGCTGACCGAGGCCGAGCGTGACGAGATCTTCGGCCGGGTCCGCTTCACCGGTTCGCTGGACGACCTGCGCGACGCCGATCTCGTCATCGAGGCGATCCCGGAGGTCATGGACTTCAAGCGGGCCCTTTTCGCCGACCTCGACCGCATCTGCAAGCCCGCCGCCGTCCTCGCGACGAACTCCTCGTCCCTGTCGGTCACCGCCATCGCGGCCGCGACCTCCCGGCCTGGCCGGGTCATCGGCATGCACTTCTTCAACCCCGCCCCGGTGATGAAGCTGGTCGAGGTCGTGCACACCGTGGTCACCGAAGCCGGGCCGGCGGACGACGTCGCGGCGCTCGCGCGGCGCCTCGGCAAGTCGCCGGTGACCGTGGGCGACCGGGCCGGGTTCGTGGTCAACCGGCTGCTGCTCGGCTACCTCAACCACGCCGCGACCCTGCTGGAGCGTGGCGTGGCCTCGATGGGCGACATCGACACCGCGATGCGGCTCGGCGCCGGCCTGCCGATGGGCCCGTTCACCCTGCTCGACCTGATCGGCCTGGACACCGCTTACGAGGTGTGCGAGGTGCTCTTCCAGGAGAGCCGCGATCGCGTGCACGCGCCGGCCCCGATCCTGCGGGAGCTCGTCGCCGGCGGGCTCCTCGGCCGAAAGAGCGGGCGGGGCTTCCACGACTACGAGGACACGCAGGTGCGCGCCGACACCGGGCCGTCCGGCAAGCGCGGCTTGGCGACGGTCTGCCTCGTGGGCGAGGGCGTCGACGAGCTGTCGGCCAAGCTCACCGCCGCCGGGTTCAAGACCGGCGGGCCGGACGACGCCGACGTGGTGATCGCGCTCTCCGGGGCTCCGGTCGTCGAGCACGCCGCGGGGCTGGCCGATCCCGAGCGCCTGGTCGGGCTGCACCTGGCGGGCGGCGACGTCGCCGAGGTGGTCTCGACGGTGCTCACCTCGCCGGCCGTGGCGTCGGCCGTGGCCGATCTGGTCAGGGTGCTGGGGCTGACCCCGGTGCGGTCGGCGGACCGCGCGGGGTTCATCGTCGACGCGCTGCTGTATCCCTTCCTCAACGACGCCGTGCGCATGTACGACTCGGGATACGCCTCCATGGAGGACATCGACACCGCGATGCGGCTCGGGTGCGGGTATCCCGCCGGGCCGTTCGAGACGCTGGACACCATCGGGCTCACGACCGTGCGTGACGGACTTCGGGCCCTCTACGCCGAGTACCGCGAACCGTCCTTCGCGCCGGCTCCGCTGCTCGATCGCCTGGTGACCGCCGGTGTGACGAGCATCAGGACCCGGTGACGGAAGAACGCCAAAGACATCTACGTTTGTGCCGGTATGAGCCCCCGTCGCGCCCGCCGTATGGACCCTCCTGGCAAGGGTCGGCGTGGCGATCCCGTACGTCCTCTGGACGGCGTTCTGCGCGGGATGGAACGGGTAGAGGACTGGCCCGACGGCGAGTGGAAGGTGCGCATGGTCTCCGGCGCGGGCACGGACAAGCTTTATCGCTGCCCCGGCTGTGAGCACGAGATCCGCCCGGGCCTGCCGCACATCGTGAGCTGGCCGAACTGGACCGGCGGCGAGGAAGAGCGCCGCCACTGGCACACCGCCTGCTGGCGCAAGCGAGCCGACCGCGGCCCCGGCCGTTCCCGCTACTGAACCGCTTACGAGACCGCTGTACGAGACCGCGTACGAGAACCGCTGTACGAGACCGCTTACGAGAACCGCTGTACGACCCCTGCCGAACCGCTTACGAGACCGCTACCAGAGGAGCCCTCATTGGAGATTCGCTCGTCGACGGTTCTGCCCGCCACGCGGGAGGACATCGAGCTGCACACGGCCGACGGGCTCACGCTGGTGGGCGAGCTGGCGCTGCCGCCGGACGGGCGACCGGTGGCCACGCTGGTCTGCCTGCACCCGCTCCCCACGGCCGAGGGCATGATGGACAGCCACGTGCTGCGCAAGGCGGCCAACCGGTTGCCCGCGCTCGCCGGGATCGCGGTGCTGCGCTTCAACACCCGGGGCACCTCCTCCGACCGGGGGAAGTCCGAGGGCGCCTTCGACGGCGGTGAGGGGGAGCGGTTCGACGTGGCCGCGGCGCTGGAATACGCCGAGTTCCACGACCTGCCGAATCCCTGGCTGCTCGGCTGGTCGTTCGGCACCGAGCTTGCCCTGAAGTGGGGGCACGACCCGGCGGTCAAGGGCGCGATCCTCCTGTCGCCGCCTCTCAAGCGGGCCACCGACGCCGACCTGGACGCCTGGGCGGAGTTCGGGCGGCCGCTGGTCGCGCTGGTCCCCGAGTTCGACGACTACCTGAGGCCGGAGGAGGCGCGGCGGCGTTTCGCCAGGGTGCCGCAGGCCGAGGTGGTGGGCGTCGACAACGCCAAGCACCTGTGGGTCGGCGAGCCCTACGTCCGCATCGTGCTCGACGAGATCGTGAAGCACGTCAACCCGGACGCGCATCCCCTGCCCACCGAGGTGTGACACCGCATGGGCCATCCCCATAGAATCTTGTTCGGTTCTAGCGAGGAGGCTGCCGTGCAGGCATTCGATCTTTCGGGGCGCAACGCGCTCGTCACCGGCGCGTCGCGAGGCATCGGGCGGGCGATCGCCCTCGCCTACGCCGAGGCGGGTGCGGACGTGGCGCTGGTCGCGCGATCGCCGGAGACGCTGGCCGGCGTGGTCAAGGAGATCGAGGCCCTCGGACGCCGGGCGTACGCCATCCCCTGCGACGTCATGGACAGGGAAGCGGCCGGCGCGGCCGCGCTGCGGGCCATCGAGGACCTGGGCCACCTCGACATCGTCGTGAACAACGCCGGTGGCTCCAACTTCATCGTGCCCTTCAAGGACCTGCGGCTGTCCGGCTGGGACAAGCTCATGAAGCTCAACCTCGACTCCGCCATGGCGGTGTGCCATGCGGTGGCGCCGCACCTGCTGGAGCGCGGGTCGGGTTCGGTGATCAACGTGGCTTCCGTGGCGGCCCAGGGCGCGCCCTTCATGGCGCCGTACGCGGCGGCCAAGGCCGGCCTGGTCGCGCTCACCAAGTCCCTGGCCCTCGAATGGGCCGGCAGCGGTGTCCGCGTCAACGCCCTGTGCCCGGGCTGGACCGCGACCGACCTCAACCGCAACCTCTGGGAGGACGAGGGCTCCAGCCGGGCCACCGTCGCCTCGGTGCCCATGGGCCGCTGGGGGACGCCCGAGGAGATGGCCCACCCCGCCGTGTTCCTCGCCGGCGAGGCCTCCGCCTACATGACCGGGCAGGTGCTGTTCATCGACGGAGGCGTCACCGCCACCTGATCGGCGCCGCCTAGAGCCGGGCCTGGCGCGGCAGGACGACCTCGCGGACGATGAGCGCCACCGCGGCGGCCACCGGGATGGCGAGCAGCGCGCCCACGGCGCCGAGGAGCGCGCCGCCGAACAGCGCGGCGATGACCGACACCGCGGGAGCGACGTCCACCGAACGGCTCATGACGCGCGGATAGATCACGTAGTTCTCGACCTGCTGGTAGATGACGAAGAAGATGATGCAGGCGACGCCGAGCGTGCCCGACTGCAGGAACCCGACGGCGGTCACCAGCACCGCGCCCACGGTCGCGCCCACCAGCGGGATCAGGTCGGTGACCGCCACGACCAGGGCGAGCGCCAACGCGTACTTCGCCCCGGCGATCGTCAGGAACAGCCAGGACAGGCCGCCCGCGATGACCGAGATGAGCACGTTGCCCGCGACGTACCCGCCGATTCCGGTGAGGATCTCGTCGCCGATGGCCCGCGTACGGGGGCGGCGGGAGGCGGGAACCAGCAGGAGCATGTACTCCTTGATCACCGGGAGCGATCCGAGGAAGTAGAGCGTCAGCACCAGCAGGGTGAATCCGGAGAAGAACGCGTCGAGCACGACGGCCCCCGCGCCGAGGATCCCGCCCGCCACGGTGGCGCCGAGGCCGCCGCTGGTGATGTAGGCCTGGACGTTGGCCAGAAGCTGGTAGTCGGCGTCGAGCTGCTTGATCGTCGGATTCGACAGCAGTGCCTCGACGTAGCCGGGCACGGCGCTGACGAAGTCCGAGGTCTCCTGGCTGACCGGCGGGACGATCGCCAGGCCGAACAGCGCGAACATGGCTATCACGCCGAGGAAGACGATGGATATCGCCCAGCGCCGGTTCATTCCCCGTCTCTGGAGCGCTTCCACGACCGGGTTGAGCCCGACGGCGAGGAACGCGGACACCACGATCAGCACGATGACGCTGCGGGAACTGACCAGCGCCTGGGCCAGGCCCCACGCCGTCAGCACGCCGAGCGCCGCCGTGAGCCCCCACAGGAACGGCCCTCTGGCCAGTGGCTTTCCCGGCATCCCGTACGGCATCGAGGAGTCGTCGCCGGTGACCTTGGCGTGGGAACCGGACCGTGACGTGGCCGTGCGGTTCGGATAGGGCACGCCGGCCGTGGCGGGCAGGATGTCGGTCACGTCCGCCGCGCCGGCGGAGGCGTCACGCCGGGCTCCCGTACTCCCGTGGACATCGGCCACGGGTACCGCATCCGGGGCGGGATTGGGCACGTCTGCTCCTCGCATCAGGGGGTGAGGTGGTGGAGTGATGGCGGCGGGGGAGGCGTCCCCTACGCGGGCCATGGCATCGATGCGGGCGGAAAGGGTGGGAACAACAGAGGAGAGCCTAGCGACCATGGTGATCGCCAGGCTCTCCGGTAGCCGTCCCTAACGCCCCTGATGTGGTGAGGTGCCTACTCCTGCCACCACTCGGACTCGTCGTCGGCCGGTGCGGCGGCGCGCTGCGGAGCCGGTGCGGGGCTCGGCTTCTCGCTCGCCACCGGGGTGGCCGCGAGCGCCGGCTTCGGCGGCGCGGCGGCGACCGCGGGAGCATCGTCCATGCCCGGCAGGGCGGCGCCACCGAGCAGCTGACGGAGCTGCGCGAGGTGGCTGGTGATGCTGTCGCGCTGGCGGGTCAGCTCGTCGACCTGGCGCTGGGCGATCGTCCTGTTGCGCTCGGCCTCGGACTTGGCATCCGAGACGATCGAGTCGGCGCTGGACTTGGCCTCGGCCACCAGCTGGTCGGCGTTCTTGCGGGCGTTCGCGAGCAGCTGCTTGGCGTGGGTGTCGGCCTCGCGGCGGGTCTGCTCGGCCTGCTGGGTCGCCTTGCTCGCGCGCTGCTCGGCGGTGGCGGCGCGCTGCTCGGCCTCGGCCACCAGCTGCTGCGTGGAGGCCTGGGCGGTGGCGTGACGCTCGGACTCCTGGCGCTCGGCCTCCTCGCGGCGGGCGGCGAGCTGGATCTCGAACTCGGCCTCGTCCTGGGCGCGCTTGGCCTCGGACTCCTCCAGGACGCGCTGAGCCTGGGCGCGCATCTCGTCGGCCTGGCGCTTGGCGGTGGTGAGCACCTCGTCGCGCTCGCGCTTGGTGGAGGCGCGGAGCTGGGCCACCTCGCGCTCGGTGGTGGTGCGCAGCTTGGCGATCTCGCGCTCGGCGTCCGCGCGCTTCTCGGCGACCTCGTGGTCGGCCGTGGCGCGGAGCTTGGAGACCTCGCGGTCGGTGGTGGAGGTCAGCTCGTCGGCCTCGCGCTTGGCGGTCGAGCGGATCTCCTCGGCGTCCCGCTCGGCCATGGTGCGCATCTCGTCGGTCTCGCGAGTGGCCAGGGCCCGCTTCTCGGCGGCCTCGTTCTCAGCGGCGGCCCGGACGTCCGCCGCGTCGACCTTGGCCGCGGCCTTGATCTCGTTCGCCTCGGACCTCGCGGCCTGGACCAGCTCGGTGGCCTGTTCCTCCGCGAGACGCAGCAACTGCTCAATGCGGGCGCCGAGACCGGAGTAGGTCGGACGCTCCTGCTCCTGCAGCTGGCGCTGGGAGTCGGAAAGCTCGCGCTGCAAAGCCGAGAGCTGCTCACGGGTCTGACGCAGGTCGGTGTCGAGCTGCTTCAAGTGGTCGTGAACCTGGTGCCGGTCGTAGCCACGGAGAACCACGTCGAATTCCCGCGTGGGGGCGTCTTCAAAGAAATTGTTCAGCTGGGCGTCGATGTCGGACTGCATGAGGCTCGATCCTGGGTTGTCGAGACGGCTACACGGGCCGGACGGGGGGCGGACATCCGAGGCGGGGACCCGCTTCCAATGGTCGCGCTCGCTCGGGCACTCGCTGACAGGAGCGCGCTGCCGCTCGCTCCTGGATCCTTGTGCTCGGCTCGCCCGTCCATGGCGGGATCCACGTCCGGATGGTAGGCCAGCGTACTCCGGTGTTGCCGAATTGGAGGTCCCGTCTAGCTTTCTGCGTGACTTGTTACGAATAAGCCATTGTTGAGTTTCGTCTGCTTGGCCGGGCGCTAGGGCGACTGGACCAGCTCCGTCAAGACTCCTCCCACGTCTTTCGGGTGAAGAAACGCGATTGAGCTACCCATTGCTCCGTGGCGGGGCTGTTTGTCGATCAATCGCACGCCCGTGTCGCCGATCACCTGGAGTGCCTGGGTGACGTCGGTCACGCCGTAGGCGACATGGTGGAGGCCCTCACCTCGCTTGGCGAGGAACTTCCCCACCGGAGTGTCGGGATGCAAAGGCTCCAGCAGCTGGATGTACGAGCCGCCTCCCTCGCCGTCCGCCACGTGCAGCATGGCTTCTTTCACCCCCTGCTCCTCGTTCACCTCCCTGCTGACAACGGTTACGCCGAAGGTCGACTCGTAGAACGCGATCTTCTCCTCGAGATTCTCGCAGGCTATGCCCACATGGTCGATTCTCAACAGCATTGCGTGTCTCCTTCCCTGCGCGCGTCGCCCCGGTGGGCGAACACCCCCATGTCTCAAGGAGACCTCTCTGAGGGCCGCGTGCGTCGTCGTAGGTATGGTGGCAAAGTCGCCCAAGACCCCATCATGGAGGCCCTGGTGTCCAGTTCTCCCGCCACCCCGTCCGGCATGTCGCGCTCCGTCATCGTCGCCGGTGCCCGCACGCCCATCGGCAAGTTGCTCGGTGCCCTGTCCGATCTGTCCGCAGTCGAGCTGGGCGGCCTCGCCATCAAGGCGGCGCTGGAACGCTCCGGCGTCGCGCCGGAGCAGGTCGAGTACGTCATCATGGGGCAGGTGCTGCAGGCGGGCGCGGGCCAGATCCCCTCGCGGCAGGCCGCCGTGAACGCGGGCATTCCCATGAGCGTCCCCTCGCTCACCATCAACAAGGTCTGCCTGTCGGGCCTGGACGCCATCGCCCTGGCCGACCAGCTCATCCGCGCCGGCGAGTTCGACATCGTGGTCGCGGGCGGCATGGAGTCGATGACCAACGCCCCCCACCTGCTCCCGGGGCTGCGCAAGGGCGTGAAGTACGGCGGAGCGGACGTCCTGGACTCGATGGCGTTCGACGGGCTGACCGACGTGTTCGACCAGGTCTCGATGGGCGCGTCGACCGAGCGGCACAACACCCGCCTGGGGCTGGAGCGGGAGGAGCAGGACGCCTTCTCCGCCCGCTCCCACCGGCTCGCCGCCACCGCGGCCAAGGACGGCACGTTCGACGACGAGATCGTCCCGGTGTCGCTTCCCCAGCGCAAGGGCGACCCCATCGTGTTCTCCACCGACGAGGGCGTCCGCGGCGACACCACCGTGGAGACGCTGGGCAGGCTGCGGCCGGCCTTCGCCAAGGACGGCACGATCACGGCGGGGTCGGCGTCGCAGATCTCCGACGGGGCGTGCGCGGTCGTGGTGATGTCCAGGGCCAAGGCCGAGGAGCTGGGCCTGACCTGGCTGGCCGAGATCGGCGCCCACGGCAACGTGGCCGGTCCGGACAACTCCCTGCAGTCCCAGCCCGCCAACGCCATCTTCCAGGCCCTCCGCAAGCAGGGTCTCGGCGTGGACGACCTCGACCTGGTCGAGATCAACGAGGCCTTCGCGGCGGTCGTGCTCCAGTCGACCAAGGAGCTCGGGGTGTCGCCGGAGAAGGTGAACGTCAACGGCGGCGGCATCGCCCTCGGCCATCCGATCGGCGCCTCGGGCGCGCGGATCGTCCTGACCCTCGCCCACGAGCTCCGCCGCCGGGGCGGCGGCACCGGCGCGGCCGGCCTCTGCGGTGGCGGCGGCCAGGGCGACGCCCTGATCATCACCGTGCCGTCCTCCTAGGCTCCCGGGAGCCGCCCGCCGGTCGCGGGTCTGGGACGAGTCCGCGGTGGTCGCCGCGCTACGCCGCTCGCCGGGCGCCGGGGATCGCGGCCAGTAGTTCGCGCGTGTACTCGTCTTTCGGGTGCTCGAAGATCTCACGCGGAGTGCCGGTCTCCACGATCCTGCCGCTCCGCATCACGTGCACGCGATGCGAGATCATGCGCACGACCGCGAGGTCGTGGCTGATGAACAGGTAGCTGAGGCCGAGCTCTCGCTGGAGCTCGGCGAGCAGTTCGAGGATCTGCGCCTGCACGAGCACGTCGAGCGCGGAAACGGCCTCGTCGAGCACGACGAGATCGGGCGAGAGCGCGAGCGCCCGTGCGATCGCGACGCGCTGGCGCTGCCCGCCGGAGAGCTCGTGCGGGAGCCGTTCGGCCATCGACGAGCGGAGCGAGACCTGGTCGAGCAGGCGGGCCACGGCCTGCCTCCGGCTCGCCGTGGTGCCGACGCGGTGCACGCGCAGCGGTTCCATGATCGACTGCTCGACGGTGTAACGAGGGTCGAGCGAGGCGTAGGGGTTCTGGAAGACGGGCTGGACCCGGCGGCGGAACGCGAACAGCTCGCGCCGCCGCAGCGAGGTGAGGTCGGTGCCGTCGAAGAGGATCCGGCCTGAGGTGATTTCGTCGAGGCCGAGCAGCAGGTTCGCGGTCGTCGACTTGCCCGATCCCGACTCGCCCACGATGGAGACGGTGTGACCGCGCGGGATGCCGAAACCGACCCCGTCGACCGCCGCGAACCGGGACGCGACGCCCGTGCCCGCAGCGCGGATCGTGAACACCCTGCGCAGATCCTCGATCACGACGAGGTCCCCGGCCGAGGCGGGCGCCCGGGGCTCGGCCCGGTCCTGTGTGGTGAAGACGGATTCGGCCGGGTCAGGTGTGGCTGAGGCGGATTCGGCCGGGTCGGTTGTGGCCGAGGTGGGTTCGGCCGGGTGGTGTGCGGGGGCGGCGGGTGCCGTCACCATGCTCGTGGAGGACAGGCTGGGCACGGCCCTGAGCAGGCGCCGGGTGTACTCGTGCCGCGGATCGGCGAGGATCTCGGAGGCGGCGCCCGCCTCGACGATCTCACCGCGGTACATGACGACGACGGTGTCCGCCCGTTCGGCGGCCAGAGCCAGGTCGTGCGTGATGAGGAACACCGCCGTGCCCATGTCCGTGGTGAGCGTCTCGAGCTGGTCGAGGACGCGCCGCTGCACGGTGACGTCGAGCGCGGAGGTGGGCTCGTCGGCGATGAGGAGCTTCGGCCGGCAGGCCAGGCCCATGGCGATGAGCGCGCGCTGGCGCATGCCGCCCGAGAACTCGTGCGGGTACTGGCCGGCTCGCCGTACCGGGTCCGGGATGCCCACCATCTCCAGCAACTCGACCACGCGTGGGCGCGCGGCCCTGCCGGTGGCGCGTCCGTGGACTTCGAGGGCCTCGGCGATCTGGTCACCGATGCGCATGAGGGGGTTGAGGTTCGACATCGGGTCCTGGGGCACGAATCCGATTGCCGCGCCGCGGATCGCGGTCATCTCCCGCTCGCTCGCATGGGCGAGGTCGCGTCCCTCGAAGAGCACCTCGCCGCCGATGACGCGGCCGTTCTCCGGCAGGAGCCGGTTGACCGCGGCGGCCGTGGTCGACTTCCCGGAGCCCGACTCGCCGACGACCGCGACGGTCTGGCCCGGAAGGATCTCCATGGAGACGTTCTTCACGACCGTGACGTCCTGGCCGCCGGTGCGGAACGCGACCGACAGGTTACGGATCTCCAGCAGTGGGGTGGGGGTCGTCATGGTCACCTCGGTCGTTGCGTGAACAGGATGGCTGGGGCGCCGGCGCGCGTATGGTCGCAGGACGGGTCCGGCCGTGGTCGCGCGCGGGTCATGCGGTTCTCGCCCCGATCTCCGCCGCGGTGGCCGTCAGCAGCTCGTGCCAGAGCGTCTCGCCGGGGACGGGCGTTCCCTCGACCAGCAGGCGATTGCTTGCCAGGGCCAGGGCGACACCGCGGTCCGGTACGAAGCCGACGGCGCATCCGACATGGCCGGGGTGGCCGAGCACGGTCAGGGTCTCGCCGGCGAGCGGCAGCCGGTACCTGCGGAAACCGAGCGCCTGCCCCTCGTCCGGGCCCGGTGCGAAGAACTCGCGCGCGACCTGCGGGCGTACGAGGGTGTCGTGCTCGCGGTAGCTGGAGAGCGCGCTTGCGAAGCGCAGCAGATCGGGAACCGTCGAGAAGAGCCCGGCGTGGCCGGAGGTTCCGCCGAAGGCGTGGTAGGCGTTGCCATCGGCGACCTGCGCGTGCACGGGCCCGTGGCGCCAGCGGGCGAAGTCGCCGCTGCGATAGGGCACGGGATACGGCCGCCCGGTGTCGAGCATGGCGATCTCGATCCGGTCGTCACGTGCCCCGGTCGCCACCGGTTCGCCCGCCGGTGCGGCGTACCGGGTCGCGCCGAGGCCGAGTGGCCCGGTCACCAGAGCGGTCACCGCCTGTTCGAGGCCGAGGCCGGTGACGGAGGCGATGACGCGCCCGAGCAGGATGAAACCGAGGTCGGAGTAGTGGCGCTCCTCACGCGGGGGGTAGCGCAGGGGCAGCTCCTCGGCGAGACGGTGGGCCGCCTCCGGGCCGTCGGCCGGGATGTAGAGCGGGTGCCACTCCCACAGCCCTCCACGGTGCAGGAGCAGGTCGCGTACCGTGACGCTCTCCCGGCCGCCGCCGCGGAAGCCGGGAAGGTAGCGGTTCACCGCCGAGTCGAGGTCGACGATCCTGTCGGAGACGAGGCGCATGAGCGCCGTCGTGGTGGCGACGACCTTGGTGACCGAGGCCACATCGTGGTGGGTGCCGATCGTCAGGGGTTCCCCGGCCTCGCGCACGCCGTTCTCCCAGCGGACGGTGCGGTGCCCCGCGCACGCGGCGATGTCGAACCACGGCGTCCGCGCGGCCAGGGCGACGCCCGCGGGAGGTCGCATGCCAGGCGAGGTGGCGGGCCCTTGGGGGACGGCCGAGACCAGGCGTTCCGCGGTCGAGGCGAGAACGTTCACCCGCGACGCTCCTCTGCGCCCCGCGCCGGGTGCGGGCCGGTCAGGGTGAGCGCGCGAGGCGCCTCGGTCGCCGGGACGGGAAGGACGAGCGGCCCGGCTCCGGGCGTGAGCGTGCCGAGGACGCGGGCGGCCCTGGCGCCCGTGCCCGCGGGCACGGTTCCTGGCAGGCCGTGCAGGCTGTACCAGCCGATGAGGGCGAAGGCGATCGCCTCCTTGTCGTCGGCGGGAGCGCCGTACTCGTCGGAGAGCGCGATGGTCACGCCCGGCAGGACGCGACGCAGCCCCTCCATCAGTACAGGGTTGCGGCACCCCCCACCGGAGACGACGAGCAGGTCCACGCCACTTGCCGTCACGTCCCTCCCGACCGTGCGTACGGTGAGTTCGGTGAGGGTCGCCACGAGGTCGGCCGCGCGCGGGCGGCTGCCGGCCCTGGCCATCGCGTCCTCGACGTAGGCCAGGTGGAAGAGCTCCTTGCCCGTGCTCTTGGGGGCGGGCCGGCGGTAGTAGGGGTCGGCGAGCAGAACCTCCAGGAGGCGCTCGTCTACCGTTCCCGAGGCGGCGATCCGCCCGTCCTCGTCGAATCCGCGCTCGCTGAGCCCGTCGCTCACCACGACGGCGTCGACCAGCGCGTTCGCCGGCCCGATGTCGTGGGCGACGAGGTCGTCCACGCCGCGCACCACCGTCATGTTCGCGATGCCGCCCAGGTTGAGCGCGGCGGCGGCGCCGTTGTGGCCGGCGAGGAGCAGGGCGTCCAGCAGGGAGACCAGGGGAGCGCCGTGGCCACCGGCCGTGATGTCGCGAACGCGCACGTCGGAAAGCACGGGCGCGCCCGTGCGCTCGGCGATCCAGGCGGGCTGGCCGATCTGCAGGGTGCCGCGGGCGTGCGCGCCGTCGACCCAGTGGAACACCGTCTGGCCGTGCGAGACAATCAGGTCGACCGCGCCGGCCCGTGCGATCGCCTCGGCGGCGGCCTCGGCGAAGCTCTGGCCGATGAGGGTGTCGAGCTCGCACACCTCGGCCAGGGTCGTCGCCGCCGGGGGGAGCGCCGCGATCAGGCGAGCGCGGAGGCCGGCCGGGTAGGGCGTGCTCGCCGTGTACTGGACCGCCCCGCTGAGCGTGCCATCGGTGCGGTCGAAGTCGACCAGGGCCGCGTCGATGCCGTCGTGCGAGGTGCCGGAGATCATTCCGAGGATTCTCATGCCTGCTCTCCAAGCGCGACGCGGAGCCGGCCGCTGCTCTCGATGAGGCGCGCCATGGCCTCCTGCGGGGTCAGGCCGAGGCGGAAGGCCACGATCGCCTGTTTCACGTTGTAGTCGTTCCTGTCGAGGGCGGTGATCGCCTCGTTGCGCCTTGCGCCGGTGACCGTGCGCATGATGCGGATGGCCCGCTCGCGCAGCTTCTCGTTGGTGGCCTTCACATCGACCATCAGGTTGCCGTACGTCTTGCCGAGCTGCACCATCACGATCGTCGAGAACATGTTGAGCACGAGCTTCTGCGCGGTCCCGGCCTTGAGCCGGGTGGAGCCGCTCACGACCTCGGGACCCACGATCACCTCGATCGCGTGCTCGGCCGCCTCGCTGAGAGGGCTCCCGGCGTTGCACGACAGCCCCACGGTCAACGCGCCCCGCTCCCGCGCCCGCCGGATCGCCGACAGGACGAAGGGGGTCCGCCCGCTTGAGGTGATGCCCACCACGGTGTCGAGCGATCCGACGGCGGCGGCCTCGATCGCCGCGATCGCGGCGTCCGTGTCGTCCTCGGCCCCCTCGGAGGGGGAGACGATCGCGTTCGGGCCCCCCGCGATGATCCCGAAGACCTGCTCCGGCGGGGTGCCGTAGGTGGGAGGGCACTCGGAGGCGTCGAGCACTCCGAGGCGTCCGGGGGTTCCCGCTCCGACGTAGATGAGGCGTCCACCGGCCTTCATGCGTTCCGCCGCCGTCTCTATCGCGCTCGTGATCTGGGGGAGCGCCCGGGCGACCGCGCCGGGCACCGTGGTGTCGGCCTCGTTCATCGCCGCGGCGAGCTCGGTGACCGTCATCTTGTCGATTTCGGCGTACCGGGGGTCGGTGGTCTCGGTCGTGAGGCCGCCGAGCTCGGCGAATTCGGAGAAGTTGACGCTCAACGCTTTCCTCGGTTTCTCGGATCGAGAGTGTCGCGCAGCCCGTCGCCGAGGAGGTTGAGCCCGACGACGAGCAGCACGACGACGACTCCGGGCGCGATCATCGTCCACGGGGCGATGGAGACCAGGATGCGGGCCTCGAAGATCATCGACCCGAGTGAGGGGGAGGGGGGAGGGGTGCCCAGTCCGAGGAAGCTCAGTGACGCCTCGGTGAGAACCGCCCAGGACAGGGACAGGGCCACCTGGATGATGACGATCGAGGTGATGTTCGGCAGCACGTGCCGCATCATGATCATCACCCGGCTCTGGCCGGTGCTCCTGGCCGCCTTCACGTATTCGATCTCCCGAAGCGAGAGAACGGGACCGCGGGTGACGCGGATGAAGATGGGCACGTAGACGACCGCGATCGCGACGGCGACCGTGAACCGGTTCCGGTCGAACACCGACGCGAGGGACAAGGCCAGCAGCAGCGGCGGGAAGGCGAACAGCACGTTCGTCACCCCGCCGATGACGCCGTCGGCGAAGCCGCGGTAGAAGCCGGCGACGAGCCCGCCCATGGTGCCGATGACCGCGGAGAAGGCCACGGCGATCACCGAGATCATCGCCGAGCTTGCGACGCCCGCCGCGACGCGGGAGAAGATGTCGCGGCCGAACTGGTCGGTGCCGAGGAGGTGCTCGGACGAGGGAGGCACCAGACGCGCGGGGGGGTTCTGGGCGATCGGATCGTAGGGCAGCAGATCGAGGAACGACGACAGCGAGACGATCGCCAGCACCCCGAGGATGATGAGTCCGGTGAGGCCGCTCGGGCTCCTGAACAGGCCACGGAGACGGTGGGCGCTCCTGCGCGTGCCCGGCGGGATCTGTGCCGTCTGCGGGAAATCGGTCATGAGGCCCGCACCCGGGGGTCGATGACGCGGTAGAGGACGTCGGTCAGGAGGTTGACGATGACGAACGTCAGCGCGATGACCAGAACCGTGCTCTGAACGACCGCGTACTCCTTCTGCTGGATGCCGAGCAGTACCTGACGCCCGATGCCGGGGACCGAGAAGATCTGCTCGACGACGACCGCGCCGCCCAGCAGGTAGCCGAACTGCAGGCCGGTCATCGTGACGATCGGGACCAGCGCGTTGCCGAGGACGTGCTTGGTCTGGAGGCGCCGTGGCGGCACGCCCTTGGCGCGCGCGGTGCGGACGAAGTCGTCCGAACGCACCTCGAGAACGGCGGCCCGCGTGGTGCGCAGGATGGGCGCCGCGATGCCGAATCCGAGCACGAGCGCGGGCATGAGCATCTGCTGCAGGTTGAGCACCGGATCCCCGGTGAGGGTGGCGTAGCCCTGGCCGTTGGGGTTGAAGCCGAACGAGGACGCGAAGACCGAGAGCAGGGTCGTCGCGAGCAGGAAGGCCGGGACCGAGAGGCCGGCGAGGCTCACGAACTGGCCGAAGACGTCCCTGGGGGATTCGGGCCTGGACGCCGCGAGCATGCCGAGCGGGATGCCGATCAGCAGGGCCAGGATGATCGAGAGCACGGCCAGCTCGATGGTGACCGGCAGGGAGTGCAGGGTGAGGTCCAGCACGCTCTGCTGGGCACGCGCGGAGTAGCCGAGGTTACCGGTGAAGAGGTTGCCCAGCCAGGAGAAGAACTGCGTGAACAGCGACTGGTCGAGACCGTAGTAGCGCTGGAGTGCCTCCTGCTGGGCGGGGGAGAGCGCCGCGGCCTCCGTGCCGAGTCCTGCCGTGATCTGGTCGCCGGGGATCGCGCGGAGCATGATGAACACGAAGACCGCCACGCCGAAAAGCGTGCCGATCATGCTCACCAGGCGCCGCGCGATGCGGTTGTGAATGACTGTCTGCAACATATGCCCGGATCCTCGCCCCTGGTGGGGTGCCACGGAGGCGGCACCCCACGAGGAAGGCGGTCAGTTGACGGCCGTGGTGCGCAGGTACTGGAGCGACCCGTTCGCCATCGGGATGAAGCCCTGTACCTGGGAGGTGGTCGCGGTGTAGGTGTAGCTCGTGAACAGCCAGATCCATGGCGCGTTGTTCTCGAGCTCCGCGGACACCTTGTCGTAGATCGCCTTGCGCTCGTTCTGGTCGGTCGTCGCCTTGCCGGCGGCGAAGAGCTTGTCGAGCTCCGGCGAGCTGTAGCCGGTGACCTTGTTGAGGTTGCCGGTGCTGGTGAAGTAGCGGCTGTACATGCCGTCGGGGTCGGGGCGTCCGCCGTTGAGCGCAACGGCCGCGTCGAAGTCGCCGGCGACCCAGCGGTCGACGTACGCGCCGGACTCCAGCACCTCGAGGTCAAGGTTGATCTTGGCCTCCGCCAGCTGGGCCTTGAGGTTCTGTGCCTCGTTGACCGACGTCGAGTACGAGCCCTGGGAGACGATCGTCTTGATCGTCACTCCGGAGCCCTTGCCGGCCTTGCCGAGGTACTCGGCGGCCTTGCCGAGGTCGCGCGTGGGGCACGGGCGCTGGTCGGGGTTCGACTTGAAGGCCGGCGCCGTGATCGGCCCGGTCACCGTGCCCTCGCCGAGGGCGGCGGTGTCGAGCACCTGCTTGCGGTCGATCGCGCACTGGACGGCGAGGCGCACGTTGAGATCGCCGAGGTCGCCGCGACGCCCGTTGAGCTGGAGAGCGTGGTAGCTGAGCTGCGGTGTCTTGGCGACCGTGAGCCGCGCCGCTTCGGCGGTCCTGGCCACGAGCGGGTCGTCGAAGACGGCGAGCTGCACGTTGCCGGACTGCATGGCGGAGACGATCGAGGACTCGTCGGGGATCACGCGGAACTCGATGCCGTCCAGTTTCGGCCTGTCGTCGCCCCAGTACTTGTCGTTCCTGGCCAGGGTCAGCGACTGGCTCGGGACCCGGTTCTTCAGCACGAACGGCCCGGTCCCGTCGGGGACCGTGTTCAGCGAGGCCTCGGTGTCGTCGGAGGAGAGGATCGCCATGTTGACCACGGCGAGGTTCGACGGCAGGGCGGCATCCGGCGCGCTGAGGTGCAGCACCACGGTCTTGGGGTCGGGGGCGTCGACCGATGTGACCGAGGCCAGCGAGGCGCTCGCCACGGCGGCGGTGGCCTCGTCCTTGATCTTGTCCAGCGAGAACTTGACGTCCTTGGAGTCGAAGGCGCTTCCGTCGCTGAACGTGACGCCGTCGCGGAGCGTGAAGGTGAGCGTGCGGCCGTCCTTCGAGGTCTTCCACGACGTGGCGAGCCCCGGCACGGTGTTGAGGTCCTTGTCGAACTCGGTGAGGGTGCCGTAGATGTTCTGCAGCACGTTCACCGCCTGGAACTGGGTGGCCTTCCAGGGGAAGAGCGTGTCCGGGTCGGAGGTGACGCCCACGACGAGGGCGCCGCCGGTCCCGCCCGCGGCGCTGGGCTTGGGGGCCTGCGTGGCGGGCGAGGAGCAGCCGGTGAGCGTGGCGGACGCCGCTGTGGCGACCCCGACCGCCAGGAGCACGCCGCGGGCCGAACGTGATCTGTGCCACATATGGTCTCCTCAGTGACATTGCTGCGCTGCCGGCGCGCGGAGCTGCGGCGCGAGGTCGCCCCGCAGCATCCGCGGTCCAAGTAGGGCATAAAAGTACATTGATCGGCCGAGTTTGTGTAATTTAATTCCGGGGCGACCGTGAACGCTCGGAGCGAGGGGTGCGAGATGGGTGGCGTCGGGCCCGGTCTGCCGGATTCCGGGGTGGTACTGGTGCGGATTCGGGCGGCCTTACCGGGGCTGCGACCGTCGGAGAAGCGTCTCGCGGAGGCCTTCCTCGACAACCCGGCGGAGGCGGCCAACCTGTCGATCGCCGAACTGGCCTCCCGCTGCGGCACCTCGACCACCTCGGTTGTGCGCTTCTACCAGCGCATGGGCTACGCGCACTACAAGGACTTCCGGATCGACCTGACGCGGGAGGTGACGCGGGAGGAGCTCACCACGTCCAACCTCCCCGAGATGTCCGGCGACATCGACCGCGACGACACGCTGGACGAGATCGTGGCCAAGGTGGCGATGAACGAGACGCTCTCCATCGCCGACACCGCGCGCACGCTCGACACCGAAGCGCTCGGCCGTGCCGTGGCGCTCGTGCTCTCCGCCCGCCGCCTCGACAGTTTCGGGGTCGGCGCGAGCTCCTTCGTCGGGCTCGACCTGCAGCAGAAGCTCACCCGGATCGGCCGGACGGCCATCAACTGGCGTGACCCGCACTCGGCCTGGACCTCCGCGGCCACCCTCGACGACGCCTGTGTCGCCATCGCGATCTCGCACACCGGCGCGACCGTCGACACCGTCGAGTTCCTCGCGATCGCCCGCAAGGCCGGCGCCGCGACGATCGCCATCACCAACTTCCGCGAGTCACCGCTCGCGGCCACAGCGGACGTCGTGCTGACCACGGCGGCGCGGGAGACCCGATTCCGCTCCGGGGCGCTGGGGAGCCGCATCGCCCAGCTCATGGTCGTCGACTGCCTGTTCACGGGCGTCGCCCAGGCCTCCTACGACAAGTCGATGGAGTCCTTGCGCAGCACGTACACGATCGTGCACGACCGCAATGCCCAAAGGCGCGTCTGATGGGTCCCCTCGCCGCCGAGTGCCCCATGCCCGGACTCGCCTGGCCGGCTACGGCTTCCTGGTGGCGTAGGCCGTGGCGGAGACCGTGACCTCGCAGGATCCGCTGCACGTCCCGGCCTTCCGGCTCGCCGCCGGGCCGTGCCTAGCATGGAAGCGTGCGCGCCGATCCGGTGAGGTTGTTCCTCTGCGGTGACGTCATGCTCGGCCGGGGAGTCGACCAGATCCTTCCGCACCCCGGGGATCCGACGCTGCGAGAGGCATGCGTCCGGGACGCCCGCGACTACGTCAGGCTCGCGGAGCAGGCGAACGGTCCGATCCCTCGCCCGGCCGGCTTCCGCTGGCCGTGGGGCGATGCCCTGCGGACGCTGGGGGAGGCCGCGCCCGATGTCCGGGTCGTGAACCTGGAGACCAGCGTCACGCGGAGCGACGACTTCGCACCGGACAAGGCCGTGCACTACCGGATGAATCCAGCCAACCTCCCCTGCTTGGCCGCCGCCCGGCCGGACGTCTGCGTGCTGGCGAACAACCATGTGCTCGACTTCGGCCACCGGGGTCTGGAGGAGACGCTCGACGCCCTGGCCCTTGCGGATCTACGGGCGGCCGGAGCGGGGCGGGAGGCAGGCGAGGCGCGGCGGCCGGTGGCCGTCACCGTTGACGGCGGCGGCCGGGTCCTCGTGTTCTCCTGCGGAACGGCCTCCAGCGGCATCCCGCCGGAATGGGCCGCAGGTCCCGATCGGGCCGGCGTCGACTTCGTACCGGAGCTGTCGGACGCCTGTGCCACCGACCTCGCCCACCGGGTACGGGAGGCCAAGCAGCCTGGCGACCTCGCCGTCGTCTCCATCCATTGGGGTTCCAACTGGGGGTACCACGTTCCCGGGAACCAGACGCGCTTCGCCCACCGGCTGGTCGACGGCGGGGCCGACGTCGTGCACGGGCACTCCTCGCACCACCCGCGGCCCGCCGAGGTCTACCGCGACAAGCTCATCCTGTACGGGTGCGGCGACCTCATCGACGACTACGAGGGCATCACCGGCTACGAGGCCTACCGGGACGATCTGCGGCTGCTGTACCTGGTGTCGCTGGAGCCGGGGACCGGAAAGCTGGTCGCCCTGACGATGGCGCCCATGCGGGCTCGCCAGATGCGACTCGCCCACGCCTCGCGCGAGGACTCCGAGTGGCTCCGGGCGGTTCTCGACAGGGTCGGCCGTGACTTCGGCACCCGGGTCGCCTGCGCGCCGGACGGCACGCTCGCCCTCGGGCTCGTGTAGCCCACGCCCGCTTCCGCTGATCACTTGCTCTTGCGGGGTTCCGCCGCGATGACCAGGACGGCTCCAAGGATGGCCAGGATCAGGTTCGCGTATAGCTCGTAGCCGGTCAGGAAGTCCAGGCGGCTGACGATCACGCGGTGGAAGAGGTTGAGGAACGCGCCCATGAAGGGCTGGACGGCCAGATGGTCGATGGCTCCGCTCACGCCCTGGAGGACCATCACGACCCCGAGCAGCTGAAGTATGTTGCGCATGGGGCGAACGCTAGAAGCCCGCCGCCATGGCGGGGATCGGCCATCGGGATCTCCCGCCTCGACCGGCGTAGCCACTCTGGCGCGCCATGGCCGCCCAAAGTACCGGCCGCCGCGACTTCGGTATCGGCCGCCGCGACTTCGGTATCGCCCGCCGGTCGCGGCGGGACGGATCGCTCCCGTGGAACGTAGGCTCCCAGCAGAATGAACGGATCTCCACCTCCATCCGCCCCCCGGAGCGTCCGTCGCGACTGGCTGGTGGACATCGGCCTGTTCCTGTTCGCGGCGGGTTTCGGGGTGCTGACGGCCATGGGGCGCCTCGACGCCCACCTGCCGCCCGAGTGGCTCTTCAACCTCGACCAGGCCACCGGCGCGCTGGGCTGCGCCGCGCTGTGGCTGCGCCGCCGCCGGCCGGTCGAGCTCGCCATAGCACTGGTCATCCTGGCGGCGTTCTCCGAGATGGTCGCCGGCGCGATGCTGGTGGCGCTGTTCACGGTCGCGGTGCACCGGCCCCCACGGACCTCGATGACCGTGTTCGCGGGAAGCCTGCTCACCGCGGTCGTGTACGTCGTGGTGCGTCCCGAGCCCGGTACGCCTCCCCTCATGCTGCTGATGCTGGGCGTCGCCTTCCAGGGCGCCGCGGTGGGCTGGGGACTGGTCATCCACCACCGGCGGCGGCTCGTGCTGTCGCAGCGTGACCGCGAGGCCCGTGCCGAGACCGAGGCGCGCCTGCGCGCGGAGCGGGCACAGCACCAGGCCCGCGAAGCGATCGCCAGGGAGATGCACGACGTGCTCGGCCACCGGCTGTCGTTGCTGAGCGTGCACGCCGGCGCGCTGGAGTACCGTCCTGACGCCCCGGCCGAGGACATCGTCCGCGCGGCCAAGGTCATCCGGGAGAGCGCCCATCAGGCGTTGCAGGACCTGCGTGAGGTCATCGGCGTCCTGCGCGCTCCGATCGGCGAGATGCCGCAACCCACCTTGGCGGACGTCCAGCAACTCGTCGAGGAGTCGAGCCTGGCCGGGATGCGGGTGGATCTTCGTGAGGACCTCACCGGGGCCGTCCCCGACCAGGTGGGCCGCACCGCCTACCGGATCGTGCAGGAGGCCCTGACCAACGCGCGCAAGCACGCCCTGGGAGCCGAGGTGCGCGTACGCCTGGCGGGGGCGCCGGGCCAGGGCCTTGCCGTGGAGGTGTACAACGCCGCTCCGGCGGACACGGCGGTGCCGATGCCCGTGCCCGGCGGGCGTCCCGGTCAGGGCCTGATCGGTCTGAGCGAACGTGTCGCGCTGGCCGACGGGCGCCTGGAGTACGGACCCGCCACGGCGGGTGATTGGCGGCTGTCGGCCTGGCTACCGTGGCCATCATGACGACATCCGAGCCGAGTCCGATCGGCGTGCTCATCGTCGATGACGATCCCCTGGTGCGCGCCGGGCTGACGATGATGCTGGGCGGCGCGGGCGACATCCGCGTGGTCGCCGAGGCGCGGGACGGCACCGAAGTGGCGTCCCTGGTCGACCGGCACGCCCCCGGGGTGGTCCTGATGGACATCCGCATGCCCGTCATGGACGGGCTGTCCGCCACCGAAGCCCTGCGCGCCCGTCCGGGTGCGCCGGAAGTCATCGTGCTGACCACCTTCGACGCCGACGACCACGTCCTGTGCGCCCTGCGTGCCGGGGCCGCCGGGTTCCTGCTCAAGGACACTCCGCCGCACGAGATCGTGGCCGCGGTACGTCAGGTGGCCCAGGGCCACCCGGTGCTGTCGCCGGCCGTGATCCGGCGCCTGATCACCCGCGTCGCCGACTCCGGCCACGACCGGCGTCGCGCGCGGGCCAGGGAACGCCTGGTACACCTGAACGACCGTGAACGCCAGGTGGCCGTCGCGGTCGGCCAGGGCAGGTCGAACGCCGAGATCGCGGCCGTGCTCCACCTGGGGTTGCCAACGGTCAAGACCCACGTCTCCAGCATTCTCACCAAGCTGGACCTCAACAACCGCGTCCAGATCGCGCTGCTGGCACACGACGCGGGGCTCGCGGACGAGGAGTGAGGGTTTCAGGACGAGACCCCGCCCGGTGCGTGACGTTCCTGCGTCGGCACCGCGCGGGCACCTGCGGCGACCGGCCACGCCCGGGCGTCCTTGGACCCGGCGGTACGGCTCAGGGCTCGTCGGCGAACTTGACCGTGACCTTCTTGAAGCCCAGCGACTTCATCATGCCATCCAGCATGATCTTGGTGTTCTGGTCGGCGCGGTTGCGCAGGTCGCTCGCCTGGGCGGCTTCGGCGATCTTCTTCTCGGCCAGGACGTAGAGCTCCTGCTGGTTCTGCGGTGAGTTGGAGAGCGCCCCCTGGACGCGGTCGAGGATGCCGCGTTCCTGGGCGTAGACGTACGACCGCTTGTTGTCGAGGTTGGTCTTCTCCAGTTGCGCGCGCGGCAGCCGTACGGTCACCTCGGTGCGGTCGGGGGAGACGGTGATCGCGTCCTTGCCCATCGCGGAGAAGTCGACGTAGGCGTCCACGCTCCCGGCGCCGACGAACAGCGTGCGGGAGCCCTTGATGGCGTCGGGCAGGAACGCGGCGTCCTTCTCCAGGTCGACGATGACCTGGAAGTTGCCGCTGGCGGCCTGGAACCGGCTCATGTTCTGGATCGACTGCAGCAGGACCGGCTGGCTGCGGTCGACCGTCGTCTCGCCGAACGGGTTGAGGTAGGTCCAGGTCAGCCTGGCACCCACCACGAGAAGGACGAGCACGGTGAGGACGCCCACGAGCAAGCGCCAGCCGCGCCGGGACCGGTGTTGCTCCACCGGTTCGGCGTCGGTCGCTGTCTGGGGGGTCGACGTCTGGCGGTTCACGCCGAGTCTTCTTCCCGAGATGAGCGATTTTGCACATTGCTGAGGTCAGGGTCCCGTTACCCCGGCCTCACCTCCCCGGGGTCCCCGGGGACACGTGCCCGCTGGGAGACGACGGGTTGGGCATGGTCGGGTACGGCGAGCCGGGGACGGGATAGGGGGCGGTCGTCTCGCCGCCGGGTGCGGGAGCCGCCGGGCCGCCGCGCAGCATGGGGCGCGGGCCGAGCTGGCTCGCCACTCCTCCACCGAAGTGCGACGCCTTCAGCCGGCAGTTGGCGAAGTCGGTGTAGAACATGCGCAGCCAGTCGCGACGCTGGCTCTCGGTCAGCCCCGAGAACCACGCGGCCGCGGCCTGGTGCCCGGGCAGGGGACCGCTCGGCAGGGGCTCCCCGCGCAGCCAGGCCGTCACGATGGCGCGATAGCCCTCCCCCGGAGCGTCCGCGCAGGGGCCGGCCAGCCGGCCCACGAACTCCGCCGCCGCCCGCGAGGCGTAGCCGGGGGTGAGGTCGTCGACGTGGATGGGCACCACGCCGGGACCGGACCTGCCGTCGTCGTCGCGAGGACGCTGCTCCACCCGGGAGAACGCCGCCGGCGTGCCGGTCAGCCGGGCGGCGATCGTCGTGAACGTGGCGCCGAGCTCGGTCAGCCCGCTGCGCATCCCTGGATGGACGCAGACGGTGATCGGCCACTCCTGGCAGCTGTAGACCATCGGCTCGGTCGCCGCGACGGCGCGGGGCTCGCTCAACAGCCGGGCCATGCCCGTGCCCGCCGCGAGGATCGCCAGCATCGCCCCGGCGAGCGCCAGGGCACGTCGGGTGACGATGGCCGTCCAGGTGAGGAGCAGCGCGATGGTGACGCCGAGCAACCAGAGAGTCTGGTTCGCGAAGGCGGCCAGGCTCAGCCCCTCGAAAGGGTCGTACGGCTCCGACGTGCTCGGCGCCAGCTTGCCCGCCCAGGCGGAGCCGCCGGCCAGCGAGGTGAAAAGGACGTAGGCCCCGATGCCCGCGATGAGCGGGGTGACCGTCCAGGGCAGGGCCCAGCCCGTGATCCACCCGATCACCGCGTACAGGGCCAGCCCGGCGGCTCCCACGGCGAGGCCGGTGGGCGCCAGGTGACCCGCCTGCTCGGTCAGGACGGCCTTCATGGCCAGCACGGTCACGGTCGCGCCGAACGCGCCCACGACGACCACCACGATCGCCAGCGGCGCCCTCAGCGACTGCCAGGTGCCCGGCAGGCGGCCACGCACCGCGTGCCTCTTTCGCACCGCCACCCACGCGGCGAACGCGGCGGCGACGGGACCGGTCAGCCGGAGCGAGCCGATGACCGCGACGACGATGTTCTCCCATGCGGAAATGCCCGGAACAAGGACGCTCCACGCGGCGAGCAGGCCCAGCGCGAGCAGTATTCCTACCGCCACCAGCGCGCTGTGCTTCAACTCCTCGCGTGAAACGCCCCTCTGCTCAAGCACGGCCCCACGTGGACCGGACGTGCGGCAACGCCGCCCGTGGTACTGCACTGATGCTCTTCATTTAGGACCCCCCGTGCCTGGATGAGCGGCGCACTCGGCCCGCGATGCCGGCCCCTTGGCACCCGTGCCCGTTCCAACCCGCCACGCCGTACGTCCACGGGATCGCATAGCCGCGCCTCGCGTCGTACGGCGCGGCTTTCCCCATGCTTTGGATCGGGCTTTGCCGCGCCTCACCTCTTGACATGCACACCATAACGGAGCGTGATGTTTGGCGTCCCGCTTCTTGGGCATCCGATGGTGCTCTGTCACCCTGCGTCAGTGCTCGGAGCAGGCGCTAGCGTAGCGTTGTGTCCATCGGTGTACCGAAGCCGCTTAACTTGCCATTCGACCCCATTGAGCGCGCCGCTGAAACGTGGCGTGTTCACTTCGGGCCGTCATCCGCCATGGCAGCCGTCACCTCGATCATGAGAGCGCACCAGATCCTGCTTGGGCAACTGGACACGCTGCTCAGGCCGCACGACTTGACCTTCGCGCGCTACGAGGCGCTGGTGCTGCTGACCTTCAGCCGGACCGGAGCCCTGCCCCTGTCGCGGATCGGCGAGCGGCTCATGGTGCATCCCACGAGCGTGACCAACACCGTAGATCGCCTGGAGCGCGCGGGGCTGGTCCGCCGCATGCGCAACCCCAAGGACGGGCGGGGGGTGCTCGCCGAGATCACCGGCAAGGGCCGCGAGGTGGTGCGGCGGGCGACCGCCGACCTGATGGCCGCCGACTTCTGCATGACGATGTACGGCGAGAACGATCTGGCCGAGATGTTCGGCCTGCTGCGCACCATCCGGGTGGCGGCGGGTGACTTCGAGCCGTACCAGGACGACGAGCGGCAAGAAGGGGACCCGTCCTTGCGAGACGGGTCCCCTGGTCCTGGCTGAGCCCGGGCGGTCCGCCCGGACCGGTCTCTAGAGGGTCATCTTCCGACGGCACGCAGGGCGTCGACGATGCCCTTGCCGTAGAAGCCGTTCGACGCCGTGGTCCCCTCGCACACGTGGGTGGCCGTGGCCGTGGTGCCGTCGGGCAGGTGCCGGGTGTAGGTGTAGGCGGGTGGGGTCGGGCAGGGCGTCTTGGTGGCCGTGCCCTTCAGGACCGCCTCGACGAACGCGGGGGACAGCGTCTTGCCGCCGTTGCGCCAGTCGGGGTGGCCGTACTTGCCGACGATCAGGGCCGAGACGCCGGCCGCGCGGGGCGAGGCCATCGAGGTGCCCTGGAGGTACTGGTAGTAGGCGCAGGTGGTGCCCCTGCAGTCCTTGACCAGGTAGTTCACCGTCGGATCGCCGTTCTCATCGATCTCTTCCCTGGCGATGGCGAGGGAGGTCGGGTAGGCCGACAGCGTCGCCTTGGTGATGTCGCGCGTGTTGTCGGGGGTGTCGTAGACGTCGCCGCCGGGGGCCGCCACGTCGACGTACCCGTTGCCGAAGCTGGAGTAGTACGCCTTGCGCTTGCTGATGCCGGTCGAGGAGACGGCGATCACGTGCTCGCCCTCGCCGGGCATGGAGACGCAGCTCGGCGGGATGACGCGGGTACGGGGAGCCTCGCCCGGCACGCTCGGGAAGTTGGGGCTGGCCCGGTCGGTGTACTCCTTGGTGTAGTCGGCGGCCTGGTTGCCCGCCGCTCCGACCAGCGTGACGCCGTGCCTGTGCGCGTAGTTCAAGGCGCGCTGGGCGGCCTTGATGACCGTGGCCTGCTCCAGCCGGTCCTCGGGGGAGTCGGCCGGATTGTCGGTGCAGTTGAACAGCCACGGGTCGATGTAGTAGCTCATGTTGACCACGTCGACGCCGATGTCGCCGGCGTAGGTGAGCGCGTCCACGGTGGGCTGCAGGAAGAAGTAGCCCGAGTCCTGCCCGGCCCGCAGGTTCACGATCGTGGCCTTGGGGGCCACGCCGGAGATGCCCAGGTTGTTGATCGGGGAGCCGATGGACGACGCCACGTGTGTGCCGTGGTCGTTCTCGTCGACGTCCGCGGGGTCGTCGCAGGACTGGTCCGGCTCCTGCTCACATGGTCCGTCGACCTCGGTGCCGTTGGCGTCGTAGGGCACATCGACCGTGAAGTTGCGGCTGAGCGCCCTGTTGAAGTTCGGCGCGATGTCCGGGTGCGTTCCGTCCACCCCGGTGTCCAGGATGCCGACCAGGACCTTGGAGTCGCTCTGCTCGTACTTGTGGGCCAGGTCCGCGCGGATCTGCTTGAGGTCCCACTGGAGCCCCGACAGCGGCTCCGCCTTCACGGTGCGGCCATGCTTGACGGCACCGTGCTCGCGTCCCTCGGTCTCCACGGCCTTGTCGGAGCGGAGCTGCCGGGCGTCGCGGGCGACGGTCCTGACGGCCTTCGGCGCGGCGCCGATGACACGGTCGTGGGCGACGCCCTCGATCGCGGCGTTGTCCTTGATCGCGGAGACGAAGCCGGCGTTCGAGGTGGTGACCGTGGCGAGGCCGACGGCCGTGTTGACCTTCACCACGCTGCCACCCGCGGCCTCGATCGCCTTCTTGGCGTCGGATGCGGCGGCGCCTTCCTTGTACAGGACGACATATTGGGCCGTAGCCGCTGGTTCGGCCGTCGTGGGGACGGCCTGGGCCGGGACCGCCGATAACGCGGCGATCATGACGGCAGCGGCGGAGACGACGATGACGCGTTTCACACCCACCTCCAAGGGAGCTGATACATGCGAGCCCATAGTTCGGGATAACCGGGTCCCATGACAGTTCCGTAGGAATTCGCGACAAAGGCGTGACATAGCGAGCCGGGGTCCGGTGTGGCACGGTCCCGACCCTGAGCACCCGCCGGATGCGGCAGGATTGGAGTATGAGCCCAGCGGACTTCACTCGACCGGCATCGTTGCAGGGCGCCGTGGACCTCGGTGCGCGCAAGCAGGCACTGGAAGCCCAGGCCCGTCGTGAGGCGGCCGCGGCACAGGCCGCCTCGGGAGGCGCCCCTGCCACGCCCGCCGGTGCAGCGGTCATCGACGTCACCGATGAGACCTTCGCCACCGAAGTGATCGAGCGCTCCATGCGCACGCCCGTGGTCCTCGACCTGTGGGCCACATGGTGCGAGCCGTGCAAACAGCTCAGCCCGATCCTCGAGAAGCTCGCCGCCGAGGCGGCCGGGCGGTGGGTCCTCGCGAAGGTCGACGTGGACGCGAGCCCTCAGATCAGCGGCGCCCTCCAGGTGCAGAGCATCCCGACCGTGCTGGCCGTCTTCCAGGGCCAGGCGGTGACCGGATTCCAGGGCGCGCTGCCCGAGGCGCAGGTGCGGCAGTGGCTCGACCAGCTCCTGCAGGCGCTCGCGCAATACCTGCCGCCCGAGGGCCAGGCGCCTGAGGAGGGCGAGGACACGCAGGGCCGGCCCGCCCAGCCGCCCGTCGACCCCGACCTGCTCGCGGCCGAGAAGGCCATCGACGAGGGCGATCTCGACGCCGCGGCGGCCGCCTACGAACGGCTGCTCGCGCGCGCCCCGGCCGACCCCGACGCCAAGATCGGCCTTGCGGGCGTGGGGCTCGTCCGCCGTACCCAGGAGCTCGACCCCGACGCGGTGCTGCGCCGGGCGGCAGGCAGCCCGGCGGACGTCGAGGTCCAGACCCAGGCGGCCGACATCGAGATGCTCGGCGGCAGGGTCGACGAGGCGTTCGACCGGCTCATCCAGCTCATCCGACGGACCTCCGGCGACGACCGTGACCGGGTGCGCCGCCACCTGCTCGGCCTTTTCGACGCCCTGCCCGCCGGTGACCCCTCCGTCGCCAAGGCCCGCCGGGGGCTCGCCAGCGCCTTGTTCTGACCCACCGGCCCCACGAGGCCCTGTCCTGACCGACCGGCCCCACCAGGCCCTGTCCTGACCCACCGGCCACCCGCCCCACGGGGCCCTGTCCCGACCCACCGGCCACCGGCCCCACCAGGCCGCCCGCGTTCCCTACGCCCCCGTGCCGACGCCGCCACGGGGGCGCGGTCCTGGCCGGTGAGTGATCCTCTGTCGCCGGACGGCGGAAGCTCTCGGCCAGGTCTGGCACCATGGATATCCCGATATGGAGCAGGCGAGCCGGATGCGCGACATCGAGCACCCGTGTGAGCGCGACCACCCGCAAAGGAGCGGATCGACGTGGCCACCGTGCCGAGCGTGTCGTACTCGATCACCGTCCGTCTGGAAGTGCCCGCAGGCGGCAAGGCCGTCAGCCAGCTCACCCACGCGGTAGAGAACGCCGGCGGTGTGGTGACCGCCCTCGACGTGACCAATGCCGGTCACGAGAAGCTGCGCATCGACGTCACCTGCGCCGCCAAGGACACCGATCACGCCCAGGCCATCGTCGACAGCCTCGACGCGGTCGAGGGCGTCGCCCTGCACAAGGTCAGCGACCGCACGTTCCTGATGCACCTCGGCGGCAAGATCGAGATGCAGTCCAAAGTGCCGCTGCGCAACCGTGACGAGCTCTCGATGGCCTACACCCCCGGCGTCGCCCGGGTGTCGCTGGCCATCGCCCGCAATCCCGAGGACGCCCGCCGCCTGACCATCAAGCGGAACACCGTCGCGGTGGTCACCGACGGGTCCGCCGTGCTCGGCCTCGGCAACATCGGGCCCGCGGCGGCGCTGCCGGTCATGGAGGGCAAGGCCGCCCTGTTCAAGCGGTTCGCCGGCATCGATGCCTGGCCGCTCTGCCTGGACACCCAGGATGTCGACACCATCGTGGAGGTCGTCAGGTGCATCGCCCCCGGGTTCGGCGGCATCAACCTGGAGGACATCTCGGCGCCGCGCTGCTTCGAGATCGAGCGCCGGCTGCGTGACCTGCTCGACATCCCGGTCTTCCACGACGACCAGCACGGCACGGCCATCTGCGTGCTGGCCGCCCTGACCAACGCGCTGCGCGTCGTCGGCAAGTCGCTGCCCGACGTGAAGATCACGCTGGCGGGCGCCGGCGCCGCGGGCACGGCCGTGCTGCGCCTGCTCATCGCGGCGGGGGCGCGCAACCTCGTCGTGTGCGACTACCTCGGCGCGGTGCACAAGGGCCGTGACGACCTCGACGACTCCCTGCGCTGGATCGCCGAGAACACCAACGCCGAGGGGTACGGCGGCGACCTGCGGGGCGCGGTGAAGGACGCCGACGTGTTCATCGGCGTCTCGGCCCCCGGCATCCTCACCGGAGACGACATCGCCACCATGGCCGATTCGGCGGTGGTGTTCGCGCTGGCCAACCCCGAGCCCGAGGTGTCACCCGACGACGCCCGCGAGCACGCGGCGGTCGTCGCCACCGGCCGCTCCGACTACCCGAACCAGATCAACAACGTGCTGGCCTTTCCCGGCGTCTTCCGCGGCCTGCTCGACGCGCAGTCGCGCATGGTCACCGAGTCCATGCTGCTCGCCGCGGCCAACGCCCTGGCGAACGTCGTGTCCGAGGAGGAGCTCGGGCCGAACTACATCGTGCCGAGCGTCTTCCACCCCGACGTCGCCACCGCGGTCGCCGCGGCCGTGCGGGAGTCGGCGGGCGGCAAGGTCCGGGGGATGACGGAGGCGTAGGCGGGGCTGCGAGGCCGTCCAGGGCGGCCTACGGCTGGCTCGGGCGGTGGCGGTCTACGGCTCGGGGTGGCGGCGGCGGCCTCCGTACGGTGGGCGCGGGCGCAGCAAGGGCTCGGCGGGCGTGCGGCGCGGCCAGATCATGGCGACCCACCACAGCATGCCGCCGAAGACGACCAGGGCCAGCGCGGTGGCGACCTTGCCGTAGAAGTCGGCGGGCGGGCCGGTGTAGGGCAGGCGGTCGATGGGCTGCCTGCGCAGCAGAGGGTTGTACCTGTGGTCGCGCATGCCGTTGTGGCGGTGGGTCACGCTCTGCCCGCGGCTGCTCTGGCTGCTCCCGCTGCTTTCGCTGTAGACCCTCTCGCGGTACTCGCCGTAGGACTCCTCGCCGGTCTCGCAGTGCGACCAGACCTGGTATCTGCTGGTGCCCTGCCCCTCGAGGGCGACCCCGATGCGCTCGGTGGACTTCGGCTCGACGTAGACCGGGATGGTGCGCTGGACGCCGGGCCAGAGCAGGCCGTTGCGCACGAGGGTGTCGCCTCGGTAGACCGAATACTCGACGGTGCCATGATCGCGCGGCGCGGTCATGACGACGTTCGCCTTGCCGGCGGGGCACTCGACCTTGGAGACGGCGACCTCGACGCGCGCGTCACGCCTGTCGCGGATTCCGCGTACATCGCTGACGCCGCGTGCGTCGCCGAGGTCGTCCTCGGTGCCGGCGTGTGAGGTGCGGGCCGCGGGGACCGCGATGGCGGCGCCCATCGCCATGAGGGCGACCAGTATGAGGCGGGTCATGCGGTTGCTCCTCTCCCTTCGCGGCTCGCTGCGCGGCGCGGTATCGGCAAATCGATCCTCCAACAGGTGATCTCTCGCAACGGAGAGTTCCCGTTCGATCGCTACAAGTAACATGCCGCGAGGTGAAACCCGTCTCAGGCGGGGGTCAGGCGCGCGTATGGGGCATCACGCGTCATGATGGATGCATGGCGGAGGCGATCTACGTCGGCGGGCTGCTGGTGGCGACGCCACTGCTGGACGACCCGAATTTCCGGCGCGGCGTCGTGCTCGTTCTCGAGCACGACGAAGACGGGGGGACTCTTGGGGTCATGCTCAACCGGCCGAGCGAGGTCACGGTGACACAGGTGCTTCCCTCGTGGGATTCCCTGGTGAGCGGCCCTCCCGTGCTCTTCGAAGGAGGCCCTGTCCAGACCGACAGCGCGCTGGCCCTGGCCTCGGTGCCGAGCGGGCAGGAGCCCCTCGGGTGGCGAAGGCTGCACGCGGGCGCCTCCGCGGTCTCCAAGCTCGGCACGGTCGACCTGGACGCGCCTCCCGAGATCCTCGCCGGTGAGATCACGCAGATGCGCATCTTCGCGGGGTATGCCGGGTGGACGGCGGGTCAGCTTGAGGCCGAGATCCGTGAGGGCTCGTGGTACGTCGTGGAGGCGGAGCCGGGCGACACCTTCGACTCCCGGCCGGCGAACCTCTGGCGGTCGGTGCTGCGCCGTCAGCGGGGCGAGCTGGCCTTCGTGGCCACCTGCCCGGACGACCCCAAGCTCAACTGATCCCAGCCGGGGCGCAGGGCCTCCTCCGTGAGGCTCAGCGCGTTCTCGACGTTGCCGACCAGGCTGCCGAGATGGCCGGCCCCGCCGGCGGAGCACTCGAAGCCGACGCGGACCGCCGATGTGACGAACGCCACGAGCAGGCGGGGGCGCGGGTCGGTGACCGGGTCGGTGCCCTGGCGTCTGGCGATCTCGACGGTGAGCTTCTTCTCGGTCTCGGCCATGCGGGCGAAGCTCGTCGCGAGCAGGACGGGGTTCGCGTCGAGCACCCGCCGGTGTCTCAGGAAGCGCTCGGTGTCCTCGGCGGCGTTGGTCTCCATCAGGTGGATGAACTCGCGGAAGGCGTGGGTGAGCGCGGCGAAGGGCGGCTCCTCTTCCGGACGCGCCGCGAGCGCCGTGGTGATCAGATCCTCGTACTCGACGGTGAAGTCGAGGGCGAGGTCCTCCTTGCTGCCGAAGTACCGGAAGAACGTGCGGGGTGAGACCTCCACCGCGGCGGCGATCTGGTCGACCGTGGTGGCTTCGTAGCCCTGTGCCTGGAAAAGCTCGAACGCGGCATCGATCAGGGACAGCCGGGTCCGGTGCTTCTTGCGCTCTCGTAGACCCATGCCGGACACCTCCTTGAAACTTCTACTTCATATAGTGCCATAAGTCACGATCTGTCGTATAGAAGTGTTTGTCATCTGTCATGGGCTGCCATAATTAGCGCGTTGTCGACTACTTATCGAAACAGGGGGATCTGTCCATGACACAAGCGCTGGCCGCGCGCCCAGACGCGCCGGCCCGACGCGGCCACGGCCATCCGTGGCTCACGCTGCTCTCGGTCGCACTCGGCGTGATCATGGTAATGCTCGACGGCACGGTCGTCGCCATCGCCAACCCGGTGATCGGCAGGGACCTGGGGGCGTCGCTGTCGGACCTTCAGTGGGTCACCAGTGGCTACCTGCTCGCTCTGGCCGTGTTCCTGATCACCGCGGGCAAGCTCGGCGACCTGTTCGGGCACAAGCGGGTCTTCCTCGTCGGCATCGCCGGGTTCGCCCTCACCTCGCTCGCCATCGGTCTCACCTCGTCGATCGGTGTGCTGATCGCCCTGCGCGTGCTCCAGGGCCTGTTCGGCGCGCTGCTCCAGCCGGCCGCCCTCGCCCTGCTCCGCGCGGCGTTCCCGGCCGAGCGGCTCAACATGGCGATCGGCATCTGGGGCGCGGCGATCGGCGTGTCCAGCGCCGGCGGCCCCATCGTCGGCGGCCTGCTGGTGGAGAACGTCAGCTGGCAGTCGGTCTTCTTCATCAACGTGCCGGTGGGCATCGTCGCGCTGATCGTCGGGCTCTGGGTCGTCAAGGAGAGCAAGGCGGAGTCCCTGTCGAAGGTCGACGTCCCCGGCGTGGTGCTGCTTTCCGGGGCCATGTTCTGCCTGGTGTGGGCGATCATCAAGGCGCCCGGATACGGCTGGGGCGACTCGAGGACGATCGCCTTCGTCGCGGGCGCCATCGTGCTGGGCGCGGCCTTCATCTTCTGGCAGGGCCGGGCGAAGGAGCCGTTGCTGCCCCTCAGCCTCTTCCACAACGCGTCGGTCTCGATCGGCACGGCGCTGATGGTGCTGATGGCCTTCTCGATGTTCGGCGCGATGTTCTTCCTCACTTTCTACTTCCAGGGCGTGCACGGACTCTCTCCGCTGGAGTCGGGCATGCGCATGCTCCCGATGAGTGCCGGCATGATCGTCGCCTCGCCACTGGCGGGCTTCGCGCTGAGCAGGTTCGGTCCCCGGGTGCCGATCGCCGTCGGCATGCTCATCACCGCGTGCTCGATGTTCCTGCTCTCCCGTCTCGGGCTCGAGGCCGGATACATCGACACCGCGATCCCGTTCGCGCTGCTCGCTTTCGGCCTCTCGCCGGTCATGGTCGGAGCCACCGAGGTCATCGTCGGCAACTCGCCGGAGGATCTCAGCGGCGTCGCCGGAGGCATGCAGCAGTCGGCCATGCAGGTCGGCGGCTCGCTCGGCACCGCCGTGCTCGGCGCCCTGATCACCGCCAAGGTCGCGGACGTCCTGCCGGGTCACCTCGCCGACGTGAAGATCCCGGCCACCGGGCCGCAGATCGACGCGATGAAGGACGCCGTGGCGCTGGGCATCGCACCGGTGCCCCCGGGAGCCCCGAAGCCGGTCGTGGACGCGGTGACGCAGGCCGCGCACCTGTCCTTCCTGGACGGCATGCACTTCGGCTTCGGCGTGAGCGTCGCGGTGGCCGTCCTGGCGGCGGTCCTGGCCCTGTTCGTCAAGGCCGGGCGCAAGACCGACGGCGCCGCGGTCCACGTGGGCTGACCGCCGGATGACCTGGTACGGCCCGCGCGCCCGCGCGGGCCGTACCGTCATGATTGAGGGGTTCGTCCGCCTGAGCGCGCCCAGGCGGACGTAGACTCGGATGTCGTGAGCACGAAGATCCTTCCCGAGAGCGAAGTCCGGCCGAACCTCTCGCACGGCGACGAGGGCGACCACGAGCGCTTCTCGCACTACGCCGACAAGAACAAGATCACCGAAAGCATGGTGACGGGGAATCCCATCCGGGCGCTCTGCGGCAAGGTGTGGGTGCCGAGCCGCGACCCCAAGAAATACCCGGTGTGCCCTGAATGCAAAGAGATCTACGAAGGGCTCCCGCAGGGCGGGCAATCCGGCGACGGCAAGTGAGTGTTGCTCCCCGCTGATCGGCGCCACTGGAGCTAGCGTCAGCACTCCGACCTGGACAAACGGGGGAGTGCATGGTTCGGCGCGCGGTGGCCGTGTCTTTGGTGTGCCTGTTCACGCTAGGAGGCGTGCCAGGCCCCGCCCGCGCGGCGGCCACGCGCCCGTGCGGGCACGCCCGGCCGCCGCGCGTCGACGCGCGAGCGGTCGAGCCGTACACGCTGGACGCCCGGGAATCCGCGCGCATGCTCTCCGACATGCGGCGCCGGCTGCGCTCGGCCGGCGCCGCCGCCTGGCGCACCGGCACCGTCACGGTGCCCCTGTGGATCCACGTGATCACCGATGGGCGGATGGGCGTCCCTGACACCGCGCTCGACTCGCAGGTGGAGACCCTCAACGACGCGTACGGGGGGCGGCTGGGCGGCGTCGACACCGGGGTCAGGTTCGTCCTGAAAGGTGTGACACACACCGACCACCCAACGTGGTTCCGCGAGCCCCTCGCCAACGAGGCGGTGATGAAGCAGCGGTTGCGCAAGGGGGGACGCGAGACCCTCAACCTCTACATCGCCCAGCTCGGCGAGCTGGTGCTGGGATACGCCACCTACCCCCACTGGTACCAGAGCCGCCCGGCCCTGGACGGCGTCGTGATCGACTGGCGGAGCCTGCCGGGCGGGGCCCTGCGCGACTTCTCCAAGGGCTACACCGGGGTGCACGAGATCGGCCACTGGCTCGGGCTGCTGCACACCTTCGAGAACGGCTGCGCCCAGCCGGGCGACTCCGTCGACGACACCCCGCCCGAGGCCCTCCCCGCCCAGGGCTGTCCCTCGGGCAAGGACACCTGCCCGGACGCCGGCGAGGACCCGGTGCACAACTTCATGGACTACTCCCACGACCGCTGCATGTCCGAATTCACGGCCGGCCAGGCCGCCCGCATGCGCGAGATGTGGGTCGCCTACCGCACCCCCGCCACCTGAGCCGCCGGCGATCGACGCGCCAGGACTGGTATTTCTGCCGAACAATCCGGTTGTTCGTTGACGGATGGGCGTACTCGGTGCCGATACTCAGTGCACGGGAGGAGGTGCCGTGGACGAGCAGCGCACCGGACGGCGGCCTTATGGCGACCGCGTGTGGCCTCCTCCGGAGGAGCAGGGCCTCCCGCCGTCGGCCCGCATGTACGGCGCCCCCGAGCCGCCGTCGCGCGTCAGGGTGCCCTTCTGGCTCAGGCGGGCGCTGCTCTTCGTCGTGGCGGTCGCGGCCGGAGCCGCGCTGGTGGCCGGGGTCGTGGCCTTCATCGCCTCCCGGCTGAACGCGCCCGGGCCCCGCATGAACGTCGAGGACGCGGTGGCCGGGGTGAGCTACCCGCTGCCGCCGGGATGGCGCCCGGGAACGGTCCCACCGGTCACGGGATTCACCTCCGCGGCGACCCTGGACGGCGCCGCGTTGATCATGACGAGGCCGGGAGGGTCCGTCGCCGTCTCGGGGCCGAGGGCGGCCACGCTTGACCTCACCGACCTCTACGGGCGGCTGCTGCTGCACGGCGACACCGTCGATGTGGTGGACGACCGGTCACTCACCGTCGCCGGGTACTCCGGCCACTCACGAGCACTGCGCGCGAGCTACACCGACGTGGTCAATCAGCCGTCTTACCTTCGAGTGACACTTCTCACCAAGGGCGACCGGACCGTGGTCGTCCTCGGCCTCGCCCAGCCCGACGACCCCAAGCGGCGCGCGGAGATCGACGCCGTCGTCAGGGGCCTGAGATAGCCCGGTCCACGACCGCGGCGCGCCGCGTCAGGCCCTGAATCGGCCCTGGTCCGGGCTCCGGGAACGCCGGTCACGGCAGGGCGGGAGTCCTGGCGGGCAGAGGGCGCGGGCGCGCCTAGCACGCGAAGGCCGACATGGCGAGGATCTCCGGGGCACGGCACGTCTTGTCGGTGGCCGCCACTATGGTGGCTTCACTGTGAGGGAGCGAAACGAGCGCATCGACAAGATCATCAGTTCGGGTGCAGGCCCGAGGGTCCGGAGAGGCCATCTGACAAGGAGGTCGGCGTGAGCTCGTTTGCCGCATCCCATCTGTCACCCTCCTATCCCGACCGCGCCGCATGGGGCACCGCGCCCAAGCTCCGCGCGTGGCAGCAAGAGGCGCTCGATCTCTACTTCCGCCGCGAGCCGCGCGACTTCCTCACCGTGGCGACCCCGGGCGCGGGCAAGACCACGTACGCCCTGCGCATCGCCAGCGAGCTGCTGAGCCGCGGCATCGTGCGCGCCATCACGATCGTCACCCCCACCGAGCACCTCAAGCGCCAGTGGGCCGACGCGGCGGGCAAGGTCGGCATCGCCATCGACCCCGACTTCAAGAACAGCCAGGGCACCACCTCCCGCGACTACACCGGCGTCGCGGTGACCTACGCCCAGGTGTCCATGCATCCGGCGTTGCACCGCGCGCGCACCGAGGCCCGTAAGACGCTGGTGATCTTCGACGAGATCCACCACGCCGGCGACGCCAAGTCCTGGGGCGACGGCGTCCGCGAGGCCTTCGAGCCCGCCGCCCGGCGGCTCGGCCTCACCGGCACCCCGTTCCGGTCAGACACCAACCCCATCCCGTTCGTCACCTACGCCGAGGACGGCCAGGGCGTCCGGCGCAGCGTCTCCGACTACTCCTACGGGTACGGCCCGGCGCTGGCCGACGGCGTGGTCCGCCCGGTGATCTTCCTCGCGTACGCCGGGGAGATGCGCTGGCGCACCCGAGCGGGTGACGAGATCACCGCGACGCTCGGGACGCCGCTCACCAAGGATCAGCTCGGCCAGGCGTGGCGGGCCGCGCTCGATCCCAAGGGCGACTGGATCCGTCAGGTGCTCCTGGCCGCCGACAAGCGGCTCACCGAGGTGCGCAGGGGCGTTCCCGACGCGGGCGCCATGGTGATCGCCACCGACCACGAGACCGCCCGCGCGTACTCCAGGCACCTTCGGGCGATCACCGGGCAGGGGGCCACGGTCGTGCTGTCCGACGACCCCGGGGCGTCCGACAAGATCAAGCAGTTCAGCTCCTCAGAGGAGCGCTGGCTGGTCGCCGTCCGCATGGTCTCAGAAGGGGTCGACATCCCGCGCCTGGCCGTGGGCGTCTACGCCACCAGCGTCTCCACCCCGCTGTTCTTCGCCCAGGCCGTGGGGCGCTTCGTCCGGGCGCGGCGGCGAGGCGAGACGGCGTCGGTGTTCGTGCCGTCGGTGCCCACGCTCATGGGCCTGGCCGCCGAGATGGAGGCCGAGCGCGACCACGTGCTCGACCGCAAGCTTCCCGAGGAGGGCCTCGACGACTTCCTGGTCGACGAGGCCCGGCAGAAGAAGGACAGTCCCGATGTCCTCGGCGACGAGCTGCCGTTCGAGACCGTCGAGGCCTCGGCCACCTTCGACCGTGTGCTCTTCGACGGCGGCGAGTTCGGCACCGCCGCCGAGACCGGCTCGCCCGAGGAGGAGGACTTCCTCGGCCTGCCGGGGTTGCTGGAGCCCGACCAGGTGGCGGTGCTGCTCCGCAAGCACCAGGCCGACCAGCAGGCCGCCAAGCGGCGCAAGGCGGCCGATCCCCGGCCGCAGCCGGTCCTCGCGCCCCACGAGGAGATGGCGGCCCTCCGCAAGGAGCTGAACGGCCTCGTCGGCGCCTGGAACCACCGCACCGGCCAGCCTCACGGCGTCATCCACGCCGAGCTGCGCAGGGCCTGCGGCGGCCCCGCCATCGCCCAGGCCTCCGCCGAGCAGATCCGCCAGCGCATCGAGACCATCCGCAAATGGGCCACCCAACGCTCCCGCTGACCACCGGCGGCCATGGAGTGGTGTCAGGCCGGCTTCACGATGGGGGTGCCGTGGAGCTCGACTCCGGTGGCGTTCAGTTCGGCCAGGGCGGCCTCGGTGGTGGCGGGGGCCACGCCCGCCGTGAGGTCGAGCAGCACGCGGGCCGTGAAGCCGTTCCCGGCGGCGTCGAGCGCGGTCGCCCGCACGCAGTGGTCGGTGGCGATGCCGACCACGTCCACCCGCTCGACCCCGCGTGACCGCAGCCACTCGGCCAGGCCGGTGCCGTCGCCGCTGTGGCCTTCGAAACCGCTGTACGCCGCGCTGTTCCTGCCCTTGCTGAACACCTCCTCGACGACGGAGGTGTCCAGCGCCGGGTGGAAGCCGGCTCCGGTCGTCCCCACCACACAGTGGGCGGGCCAGGTCCGCACATAGTCAGGGTGGTCCGCGAAGTGGGATCCCGGGTCCACGTGGTAGTCGCGGGTGGCCACCACGTGGTCGTACCCCCCGGTGAGGGCGTGCGGGCCGATGGCCGCGGCCACCTCCGCGCCGCCTCCCACCGCGAGGCTGCCGCCCTCGCAGAAGTCGTTCTGCACGTCCACGATCACAAGTGCGGTCTTCATCGGGCTCGCTCCGCTCGTGCTGGTATCCGGCTGGAGGTCATGGGTCGGAGGTCGTGAGGGCGCGGCTCCGGTGCGGGCCGTGAGCACGCCGTTCACGCGGGCTTGGTCAGGTGAACACGGTGGGGATCACGGCGTCGCCCTGGGAGAGCTGGTGGGCGAGGACGGGGAGCTCGGCGACGGAGCTCTGGTGGCGGTGCCTGGCGGCGGCAAGGGGCTCGCGGCCGACGATCTCGCCGCCCCGGACGAGCTCGTGGAGCAGCGGCCGTGATCCCTCGGGAGCGGGGTCGCCCGGCGAGGTGGTGACGAGCTCGGCCGTCGCGGTGCCGTCCTCCAGCGCCCGGAAGGCGTTCTTCCTGCCGCCCCTGCTCGGCTTGCCGACCGATTTCTTGGCCACCGCCTGGAGCGCGCCCTCGGCGTCCTCCCGGGCGACCAGCTTGTAGACCATGGCCGCCGTGGGAGCCCCCGAGCCGGTGACCACGGAGGTCCCCACGCCGTACCCGTCGACCGGAGCGGCGGCGAGGGCGGCGATGGCGTACTCGTCGAGGTCGCTGGTGACCACGATGCGCGTCTTGGTGGCGCCGAGCCCGTCGAGCATCTGCCGCACCTCGTGGGCGGCGACGGCGAGGTCTCCGGAGTCGATGCGGACCGCCCCGAGCTCGGGCCCGGCGAGCTCCACGGCGGTGCGTACGGCCTTGGCGACGTCGTAGGTGTCCACCAGCAGGGTCGTGTCGGCGCCGAGGGAGTCGATCTGGGCCTGGAAGGCGTCGTACTCGGAGCTGTGCAGCAGCGTGAAGGCGTGCGCGCTGGTGCCGGCCGTCGGCACGCCGTATGTGCTGCCGGCCATGAGGTTGGAGGTGGAGGCGAAGCCCGCGAGATAGGCGGCCCGCGCCGCCGCGACCGCGGCACGCTCGTGGGTGCGCCGTGAGCCCATCTCGATGATCGGCCGCGACCCGGCCGCGTGGACCATCCGGGACGCCGCCGAGGCGATCGCGGAGTCATGGTTGAGTATGGACAAGATCACGGTCTCCAGCAGGACGGCCTCGGCGAACGTGCCCTCCACCACCATGATCGGGGAGCCGGGGAAGTAGCATTCGCCCTCGCGGTAGCCGTACACGTCGCCCGAGAACCGGTAGGACGCGAGGAACTCCAAGGTCTGCTCGTTCACCACCTGGTTGTCGCGCAGGAACGAAAGCTCGGCGTCACCGAAGCGGAAATCCGCGAGGGCGTCGAGCACCCGCCCGGTGCCCGCGACCACGCCGTAGCGCCGTCCTAGGGGGAGATGACGGGCGAAGACCTCGAAGACCGCGCGCCGGTTCGCGGCGCCGCTGGCCAATGCCGCCCGCAGCATCGTCAGCTCATAGTGATCGGTAAGCAACGCGCTGCTCATGGCCATCTTCACAAGTCGAAGACTACGACCGGGGTAGGGCAGGATGGGAATGTGGGTAGTACCGCTCCAGCCGAGGTCGAACGTCCGTCGACGGACGTTCGACCCGATCTCCCGTGGCTGACCATTGTCTGGAACGACCCGGTCAACCTCATGTCCTACGTGACATACGTGCTGCAAACAGTCTTCGGCTACCCCAAGGCGAAGGCCGAGAAGCTCATGCTCGACGTGCATCACAAGGGCAAAGCCGTCGTGGCCAGCGGCACTCGTGAGGAGATGGAACGCGACGTGCAGATCCTTCACTCCTACGGGTTGTGGGCCACCGTCCAGCGGGACTCCGCGTGAGCACGGGCTTCAGTTCGGCGGGGAGCGGCGGGGTGACCATTCTGCTGGACGCGGGGGAGGCGTCGATCCTGCGCTCGCTCGTCGCCCAGGTGCTCGGCCTGGTCGAGCCCGGCTCCACGGGGGAGGATCCCCTTGAGCGCGCGCTGGGCATCGGGGCCGCCGAGCAGCCGTCCGATCCCGTGCTGGCCCGGCTGTTCCCCTCAGCGTACGCCGACGACGACGAGGCCTCGGCCGAGTTCCGGCGCTACACCGAGGCGACCCTGCGTGAGGGCAAGCGTGCCGACGCCGAGATCCTGCTGAAGACCGCCGAGCAGGGGATGGTCCATCTCACCGCGGAGCAGGCGCAGGCCTGGCTGCGGGCGCTGAACGACGTGCGGCTGGCCCTGGGCGTGCGCCTGGAGGTCACCGAGGAGATCCACGAAGAGCTTGCCGAGATGGCCGAGGACGATCCGCGCTACCCGGCGTACGTCACCTACGACTGGCTCACCTACCTCCAGGACACGCTGGTCCGGGCCCTTTGGTAACTTCCAGGCATGCTGACGATCCCACGGGAACTGGTCGACAAGATCATCGCTCACGCCTGGGCCGATCACCCCGATGAGGCCTGCGGGGTGATCGCCGGGCCGGCCGGCTCCGATCGCCCCGAACGTTTCATCCCCATGGAGAACGCCGAGCGCTCCCCGACGTTCTACCGCTTCGACTCCATGGAGCAGTTCCGTGTGTGGCGCGAGATGGACGACCGCGACGAGGAGCCGGTGGTCGTCTACCACTCCCACACCTCGACCGAGGCCTACCCCTCCCGCACGGATGTGACCTACGCCTCCGAGCCGAACGCCCACTACGTGCTGGTGTCCACGGCCGACCCCGACAACGTGCAGTTCCGCTCGTTCCGCGTGCTGGACGGCGTCGTGACCGAGGAGAAGGTCGACATCATCCCCGCTTGACGGCCCATCAGCGCGAACCTTGGGAAGCTGTAGAGTTGTGAGCATGCTGACGATTGACCCGGAGATGGTGGGCGCTGGGGTGCGCCCTGGGCATTCGTCGCCCGTGCAGAACCACCTTTTCGCGCATACTCCCTCTGCCGTCGTCTACGACTGTTCCTGATCACAGGAATCCCCGCACCACCAACCGTGTTCGCACTCGTTGGGTGCCCCGTGACGACCACTGACCAAGGAGATTGACCCGCGATGGCCATCGAGGTTCGCATTCCCACCATCCTTCGCACCTATACCGACGGCGCCAAGTCGGTCAGCGCCGCCGGCTCCACGCTGTCCGACCTGATCGGTGATCTGGAGGCCCGCCACCCGGGTCTGCGCGATCGCATCGTCGACGACTCCGGCCTGCGCCGCTTCGTCAACGTCTACCTCAACGACGAGGACGTCCGGTTCCTCGGCGGCCTGGACACCCCGGTGGCCGACGGTGACACCGTCACCGTGCTGCCCGCCGTGGCCGGAGGCCGGCGCTGACCATGCGCTTCGACTCGCTGATCGACTCGGTGGGGCGCACTCCGCTGGTCGGGTTGCCGCGCCTGTCCCCGTCCACCGACGTGCGCGTCTGGGCCAAGCTCGAGGACCGCAACCCGACCGGGTCGGTGAAGGACCGGCCCGCGCTGTGGATGATCGAGCAGGCGGAGAAGGACGGCCTGCTCACTCCCGGTTGCACGATCCTGGAGCCGACCTCCGGCAACACCGGCATCTCGCTGGCCATGTCGGCCCGTCTCAAGGGCTACAAGCTGATCTGTGTCATGCCCGAGAACACCTCCGAGGAGCGGCGCCAGTTGCTGCGCATGTGGGGAGCGGAGATCATCCCCTCGCCGGCGGCGGGCGGCTCCAACGAGGCCGTGCGGGTCGCCAAGAACCTCGCGGCGGAGAACCCCTCCTGGGTGATGCTCTACCAGTACGGCAATCCGGCGAACTGGCGCTCTCACTACGAGTCGACCGGCCCGGAGATCCTCGCGGACCTGCCGTCGATCACCCACTTCGTCGCCGGGCTCGGCACCACGGGCACGCTGATGGGGGTCGGCCGCTACCTGCGCGAGCAGGTTCCCGGGGTCCAGATCGTGGCCGCCGAGCCGCGGTACGGGGAGCTGGTGTACGGCCTGCGCAACGTGGACGAGGGGTTCATCCCGGAGATCTACGACGCCGATGTGCTGACCACGCGCTTCTCGGTCACCTCGGCCGACGCTCTGCGGCGTACGCGCGAGCTGCTCGGCACCGAGGGGATCTTCGCCGGCATCTCCACCGGCTGCGCCCTGCACGCAGCCCTGGGCATGGCGGCCAAGGCCGTGAAGGCGGGGGAGCGGGCCGACATCGCGTTCATCGTGGCCGACGGCGGCTGGAAATACCTGTCCACCGGCGCCTACGAGGGCACGCTCGACGAGGCAGAGGACCGTCTGGAGGGCCAGCTCTGGGCCTGATCCACGGCGCTCTGCCCGGCGTTCTGTGACGGCACTTCGTGCTTGGCGTTCTGTGACGGCACTTCGCGCCTGGTGTTCTGTGACGGCACACGAACGGGCCGCCTCCCCCGGGAGGCGGCCCGTTCGCTTGTCCGACCCGTTCTCGTGACGCTCCGGCCGAAGCAGGGGCGTCAGTTGAACAGCACGCGCAGGCTGAACGACGTGGTGTCACCGGACTGACTGGCGCTCAGGCCCACGGCCCGCAGCGTCTGGAGGTTCGCCCGCTCCTCACCACTGACGCTCCGCAGGTAGTACTTCTCGAGCTTGTCCAGGTCGACGAAGAGCGCGGCGGTCGCGGAGTCCGCGTCCGGGATCGCCTGGGCGAAGGTCTCGCTGTCCCCGAGCGTGCCGTCGGCGGCCAGCCGGCCCGCGTAGTCCTGGGAGCTCGCGAGCACCAGCTTGCCGTCGGCGGCCACCTTGGCGATCTGCGGAGCCGCGGTGCCGGAGTCGGCCACGAAGCGCTCCAGCTTCGCGACGACCTCCTGCGCCTTGGCCGGGTCGGTGGTGAGCACGGCGCCGACGTTGGGCAGGTCGCCGTCCAGGCCCTGCTCGTCGACCGCGACCGTGAGGTTCTTCCCCAGGAGGGTGACGAGATCGGCGGGAAGGGCGATGCCGTAGGACTGCTGGGCCCTGGTGACGAAGTCGGTGAACGCCTGGCCACCTGAGGACTCGGCCATCTTCGTGAGCTGCGGCCACTGCTTGCCGAACGCGTCGCCGAGGCCCGAGATCGAGAGCGCGCCCACGGTCGAGTCCGGCAGGTCGGCCAGCCGTACTGCTTCGGGGTCGGTGGCGCCCTGCACGGGCGCGCCACGGGAGATCCCGCTCAGCTCGGCGTAGCCGGTGTCGAACCGCAGGGCCCCTGCGAAGCGCACGTTCTTGATCATTTCGAGCGTGCCCTGGTCGGTGGGCACCGCCCCACCGGCGATCTTGGCGATCTGCCCAACATTGCCCCAGAACGACAGCACGCCTGGCTCGCCGAGGGCCTTCAGGTCGCCCGCGAAGTCGGAGTTCTGCGCCAGCGGCGGCGCCTTGGCGTAACCGTCCGCGGCGGCCTGGGTCGATGCGAGCAGCGCGTAGTCCTCGCGGAACGCCAGGCCCTTCATCTCGCCGCCCGCGTTCAGCTTGGCCAGCCCCGCGCGGGCCCCGGTCTCGTCCGTGACCTGGACGGCCAGGACCGCTTCTGGCGTGTTGGACCCGGCGCGTGGCGCGAGGACCCCGAAGCCGATGCGGTCGCCGATCCAGGGCTCCACGTCACGGGCGTAGTCGACCTTGGCCAGGTCGCGGCTGTCCTTGCGCATCAGCTCGAAGAGCGCCTTGCGGGGGTCGTCACCGGTGAAGCTGTCACGGGTGGCGGAGAACTTCCTGGCGAGGCCGAACAGCGCCAGCTTCTGGTTGGCCGCGGGGTCGAGGTCGACCCGTACATACGCCAGGGTGCTCGCCGGAAGCACGTCCTCCGGTTGGGTGCCGCCCCCGCTGAGCAGCGAGACGGCGTACACGCCTCCACCGCCGACCAGGACGACCATGACGGCGGCGATGATCGCGAACAGCCAGCCTCGTCCCTTCTTCCGGGGTGGTGGCATGGGTGGGCCGAGCTCACCCTGCTGCCAGGGAGGCGGCCCACCGGCGGGCTGGCCGGGGTGCGCGTAGGGCTGCGTGTATGGACCCGACGGCTGACCGGGGGCGGGGTGCCGGTAGGACACGGTCCGGTCAGGGTCCTGGTTGAAGGGATACGGGGGGAGAGGTTGACCTGACATGTTCCACTCTCGGTCCGACTAGGAGGGGATTCACCGAAAAGCTAGATCATGCCGGTAGAGAGACACTTGCAGGATGCTTTATGGCTTTTGTCGGGCGGACCAAATGGCTCCCCGTGGGCATCGGCGGAAGGCCCTCGGTAAGGTAGAACAACATTCGGGTGGGGTCGGCGGAGCGAGGCACGAGGCGCAGATGACGAAGTTCGACGAGGCGACGCAGGCGATCAGGGTCGACGAGACCACGTACGACGTGTGTCTCGACCCCGGCTACTCGATCGGAGGGCCGCTCAACGGCGGCTACCTCATGGCCGCGGTGCTGCGCGCCGTCGTCGACGCCTCGCCGCACGACCACCCGGTGTCCACCGCCGTGCAGTTCCTCAGAGCGCCCCGGCCGGGCCCCGCACGCGTCCGGCTGGAGCGGCTCAAGTCCGGCAGGACCGCGACGATGACCCGGGCGACCCTGCTCCAGGACGACACCTCCTATATCGACACGCTGGTCACCACGGCCACACTCGGCGACGACGCGAGCGAGTGGGCCGGGGAGCCGCCGGTGACGATGCCCCCCGTCGAGGAGTGCCTCACGCTTCCGGACCCCAAGCCGGAGTCGAACATGACGCTCAACGCCCAGATGGAGCTCCGGTTCGACCCGCCGACCATCGGCTGGTTCACCGGCACGCCCACCGGGCGTCCGGAGTCGCGGGCGTACTTTCGCATGACGGAACCCCAGAATCCGGATCCCTTCATCATGGCGCTGGCGGTGGACGCGCTGCCGCCGGTCGTCTTCTCCGCGGGCCGCCGCGGCTGGGCCCCTACGGTCGAGCTGACCTGGCATCTGCGCGCCCTGCCCGCGCCCGGGTGGCTGACGCTCATCGGCCGCGGACGTCTCATCAGGGACGGCTGGTTCGACGAGGACGTCGAGGTGTGGGACTCGGCGGGAAACCTGGTGGCCCAGTCGCGCCAGCTCGCCCGCCTCGGCCGCGGCTGAGCCGAAACGGGTGGCGGGCACGTGTCTCGCCAGAGGATTACCCCAGTGTGAGGATTCTTACCGCGAGCGATTGTCCATGGTCCCCTAACCTTGGGAATCATGTCGGATATCGGAAGTGTCGCCCACGCGCCGTGGGTCAGCATGATGGAGTACTCAACGGACCACAACGGTGGGCCCGATCCAGCGATCGGGATCTTTGACAGCGGCGTGGGAGGCCTCACGGTCGCCCGCGCGATCATCGACCAGCTTCCGAACGAATCGATCCTGTACGTGGCCGACACCGCGCGCCAGCCGTACGGGCCCAAGCGCATCGCCGAGGTTCGCGCCTACGCGCTCCAGGTGATGGACCACCTCGTCGAGCACGACGTGAAGATGCTCGTGATCGCCTGCAACAGCGCCAGCGCCGCCGTGCTGCGGGATGCCCGGGAGCGCTACGAGGTCCCCGTTGTGGAGGTGATCCAGCCCGCGACGCGCAGGGCCGTACGCGCCACCAGGAACGGCCGGGTGGGCGTGATCGCGACGCGCGCCACCATCGAGTCGATGGCCTACCACGACGCCTTCGCGGCGGCACCGGACGTGCGCCTGACCGGGGTGGCGGCGCCCCGGCTGGTGGAGTTCGTCGAGCGCGGCGAGACGATGAGCGACGAGCTCATCGAGGTGGCCAGGGAGTACCTCCAGCCGGTGATCGACGACGGCTGCGACACGCTCATCCTCGGCTGCACGCACTACCCGCTGCTCACGGGAGCCATCTCCTACGTCATGGGGAACGGCGTGACGCTGGTGTCCAGCGCGGACGAGACGGCCAAGGACGTCTTCCGCGTCCTGCACGACCGCGGGCTGGCCGGCCAGGGTGCGATGCCCCGCCACAAGTTCCGCGCGACCGGTGACGGCGCCCTGTTCGCGCACCTCGGACGCCGTTTCCTCGGACCCGAGATCGGCACCGTCGAACGCGCGATGGTCGGGGATATATCGGGCGAAGAGGCATTGACCGCGCCCAGTTAGGAGGCCGTCGTGAAGTTGACCATCGTTGGGTGCTCCGGGAGCTTTCCCGGCCCCGACAGTCCCGCGTCGTGTTACCTGATCGAGGCCGAGGGCTTCCACCTGCTCCTCGACTTCGGCAACGGCTCCCTCGGAGCCCTGCAACGGCACATCGGGCTGTACGACGTGGACGCCATCTGCCTGTCGCACCTGCACGCCGACCACTGCCTCGACCTGTGCGCCTACCACGTGGTGCGCACCTACGCGCCCGACCGCTCGCTGCCCCGCGTGCCGGTCTACGCGCCGGAGGACGCCCCGCGCCGCCTGGCCGCGGCGTACGACATGTTCGAGGAGCCGGGCCTTGAGACGGCGTTCGACTTCACACGGCTGGCGCCGGGCACCTTCTCGGTCGGCCCCTTCGAGGTGACGGCCGCCGCGATGAACCATCCCGTTGAGACCTACGGCTTCCGCGTCTCGCACGACGGGCACTCGGTGGCGTACTCCGCCGACACGGGGGAGTCGGCGGAACTGGTGAAGCTCGCGGCGGGGGCCGACATCCTGCTCTGCGAGGCGTCCTTTCTCGACCGGCCGGGCATCCCCACCGGCCTCCACCTGACCGGCAGGCAGGCCGCCGAACACGCGGCCCGCGCCGGTGTCGGCACCCTTGTGCTCACCCATCTCGTGCCGTGGTACGACCAGTCCCAAATACTCGGCGACGCCTGCCGCGGCGGCTTCGAGGGCCGGTTGGAACTCGCGCGGAGCGGGGCGGTGTATGACCTAAGGTGAAGCTCATGGCACGTGAAGATGGACGCGGTCCCGATCAGCTTCGGCCGGTGAAGATCACCCGATCCTGGCTCGCCCACGCCGAGGGCTCGGTCCTCGTGGAGTTCGGGGGCACCAAGGTGCTGTGCGCCGCATCGGTGCAGGACAGCGTGCCCAGGTGGCGCAGAGGCAGCGGCCTCGGCTGGATCACCGCCGAGTACGCCATGCTGCCCCGCGCCACCAACACGCGCAGCGACCGCGAGTCGGTGCGCGGCAAGATCGGCGGGCGCACGCACGAGATCTCCCGCCTGATCGGGCGGTCTCTGCGGGCCTGCGTCGACTACAAGGCACTCGGAGAGAACTCCATCGTGCTCGACTGCGACGTGCTCCAGGCCGATGGCGGCACCCGCACGGCCGCCATCACCGGAGCGTATGTCGCCCTGGCCGACGCCATCGCCTGGATGCGCAAGCGCAAGATGTGTCCCGGTGACCCGCTGGTCAACTCGGTCGCCGCCGTCTCGGTGGGCATCGTGGGCGCGACGCCCCTGCTCGACCTCTGCTACACCGAGGACGTCGCCGCCGAGACCGACATGAACGTCGTCATGACCGGCACGGGCGAGTTCGTCGAGGTCCAGGGGACCGCCGAGGGGGTCCCCTTCGACCGCTCCACCCTGGACGCCCTACTCGACCTCGCCGCCACCGGCTGCACCGAGCTCACCCTACGCCAGCGCGAGTCCCTCTCATGAGCGGGGCTGTGAGGGTCGTCTTGGCGATATGCGACGAAGGCAAGATCGCATGAGCGCGGCTACGAGGGTCGTCCTGGCGACACGCAACGAAGGCAAGATCGTTGAGCTCCGGCGCATCCTCGCCGAGGCCGACCAGAAGACCGAGCTCGTCGGGCTCGACGAGTTCCCCGAGATCGGCGAGGTCGCGGAGACCGGGCTCACCTTCGCCGAGAACGCCCTGCTCAAGGCCCACGCGATCGCCTCGGCGAGCGGGCTGCCCGCGATCGCCGACGACTCCGGCCTTTGCGTCGACGCGCTGAACGGCATGCCCGGCGTCTTCTCTGCCCGCTGGTCGGGGTCCCACGGAGACGACGCCACCAACCTGAGCCTGCTGCTCGCGCAGATCTCCGACGTCCCAGAGGGCCGCAGGGGCGCCCACTTCGCCTGTGCGGCGGCCATCGCCCTTCCCTCGGGCGAGGAACGCGTCGTCGAGGGCACGCTCGCAGGGTCGGTGATCTTCGCTCCGCGCGGGACCAACGGGTTCGGGTACGACCCCATCTTCGTGCCCGAGGGCGAGGGCCGCACCACCGCGGAGATGCAGCCGGGAGAGAAGGACGCGATCAGCCACCGCGGCCGCGCCTTCCGCGCTCTGGTCCCCGTCATACGCAACCTGCTCGACTCCTGAGGCGACGGGGCTCCGTTCCGGTCATGTGCGGTGCTGCTTGGCTTCCGAGGTGACGGAGGCGTGGCTCTGGTCTTGGTCGTGCGTGGTGTGCTGGGTTCCTGAGGCGGCGGTGGGGGGCTCCGTTTCGGTCATGTGTGGTGCTGCTTGGCTTCCGAGGTGACGGAGGCGTGGCTCTGGTCTCGGTCATGTGCGGTCTGCTCGGTTCCGAGGGATGGAGGCGGGGCTCCGTTTCGGTCGTGTGCGGTTTGCTGGGCTCCTGAGCTGGCGGGAAAGGCGCGGCGCCCGTCCCTCCGTAACCAGTGTGTAAGAACCACGTTTGGTGTTTGGGCGTAGCGTTCGATGTGTGAACACGAACCAGACACGCCCTCGCGGGCACGCGTGGGCGGCGGCGCTCGTCGGCGTGGTCGCGGGTGCGGCCGGCCTCGGGATCGGCGAGCTCGTCGCGGGCCTGCTCAACCCGAAGTCATCCCCCATCGTCGCGGTCGGCGACGCCGCGGTCGACCAGACGCCCGCCGCGCTCAAAGACTGGGCCATCCGGACCTTCGGCACGAGTGACAAGGCGGTGCTGCTCTCCGGCATCGTCATCGTGCTGACCCTCATCGCCGCGGGCCTCGGGCTGCTCGCCCGCAGGCGGGTCGGATTCGGCACCACGGGGCTGATGCTCTTCGGAGTCGTGGGTGCGGCGGCGGCGATCACCCGGCCGGACTCCGGTTCGCTCGACGCCCTCCCGTCTCTGATCGGCGCGGGCGCCGGCGCTTGGACGCTGAGCATCCTGGCCCGCCGCGCCTGGCCCTTGGTGGAACCCGGTTACGAGGATCTCCACACCCACAGACCTCCCAAGACAACCCCCCAGCCATCCACGACTCCTGAAGCCTCCGCGGCCCCTGCATCTTCCACGGCTCCCGCGTCCTCTACGGCCCCCGCATCCTCCGCGACTCCCCAGCCCTCCACGAAAGCCTCGGTCGCCGGTGACGTGGTGCACAGGCCGGCGGTCATGCGCTCGGGGGCGCAGCTCCACGAGTTCGACCGGCGTGGCCTGCTGACGGGGGTCGCCGCGGGCGTCGTCATCGCCGGGGTCGGCGGGCTGGCCGGCCGCGGCCTCGCCGGCCGGCTGAGCGTCGACACCGAACGCGCGCGGATCGCGCTGCCCAAGCCGGTGAAGCCGGCGAAGGCCCTGCCCGCCGGGGTCGACCTCCGGCTCAAGGACCTACCGCCCTTCACCACCCCCAACCGCGACTTCTACCGCATCGACACGGCCCTGGTCATCCCCCAGGTGGATCCGAAGACCTGGAAACTGACGATCCACGGCATGGTCGACAGGCCCGTCGAGCTGACCTTCGCCGACCTGCTCAAGCGGCCGCTCATGGAGGCCGACGTCACGCTCACCTGCGTGTCCAACGATGTCGGCGGACCATACATCGGCAACGCCCGCTGGCTCGGCGCCCACCTGGCCGACGTGCTGCGCGAGGCGGGCATCCGCTCGGGGGCCGACATGCTGCTTTCCACGTCAGCCGATGGCTGGACCTGTGGCACCCCGGTGGACGTCGTGATGGACGGCAGGGACGCGATGCTCGCCGTCGCGATGAACGGGGAGGCGCTGCCCGTCTCCCACGGGTTCCCGGTGCGCCAGGTCGTCCCAGGGCTGTACGGCTACGTATCAGCCACCAAGTGGGTCACCGACATCAAGGTCACCCGCTTCGACCAGGACGAGGCGTACTGGACGCCGCGCGGCTGGGCGCCCAAGGGCCCGATCAAGACCGGGTCCCGGATCGACGTGCCCCGGGGCGGTTCCACGATTTCCGCCGGCCGCACGGCCATCGCGGGCGTCGCGTGGGCGCAGCACAGGGGCATCGACGCGGTAGAGGTACGGGTCGACAAGGGACCATGGCGGCAGGCACGCCTGGCCGAGGTGCCTGGACCCGACACCTGGCGCCAGTGGGCCGTCGATGACTGGCAGGCCACCCCTGGGCGGCACACCATCGAGGTCCGGGCCACGGACGCGACAGGCCAAACCCAGACCGCCGACTACGCACCCCCCACACCCGACGGGTCCAGCGGCTGGCACTCCATTTTGGTCGTCGTGAAGTAAACCCCCGCACGCGAGCGCAGTGAGGAGCCCGCGGTGTGGACTTGGTTGCTGACTCCAACCTCCCCGGCACGCGGAGCGAGGTGTGGAATTAGCGGTGTGGACTTGGTTGCTGGCTCTAACCTCCCCGGCACGCGGAGCGCGGTGTGGAGTCGGTGGTGTGGACTCGGTTGCCGACTCCAACGGCCCCGGCACGCGGAGCGAGGTGTGGAATTGGCGGTGTGGACTTGGTTGCCGCTCCAACTGGCCCGGTGTGCGGAGCGTGGCGTGTGGTTCCAGGTGAATCCGTCAATCGGCGGCCCCGGCGCACGCACCGCCCCTACGATCGGCCTCTGACCGGGTCGGTTCGGTAGTGGGGGGAACACATTGTCCGGAGCCAGTCACGGTGATCCGTCTGTCCAGGGGGCGTCACGGCGGTTGCTCGCGGGGGCGAGCTACAACCCCGTCGTCACCTCCGACGGAGTCCGGTGGCGCGATTACGAGTTGGCGGCGGAGGTCCCCGGCGACGAGTGGCGGCCCTTCCTGCGGACGCTCACCGTCCCCGACGGGCCCGTACGACACGATGGGCCCGCGCCCGCGTGGCATGACGGGTCCACACACGTGCGGCACAACGGGCCCGCACCCGTGCCGCACGACGGCTTCGCGCCTGGGAGGCACGCCGGATCAACGCCCATGTGGCACGACGGGTCCGCGCTCATGCGGCATGACGGGTCCGGGCCTGGGGGGCATGACGGGTCCGCACCCGTGTGGCATGACGGGTCTGCACCCGTGTGGCACGACGGGTCCCCGCCTGGGGGGCACGACGGGTCCGCGCTCGTGCGGCATGATGGGTCTGCACCCGTGTGGCACGACGGATCCGCACCTGGGGGGCACGACGGATTAGCGTCCATGTGGCATGACCGGTCCGCGCTCGTGCGGCACGACGGGTCCGCGCTCGTGCGGCACGACGGGTCCGCGCTCGTGCGGCACGATGGGCCCGCACCCGTGCGGCACGATGGGTCCTCGCGGCAGTACGACGGTCCGTCGCCACAGCGGCCGGGCGGTTGTCCACCGCAGCGGCAGGAAGGGTTGCTGCCGCAGTGGCCGGGGCCGGTGGGCGACTGGTTCGACACGCCGGGACGGCCGCCTCGCCTCGACACCTGCCGGTCGTACGGCACGCCCGGCGGCCTGGCGTGGCCGGACCCCCAGGTCCAGCGGGATCTGTGCCAGGCGGTGCCCGAGGGAGTGCGCTTCCCCGACCCGCGCGGCACCTGGATCCGCCTGATCAACGGGGAGGGCCCGTCGGAGGACCCCTTCCGGGCGACCAACTCCCTCGACTGCGCGCTCGCGGTGCTCTCGACCTGGCATGGGGAGCCGACGGTGGCGGCCCCGCGGCAGCCTGAGTACGACCGGCTGGGCAGGCCGTCGCTGACCGGGGAGCGGGGCGGGGTGGCTCGAGCCGAGCGCTGGCTGGGACATCGTTTCGAGTACGTCGGGCAGGGGCGGCGCGCGTACACCAACGTCGCGCAACGACTGGAGGCGGCCGGCCACGGCGCGGCCGCGGTGCTGATCTCACGCTGGCCGTCCGGGGGCAGCCACGTGTGGAACGCCGTCAACACCGCGGGCGAGGTGGTGTGGATCGACGCCCAGCGTGGGCACACCTCGGTGGACCCACCACCCGGCGCCGTCACCGGCGTCTTCTGCGTCGTGATCGACCGGCGAGGCCGACGCCTGTGAACGGGCAAGGGATGCCTCCCGGCCAAGGGTCGTCTGTCGGGCAAGGGGTGTTTCCCGGTCAAGGGATGTCTGCCGGGCCGGTGTCACCTAGCCAAGGGATGTCTGCCGGGCAAAAGGTGTCCCCCGGTCAAGGGTCGTCTGCCGGGCCGGTGTCACCTAGCCAAGGGATGTCTGCCGGGCAACCGGCGTCTTTGGCGCAAAAGGTGTTGGCGGGGCAAGCGATGTCTTCTGGGCAAGTGGTGTGTGGCGGTCAAGGGCTGTCTTCCGAGCAGGCGAGGGTGCTCGCCGAGGAGTACTTCAACGGCCCCCTCGCCGCGGAGGAGGCCACCGAAGTCGGGCTCTATGCCTTCGACGACGGCTATGTCGCCTGGGCAAAGCACCCCGAACCGGCCGATCCGAGCACCCTGCCCGCCACCGTGGGGGGCGGATGCGTCGTCATCGACCGGATCACCGGGGAACTTTCGATCCGCCCCCTGCTGAACCCCGAGGCCGTCGCCGACCAATGGCCGGGACGCCGCCCCCGATAAGGCCGTCCCGGCCACACACTCAACCCCGGGCGAGTTTCGATTCGCCCGGGGGTGGTGCCGGGGCTGTCGCGGATCGGTGGCTGGGGCGATGCCCCCGGTTAGGCCGTTTTGGCTGGACCCCACCCCCGGGCGAGTTTCGGTTCGCCCGCGTGTTGTGCCCCGGGGCTGTCGCGGATCGGTGGCTGGGGCGATGCCCCCGGTTAGGCCGTTTCGGCTGGACCCCGCCTTCGGGTGAGTTTGATTCGTCTCCTGCTGGACTTCGGGGCTGTCGCGGATCAGTGGCTGGGGCGATGCCCCCGGTTAGGCCGTTTCGGCTGGACCCCACCCCCGGGCGAGGTTCGGTGCGCCCGCGTGTTGTGCCCCGGGGCTGTCGCGGATCAGTGGCTGGGGCGACGTCCCCGGTAGAGCCGTCCCGGCCACACCGCTACCAGGCCCGGCTCGGGCGCGGGCTCAGCCGCGTCGCTGTCACTGCCTACCCGGCCACGGTCCCTGGCCGTCGTGGGTGGCCGCTGCTTTCGTCGTTGTGGGTGGTTTTGTCCAGCGCCGGGGCGGTGGGGTGTGGGGTGGTGAGGTCGGCGCCGTTAGCGGTGGTTCGCCGTTAGTGGTGGTTCGCCGTTAGTGGTGGTTCGCCGTTAGTGGTGGTTCGCTGTTGGTGGTGGTTGGCGGGGTGGGCCGTTGTGGGCAGTGCGTCACTCGCTCGCCAGGGAGGTGACGATGGAGGCTCGGGCGGCCTTGCGGGCGGGTAGTACGGCCGCGAGGACCCCGGCGACGCCCGACAGGAGGACGAACAGCAGCACCTGCGTCAGGGGGACCCGGAACAGGGTGTCCTCCACCAGGGTCTGGGTCGCGGCCCAGCCGAAGATCACGCCTAGTGTCACGCCGACGATCGCCCCGATGAGGCCGAGGATCAGCGCCTCCACCGAGAGCATCCTGCGGAGCTGTGGCCGGGTCAGGCCCAGCGCCCTGAGCAGCGCCGACTCCCGGGTCCGTTCGTGCACCGACAGGCTGAGCGTGTTCGCGATGCCCAGCAGCGAGATGAGGATCGCCAGGCCGAGCAGCCCCGTGATGATCATGAGCGTCATGTCGAGCACCTCGTCGAACTGGCTCCTGACCTCCGTCGAGCTGAGCACCTTGGCGGTCGGGTACGCCTGGGTCGCCGCCTCGACCGCCCTTCTGGAGACGTCGGCGGTCACGCCGTCCTTGGCGTTGACGAGCAGTTGGTGGTCGTCGAGCCGGCCGAAGTACTTCTCGAAGGCGCCGTCCGGCACCGTGACGGCAGGCAGCAGCATCGAGCCCGAGTCGATGACCCCGGCGACCGTGAGGTTCACGGTGCCCGCCTTCGGCGTGGTCAGCGAAATCGTGTCTCCCGGCTTCACCCGGAGGTTCGTGGCGATGTGGTCCGCCACCACCGCCGACCCCGTCGTGAAGCCCCGCATGGAGCCCTGCCGCAGGACCGGCTCGTACGGCCCGCTGAACGTGCCGACCTGCGTCCGGTCGCCGCCGATCCGGGCCTCGGTCTGCCGGATCTGCACCACCGAGGCCAGCTCGGGCCTGGCCCGCAGGCCGGCGGCGAGAGCCGGGGGCAGGGCGCCGTCACCGGGTCCCGAGGCGTTGGTCAACTGGGCGGAGACCATGTAGTCGACCGGGAACTGCTGGTCGAGCTGGGCCGTGTACGTGGCCCGGGTGGTCGCGGTGATGACCGAGATCAGCGTCATCAGCGTCACGCCGATCGTCAGCGCGACCGTCGTGGTGGCCGACCGCTTCGGGTTGCGCCGCGAGTTGTCCATCGCCAGCCTGCCGGGGACGCCGAACAGCTTGGCGGGCGCCCAGCCCGCGAACGCGCTGAGCGGCCTGACGATGACCGGCCCGAGGATCAGCACCGCGCAGAAGGTCAGCACGCCGCCGCCCATGACGACGAAGAGCCCTTCCGGCCCCGCCTCCAGGGAGACCCCGGCCGCCGTGGCACCCGCACCGGACGCCAGGAAGAGCGCGGCGAAAACGATCCGCACCAGACCGGCCTTGAACGTGTGCTCCTCGGTCTGGGTGCGCAGCGCCGCGATGGGGGCGACCTCGGTGGCCGTACGCGCGGGCAGCAGCGCCGCCCCGACGGTGACGACCAGGCCGATGACCAGGGCGAGCGCGATGGTCCGCGGCGCCAGCGACACGCCCGCGGAGGGCAGGTCCTGCCCGGTCGCCTTGAGCACGGCGAGCGCGCCCGCGCCGAGGCCGAGCCCGGTGATCAGGCCCACTGCCGACGAGACCAGCCCGACCGCCGTCGACTCCAGGATGATGGAACCGAAGATCTGTTTGCGGGTGGCCCCGATACACCGCATCAGCGCCATCTCCCTGGCACGCTGCGCGACCAGGATGTTGAACGTGTTGTAGATCACCAGTGCGGCCACCAGCATCGCGACGAGGCCGAACATCAGCAGCCCCAGCGTGAGGAACTCGGTGTTGGCGCCGTTGGTCCGGGCGAGCTCCTTGGCGAGCTGCTCGCCGGTCCAGACGCGGTACCCCGTGCCGCCGAGCGCCGACGCGACAGCGGTCTTCAGGCTCTCCGGCGAGACGCCGTCCGCCGCCAGGACGTCGATCTCGGTGAAGACCTTCTCGCCCGTCATCGCCTGCGCGGTGGCGGTGGTGAACCCCACCGCGCCCGAGTAGGCGAGGCGCTGGTCGATCCCCACATCGAAGAGCCCGACGACGTGGAAGGTGTGAGGCTCGCGGTCGCCGTCCAGCACCTCCACCGTGTCCCCGGGCGTGAAGCCCCGGGTCTTGGCGGTGTTCTCGTCGATGACGACCTGGTCACCGGCCGCCGGTGCGGTACCGGCGGTGATCGCCGTACGGTTCAGCCTGCCGGTGGCGATGGAGACGCCGGCGGTCGGAAAGTCACCGACGGCCTTGCCGTCCTTCCCGATCAGCGCGGCGTCCCCCTGGACGAGCCCTTGGGCGTCGGCGACGCCGGCGGCGGCGCGGACCTTGACCAGATCGCTCGCGAGGAGGCGGGCGGGCTTGTCACCGTCCGAGCGGGGAGGGAGCACCGCCACGTCCACCTTGTCGGCGGAGGCGGCGATCCGCTGGCCGAATCCGGCTTCGAGGGTGTCGGTGAGCACGAACGTGCCCGCGATGAACCCCACCCCCAGCGTGATCGCCAGCGAGGTGAGCAGGAGCCGGAGCTTGTGCCCCATCAGCCCTGCGAGAGTGGTGCGGATCACCTCAGCTCTCCAGCTTCATCAGCGTGTCGAGCACGGTCTGCGGGGAGGGCTCCGCAAGCTCGGTCACCAGCACGCCGTCGCGGAGGAACACCACGCGGCCGGCGTAGGAGGCGGCGACGGGGTCGTGCGTGACCATGACGATGGTCTGGCCGAGTTCGCGCACCGAGGTACGCAGGAACGACAGCACCTCCGCACCGCTGCGGGAGTCCAGGTTGCCGGTCGGCTCGTCGGCGAAGATGACCTGGGGCTTGCTGATGAGCGCCCGGGCGACCGCGACGCGCTGCTGCTGGCCGCCGGACAGCTCGCTGGGCTTGTGCTTGAGCCGGTCGCCGAGCCCGACGCTGCGGATGACCGTGTCGAACAGTTCCTGGTCGGCCTGGCGGCCCGCGATGTCCAGCGGCAGGCGGATGTTCTGCTCGGCGGTGAGCGTCGGGAGCAGGTTGAACGCCTGGAAGATGAAGCCGACCCGCTCACGCCGCAGCAGCGTGAGCTGCTTGTCTCCCAGCCGGGTGATGTCGACGTCCCCGATGCGCACCTGGCCTTCGGTGACGGTGTCCAGCCCGGCCAGGCAGTGCATCAAGGTGGACTTGCCGGAGCCCGACGGACCCATGATCGCGGTGAAGGCGCCGGAGTCGAATCCGACGTCGACCCCGCGTAGCGCGTGTACGGCGGCGTCGCCCTGGCCGTAGACCTTCGTCACTCCTGTGGCGACGACGGCGGCGGGCGCGGTCCGGCGGACGGCTTCCTCTCCGATGATGGTCACGTGATGGCTCCTCAAGCGCTAAGCAGTTGAAATGCGGAAATACCGCGAGATCAACGCTATTGCCGGTCCAACCGCGAACCATGGCTCCTGGGAACGGACCTCGTCTACCCCAGAGGGGACGGCGACGTGGGCCCCGTGCGACTGACGGGGTAGCCGTGACTCAGACTTTCGGCCGACGCCACGCCGGTCGAGGCCGCCGTCATGCCTCGGGGCCCTTGCCGAACGGCGTGATCAGGCCGGTCTCGTACGCGTAGACCACCACCTGCGCGCGGTCGCGCACCCCGAGCTTGGCGAGCACGCGGCCGAGGTGAGTCTTCACCGTGGCCTCCGCGAGGGTCAGCCGCTCCGCGATCTCGAGGTTGGACAGGCCCCGCCCCACCAGCACCAGGACCTCGCGCTCCCTGACGGTGAGCTGCCGCAGGCCGTCCGGCTCCGCCGCCGTGCCGGGCAGGTGGGCGGCGAACCGCTCCAGCAGCCTCCTGGTCGTGCTGGGCGCCACCACCGCGTCCCCCACATGCACGGAGTGGATCGCGCTGATGAGGTCGGACGGCGGCACGTCCTTGAGGAGGAACCCCGAGGCCCCCGCCTTCAACGCCGAGAAGGCGTACTCGTCGAGGTCGAAGGTCGTCAGGATCAGCACTTTGGGCGGGTCGGCCATGGCCCGGATCAGCCGGGTCGCCTCCACGCCGTCCATGCGCGGCATGCGCACGTCCATCAGCACGACGTCGGCCTGTACCGAGCCGAGCAACTCCACCGCGGCGGCGCCGTCGGCGGCCTCCCCGACGACGTCGATGTCGGGCTGGGCCCCGAGGACCATGCGGAATCCGGTGCGGACCAGCTCCTGGTCGTCGACGAGCACCACTTTGACGCTCACGCCGCCCTGCTCACGGGAAGTCGCACGGCCACCTGAAACCCTCCTCCGGGGCACGGGGAAGCGTGGACGCTTCCGTCGTACATCGCGACGCGTTCCCGCATGCCGATCAGCCCGTGCCCGTCGATGCTGCGGGGCGCCGCCGCGCCCCGCCCGTCGTCGGTCACGCGCAACCTGACCTCCCGCGGACCGTACTCCATCTCGACCCGTGCCCGGGTGCCGGGACCACCGTGCTTCAGCGCGTTGGTGAGGGCCTCCTGGACGATGCGGAAGATGACCAGTTGCTCGCCCTCCGGCAGCTCACGGCGGGCGCCGGTGACCGTGAACTCCACCGGCAGGCCCGACTGGCGGATGTGCGTCACCAGCCCGTCGAGCTCCCCGACGCCGGGCTGCGGCGCGTAGTCCTCCTCGTGCCCGTCGTCCTGCCTGAGCACCCCGACCAGGCGGCGCATCTCGGCGAGCGCCTGCCGTCCGGTGCTCGAGATCGTCTGTACGGCCCGTCGCGCCTGCTCGGGGTCGCTGTCGATGGTGTATCCCGCGCCGTCGGCCTGGACGATCATCACGCTCACGTTGTGGGCGACGACGTCGTGGAGCTCGCGGGCGATGCGCGCGCGTTCGGCCGCGGTGGCGATACGGGCCTGCTGGTCGCGCTCGTGCTCGGCGCGTTCGGCCCGCTCCTCCAGGCCTTCGAGGTAACGCCGCCGGGTGTTGGCGTAGATCCCGCCCATCCAGGTCACGACGACGAAGAGCGAGCCGGAGGCCATGCTCCACGGGCTCAGCTCGCCCCAGCGGATCAGTGCCAGGCACACTCCCAGCTCGACCACCGCCCCGGCGGCGATGGCCCAGCGGAGGCGGCGGTACGAGGCCACGCCGTACATGGCCACCAGGACCGCGAGGTTGGCCGGGATCGGCTCGATCGGGGCCAGCCACTGGCCGAAGCTGATGAGGGCGATGGCGGCGAACACGTGGACGGGACGGCGTCGCCGCCAGACGAGCGGGGCCATGAGCGCGGCGCTCAGCGCCAGATAGCCGAAGGCGCCGAGATTGATCACGCCCGGCAGGTGCCCGTCACCCGAGTAGTTTCCGGCCGCCGACAGGCAGATGAAAATGATCGGCGCGATGAAGAGCGCGTCGACCAGCCCCTCGTTGCGGGATCCCCAGGCGCGTAGTCTACCGAACACGATTCAACCCTACGTTCGCCCAGTTCAACGACCTTCCCTCTGGAGAGGGATCTGCGTCTACGACCCAGGTCGTACGGGACGAAATGGCTTACACCGCTCTTACGTCCCATACGGAATAGTTCTTGTTGGGAGCACCTCCGGGTGAGTAAAGGGAGATCGAGATGCCGGGTAGAAAGACGACGGGTCGCGTGGCATGGGGGAACCGCCACGCGACCCCGAGGACCTGATCGCCTCCACTTCCCACGCTTGACGCCCCACGCCCAGCGGGCTGATTGCGATTAGAGCCGCCTTCACCGGTTGAAGGCGGCTCTCGTACGTTCGGGGGCACGCCCGCCGACTACGGGTCGCCCCAGCACGTCGCTGCGGCCGTGATCGCCGACATCGCCCACTGGCTGGCCCCCCGCCAGGGGAAGATCGCCCGACTCGGAGCTATCGCACCCGCTTGACGGCGTCCATGGTCGCTTCCTCGGCGGAGACCCAGTTGCCGGCCACGGTCCTCAACGCGGGCAACCACGTGCCGGGCTCGTCCCGGCTGCCTGCGAGCTGTTCTGCCGCGCTGTTGCGCATGGCGCTGAAGGCGAAGGCGAGATGCGTGCCGACCGCCCCGAACCCGGGCAAGCCGACCTCGACGGTCCTGGCGAGCTCGTACGCTTCGCCGAGTGTCGCGGCGGCGCTGGTATCCAGGTCCTTGCCGAGAGCCAGGATGGACTCGGGATGGATGCGCTTGAGATCATCGACCTGCTTGGCCGTCGGTGCTCGAAACCCCTGCGGCGCGGCGGTCCCCGCCCCGAGCTCCTTCGGCCAGGGCACGGTCCTCACGCTCTCCTCCAGGGCCGGAGCGGCCGTGATGGCGACGTGGAATGCGCCGGAGCCGCCCCAGATGGCGGCCGGCACACCTGTGAAGGCGAGTGTCGCGCCGGTGGTCAGGGGCGCTTTGGTCAGACGGACCAACATGGGCAACCGTGATGCCGCGGTGGTGAACAGGTCCGCCGCCCAAGCGTTGGCCACTTTCAGGCCCTCGACGAGGCGCCCCACCGCCACCTGCGCTCTCATCGCCGCGAGGCTCGCCGCGGACTGCGCCGCGACGTTGGCGCCGGGTAGCGGCCTGGTCACGACATACGCGGCAGAGTGGTTGAGGAGCATCGAGCCGAGGACCATGGACGTGGTCCCGACGTGGGAGTAGGAGAGGGCGTTTCCGCGAAGCGTGCTCGCCATGTCGTCGTACATGTCCGCGGCCTGTTCGAGCGCTCCTTGGTAGGGCCGCAGACGGGTAGCGAAGAAGGCGTCCTTCCCCTTCTCGTCCCAACTGCCCGCGTGTTGGTGGACCCTCTCCGTCATCTCGCTGTTCGCGGAGCGGACGAGCTTGGCCACCTTTTCGAATCTCTCGGCGCTGTGCCACATCTGAGCCGGGTCGGAGACCATGGCGCCCAGCACGAGGGCGATCGACGAGTAAGGCGGGAAGACGCTCGCGGCCAATGCCGCGTTCGACGCACCCCAGACACTCGGAGCCGAAGTGATGAAGTCACCGGGCGTAGCCCCCATAGGGGTTGCTCCTCACGCGAGGGAAGGCGCCTTGCCGGGTGGGGTCGGTGGGATTCGAACCCACACTGTCAGGTACCTAAAACCTGTGCCTCCTGCCATTGGGCTACGACCCCGCGCATGTACGGCTTGCGCCATCCTAGTTGAGCACGGGGCGGCAGCCGTACAGATTAGACCAGGCCGAGATCTTTGCGGAGCCGTGCGACGTGACCTGTGGCCTTCACGTTGTACAGCGCCTTCTCGATCTTGCCGTCGGCGTCGATGACGAAGGTCGATCGCAGCACGCCGACCGTCGTCTTGCCGTACATCGTCTTCTCGCCGTAGACGCCGTACGCCTGGTGCACCCCGAGATCGGGGTCGGAGAGCAGCGGGAACGTCAGCGAGTCGCGCTCGGCGAACTTCGCCAGCTTCTGTGGGGAGTCCTTCGACACGCCGAGCACGGCGACCCCTGCGGCGGTCAGGCTTTCGAGGCTGTCGCGGAAGTCGCACGCCTGCTTGGTGCAGCCGGGCGTCATCGCGGCCGGGTAGAAGTAGAGGATGACCCGCTTGCCGCGGAACGATTCCAAGCTGATGTTCGTGCCTTCGGCGTCGGGCAGGGTGAAGTCGGGTGCTGCGTCGCCGGGCTCGAGTCTCGTCTGCGTCACGGTGACAACCTACCGGCACGCCCACCGTGCCGGATGGTTACCCGACCTGACAGACTGATCGCGCAAACGTAGCGGCGAGCCGAGCGAGGGCGGCTCGCCCGGGAGGAAGAGAAGGGGATCGTCATGGCGGACACCGATCCCGAGGCGCTCGAGAAGGAAATCGAGCGCACCCGGGCGGAGCTGGCACTCACTGTGGACGCCATCGCGGACCGCGTCAGCCCCAAGCGGGTCGCGGAGCGTGGTGTGGCCAGGGTGAAGGCCAACGCCGAGCAACTGGTCACGGCGGCCCGCGACATGGTCGTCGGCGTGGCCTTTCCGGCGAAGTTCGCAGAGCAGGCGTCTTATGGAGACGACGAGCACGGCTGGCAGGACGACTACCCGGCACGCAACCTCGCACCGATCCTCATCGGCGTGGGCGCCGTCGTGGTGGTGGGCGCCGCCATCGCCCTCTGGCGCCGGCGCCGCGGCTGACCCACCGGGTCACAGACAGCGGCGGCCGGCCCGTCGGGTCAGAAGAAGCGGCGGCCGGTTCATCGGGTCAGAGGGAAGCGGCGGCTGACCCACCGGGTCACAGACAGCGCCGGTCGGCTCGTCGGGTCAGAGGAAGCGGCGGCCGGCCCGTCGGGTCACAGGAAGGTGCGGCCCTCACCGCGGTAGGTCGGCACGGTCTCGATCACGCGGTCGCCCTCGACCAGGTGCAGCGCGTCGAAGCGCTCGCAGAGCTCTCCCGCCTTGGCGTGGCGGAACCACACCCGGTCGCCGATCCTCAGGTCGTGGGCCGCCTGGCCGAGCAAGGGGGTCTGGACCTCGCCCGCGCCCTCATTGGGGTCGTAGCGCAGCCCGGCCGGAAGGTAGGGCTGCGGCAGGCGGGAAGGCCCGGGGGAGCCCGAGGCGTGGTAGCCGCCGCCAAGGACGGTCACCGTGCCGGGGACGGGCCTGCGCACGACCGGAAGCGCGAACAGCGCGGCGGGGCGGCCGGTGAAGCTCCGGTAGAAGTCGAACAGGCGCGGGTGGTAGAAGCCCGAGCCTGCGGCGATCTCGGTGACCGCCTTCTCGCGTGTGGTCTTCTCCAGCGAGCCCGTGCCGCCGCCGTTGACGAACTCCAGGTCGGTGATCTGCTGGACCGCCTCGACGATGCGTCCTCTGCGGCTCGCCAGCTCCCGCTGCGACCGGGCCTGCATCCACCGGATCGCCTGGCCGTACGGCCCGGGCACCCGGTCGCCCATACCGGCGACCTGCGCCTCGTAGGCCATCAGGCCGGCCAGCCGGAACCCGGGACGCTTGGCGATCTCCGCGGCCAGCTCCACCGCCTGCTCCGGCTCCCTCACGGGGGAACGCAGCACTCCGGCGCGGAACTTGCCGGCGAGCATGGTGAAGCCCGCGTCGATATCAAGGCAGATGCGTAGCTCGTGGCGTGAGTGCACGCCGTCGACCGCCTCGTCGATGGCGTCCAGATGCTCCGAGCAGTCGACCATCAGCGTGATCTCCCGCGCCGCCCGGGGGTCGCCCGCGAGCTGGGCCAGCGCCCCGCGGTCGGCCGTGGGGTAGGCCACGAGGATGTCGGAGAACCCGTCCGCGGCCAGCCACAACGCCTCGGGAAGCGTGAACGCCATGACTCCGGCGAAGCCGTCCATCTCCAGCACGCGCTTGAGGATGGCCCGGCAGCGGATCGACTTGCTGGCCACCCGGATCGGCTTCCCCCGAGCCCGGCGTGCCATTGAGGCGCCGTTGGTCTGGAGCGCGGCCAGGTCGACAATCGCGAAGGGAGGGTCCAGATCCGCGGTGGCGCGGTCGTAGCGCTGGCGGTCGTCCATGACCGAAGCTTAAACCGGGGGCCGAAATGAGCCTAGGTCACATTGGCCTAGGCCCTGGTGCGGCTTGCAGCGAACGGGGGCCGGCTGGACATGTCCGGTCCCACGGGCGGGCCGCCCCGGAACCCTCGTGGGTACAGTGGCTGGATCGGGTGGACCGCCGGCAGGTCGCCGAGGCGCGAACGTCCAGCATGATCGTTCTCGGTCGCCGCGGGCCACACGGGCGCGCCGGGCCCGCTGCGTGAGCGGCTGCGCCGAGTGACGTTCCGGCCTTCAGTGCCCGGTGTGGGACGGCTTGCGCCGTAGGCCCTCGAAGGCCAGCCCCGCCGCCATGCACGCCACCGGAATTACCGGCAGGACGTACCGGTGGTCGAACGCCGCGATCAGCGGGGGCAGGAGGAGCAGCGTCACGGCGACGGCCCACGGCAGGAGTCCCGGACCGCCCAGCCGTCGCCAGCGCACGAGGACGCCGAACAGGCCCGCGAGCAGGATCACCGCCAGGAGGGGACCCCGGAGGTAGCCCTGCTCCTGGTAGTCGCGCAGGAGCCCGGCATACGGCTCGACCACCACGGTGTCGGCGCTGCGTCCCTGGTAGGCGGCGGTGAGCTGAGGCGCCGTACGGCCGGAGGACGCGACCTTGTCGGTGAACGGCTTGATCGACCCGGGGAAGACGTAGGCGCTCTGCGGGCCGGGGGTGGGGTACACCCGGCGTGTCCATTCGAAGCTCCACAGGGCGTCCCTGATGCCGGTCAGCAGGAAGTCGACCGGCTGCGCCTTGATCGCCTGTGTGGTGAACAGTCCCGCGAGCCGTTCGCGGTCGGAGTCCTTCTTGACCTTGGCGAGAGGTGACCGGGCGTCCCAGATGTAGACGGGGGGCGCGGGACGGGCGCCGACGGGCTCGTCAGGGCAGAGGACCTTCTCCTCGCCCAGCGGTTTGATCTTCGCGCAGTCGGCGAAGCTCATCGTGCGTGCCCAGAGCCAGACGTTGCTCTGGCCGAGGCCGTAGCTTCCGTGCTCGCTGTGGAACCACACCGCGTAGCCGCCGATGCCGATGGCCCCGGCGAGCGCGCAGGCCAGCACCGCGCGCAGGCACGCCCGCGCGAGCACCATGCAGACGAGCGCGACGATCAGGACGGGGAGCCCTACGGTCCGCGTGAGGGTGGCGGCCGTCAGCAGCAGCCCGGCCGCGGCGGCCGTCCACACCGTGGGCCGGTCCCGCCAGAGCAGGACGGTGACCGCCACCGTCACCAGGAAGGTGAACAGCAGGTCAGCCATGATCAGATGCTCGAGCTGGACCATGTGGACGTCGAACAGCACCGGAACGGCCGCCAGCGTCGCGCCCCATCCGGGCAGTGCGGTCCGGCGGCGGAGCAGCGCGTAGACGCACACCGCCATGCCGAGCCCGAGCAGATGCTGGACGGCCACGACGGCACCGAAGCTCTCCAGCGGCCGGAGCGGCCACAGGAAGAGCGAGTAACCCGAAGGGCGCGAATCGAGCGGCTGGGGGTCGAGGGCGGCGTTGACGTAGACGAACGAGTCGGCCCAGAACCAGAGCGCCGGGCGGTAACCCAGCATGGCGACCGCTCTGAGGGCCGCGCCCGCGACCAGCGCGAGAAGGAAGACCCAGTGAGCCCACAGGAACGACCGACCGAACCCGGCCCCCACCGCACTCCCGCCCTGCGCCGAACTCCCGCCCTGCGCCGTGCTCCCGGCATGGGTCGTGCTGCCGGGACTGGCGGAATGTGTCGCTGGGGAGGTGGCGTGCGCGCTGGATGTCTCCGCGGCCGTGGGGCCGGCCGCGTTCGGATCCGTGCCCGGCAGCACCTGGACCTCCTCAGGGGGACGACAGGCCCTTCATGCTAGGCGCACCCCACAACCCGCCGCGCCCCTCATCCACAGGCTCCCCGGACCCCGCGTCGTGAACGAGACGGCCGCCGGCCCTCTCCGGCGCGAGGCTCTCGATGGTCGGCCCGGCAGGCCGGGGCTCTCTCGGGTCGGCAGGCGGGCACTACAAAGATGGACCTGGGTGAGGTGAGAGCCGATCAAATGAAGGCCCACCCGGCACCCATTTGATCGGGGAACCCATTTGCCGCCCACCCAGCATGGGCCCACCTGCTGTCCGCCGGGGTGGTGCCGATGATTGGCCGGCGGGTGGGATCTTTGTGCGCGGTGCGCGTCGGCACCTGCGAGGACGGACCGAGGACGATCGGCTTTCGCATCCGCCTGTCGTAGGCGCGCGTCTTGACAGGCAGCCATATGGCTGCCTAAGTTAAAAGGCAGCCGGATGGCTGCATATCGACCGGCGGCAACCTGGGTACGAGGGGCGGACATGGACGAGGTGTTCAAGGCTCTGGCCGATCCGAGCCGGCGCGCGCTGCTCGACGCGCTCAACGCCCGCAACGGGCAGACGCTGCGCGAGCTGTGCGCCGGGCTCGACATGGCCAGGCAGTCCGTCAGCAAGCACCTCGCGGTGTTGGAGGAGGCCGGGCTCGTCGCCACCGTGCGGCGGGGCCGGGAGAAGCTGCACTACCTCAACGCCGCGCCCGTGCACGAGATCGCCCACCGGTGGATCAGCCGCTACGACCGGGCCAGGGTCCAAGCCCTGGCAGATCTGAAACTCGCCCTGGAGGAGACCTCGATGGACGCGCCGACCTTCGTCTACACCACCTACATCCGCACCACCCCGCAGAAGCTCTGGCAGGCGCTGACCGAGCCCGCCTTCACCCGCCGCTACTGGGCCACGGAGTTCACCACGGACTGGTCCGTCGGCTCGCCGATGACCTGGGACAACCACGGCGTGCTGATCAGCGACCCGGAGCAGGTCGTGCTGGAGGCCGAACCCTACAGCCGGCTCTCCTACACCTGGCACGCCATCACCCCGGAGCTCGCCAAGCGCTTCGGCTGGGACGAGGAGCTGCTCGCCCGGCTGTCCGGCGAGGCCCGCTCAAAGGTCACCTTCACGATTGAGGAGGCCGCGCAGGTCGTGAAGCTCACCGTCGTGCACGACGGCTTCGAGCCCGGATCGGGCCTGGCCGAGATGGTCAGCCACGGCTGGCCGAACGTGGTGTCGAGCCTGAAGTCGCTGCTGGAGACCGGCGAACCGCTGCCGGACGATGCGTGACCTCCCCGATCGGGGCTCGACGACGTCGCGAGGTGCCGCCGGACCGGCCCGCCGAGGCGACCGCCCAGAGGGAAGCTCAGTCCTTCTCGATGATGAGGTCCAAGCCGTGCTCAACGAGCCGGTGGTAGTAGCGGGCAAGCTGTCGCAGATTGTTCAGCACCCGCTTGAACGCTTCGTCGTCACGTTCGGTCTGGGACACCTTGTAGACGCCGAGAGCCCACATGTCGGCGACAAAGAACTCTTGACGGGCAGCCGCTACGTCGATCGCATCGATCGTGGCGGCTGCTTCGGCGAGGAAGGATGCCGTGGAGCACCGCCATGGAACGCCTTGACCACCGGTGGCATGATCGGCGAAGGGCCGGTCCCCTTCGATGATCCGGTACGGCAGTGACCGTTCCCGCTCGGGCCAGCCGGTCAGCGCTCTGTAGCCCGCCGGGTCGAGGAGATATTCGGCCTGGCCGTACGAGCGGTCCGGGTAGGGGCGGGCGATGCCGAAACCTTCCGGAAGGGTGGCCAGCAGTTCGCGGCTGACGTCAGGCAACGGCTCGTCATAGGGGGAGGGGGAAGTGAAAGGCGGATGAAGCGAGGCGAACTCCCACGCCTGTGCGTCGACCTGAATGAGACGCACCGCAGGTGAGTTCAGCCGAACCGGCGAGGCCGATAGATCGAGTCCCACAAGAGGCTTCTTCCGTCAGAGACACGTGATCGGGCAGGTGCGCAACGTCTGTCGTAAGACGCGCCGAAGTTTAGGACGAGACGGCGGACAAGGGCCATCAGGGTGTCGACCACTGTCATACCGTTGCTTTGAGTTCGTACGCGGAGTCGCAGCTAGGCGAAGAGAAGGTCGCGGTGGACGGCTAAGCCAGTGAACCCCGCCCGGCGCCCATTTGATCGGGGCACCCAGTTGCCGCCAGAGTCAGCCGGTCAGGCCGGCGTCGTGGGCTAGTAGGGCGATCTGAGTACGGTTGTTAAGATCGAGCTTGTTAAGGATTCGTGACATGTGGGCTTTCACCGTTGCGACGCTCATGAACAGCTCGCTGCTGATCTCAGCGTTGGACCTGCCCCGGCCCACGGCGACGGCCACCTCTCGTTCCCGGTCGCTGAGCCGGCCCAGGACGGTTCTGGCGTGCCGCCGTCGGGCGTCGGCGCCGGTGTCGCTGATGTGGGCGATCAGTTGCCTGGTCACCGTGGGCGACAGGATCGGCTCACCGGCCGACACCCGAGATATCGCGCGCAGGATCTCGGTCGGCGGTGTGTGTTTGAGCAGGAAACCGCTGGCACCGGCACGCAGCGCGCGGAGCACGTACTCGTCGGCGTCGAAGGTGGTCAGGACGATGACCTCGGGCGGGTCGGTCCGGGCGCGGAGCAGTTCGGTGGCGGCGAGGCCGTCGAGCGTGGGCATGCGGATGTCCATCAGCACCACGTCCGGGGCACAGGCGTCTACCGCGGCAGCCACTTCGGCTCCGTCGGCCGCCTCGCCCACCATGTTCAGGGCGGGTGAGGCGCCGATGATCATCGCGAGGCCCGCCCGGACGAGCGGGTCGTCATCGACGATGAGGACCCGGACCGGGGCGTTCACGTCGGCCATGGCAGCCACGCCCACAGCCGGAAGTCACCTGCGGGGGTACGACCGTGCTCCAGTCGTCCGCCGGCGAGGCCGGTCCGCTCGCTGAGCCCGATGAGGCCGGCACCGCCGCCTGGGATGCCTGCGGTGTCGGCGGCGCTCACCAGGCAAGGGTTGCGTATCTCGACGGTCAGGCCGTCGCCCGCGGACCCGTGCACGGCCACCGATACCTCGGCATCGCGGGCGTGCTTGCGGGCGTTCGTCAAACCCTCCTGCACGATCCGGTAAGCGCTACGTCCGATCGCCGCCGGTGCGGCCGTCGGGTCGGACACCTGACATTCGAGCCGCACCCGCATCCCGACGCGCCGCGACTGGTCGACGAGTTCGGGGAGGTCGACCAGGGTTGGCTGGGGCCGGTCCGGCGGCTCATCGGCCCCATCCACATCGACTCGGTCGGCGCGGAGCACGCCGATCACCTCCCGGAGATCCTCCAGCGCCTGGTAGGCGCTCTCCCGGATCACCCCGGCGGCGCGGGCGACCTCATCGGGCGGCGCTCCGGGACGCAGCTCCAGCGCCCCGGCGTGCAGGCTGAGCAGGGAAAGGCGGTGGGCCAGCACATCGTGCATCTCCCTGGCGATCCGGTTCCGCTCGGCCTGGCGGGCTTGGGCTACCCGCAGTTCCTGTTCGGCCACGGCCCGCCGGACCCGTTCGCGCCGCGCCGCGACGAGCTGCTGTCGCCGGGCGCGGACGAACATGCCCCAGGCGAGGACCGCAGCGGCGCAGGCGACTCCCAGCACGACCTGCGACCAGTGCGACACCGACACGTCCGGTCGCACCAGCAGCGATACGGACGAGGTGAGCGCATACCCGGCCGTGATCGGGCCGACCACCGCGAAGCGCCGGTGCACCGCGACGGTGAACAGCGCGATCATTGCCACGCCGGCGGCGGACATCGAATAGATGCTGAACAAACCCACGATGACCGCTAAACCGACCGGCCAGCGCCGGCGCAGCCACATCCCGAGACAGCTCAGCCCGCCGAGGATGAGGTCCACGGCGAACGGCACCGGTGGGAGGTGCTGTTCGATGCTGTCGATCAGGGTGAGCACCGTGAAGGCGATTGCCAGCAGAAAACACAGGACGTCGACCACCCAGTCGCGCACCGAGCGCCCGGTCAGGCGCACCTCGTCGGGGTCGGGGCCGCTGACCAGTCCAGCGGGTAGCGGGATCTCATCATTCAGGACCGCCGGGGTCGCCACGGTCAAAATATACGGCGGCGCCCGGCCCTCCGGCATCCGACCAAAGTAGATGCCGGAATGGCGACTTTCGGCGGGCTGATGTCGACTTCGGACCGAAGCGGTGTACCCGGCCGCTCCGGCAGCCTGATCTGCATCGTCAGAGCGACTGGCCTCGGCGGGAAATCCCCACTGCGTTGAGGACAAGCCGTGGAGAGCGTACTCGCAGACAGGTGTTCTCCCGGTTCCTGGGCTCCTTGGCCGCGCTTCGACGACATCTAGCGACATCTAGCCCTTGAATGGTACAGAAAGGCGATGAGGCCAAGATGAGTGACGTACGAGGAAAGCTTTCGACGCTGTGGATCGTCGTATTGTTCAATATGATCTACGCCGATATCCTCGGTTTCCTGAACCCCGAATTCCTCCGGGGACTCATGACGGGGTACGCGGAAGGCGTTCGAGTCACTCAACAACTCTTGGTGGCATCCGCGGTCATGGTCGAGGTTCCGATCTTGATGGTGGTGCTGTCTCGAACGTTGAAACCAACGGTGAACCGTTGGGTCAACTTCGTGGCGATCGCCCTGACCGCGGCATTCGTCATCGGCGGCGGATCGACAAGTCCGCACTACCTCGTCCTGGCCGCCATGGAATTGGTGTGCCTGGCACTCATCCTGCGCCTCGCATGGCGATGGCGCGAGGAAACACCACCCACCACGACCCCGTGAGCCCTCCGCGACCCCTTTTCTTCCTGAAAAGTCAGGTCCCAACGGGGCCGGGCATGTCCGAAGCCCGGCCGGTCGTGGGCATCTCCTATACCTGCTGGTCTTAGGTGGTTTCCGGGCTGGGTGGGAAGCAAATGGGCGCCCCAACCAATGGGTGCCGGGTGGGGCGTATATCCCGTTTGTAGTAATGCTCAGCACTCGATGACGTTGACAGCCAAACCGCCTCGGCTGGTCTCCTTGTACTTGTCGAGCATGTCCCGTCCCGTATCCCGCATGGTCTTGATGGCCTTGTCCAGGGAGACGAAGTGGCGGCCGTCGCCGCGTAGGGCGATGCGGGATGCGGCGATGGCCTTGATGGAGGCGACCGCGTTGCGCTCGATGCACGGGATCTGGACCAGGCCGCCGATGGGGTCGCAGGTCAGGCCGAGGTTGTGCTCGATGCCGATCTCCGCGGCGTTCTCGACCTGCTCAGGCGTGCCGCCGAGCACCTCGGTGAGGCCTGCCGCCGCCATCGAGCAGGCCGAGCCCACCTCGCCCTGGCAGCCCACCTCGGCACCGGAGATGGAGGCGTTCTCCTTGAACAGCACGCCGATCGCCCCGGCCGTGAGCAGGAAACGCACGACGCCCTCTTCGTCGGCCTGCGGGGTGAACCGGTCGTAGTAGGTCAGCACCGCCGGAATGATGCCCGCGGCCCCGTTGGTGGGCGCGGTGACGATGCGCCCGCCCGCGGCGTTCTCCTCGTTCACGGCGAGGGCGAACAGCGTGACCCAGTCCATCGTCTGGAGCGGGTCCTTCTCGGGGGCCTCGACCTGCAGCCGGCGCAGAAGCTGGTTGGCCCGCCGCTTGACCTTGAGGCCGCCCGGGAGCACGCCTTCCTTGGCGGAGCCCCGTCGTACGCACTCGGCCATGACCTGCCAGAGCCTGAGCAGCTCAGCACGGATCTCCGCCTCGGTCCGCCCGAAGGCCTGCTCGTTCTCCAGCATCAGCCCGGAGATCGACAGGCCGCTCTCCGCGCAGTGGGCGAGGAGCTCCGCCGCCGTGGTGAAGGGGTAGGGGAGCTCGGTGTCGTCGGCCTTGATGCGGTCGGCCCCGGTGGCGTTCTCGTCCACGACGAAGCCGCCGCCCACCGAGTAGTAGGTCTTCTCGCGTAGGGACTCGCCCTCCGCGGAGAAGGCGGTGAAACGCATCCCGTTGGGATGGTGCGGGAGGGAGATCTTCCGTTCGAAGACCAGGTCCTCGCCGATGACGAACGGGATCTCATGCGAGCCGTACAACGTCACGGTGCCGGACGCGCGCATCCGCGCGATCCGCTCGTCGACGGTGTCGACGTCGACCAGTTCGGGCTTCTCGCCCGACAGGCCCAGCAGGACCGCCTTGTCGCTGCCGTGCCCCTTGCCGGTCAGCCCGAGCGAGCCGTAGAGGATGACCTCGACCCGGGCGGTCTTCTCCAGTAACCCGTCGTGGTCAAGTCCTCGGGCGAACTTGTGCGCCGCCGCCATCGGGCCGCCCGTGTGGGAGCTCGACGGCCCAATGCCGATCTTGAACAGATCGAAGACGCTGATCGCCATTGATCTCCGCCCTTCGGAACGGGTTGTGCTCGGAATGCTCCGGCGAGCACAGGTGGCACGCCGCGACCACCGGGTTCGGCCGAGGTGACGGTGGTACCTCGGCCGAGCCCGAAGGCCAGGTGATCGGTCGTCGAGGCGCCGGCCATGGGAGGGGTGGATCCCTGCGTGGCCGGTCCTCGGGATGAGGGACGGGGTATCGGGGACCGTCAGGACTCGGCGGAGGTGACGGTGGCGTACTGCTCGTGGGTGAGGAGCTCCTCAGGGGTGCCCTCGATGCGCACACGGAACAACCAGCCCTCGCCGTACGGGTCGGAGTTGACCAGCGAGGGGTCGTCCACGACGGTCTGGTTGACCTCGACGACCTCACCGGTGACCGGGGCGTAGATGTCACTGACGGACTTGGTGGACTCGACCTCCCCGATGGCGTCCCCGGACTCGATGGTCGCACCCGTCTCGGGCAACTGAACGTAGACCACGTCACCCAGCGCGTCAGCGGCGTACGCCGTGATGCCCACGGTCACGGTGAGGCCGTCGTCGAGACCGGCCACCCACTCGTGCTCCTTGGTGTAGCTGAGCTCCTCGGGAATGCTGCTCACATGCTCCTCCGGTAAAAAGGCAGGTCAACCACGTCGACCGGTTCATGGCTACCACGGATGTCGACCGCGAGCCCTTCGGACACGTTGGTGTCCACATAGGCCATCGCGATCGGCTTGCCGAGGGACTGGGAAGGCGCGCCGCTGGTGACCTCTCCAACGACGGTGCCGTCGGTCCGCGACACCACGGGGTAGCCGTGGCGCGGTACTCGGCGACCCCGCGCGACCAGGCCGGTCAGGCGCCGGCGCGGGGGGACGTCCTTCAGCGGCGCGAGGGCCGCGCGGCCGACGAAGTCGCCCGGCTTGTCGAACTTCACGACGCGGCCGAGGCCGGCGTCGAAGGGGGTCAGCCCGGCGTTCAGCTCGTTGCCGTAAAGCGGCATTCCCGCTTCCAGGCGCAGCGTGTCGCGGGCGGACAGCCCGGCGGGACGCAGGCCGTACGCGTCGCCAGCCTTGGTGAGCTCCTGCCACAGCGGCACGGCGTCCTCGGCGGCGACGAACAGCTCGAAGCCGTCCTCGCCGGTGTATCCGGTGCGCGCGATCAGGGCCTCGGACCCGGCGACGGTGGCGGGCAGTCCCGCGTAGTACTTCAGGCCGGCCAGATCGGCGTCGGTGAGCGAGCCGACGATCTCCTGGGCGCGCGGCCCCTGGACGGCGATCAGGGCGTAGCGGTCGGACCGGTCGTCGACCTCGGCATCGAAACCGCCGGCCCGCGCGGTGAGCTCGGCGGCCACCCGCTCGTAGTTGGAGGCGTTGGCCACGACGAGGAACTCCTCGTCGCCCAGGCGATAGACGATCAGGTCGTCGAGCACGCCGCCGTCCTCGGCGCAGATCATGGTGTAGCGGGCGCGGCCGGGTTCCAGCGCCGACAGGTGGCCGACCAGCGCGTGGTCGAGCGACTCACCTGCCTGCCGGCCGGTGACGAAGATCTCGCCCATGTGGGAGAGGTCGAACAGCCCGGCGGCCATGCGCACCGCGTTGTGCTCGGCGGACTCGCTGCCGTAACGCAAGGGCATGAGCCAGCCGGCGAAGTCGGTGAGCGTCGCGCCGAGGCTCTCGTGCACCTCGCGGAGCGGTGTGGGTCGGGACATGATGCGCACCTCAGACAGGGTTGGATGAGAGCATCCTCCCCCTCTGTCATCGGTGCCTGAGAGTTTCGCCCGGGATTTACCGGACTTTCACCTTCGGCGAGGCCCGCGTAGGGGGCCTGCTTTCCAGAGATCACCTGGCCCGCGCGGTCCTTTGCCTTGTGAGGTTCGCGGGGAGGACTTGCTCCTTCAGGGGTCCTGACCGGATGTCAGGACGCTCTCCCGCACGGGATCATCGGTGTTCCCGCCCACCTTACCAATGACGGCCGCTCGTCGCGGCGGTGACCAACGCCTCGAACAGGTGGCCCTCCTGGCCCGCCTCGGGGTGCCACTGGACGGCGAGCGCGAAGGGATGATCCCGGAGCTCCACCGCCTCCACGGTGCCGTCGTCCGAGGTCGCGGACACTGTGAGCCCTTCGCCCAGGCGGTCGGTGGCCTGGTGGTGGTAGTGGGCGGCGCCGACCTTCTCGGCCCCCAGCACGTCCGCGATCATGCTGCCGGTCGCCAGTCGTACGGGCAGGTGGCCGAACTCGCCGGGGGCGGGGGAGTGGCCGCCGTGGCCCACCACGTCGGGCAGGTGCTGGTGGAGGCTGCCGCCGAGGGAGACGTTCAGGACCTGAAGGCCCCGGCAGATCCCCAGGAACGGGGTGCCCGCCTTCAGTGCCGCCTCGACCAGCCCAAACTCCGCCTCATCACGAAATTTCCGGACGTATCCGGTTTGTTGGTGCGGCTGCTCGCCGTATCTGCCGGGATCGACGTCGCCCCCGCCCGCCACGATCAGGCCGTCGAGCCGCCCCACCAGCGAGGAGGGATCTCCCGCCGGGGGCAGGATGACCGGCTGGCCACCCGCCCTGACGACGTGCTCGATGTAGGTGTACGGCAGCAGCGCGGCCGGCATCCGCCACACGGTGAAGGCGGCGGGCTCCACGTAGCAGGTGATGCCGATGACGGGTCGCGCGCCAGAGCCGGCGGCCGGAGGTGGCATGGGCTACACCGGGGTCACGTAGGCGCCGGAGATGCCGCCGTCGACCAGGAACTCGGCACCGGTGATGAAGCTCGCGTCGTCCGAGGCGAGGAACGCGACGGCGGCGGCGATCTCGGTGGCCTCGGCGAACCGGCCGACCGGGATGTGGACGAGGCGCCGCTGGGCCCGCTCGGGGTCCTTGGCGAACAACTCCTGCAGCAGGGGGGTGTTGACCGGCCCCGGGCAGAGCGCGTTGACGCGGATGCCCTCGCGGGCGAACTGCACCCCGAGCTCGCGTGACATGGCGAGCACCCCGCCCTTGGAGGCGGTGTAGGAGATCTGGGAGGTCGCCGAGCCCATCACCGCCACGAAGGAGGCGGTGTTGATGATGGACCCCTTGCCCTGGCGCCGCATGTAAGGGATGGCGTGCTTGCAGCAGAGGTACACACTGGTCAGGTTGACGTCCTGAACTCGTCGCCACGCCTCGATGCCGGTGGACAGGATCGAGTCGTCGTCGGGAGGCGAGATGCCGGCGTTGTTGAAGGCGATGTCCACGCTGCCGTAGGTCTCGAACGCCGTCTCGAACATGTGGCTGACGTCTTCCTCGCTGGTGACGTCGGTGCGGACGAACAGGCCCCCGACCTCGTCCGCCGCCTTGGCGCCACCCACCTCGTCGAGGTCGGCGCACACGACCTTGGCGCCCTCCTCGGCGAAGCGGCGTGCCGTGGCGAGGCCGATGCCGCCCGCCGCCCCCGTGATGACGGCGACGCGGTCCCGCAGACGTTGCATAGTGACGAACTCCCTGGTGCCTTGGTGAGGTGAGCGGAGCCCAGCGGGCTCAGTGGGCGATGAAGACGTTCTTGGTCTCGGTGAAGGCGGCCAGGGCGTCGGGGCCGAGCTCCCTGCCCAGCCCAGACTGCTTGAAGCCGCCGAAGGGCGTCCAGTACCTCACGGACGAGTGGGAGTTGACCGAGAGGTTGCCCGCCTCGATCGCGCGGGCCACGCGCAGTGCCCGTCCCACGTCCCGCGTCCAGATCGACCCTGAAAGGCCATATTTGGTGTTGTTGGCGATCTGGATGGCCTCGGCCTCGTCCTCGAAGGCGACCACGCTGACCACGGGGCCGAAGATCTCCTCGGTGAACGCGCGGTCGTCCAGCGAGTCGTGGGTCAGCACGGTCGGCGGGAACCAGAAGCCCTTGCCGGACGGGCAGGTCCCCTGGAAGCGCGGCGTGCCGGTGACGAACGACGACACCCGCTCGCGCTGCTCGGCGCTGATCAGCGGCCCCATGTCGGTGCCGGGGTCGCTCGGGTCGCCGACGGTCAGCCCTTCGACGGCCGCGCCCAGCCGGTCGAGGAACGCGTCGTACACCGAGCGCTCCACCAGGATGCGGGAGCGCGCGCAGCAGTCCTGGCCGCTGTTGTCGAAGACCGCCGAGGGCGCGGTCGCGGCGGCCTGGTCGAGGTCGGCGTCCGCGAACACCACGTTGGCGCTCTTGCCGCCGAGCTCCAGCGTGACCCGCTTGACGTTCTCGGCGGCCCTGGCGGCGATCAGCTTGCCGACCTCGGTGGACCCGGTGAACACGATCTTGTTGACCCCGGGGTGCTCCACGAGCCGGGCCCCCGCGACCTCCCCTGCTCCAGGCAGCACCTGGAGCACCCCCTCGGGGAGGCCGGCTTCGAGGGCCAGCTCCGCCAGCCTCAAAGCCGTCAGCGGGGTCCATTCGGCGGGTTTCACGATAACGGTGTTGCCGGCGGCGAGCGCCGGAGCCGCTCCCCACATCATGATCACCATGGGGAAGTTCCACGGCACGATCACCCCGACGACGCCGAGCGGTTCGGCGAAGGTGATGTCCACCCCGCCCGGCACCGGGATCTGCCTGCCATGGTTGCGCTCCGGCGCGCCCGCGTAGAAGTGCAGCACGTCACGGACGTTGCCGGCCTCCCAGCGGGCGTTGCCGATCGTGTGCCCGGCGTTCGCGAGCTCCAGCAGGGCAAGCTCGTCGCCGTGGCGCTCCACCAGGTCGGCGAAGCGCCTGAGCAGGCGGGCGCGGTCGCCTGGCGCGACCTCGCGCCAGGCCGGGAGCGCCTTCCTGGCGCGTTCCACGGCCCGGTCGGTCTCGGCCAGGTCGGCGAGCTCGATCTCGGCGAGCACGTCCTCGCTGGCAGGGTTGATGATCTTCATGTCACATCCGCTCGAATCCCCGGAAGAGCTCCCAGTCCGTCACGGCCGCGTCGAAGGCGGCCAGCTCGACCCGGGCGTTGTTCGCGTAGTGCTCGACGACCTGCTCGCCCAGCGCGTCCTTGGCGATCTTCGAGCCCTCCCAGAGGGCGAGCGCCTCGCGCAGCGTGGTCGGGACGGTCTCGGCGCCCGCGGAGTAGGCGTTGCCGGGGTAGGCGTCCTCCAGCGGCAGCTCGTTCTCGATGCCGTGCAAGCCTGCGGCGATGAGCCCGGACACCGCCAGGTAGGGATTGACGTCTCCGCCGGGCACACGGTTCTCGATGCGGAGCGAGGGGCCGTGCCCGACCAGGCGCAGGGAGCAGGTGCGGTTGTCCACCCCCCACTTGACCGCGGTCGGGGCGAAGCTCCCCGGGACGTACCTCTTGTAGGAGTTGATGTTGGGCGCGTAGAGCAGCGTGAACTCGCGCATGGCGGCGAGCTGGCCGGCGATGAAGTGCTCTCCGATCTTCGACAGCCCGTGCCGCCCGTCTCCGGCCATCACCGGCTCGCCCTCGCCCGTACGCAGGGAGATGTGGATGTGGCAGGAGTTGCCCTCACGCTGGTTCGGCTTGGCCATGAAGGTCAGCGACATGCCCTCCTGGGCGGCGATCTCCTTGGAGCCGTTCTTGTAGATCGAATGGTTGTCGCAGGTGGCGAGCGCTTCGGTGAAGCGGAACGCGATTTCGTGCTGGCCGAGGTTGCACTCGCCCTTGGCGGACTCGACGTACATGCCCGCGCCCTCCATGCCGAGCCTGATGCGGCGCAGCAGGGGCTCGACACGGGCGCCGCCGAGCAGGGAGTAGTCGACGTTGTACTGGTTCGCGGGGGTGAGGTCGCGGTAGGCCTTGGACCAGGCGTTCTCGTAGCTGTCGTTGTAGACGACGAACTCCAGCTCGGTGCCGACGAAGGCGCCCCAGCCGCGCTCGGCCAGCCGGGCGATCTGCCCGCGCAGGATCTGGCGCGGGGAGGGGATGACGTCGGATCCGTCCTCCCACAGCAGGTCGGCCATCAGCATGACCGTGCCGTCCTGCCAGGGCACCCGGCGAAGGGTGGACAGATCCGGCCGCATGACGAAGTCGCCGTAGCCCCGCTCCCAGGACGACATGCTGTAACCGTCGACCGTGTTCATGTCGATGTCCACGGCGAGGAGGTAGTTGCACCCTTCTGCGGCGTGGTTCAGCACCTCCTCCAGGAAGTAGCGCGCGGACAGCCGCTTGCCCTGGAGGCGTCCCTGCATGTCGACGACGGCCAGAAGCACGGTGTCCACCCGCCCGGCGGACACCTCTTCACGCAGTTGGTCGACGGTGAGCACGGCACTCCCCTCCCGCAAAAGTCTGGAAACAGACCATTGGAGGCATGCAAGCACCAGCGGGCGCTCCACGTCAACGGTTCAAGAGCTCCAAGCTGCCGAATGGACTAATCTCGAACCATTGGAGCCGGTTCGAGGGGGGACGTGATGAGCGAGCCCCAGCTCGTCGCATTCCTCCGGCCTGTCCGGGCGGGAAACGCCTTCGAGGAGACGGTCGAACGCCTGCTCCAGGCGATCAAACTCGGGGTGGTGGCGCCCGGCGAGAAGCTGCCCGCGGAGCGCGAGCTCGCCGCCCAGCTCGGAATCAGCCGGGTCACGCTCCGGGAGGCCATCCGGGCGCTCCAGGACGCCGGCCATCTCGATGTGCGGCGTGGCCGCTACGGGGGAGCGTTCGTCGTCTACGAGCAGCCGCTGCCGCGCCACGGCGACCTGCGCAGGGCCGTGATCGAGATGGGGCCCTCCGAGCTCGCCGACGCGCTGACGTTCCGCATGGCGATCGAATGCGGCGCCGCCCAGGTGCTGGCCGCCATGGAGCTCACCGAGGACCAGCGGGCGACGCTGGAACGGCGCCTCGCGGACGTCAACGACGCCGCGCCCGCCGACTACCGGCGGCTCGACACGGCCTTCCACCTGTCCATCGCCGAGCTGACCGGCTCGGCGCTGCTCACCGCCGCCGGCGCGGACGCCAGAATGCGGGTCACCGACCTGCTCAACGCCATCCCTGTGCTCGGCCCCAACATCGACCACGCCGCCGCGCAGCACGCCGCCATGGTCGCCGCCATCCTCGCGGGCGATCCCGAGGCCGCGAGGAAGGCCGTCGTGGAACACCTGGAAGGAACGGCCGCGCTCCTGCGCGCTTTCCTGGCCTGAACGGCGTGGGTCTCCGAACCGGCCCCGACCTGCCCCTGGGCCACCCCTGTCCCCGCACGCGGCCGCCACGGACCCCGAGTGGGGAGCCGTCGGCAGGGGGATCACTCTCGCGGGCACCGTAGCATCGGTACTGGGGGATGCCTGTGGGGATCTGGTTCAACGAGCGGATCATCGACACCGGACGGCTGCCGCTCTTCTGCTTCCTTACGGCGCTGATCGTCACGTTCCTGTTCACGCGCCTGAACGTCCGGCTGATCCGGGCGAAGGTCGGCTGGTTCCGTAACGTCAACGTCGGCGACGTCCATGTACACCACGTCGTGTTCGGCGTGGTGCTCATGCTGTTCGGCGGGGTCGCCGGGCTGGTGAGTGCCGGGCTCTCGTCCGGGTGGTACGCCCTGACGGCGGCCGTCTTCGGGGTCGGGGCGGCTCTGGTGCTCGACGAGTTCGCGCTGATCCTGCACCTGCGGGACGTCTACTGGTCCGAGGAGGGGCGCGCCTCGGTCGACGCGGTGTTCGTCGCGATCGCCGTGACCCTGCTCCTGCTGCTGGGCTTGCGTCCCTTCGGCTGGGAGGCCCCCGAGCCCTCCCCGAGCGGCAGGTGGACGGCGGCCCTCCTCCTGACCTTCAATCTCGTGCTCGCGGTCGTCACCTTGCTGAAGGGCAAGATCTGGACCGGCCTCGCGGGCCTGTTCGCGCCGATCCTGCTGATCGCCGGGGCCGTACGGCTGGCGCGTCCGGGATCGCCGTGGGCCCACTGGTTCTTCGCCCCCGGATCCCGCAGGCCCAGGCCCTCCAAGATGGCGAAGGCCGTCCACCGCGAGAACCGCTGGCGGCGACCGGCGATCAGAGCCAAGATCGCGGTACAGGAGTTCGTCTCCGGCCGCCATGACCTGCCGCCCGCCTGGCGAGGGGAGCGCGGAGGCAAGTAGGCGCCTCCGAGAGGATCGGACGATCCGCCGGCACCTCCCCTGGACTGGCAAATCACCCCATGAGGGCATGGTTTGGGTTTCTGAGGGGAGTGGGCGGGTGCGAACGATGATCGGTACCAGGGAGGCGAAGTGCGATGGGCTTCATGGACAAGTGGAAGATCCGCGAACTGAAGGCCAAGGCCAAGCGGCGTCTGGGCGCGAGCACCGGCAACCGGACCATGGCGGCCGAGGCCCGCACCGAGGAGGCCGAGGCCCGGCTCCTGCAGACCCAGGACCAGATCAAGGAGACCGCCAACGAGATCCGCCGCGAGTACGGCGTCCGTAACTGAGCCAAGAGGACGAGACCGTCACCGGGCACCACGATCGCCTTCATCCACTCCCGGGGTGGCCATCCGGCGCGAAGGCGGTCTCCATCCATCGCTCCGGCGGTCATCCGCCTGCACGGCGGTCATCGAAGGCCAGGACGGCTCACCCACTCCACGGCGGTCATTGAGGGCCCAGGACGGTTCACCCAGGTCTAGGGGCTCGTCCCCAGCGCTCCAGGAACGAGGCGGTGACCTGGCGGGCATCGTCACCGGCCAGGTCGACGTCGTGACCTGCCGTGGTCAGATAGGCCGTCACGGGGTGGCCTGAGGCCAGCAGCGCGTTGGTCAGGTCAAGGGTCTGGGTCGGGGGCACGACGGTGTCGTCAGCGCCGTGCACCAGCAGCACGGGCAGGCCGTTGCCCACGTGGTTCGCCGGCGTCGCGTCCGCCGTCATCTCGTCACCGGCCGAGGGGACGTGGCCGAGCAGCCTCGTCCACGGGCTGCCGGGGACGCGGCACTCGGGCCAGTCGGCGGCCAGCGGGTCCAGGGGCGGTGAGCAGGCGATCACGGCGGTCACGTCATCGGGGCCGTCGACGCCGCGCAGCCCCAGATGCAGGGCCAGATGGGCGCCCGACGAGATTCCGCCCACCAGCAGCGGCACGCCCGGATGGTCCGCCCGCGCCTTCCGCGCGGCGGCCCGCACGTCATCGAGCTGCGCGGGCCAGGTCGCCTGCGTGCTCAGCCGGTGGGTGACCGGCACAACGTCGAGGCCGTGAGCGGCCAGGATCCCCCGCGACCGTTCGCTCGCGGCCCGTGCCCGCCACGCGCCCCCATGCACCCAGACCAGCACCGGTTTCATGCCTGGATCCTACGGGTGGCCCTGGACGCCCCCGCGGGTCCCGGCGACCGGGGCGGGAACCGTCCTACCGGTGGTGCCTCCGCCCTCGATCCGATTTAAGGCGGTTTCCAGCATGATTTCGGTGGACACTTTTCGGAGAAAAGTGTCCACCAGAAGAGGCGGCCGCGCGGTACGGTGGCGGCCATGCGCAGCGGCATCTGCGTGTTTCCTCCTCCGATCGGGTCAGGTCGCGAATGTCGGATATGGCGGAGATTCATCCGGTTGCGATTGTGGCGGCGGCCAGGGGAATCGACGATGCCGGCGCGATGCTGTCGGAGGGTCTGGTCGGGCTCGTCGAGGTGTTGACGACGCTTGGCGCGTGCTGGGGCGATGACCGTCTGGGCCGGGGTTTCTTCGAGGGGGCTTCCGGATCGGCCGGTTTCGGCTCGGCGCGTGACGACGTGCTGGACGGCACGGCGCAGCTGGCATTGTCTCTCCAAGGTCATGCGGTGGCGGCCGTCCAAATGGCGCGGGCCTGGGTGCGGGTCGACAGCGGGGAGAACCCTCGGTTCACCTTGCCCGGCGGCGACCGACCGTCCTCCCGTTCGGAGGCGTTGTGGCGGGTGGTGGGCGCGGCGGCCGACGGGCCCGCTCGTGACGACGCCCCGGCGCCCTGGTACACGGAAATGGCGGGGCTGCTGCAGGAGATGGTCACCGGGTGCCAGATGCCGGACGGAGACGCGGTGGGCATGCGGCGGCTGGCGGCGGCGTTCGACGCCATGGCGGACGTCATCGACGAGGTCACCGGGATGGCCGGCGACAACGGCACCAAGATAACGACCGGCAATCTCGGCGACGACATCGACGCCTTCGGCAGGTCCTTCGCCGAGCTGGCCCGCCAGGGCGGCGGGCATCTGGACGACGCCGCGCGCTGCTGCCGGGCGATCGCCGGATTCTGCCGTTACTTCGGCACGGAGATCCAGGCCGCCAAGACCAAGTTCTTGATCACGGTGGCTTTCCTGGTCGTCCTGTGGGGAGCCGTCCGGATGATGGCTCTGACACCGGGCGGCCAGGTAGCCCGGTTGAGCGCACTGATCCAGACCCGGGTGATGGGGCAACGGCTGCTGGTGATGCTTCGCACCGCTGAGGCGCGTGCGGCCGCCGCGGGTGCCTCCTTCATGGCCGGGCTGAACGGCATCGACCAGCTGACCCGTATGGGGTACGGCCTGCAGGTGGGGTTCGACGCACGATCCTTCCTGGAGAGCACGGCCATGGGGGCCTTCGGTGGCCTGGCCGTCGGAGCCCTCTACCGGAAGCTGGACATCGCGGCCGGGCGAGGCGGTCCCCTGGCGGCCCTGTTGACCCGCAGCACGGGGGGTCGCCTGGTGACCCATTCCGGCGTAGGGGGCGGGGTCAACGTCGCGGGCGACATCGCCGGCAACGCGCTCCAGCACAAGGGTGACGTCCACTGGGATGAGATCCGCTGGCGCGACGACCTCCTCATGGGCATCGGCATGGGTGTGCACGCCGAGGCCATGCACACCCTCCACGGCTTCAAGACCGGCGCCTCTCCCGAACCCCCGAAGGCTTCCGAATTCCCGGTCCACGTCGACCCGCCTACCGTTGCGGCTTCCTCGGCTGGAAGCCGCGGGCTCGTCGTCGGAGGTGACCCGGTCCTCTTTGGAGATGCCGCGCTTCGCGCAGACCACGACGCGCTCCCCGCCGCGACCGGCACCCACTCCGCTGGGCACGAACCGCCCCTCGGCGGAAGCGATGCGCCGTCCGGCACGGCCGACCGTGAGTCCGGCCCAAGCGTGGCCACCGCCCTGTCCGGCGCTGGGCCGGCTGAGGTCACCGGGGGCCAGTTCGGAACGGCCGGCCGGGACACCCTCGCCGAGCGAACCTCTCCCGATCGCGCCCACCCTGACGGCCCCACCGACAAGCCGGTGTCTCCGGCTCGCGGTGAGGGCGCCGTGGGGCCGGTGTCTCGTACGGGTGAGCCGGGTCTCGTGGGGCGTGATGTGTCGCCGGTTGGGGTGGATCGTCCTGATCGTGGGCCCGGGGTTGATGGACCGGTTCGGCCGGTGGGTGATCGCGGTGATGGGGCCGTGGGGCCGGTGCCTCGTCATGGTGAGCCGGGTCCGGGGGGGCGTGATGAGCCGGGTCCGGTGGTCCGTCCTGGAGAGCCGGGCCTGGTGGGGCGTGAGGTGTCGCAGGTTGGGGTGGATCGTTCCGATCGTGGGCCGGATGTTGAGGGCCCGGTGCGGTCGGTGGGTGAGCGCGGTGAGGGGACGGCGGGTCCGGCGGGGCGTAATGAGCCGCAATCCGCGGGACGTAATGAGCCGGGGCCGGCGGGGCGTGATCCGCAGCAGGCTACGCAGCCTCTTCAGCAGCCCGGTTTCCCCGCGAAACAGGCCGGTCCCGACGCGCTCCCCGCGCCCTCATCGCAGGTGTCGCGCGTGGCGGGCGCGCCCGAAGGTGGACTGCCCGCCGGTCGGGACGACGGTCATGCCACCACCCCGACGGTGGGAAGAACGACACCGACTGGTGTCGTGTTACTCGGCACGACACCCCCGCCCATCTACGCGGATCGGGTCAGGGAGGTGGCCGACAGGTGGCGTGAACCCCTTGCTGCGCGGAGAGCCACGGGCCAAGACAGCTTCTCCGGGAAACAGTTGAAGAGAGTCCGGGGCGAAGTCGCTGACCTGAGGGAACCGTACGTTCATGGCGGCCTGGACCTGGCGGAGTTCCGCCCACGAGAGCTTATCGATGGGCTTGAAAGTGGTGGCGTCGTGGTAGTCGAGGGCTTAGGGGCGTATTTCCTCGATTACGGCGGTCGCATGACCTGGAAGAATCTGACGCCTGTCGACAGGAAAGGATTGTGGATAAGCTCGGCAGCCATTCAGGAGTTCCGGGCTCGGGTGCCGAGTGGCGATCTGAGAGCTTCCTCCCTGTTCGACGACTACAACAAAATCAGCGCGATGTACCCCGGCGGCAGACCGGATATGCGATTCACCCCAGAAAGCATCTCCGAGTTCAGGGACAGCATTGCACCGTTGTTGCGAGATGCACAGGCGATCCCGCCCGGCGCCAGAGAGGGTGTGGACCTCCACCTTTTCCAGGAGAGCACACTCACTGTAGGAGCGGCCGAGCTGGCCTCGTATTTCGATTCGCTGGGCAAGATAAAGGTCGAGAACGAATGGCTTCGCTTCGTTAATCCAGACTTCATCCATCCGCTCTACCAGAAATTCGGTGTGCGCTCACCGTCCAAGTGGCTGTGCGTCACGCTGGACGCAGCGCAGCTCAAGGAGCTCGTCACCCAGGTTCACCGCTCGTATGCGAGCACCCAGCAGATGCCGCCCATCATCAAACTCACGGTGTTGCCCGACTACATGATTCCGCGGCAGGACCAAGTCAAGGAGCTGGTGGCCGCAGCGGAGATACCTGTGATCAACCAGAACATCTTCTTCGATCCGGCCGGCGACGGGGCGACCATGGAGGCCCGGCTCAGGTACCAGATCCAGGCGGCCACGATCCTCGGTGCCGGACTCAGCGTGATCATCCTGCAGAACTATGCGGACCTGGACCGCCGGATAGATGAGGTGCTCGCCCACCTGCGCATACTGATGGGGCTGGACGATCAGGCCGCCCCTGGGTTGCCGGCCTGATGCGGTCCTGAGGTACCAGCAGCGGCACGCCGGGATTGTCCGCCCGCACCTTCCGCGCCGCGTCACGTACGTCGTCGAGCTGGGCGGGCCAGGTGGCCTCGTGGCTCAGCCGGTGGGTGACCCGCATGACATCGAGGCCGTGAGCGGTCATGATCGCGTGCGAGCGCTCGCTCGCGTGCCGCTCTATCCACGCGCCGCCGTGCAGCCAGATCAGAACCCGCTTCATGCGTGGATCCTACGGGCGGCGTACCTGACTTCTTAGTACAGGCATGGTCCGGAATCGGACAACATCGGTGTGCTCGGCGAGCCCTGCGGCAATCAGGGCACAGAAGCCCTGAACACTCGTCGTCGCCGTGTCCCACCGCCCCGGCTCGGCTCACCGAAAGGCCCACAATGCAGCAGAAACGGCCACCGGAGGTCGATCTTCCGGCGTACAAGCAGCGGCTCGGCAAGGTGGGCGTGTGGCTCGCGCTGCCGGGATTCGAGCCCGCGGAGACCAGCCGCATGATCGCCAGGACCATCGAGGAGCTGGGGTACGGAGCACTCTGGGTCGGTGAGCTGCTCGGCGGCAAGGAGGCCCTGACGAACGCCTCCATCCTGCTCTCGGGCACCGAGCGGCTCATGGTGGCCACCGGCATCGCGAACATCTGGGCGAGGGACGCCGCCGCCGCGGTGGCCGGTGCGAACGCGCTGTCCGAGGCGTGGTCGGGCCGCTTCGTGCTCGGCCTCGGCGTGAGCCATGCTCCCCTGGTCGCCCCTCGCGGCCACGACTACGGCAAGCCGGTCGAGTTCATGCGCGAGTACCTCGATGCCATGGACGAGGCTCCCTACGCGGCGCCGCTGCCCGTCGCGCCACCACGGGTTCTCGCCGCGCTTCGGACGAAGATGCTCAGGCTGTCCGCCGAGCACGCCCACGGAGCGCACTCCTACTTCGTGACGCCCGAGCACACCGCGAAGGCCCGGCAGATCCTCGGCGCCGGCCCGCTGCTCGCGCCCGAGCAGGCGGTGGTCCTGGAGACCGACCCCGATCGCGCACGGGCCATCGCCCGGGACTACATGGACTTCTACCTCAAGCTGCCGAACTACCTCAACAACCTGCGTGAGCTCGGCTACACCGACGCCGACTTCGACGGCGGGGGGAGCGACACCCTGGTCGACGCGATCGTGGCGTGGGGCGGCCCGGAGACCATCGCGGAGCGGGTGCGGGCCCACCACGACGCCGGAGCCGACCACGTGTGCGTCCAGCCTCTGGTCAGCGACGCCGACCAGTGCCTGGAGCACCTCCGCGCGCTCGCCCCGGTCCTCCTCCGCTGAGACCCGGCCACCGGGCGCCGAGGCGGCCTCACCGGGCCCGGCGGGCGCCCGTCACAGGGCGCCGGCGAGGCTGCGTACGGCGAGGCCCGCGCCGAGGACGACGACCATCGTGGCCGTGCCGAGCGGGGCGAGCCCGGCGATACGCCCGGCCATCCCCTTGCGGGCCGCCGCCAGGCGGTCGAGCCGGGTCGCCAGCTTCACGAGCAGCAGCCCGGTCGCCGTCAGGGTGGCGGCCATGCCGAGGCCGTAGGCGCCGACCAGGGCGACGCCGAACCACGTACGGCCCAGCGCCGCCGCCCCCAGGAGCACGATCAGCGCCGACGGGCTCGGCACCAGCCCGCCCGCGATCCCCAGCCCGATCAGCCCGGCACGCTCGTGCCCCTGCCGCTCCTCCTGCCCATGGCCATGCCCGTGGCCATGCCCGTGCCCATGTCCGTGCCCATGTCCGTGCCCGTGCCCGTGTCCGTGTCCGTGCCCGTGCCCTAGGCCGCGGCCACGGGCGGCGGACCAGAGGAGGCGGACGCCGACGACGGCGATGAGCAGCCCGCTGGCCAGGCCGAGCCAGGACAGCACCGACTCCCCGGCCAACGAGGAGAACGCGCTGATCACCAACCCCACCACCAGCACGCCGGCGGTGTGCGTGGCGGTGACGGTGGCCCCGACGACCAGCGCGTCGCGCGGCCGGCCACGGCGACCGGCCAGGTAGGCGGCCATGATCGTCTTGCCGTGCCCCGGGATCAGCGCGTGCCCGGCCCCGAGCACGACAGCGAGCAGTACGGCCAGCAGGCCGAGCGGCACGGTCAGCGAGGAGGCGCCGATCAGGCCGGTGAACGTCCGGTCGAGCGCCGCGAGCGCGTCCCCGATCGGGCCGCCGACGCTCAGCCCGCTAAGAGAGGGCCCACGAGGCGCCGGCGCGGCGGCCGGGGCCGTGCCGGCCACGCGCAGCGTCACCGAACGCTGGTCGAGCGGGCTGGCGAGCAGATCGTCGGGATACTTCCGCAGCCGGTCGCTCGTGCTCACCGACGGCACGCCGGAGGGCGCCAGCCGTACCCCCTCGGAGACCGCGGTGATCTCACGCCAGCCGATGCGCTCGCCGAGGAAGGAGTCGGAGAACGCCACGGACGAGGTGGTGGCCACCGGTGCCGACAGCGGGCACGTCAGGCGGCTGGTGGCCAGCCCGCCCTGCCCGGGGGCGTACTCCAACGACGCCGGACCGACCTGCCAGGACACGGCCTTGCCGTCCACGACCAGCCGCTGGGCCCGCGCGAGCGCCGCGCATGTCGAGGCGGCGTAGGCGGCGTTCTCCCGCGGCGAGGCGGTCCCGGACCCGTCGGTGTCGACGGTGGTCTTGGCCTGCAGGGTGGGCAGTTCGGCGTAGTCGACGACGGCGGTGTTCACCACCTGACCGGGCCGGACCTCCAGCCCGTTGTAGTGGTTGACCGTGAAGTTGCCCAGGGGATGGGCCGCCACGACGGCGGCCAGGACAAGGGAGATCATGAGAACCTCGCGAGGGCGGGCAACTTGGGCGAGAAGCGCGGATTGTAGAGCTTGACCTGGGAGAACGAGCGGGACGAGCTCGTGCCGAGCGCCTTCTCGATCATGCCTCTGTGGTAGATGGAGAGCGCGTTGTGCCAGCCCCTGGCCGTGGCCTTCCGGGCGTACGGCAGGGCGTCTCGCGACCGGCCCGCCTTGTGCAGCGCCCAGGCCAGAGCGTCGGCGGCCACCATGTTGGGGTTGCGGGCGTACTCGGCCTCGGCATGCCGCACGGCCGCGCCGGGGGATCCGTGGTCGGCCTCGAACTCCGCCCACGTGAGGTCGTCGCGAACCCCGTTCGCGGCCATGAGCTGCTTCTGGGCCCTCAGCAGCGCCCACTGGTCACCCGGGTCCCGTCCGAGGCTCGTCAGCACCTCGCCGTACTCGACGATGTACTGGGCCAGGGGAAGGCGGGCGACCACGGCCGCGTAGCCGGTGGCGGCCTCGTCCAGCCGCCCGCCCAGCGCCGCCGCACGGGCGCGACCGGCCAGAGCGGGGACGAAATCCGGTGTGGACCGCAGCGCCGCGTCGTACATCTGGTCCGCGCGTTCGAGGTCTCCCGCGCGCAGCGCCAGCTCGCCGAGGTAGTAACGGCAGTAGGCGACGTCCTCGGGAGTGAACGCGTCGCGCAGCGCCGCCTCCAGCAGCTCCCGCGCCGCGGTGGTGTCCCCCCGCAGTTCGGCGTCGTAGGACGCGCGGGTGAAGGACGCGACACCGGGCTTGAGCTCCATCATCCGCTCGACGGCCTCGGCGGCTTCGGGATAGTCGCCGAGCTGGGTGTGGGCGTCGGTCAGCACGCCGTAGGCGGCCGACCCATAGGGGTTGGCCGCGACCGCCCGCCGCGCCAGCCGTACGGCCTTGGTGAACTCGTGGCGTCCCGCGGCCAGGGCCGCCTGCCCGGTGAGGACGGCGAAGTCCATGGGGGCCAGGGCCGCCGCGCGGTCCAGCGCCTCGTCGGCCTTGACGTAGTAGGAGGGGTCGGCGGTGATCCTGGCCTGCTGCACGTACGCCGCTCCGAGGGAGGCCCACGCCTGGTGGTCCCGCGGCAGCCGCTTCAGCCTGGCCTGCAGGCCGTTGACCGCCTGCGCCAGGCCGCTCGCCGAGGCCGGGGCCTCGGCGAGGACGACGGGGCCGGAGACCGTGCCGGCCGTTGATCGGGGTTGGGCGGGCGGGAGCAGCGTCGCTCCCGCCGTGATCGTCAGGGCGAGGCCCAGAGCGCCCACGCCCAAGACGGCCGCCGCCCGTGCCCTGCCACGAGGGCGATCGGGGTCGGACATGGTGATTCTCCTGATCCGAATGACGCGCGGACGCCGGTACCCGCGCCGGCTCCCGCGTGAGGCGACGGGAGCCGGCGCACCGGTCAGCGCTGGTTGACCGCCACCGCGCTGGGGAGCGGGATGTACGGGAACCGTGCCTGGAACGGCTTGTCGTTGGCGTTGACCTTGTCACCGGCGGCCAGGGCGTCGACCAGCTTGCCCGTCTGCGCGGCCCCCTCGACGGCCTGGAGCGAGATGTCCAGGACGTCGTCGCCGAGGCGGCGGCCGTTCGGGAAGCCCTGGAGGTCACCGGCCAGGACGCCCAGCCGGTTCGGGCTGGCCGTGGGCGGGATCGCCATGTTCAGCCGCAACATCTCCGAAGGCCGGAAGGCCTTGGGGTCGACGTCCTTGTTGAGGATCTGGGAGTTGAGGTCGGCCTTGATGGGGCCGTTGGCCTTGGCGATGCCGGTCAGGAAGATCTCGACCAGGTCGGTGCGCGGTGTCTTGGGCGCCGGGATCTTGTAGATGCCCTCGATCAGCTTGGGCAGCTCCGGCTCGGTGACGCGCTTGACGACGGCGGGGATGGAGGCGTCCTTGTCGGGGCTGATGGAGTTGAAGGTGTCCTTCAGGCCGGCGGGGATGACCACCTCGTTGACCAGCGGGTTCCCCAGCCGGGAGACCTGCCGGTAGCCGTTCGGGCTCCACTTCTCCGTGGTGGACCAGATGCCGATGACCGGGTTGCGCTTGGCGTCGCCCTTGAACGCGACTTCGTCCTTGGGCACCTGGATGGCGATGCTGTGGACGTTGTAGCCCTTGGTGGTGTCCTGCCCCACCTCGGACAGGTCGCCCCCGTACAGCAGGTCGAAGACCCGCAGGTCGAGGAAGAACGCCTCGTCGGCCTGGCCCGCGAAGGTCTGGCCGCCGCCGGGCAGCTTCTGGATGGACTGCGCCCGCAGGCGGGCGTAGTCGGGCATCGACGCGGCCCCGACGTTGCTCGGCGCCACCACGCCGTTCTTGATGACCGTCGTCCACCCCTGCTGAGCCGTGAACTTCTTGAGCGTGTAGCGCTGGCGGAACAGCAGGTTCTCGTCGTCGAGCGAGGTGACCGGGCCGTTGTTGTAGAGGAACGTGGAGTTGCCGCGCCTGTCCTCGTTGCGGAAAGTCCACTGGTAGGTCACGTCCGGCAGCCCGTTGCCGTTGCTGTCGATCTTGATGTTGTACCGGGACTGGGTGTCGAACGTGTAGAAGTTCGGCCCGCCGGCCGGCTCCTCGAACGGGATCCAGTTGGCCATCAGCGTCACGCTGTCGGGCTTGTCGGGGCTGACGAACGCGTACACGTCGGTGTTGTCGTTGCGAGGATCACCGGCGATCAGGGGGGCCTCGCGGTGCGAGGAGGCGCCGCCGGTATCAGGGCGGAGCAGGGTGAGCGAGGAGGCGGAAAGTGCCCCCACGATTCCTAGCACGATCAAAGATCGCCGGTTTATCCGGAGCTCCATGTCGTCATGGTCCTTTCGGCCGCCGGTCGCGATTGCCACCGGGCGCTGAGCAATGGGAGAGGTCCGGCCGGGTCCTCATCGGGGATACGCGGCCGTCGCCCATACGGATTGCCGACGGGGGGAAAACATTTGGAGCGGGATCCAGAGCGGTTCATCCGCCTGGGGCGCTAGGCACGGGTGATGACGCAAGGGGTCTGCGGTCGGCGCCCACGGCGCGGACCCGGCCGCCGTCCGCGGCGCCTCGGCGACACACCGATGAGGTCCTGGTGGGATGAGGAAAGCCCCCGCGGACGTTGTCGATCACGGGGCGGCTGCTCCGGGGGCTGGAGGTGGAAGTGGCGGACGAGCTCGAACGGATGGTCCAGGGCAGGCGGCTGTCGCCGGTCCAGCAGCGCATCGCGCACTACCTGAGCGGGCATCTGCCTGACGCGATCTTCCTTTCGAGTGTCGAACTGGCCGAGCGGGCCGGGGTGAGCCAGCCGTCGGTGACGCGCTTCGCGATGGCGCTCGGGTTCGCCGGATACCCGGAGTTCCGCCACGCGCTCCGCCCTCTGGTGGTCGGCGGGAACGGCGCCGCACACGCCGCCGAGCCGCGGCGCGGCGGCGTCAACGGCGCCGCCCACTCCGTGCACGACATGATCGACGATGAGATACGCCACCTGACCGCCATCCGCGATCGCCTGGCGTCGGGCCTTGATACGCCGAGGGCCGACGCCAACGGCCTTCCCGGCCGGATCGAGGGGCTCGGCACGGCGCTGGCGGCGTGTGAGCCGCTGCCGGTGCTCGGACTGCAGGGCTCATCGGGGCTGGTCACGACCTTCGCCTACTACGCCCGGCGCATCCATCCCGACGTGCGGCCGCTGATCCACGGCGGCGCGGAACTCGCAGAGGCCGTCCACGCTGCGCGCCGGGCGGGGTCGGAGTGGCTGCTCGCCTTCGTGCTGCCCCGCTACCCGGCGGATGCGGTGCACGCGCTGGAGTACGCCGCCAAGCTGGGGTTCCGCACGGCCGTCATCACCGACCGGGCCGAGGTGCCGTTCCCCGCGGACGTGGTGCTGCCCGCGCCTGTGGGCCGGCGGACGGTGTGCGACGCGCACACGGCGCCGCTGGCCCTCGCGATGCTGCTGGTGGAGGCGATGGCCGAGGCGGCGCCGCTGCGGACCCAGGCCCGCATGGAGGAACACGAGCGGATGACCGACCAGACGGGCGTGTTCCTCCAGCCGTGATCGGTCCGGCTCCTCGCCGATGTCACCCGGCGAGGCGCCGCATCGAACTCACCGACCAGCGGACGGTGACCAGGGCGAGCACCAGCATGAGCCCGAACGCCAGCGGGATCGAGGTGTTCGACAGGTCGCCGCCGAACAGCGCCCGGCCGGCCTCGACGGTGTGGTAGAGCGGGTTGAACGTGGCGACCGCCCGCATCCATTCGGGCGCCAGCGACATCGGCAGCAGGATGCCGGTCAGCAGAATCAGCGGCAGCGCGAAGAGCTGCATGATCTGCGACATCCCGTTCTCGTCCCGCAGTGCCAGCGCCAGCCCGTACGAAAGGCCGGACGCGAAGGTGCCGATCAACGCCATGAGAAGGACCATCAGCAGCAGGCCCGGCAGGCTCGGCCGCATGCCCATCAGCGTCCCGAGAGCCGCGATCACCAGCGCCTGGGCGATCAGCACGATGACGTCACGCAGAGTGCGGCCGAGCACGATGGCCGGACGGCTGGCGGGGCTGACGGCGAGCCGCTCGAGGACGCCGTTGCGGATCTCGGTGATCATGCCGAAGCCGACGAACATCGACCCGAAGAGCGCGATCATCACCATCATCCCGGGCGTGAACTGCGTCAGCGTCTCCGACTGCGGCACGCCGGGGGTCGTGTTGGCCAGCAGCGGGGCGAACAGGAGCATGTAGAGGACGGGCTGGAGGATGCCGAAGAGCGGCCAGATCGGATTGCGTGCGGTGTTCCTCAGCTCGTAGCCCAGGAACAGGGCGGTATGTCTGAACAAGGGGGGTCTCCAGGGGGAATATGGCCGGCTCGTCGGGGAGCGGGAGCGGCTCGACGGCGGTCGGCTCGTCTGGGAATGAGGGCCGGCTCGTCCAGGGACGTGTGCCGGCTCGTCCAGGGACGTGTGCCGGCTCGACGGTGGTTTCAGGCGGCGTCGCGCAGGGACCGGCCGGTCTTCTGCAGGAAGACGTCGTCGAGCGTGGCGCGGTCGAGGGCGATCGACTGGATGACCAGGGCCCGCTCCTCCAGGGAGCGCAGCAGGCCGGGAAGGGCGTGCTCGCCGTCGTCGAGGTAGATGCGGAGCTGGTCGCCGTCGACGCGCACCTCCCGCGTGTACGGCTGCGCCTCCAGCAGCTTCTGGGCGTCGGCGGCGTGTGAGGCGCCCTCGGGCAGCGGCTCGGCGCCGTCCGCGGCGGCCAGTCGCAGCGTCACCACATCGCCCGCGACCTCCCGCTTCAGCTCGGCCGGGGTGCCCTCGGCGACGATGATCCCGTGGTCGACGATCGCGAGCCGGTCGCACAGCGCGTCGGCCTCGTCGAGGTAGTGGGTGCTGAGCAGCACGCTGGTGCCGGAGGTGCGCAGCAGGCGGATCTGGTCCCACAGGTTGGCGCGGTTCTGCGGATCGAGGCCGGTCGTCGGCTCGTCCAGGAACAGCAGCGGCGGGCGGTGGACCAGCCCGAGCGCGATCGAGATCCGGCGCTTCTGCCCGCCGGAAAGCGTGCGCCCGGGGCGGTCGGCGAACTCGGTGAGGTCGAAGGCGGAGAGCATCTCCTCCACGCGTCCTGCGGCGTCGGCCTTGGCGATCCCGTTGACGCGGGCCGCCAGCATGAGGTTCGACCGGGCGCTGTTGGCCTCGTCGACGCCGCCCGCCTGGCTGACGTACCCGATCCGCTTCCGGATGCTCTCCGGCTCCCTGATGAGGTCATGCCCTGCCACCTGCGCAGTGCCGCTGGTCGGGGCGATCAGGGTGGAGAGCATGCGGATCATGGTGGTCTTGCCGGCGCCGTTCGGCCCAAGCACGCCGAAGATCTCGCCGGTCTCCACGCCGAGGTCGATGCCCTTGACCGCCTCGACGGTCTGGCTGCCCTTGCGGCTCCGGGTGGTGAAGGTCTTTTTCAACCCTTGGGCTGCGATGATCACAATGGCGTCCTCTCGTCGGGAGTTGATTCTTGGTCATGCCGCTACAGGAGGGTCAACCGAATTAATTACGGCAAATCACCGTTTTCGACCTTCTCGATGGCCTGCTCCACCCATTCGAGCTGGGCACGCACTTGCATGCTGCCCAGCAGCACGGTCTCGTCGACGTGGCGGCCGGCGCCGTGGGCCCTCTTGCCGGCCATGGCGCGCTCGTTCAACGCCAGCACGATCTTGAGCTGGTCCTTGCGGGCGGTGAGCGCCGCGATGAGGTCGGCCTTGGACATGTGGTTCATGAACGTGAGCGCCACTTGGAAGGGGTCGACGATGGGCCTGAACTGCCACCAGAAGTCGTTGAGCAGCCGGTGGAACTCGCGGCGGCCCTCGTCGGTGATCGCGTAGACGGTCTGACCGCCCTTGCCGCTCTCCACGACTTCGAGCAGGCCTTCCTTGGCCATCTGCCCGAGCCCGTGGTAGATCGAGCCGAACGCGACGTTCGCCCAATGTTGCGCACCCCAGAGCTCGAGAGTCTGGCGGACCTTGTAGCCGTTCATGGGGCCGTCGAGGAGCACGCCCAGAATCAGCGTACGGGTGGAGGACATACTCAAATTTGTATTCAAACTGGAGTATCTTGTCAACCGGTGAAAGAAGATCGCACCGGGGCGCAGCCCCTAGGGTGAAGTGCATGAGTGGACGACCCATAGCGCTGATCACCGGAGGTTCCCGCGGGGTGGGGGCGGCCGTCGCCCGAGCCCTCGCGCCGACGCACGACCTGCTCATCGGAGGGCGTGAGAGCACCGCGCTCCTGGAGGTCTGCGACGAGCTGGGCGCGCGCCCGTGGCCGGTGGAGCTGACCGACGAACGCGCGGTCGCCGAGGCGACCATCGGGGTCGACCGGCTGGACGTGCTCGTGCACAGCGCGGGAGTGGCCAGGGTCGGCGCGATCGCCGACCTTCCCGTCCAGGCCTGGCGGGAGGCGTTCGAGGTGAACGTGACCGCGGTGGCGGGTCTCACCCGGCTGCTGCTGCCGGCGCTCCGTGCCTCGCGGGGCCACGTCGTGCTGATCAACTCCGGTTCCGGGCAGCGTGCCAATCCGGGCTGGGCCGCCTACGCCGCGAGCAAGTTCGCGCTGCGGGCCTTCGCCGACGCGCTCCGGCTGGAGGAGCAGTCCAACGGCGTGCGCGTCACCAGCGTCTATCCCGGCCGTGTCGACACCGACATGCAGCGGGACGTGCGGCGGCAGGAGGGCGGCGACTACGAGCCGGGCAGGTATCTGTCTCCCGAATCGGTGGCACGCGCCGTCGTCACCGCCGTGACCACGTCCGACGACGCCCAGATCACCGAGGTCACGATCCGCCCCGCCGCCGGGCCCCTCAACTGACGCCGGCCTTCCCGCAGGCCCGTCCGCTGACGGCGACCTCGCTGGCTGTCCCGTCAAGCGGCGGGTGACCTCATCACCGACCATCCCTTATCGGGTTATAGCGCCACATAAGCCAATACCTTGGCAAATTAAGCCATATAACAGGACATTTATTGACTTATGTCCTGAGAGATTAGGGGAGTGTCCGACCTGACCTATTGGTGTGAGCTGGCCTGGTTGCATCCCGGTGAGGCGGTCGAGGGTGTGCTGGTCCGGGTGGAGGGCAGCCGGTTCGCCGAAGTCGTCCCCGGCGTCGCCGACCCGCCGCAGAGCGTGGTGCGGCTGGCGGGACTGACCATGCCGGGCATGGCGAACGCGCACTCGCACGCCTTCCACAGAGCCCTCAGGGGACAGGCCCAGGCCGGCGTGATGAGCTTCCACGACTGGCGCGACCACATGTACGCCGTCGCCGGACGGCTCAACCCGGACACCTACCTCGCCCTCGCGCGCGCCACCTTCGCCGAGATGGCCCTGGCGGGGATCACGGGCGTGGGGGAGTTCCACTATCTCCACCACGGCAAGGATGGCCGGGCGTACGACGACCGCAACGCGATGGGGCACGCGCTGATCGAGGCGGCCAGGGACGCGGGCCTGCGCATCACCCTCCTGGACGCCTGCTACCTCACCGGGAACATCGGCGCGCCCCTGGACGGAACGCAACTGCGCTTCGGCGACGCCGACGCGCACCAGTGGGCCGAGCGCGTGGACGACCTGGCCGGCGAGTACCTCCTCGCCGAGGACGTGGTGGTCGGCGGGGCGGTCCATTCCGTGCGCGCCTGCCCGCCCGAGCAGATGCCCGTGGTGGCGGAGTTCGGGCGCCGCAGGGCCGCGCCCGTGCACGCGCAGGTCTCCGAGCGCCGCACCGAGAACCAGCACTGCGTCGAGACCTACTGCGCGACCCCCGTCCAGGTCCTCTACGAGCACGGCGTCCTCGGGCCCCGCACCACGGCCGTCCACGCGACCCACCTGTCGGACGTCGACGTGGCCCTGCTCGGGGGCTCCTCGACGCACGTCTGCGTGTGTCCCACCACCGAGCGCGACCTGGCCGACGGCATCGGACCCGCCCGGCGCCTGCACGACGCCGGGTCGCCGGTCACGCTGGGCAGCGACAGCAACGCCATGATCGACCTGCTGGAGGAGGCCAGGGCCGTCGAGCTCGGGGAGCGTCTCACCACCGGGGAACGGGGACACTGGACGGCCGCCGACCTGCTGTGCTCGGCGACGATGGTGGGGCAGGCCTCGCTCGGCCATCCGGACGCCGGTTTCATCGTCCCCGGCGCCTGGGCCGACCTGGTGTCCGTACGGCTGGACTCGGTCCGCACCGCGGGAGCCGGCTGCTCTTCGGCGGCCGAGACCGTCATCTTCGGCGCCACAGCCTCCGACGTCCACTCGGTCGTCTCAGGCGGGCGGCGGGTCGTGGTGGAGGGCGGTCACGTGCTGGGAGACGTCGGTGCGATGCTGACCGATGCCATTGCCGCGATTCGCGAATGAATCATCGGCAGAGACGGCTCCTCAAGGCGTTCAACTGCGATTTCGCCGACGCCCTACGACCCCGCAGGGGACAACTCATACTTAAGGATGACGACTAATACCATTCTCCGGTCGTATCTCTTTAGGGAATCTTTGCCGTGAACTAGACGTTGATTCGGGCAGAAGAGGGGGAGGAGGACGCCGCGCCGGCATCGACGGCCGGAGGGGCGGACTCCACCCGCACATCGGGCGGGCGCGGCGAGACGAGGTGCCATAGGAATGGCAAGGCCGACGGGGAATCGGACGCAGGATCAGCAGGTGGCCGACAGGGATCTGCTCGGCACCTACCTGGCCGAGATCGGGCGGGTGCCCCTGCTCACCGCGGATCAGGAGGTCGAGCTCGCCAAGCGCATCGAGGCGGGCCTGTTCGCCGAGCAGCTCCTGGACAGCGGGGTGCAGGAGCCGAAGGCGTCCGACGCCACCGATGAGGAGCTCGAGCGGCTGGCCGTGTCGGGCCAGCGGGCCAAGGACGAGTTCATCCAGGCGAACCTGCGGCTGGTCGTCGCCGTGGCCAGGAAGTACTCCGGCAGGGGGATGCCGCTCATCGACCTGGTCCAGGAGGGCAACCTCGGCCTGGTCAGAGCCGTGGAGAAGTTCGACTACCGCCGGGGCTACAAGTTCTCCACCTACGCCACCTGGTGGATCCGCCAGTCCGTGGGACGTGCGATCCACGAGCAGGCCAGGCCCGTGCGCCTGCCGACCCACGCGGGCGAGCAGATGACCCGCCTGATGCGGGTCCGCCGCGACATGATGGCCGAGCTGGACGCCGAGCCGACCGACGCCGATCTCGCGGCCGTTCTGGAGCTGCCGATCGAGCGGGTCCGCGAGCTGCGCCGCTGGGCCTCAGACCCGGTGTCGCTGCAGCTCGGCGTGGGCGACGAGGACGAGACCGAGCTCGGCGACATGATCGCCGACGACACCTGGGCCAACCCCGAGCAGCAGGCCATGGACACCCTCGAACGCGAGCGTCTCGAAGACTGGCTGCTCGGCCTGGAAGGTCAGACGCGCGAGATGTTGCGCTGGCGTTACGGGCTGGTCGACGGGCGGGAGCACACCCTCACCGAGGTCGGCGAGCGGTACGGCATCGGGCGCGACCGCGCGCGGCGCATCGAGCGTGACGCTCTCGCCCGGTTGCGGAAGCTGGCCCAGGCGGCCGCGTAGGCCGCCGCCCTCGTACGGCACTGAAGGGCGATGCGCCACCTCTGGGCGCGTCGCCCTTTTCGGACCTTTTCGGCGGCCGGGCGCGTGGCCCTCCCGTCGCATGACCGCAGGTCACGGCCCAACACCGCCGTCCCTCGACCGTTCTCACGCCGCTGTGGCACGCCGATGAGGACATGCCGATATCCGCAGGGCGACTCTCCGAAACGTGGCAGAAACATCGTGCCCGTGAGTTTCACGTACGTGAAACACGCCAGGTGAAGACCTGAAACGGCAGAAGAACACGCTTTCGCCCAACGTCAGTGCGCAGCCGGTCAACGAAGCCCTGGAGCGCCCACTGCGGGAGAAATCGGCCACACGCCATTTGTAAGGAGGGTCGCATCGAATGAAGATCGATAGCGGCACTACAGCCTGGATGCTCGCGGCCACCGCACTGGTGCTGCTCATGACTCCAGGTCTCGCGTTCTTCTATGGGGGCATGACCAGGGCCAAGAGCGTCCTGAACATGATGATGATGTCGTTCGCCAGCATCATCACCGTAACCATCGCGTGGGTGCTCTACGGTCACTCGCTGGCCTTCGGCACGAACGGGAACGAGTTCCTCAACAAGTTCGTCGGCGGGCTCAACGAGGTCGGGCTGCAGAGCCTGGTCGACACCGCCACCAAGCCAGACGGCACGGGCATGCCGAGCCTGGTGTTCTCGGCCTTCCAGCTGACCTTCGCGATCATCACCGTGGCCCTGATCAGCGGCGCGATCGCCGACCGGGCCAAGTTCGGCGCCTGGGTGGTCTTCTCGATCGTCTGGGCCACGCTTGTCTACTTCCCGGTCGCGCACTGGGTGTGGGGCGGCGGCTGGCTGACCCAGCTCGGCATCGAGGACTTCGCGGGCGGCACGGTCGTCCACGTCAACGCCGGCGCCGCGGGTCTCGCGCTCGCCTTCGTGCTCGGCAAGCGGAGTGGCTGGCGCAAGGATCCCATGCGCCCGCACAACCTGACTTTGGTCCTGCTGGGCGTCGGCCTGCTGTGGTTCGGCTGGTTCGGGTTCAACGCGGGCTCCGAACTCGCGGTCGACGGCACCACCGGCCTGGCGTTCATGAACACCCAGATCGCGACGGCGGTGGCCGCCGGTGCCTGGATCCTGGTCGAGAAGCTCCGGGACGGGCACTCCACGACCCTCGGCGTCGCCTCGGGCGCGGTGGCCGGTCTGGTGGCCATCACCCCGGCCTGTGGCTTCGTCGACCCCTGGGCGGCGATCGTCATCGGCGCCATCGCGGGATCGGTCTGTGCCTACGCGGTCGGCCTGAAGTACAAGCTGGGCTTCGACGACTCGCTCGACGTGGTCGGCGTGCACCTTGTCGGCGGCGCGCTCGGCGCGATCTCCCTCGGTTTCCTCGCCGCGTACCCCTTCCTCGACCCCCAGGCGAAGGGACTGTTCTACGGTGGCGGGTTCACCCAGCTGGGACGCCAGATCCTCGGCCCCGTGGTCGTCGCGCTCTACTCCTTCGTCCTCGCCTGGATCATCGGCAAGATCATTGACAAGACGATGGGCTTCAGGGTCACTGAAGAGGACGAGGTCACCGGCATCGACATCACCACCCACGCCGAGACCGGATACGACCTCGGCTCCGTTCACGCGTCGGGAGTGGCGGCCGTGAACGGTCCTGTCCAGTCAGTGACGAAGAAGGTAGACGCATGAGGCTCATCACAGCGGTGATCAAGCCATTCAAGCTCGACGACGTCAAGGCCGCTCTGGAGCAGTTCGGCGTCAAGGGCATGACGGTCAGCGAGACCAGCGGATACGGCCGGCAGCGCGGCCACACCGAGGTCTACCGCGGGGCCGAGTACCAGGTCGACCTGGTACCGAAGGTCCGCGTGGAGGTCCTCGCCGAGGAGGAGGACGCCGAGGACGTCATCGACGTCATCGTCAAGGCGGCCCAGACGGGCAAGATCGGCGACGGCAAGGTCTGGTCCGTCCCCGTGGAGACCGTGATCAGGGTTCGCACGGGAGAACGCGGACCGGAGGCCCTCTAACCGGATGATGAGAGGCGACGCTCGCTCATATGCCGCGGCCCGCAAGGAGCGGGCCGCGGACATCGACCGCTGGCTGGCCGACCTCTTCCGTACGGCGGTGCCACAGCCGTACGGAAGGGAAGGCCGGAACGGGCTCGGGGGGGCCAAGAGTGGGTTCGCGTCCGGAGAGGAACGCGGTGCCGGGGCCACCCCGATGGGTCCCGGCGCCCCGCCGGCCGGGACAGGCGCGGCCTTCGCGGGCACCGGTGTCGCGCTGGTGGCGGTGGGAAGCCTGGGGCGAGGAGAGCTCGCCCCCGGCAGTGACCTGGACCTGGTGCTGGTCCACAACGGCCAGGACGACGTCGGCCGCATCGCCGACCGCATCTGGTATCCCATCTGGGACTCGGGCCTCGGGCTCGACCACTCGGTCCGTACGGTCGACGAGGTCACCAAGGTCGCGCGCGAGGACCTCAAGGCGGTGCTCGGGCTGATCCAGGCCCGCCACGTCACCGGGGACCCCGAGCTGACCCGGGCGGCACGCGAGGCCGTGCTCGCCGAATGGCGCGCGGACTCCCGCCGCCGGCTCGCGGAGTTGCGCGAGGCCACGGACAAACGCGCCGACACCTCGGGCGAGCTGGCCTTCCTGCTCGAACCCGATCTGAAGGACTCCCGCGGCGGCATACGCGACGTGCAGGCCATGCAGGCCGTCGCCGCCGCCTGGGTCGCCTCCGCCCCCGGGCCCCGGGTGCGTGAGGCGTACGAGTTCCTGCTGGACGTCCGGCACGGGCTCCACATGGTCACGGCCCGTGGCGCCGACCGGCTGGTCCTCCAGGAGCAGGACGCCGTGGCCGCGGCGCTCGGCCTGCTGGACGCCGAGGCGCTGATGCGCCGCCTGGCCGAGGCCGGCCGGACCATCTCCCACGCCTTCGACGCCACCTGGCGCACCGTCGACCGCCTGCTGTCCGGCCCGGCGCCCCGAGGGCGCCGCCCGCTGGCCGACGGAGTGGTCGAGCACGGCGGCGAGGTCGTCCTCGCGCGCGGGGTCAATCCCAAGGACGACGCGGTCCTGGTGCTCAGGGCGGCGGCCGCCGCCGCCGAGGCGGGGCTGCCGATGGCTCCCGCCACGGTGTCGGTGCTCGCGGCCCAGTCACCCGCACTGCCCGTCCCCTGGCCGGACGAGGCGCGCGACGCGCTGGTGGCGCTGCTCGGCGCCGGGCGCGCGGCCGTGCCGGTGTGGGAGGAGCTCGACCAAGCGGGGATCATCGTCAGGCTCATTCCCGACTGGGAGCGCGTGCGCCACCGCCCGCAGCGCAACCCGGTCCACCGGTTCACGGTCGACCGCCACCTCATCGAGGCGGCGGCGGGCGCGGCGTCGTTCACCCGCGAGGTGTCCCGGCCAGATCTGCTGCTCATCTCCGCCCTGCTGCACGACGTCGGCAAGGGCTGGCCGGGCGACCATTCCACCACGGGCGAGATCGTCGCCAGGGACATCGGCGCCCGCATGGGCCTTCAGCCGGCCGACGTGGAGACGCTGGCCACCGTGGTCCGCCACCACCTTCTGCTTCCCGAGACCGCCACCCGGCGCGACCTCGACGACCCGGTGACGATCTCGCGGGTCGCCGAGGCGGTCGGGTCCCGTGAGGTGTTGGAGTTGCTGGCCGCCCTGGCCATCGCCGACGGCAACGCGACCGGGCCCGCCGCGTGGAACTCCTGGAAGGCGTCCCTGGTCTCCGAGCTGGTCCGCAAGGTCCGTTCGGTGCTGTCGGGCAGCCCGCCCGCTCCCGCGCCGTCACTGTCGCCGCGGCAGGCGTCCCTGGCCAGGCACGGCGGCGGTGCGATCCGTGTGAACGGCGGGGCCGTGACCGTGGTGGCGCCTGACCGTCCCGGGCTGCTCTGGCGGGCGGCCGGCGTGCTCGCGGCGCACCGCATGGTGGTGCGCTCCGCCTCGGCGGCCTCCGCCTCCTCCACGGCGGTCATCGAGTTCTCGGTCGTTCCCGAGTACGGCACCCCGCCTGATCCGGCCACGCTGGAGGCCGATCTGCGGCTGGTGCTGGCGGGCCGCCTGGACATCGAACAGCGGCTGGCCAGGCGCACGAGATCGCTGCGGCCGGCCCGGGTTCCCGTCGCTCCGCCGAGGGTCAGCCTGGTGGACGACGCCTCGCAGACGGCCACGGTCGTGGAGGTGCGGGCACATGATCGGCCAGGGCTTTTGTGGCGAATTGGGCGTGCGTTTGGTGAATGTAACCTTGACGTCCGGGCTGCGCGCGTGGAGACTCTCGGCGCGGAGGCGGTTGACGTCTTCTACGTGGTGGACAGGGCCGGTCGGCCCATCACCGACGGTGTGCAGCGTGCACAGGTTCGCGAGCATGTGCTCGCGGCTCTGCGCTGATCTACGCAGGTCGGAGGCGTCGGCGTAGCTCCGGGATTCATAACAATTACGTTCTGTGTCCCGGTTCTGGTCACGGTGTTGGTGACCTTGTGGTCGAATTGTCCCCGCTTATGTACTTATCAGCCATGCCGTCATCCATGCATGGAAGATAGCGGGGGGTGGCGCGGTGAGCACAACGGAAACCGAGACCAAGACACTCCAGCCCGGCGCGGGGGGCGGATCCGGAGCCAAGCGGCACAGGCGCTCCGGTGGCCAGAGCGGCCCGGCCCGCCAGCGCGGACGGAGTGGCGCGTCACGACTCTCCCTGCGCAACTGGCGAGTGCCCGCACGCCTCACGGCGCTCATCCTGGTGCCCACGATCGTCGGCGTGCTGCTGGCCGGTCTGCGTGTGGTGTCGTCCATCGACAGCGTCGCCGCCTACCAGCGCAACGCGGTGGCGGCGGAGGTCGCCGGTCACCTGCGCGATCTCGGCCTGGCGCTGGGGTTGGAACGCGACAGAACGATCTGGTTCCAGACCACCCGCCAGCAGAGGACCGCCCTGGCCGACCAGCGCAGGGCCGTCGACGCGGCGGTGGCCAGGGTCCGCGCCGACCTGGGCGCGATCGACTCCGGGTACGGCGTGCGCGCCGTCGAGGACGCCCTACAGGTCGGCCACCGCCTCGACACCATGCCCGTCATCCGCAAGGGCGGCCAGGCCGCGAAGTACACCGACGTGATCAACTCGCTGTTCCGGCTGCACGACGAGATCAGCCAGACCAGCGAGGATCCGCAGCTCATCGGCGACGCACGGGGCCTGAGCGCCTTGGCCCACGCCAAGGAAGAGATGTCCCAGCAGCGCGGCACGCTCCTTGGCACGCTGCTGCGCGGGCAGCGGTTCACGCCCGACACGCTTGAGGGCTTCATCGCCTCGCGGTCGCGGCAGAAGGCCGCCATGGCCACGTTCAGCGGCGAGGCCGGAGTCGAGAACGGGCGCTATCTCGCCCAGACCCTCCGCGGCACCGAGGTCATCCGCGCGGAGCTGACCAAGTCGTGGGCCATCGCCCTGGCCAGCCGTAACCTGCCGGTGCGCGACGGGAACGTGCGCACCAACCCCGTCAGGCAGTGGTTCGACGACAGCACCAAGACCATCGAGTTGCTCCAGCAGGTCGAGACGCGGGTGGCCGCCTCCGTCGCCTCCCGGGGGTCCGCCCTGGAGTCCGCGGAGCGGCGTAACGCGATCATCGCCGGGATCCTGATCCTCGCCCTGATCCTGCTGGTCCTCGCGACCACGGTCCTGATCGCCCGGTCGTTGGTCAGGCCCCTGCGCAGGCTGCGGTCGGAGGCGCTGGAGATCGCCGGGTTCCGCCTGCCCGCGGTGGTACGGCGGATGCGCGAGAACGGCGAGGGAGTCGAGGCCCCCGACGTCCAGCCGATCCTCGTCGGCACCCACGACGAGATCGGGGAGGTCGCCACCGCCTTCGACGAGGTCCACCGCCAGGCCCTGCGCCTCGCCGCCGAGGAGTCGCAGCTGCGCGGCAACGTCAACGCGATGTTCGTCAACCTCTCGCGCCGCATCCAGACGCTCGTCGAACGGCAGATCTCGCTGATCGACGGCCTGGAGCGCGGTGAGCAGGACGGCGGGCGGCTCGGCGACCTGTTCAAGCTCGACCACCTGGCCACCCGCATGCGCCGCAACAGTGAGAACCTGTTGGTCCTCGCGGGCCACGAGGCAGCACGCAAGCGCAGCCAGCCCGCCAAGCTGGTGGACGTGGTGCGAGCGTCGCTGTCGGAGGTGGAGGGCTACGAGCGGGTCACCGTCAAGGTCCACCGCAACTCCGCCGTCGCGGGGCACGCGGCCAACGACGTGGTCCACCTGGTCGCCGAACTGGTCGAGAACGCTCTGGCCTTCTCGCCGGGCAACAGCCGGGTCGTGGTGTCCAGCAGCATGATCGAGGGCGGCGGCGCCCTGCTCGCCATCAGCGACGCGGGCATCGGCATGGATCCGGAAGAGATCGCCGAGGCCAACCGGCGGCTGGCGGACCCCCCTGTCGTGGACGTCTCGGTGTCCCGCCGGATGGGCCTGTTCGTGGTCGGCCGCCTGGCGCAGCGCCACAACATCCGTGTCCAGCTCCGGCGCGGAGACACGGCCGGCCTCATCGCCATGGTCCTCTTCCCGCCCCAGCTCATCACGGTGGCGGGCGGGCGTGGACCGGTGCTGCCTCAGCGGGGCGCTCCGCAGGAGGAGACCGCTTCTTCGCCCGCGTTCGGCGGACCCCCTCCGGCGTCCAACGGGTCCTCCACCTTCAACGGGTTCACGCCCGTCGGGTCCTCGCCCGGTTTCAAGGGCCGGGGACCGGGACAATCCAGGCTCACCAGGGCGTTCGGCGACCCCACGCCCTCCGGGCCCTCGGAGTACACCGGCCCTCAGCCGGAGTACACCGGCCCTCTGTCGATGCCCGGAGCCTCCGAATCGCCGTACTCGCCGGCCACGGGAGCGGCGGGTCCGGGCACCGGGCCCCTCGGTCCCGGCACCGGGCCTGCCGGACCCGCTGGAGGGCACGGCGCAGCAGGTCCATCCGGGCCGCCCACCGGCCCGTCGGGGCGGCCCACGAGGGCGCCCGGATCGGCGTCGAACCCGCTGCCGGCGCGGTCGCCGGGGTCCTCCACCGGCCCCAACCCGCTTCCGGCGCGGTCGCCCGGGTCTTTCACGGGCCCCGACCCGGCGCCAGCGAGGCCGCCCGGGTTGTTCACGGGCCCCGACCCGGCGCCAGCGAGGCCGCCTGGCTACTCCACCGGGCCGGACATGCCGCGCGCGAGGACCTCCGCCGAGCCGTCCACCGGCCCGGTACGACGTCCGGCCGAGGCGCTCCCGTACGAGCCGTCGGGCCCCCCCACCGGACCGGCGCGCCGGTCCACCGGGCCGTCGGGACCGCCAACGGGACCGGGCGGTCCCTCGACGGGACCCGCCACCGGGCCGGAGGGGCCGCTGGAGCGGGGGGACGAGTTCCTGCCGATCTTCGCATCCGTCGAGTCGGCGTGGTTCCGCCGTCCCGACACCCCGCCCGCCGCGGACACGCGGGACCAGGCTCCGGCCGGCCCGCGTGGGCCTGCCGCCTCGGGTGGTCCGAGGCGGGCCGAGGACCCGCCGCCGGCGCCGGAGACCTCGCGTGACGGCTCAGCCGGTGAGGCGTGGAGCTCCAGCGCCGACTCCGGCTGGCAGGCGGCCGACGCGGTGAAGGACCCCTCCATGGGAGGCATCACCGCGGCCGGTTTGCCGAAGCGGACTCCGAAGGCCAACCTTGTGCCGGGATCGGTCTCCGGCCCGTCCGTCCCCGCCGCGGCCCCCGCGCCGCGTCCGGACGTGTCCGCCGATCTCATCCGCGCCCGGATGTCGCGCTTCCAGCAAGGGATCCAGCGCGGCAGGGCGGACATCTCGGAAGGCACGTCCCGTGCTCCTGAAACCGACCAACCCCGTATTGACTGGCGCCGTACTGATGAGGAGGGGCTCGTGATTGAGCTAAGTCACGAGGCACGCAGGTTCGACTGGCTGATCACGGAGTTCGTCAGCGGAACACCGGGCGTGGCGCACGCCGTCGTGGTCTCGGCCGACGGGCTCAGGCTGGCCAACTCCGACGGGTTCCCGCCGGACCGGGCCGACCAGCTCGCCGCCGTCGCGGCAGGGCTGCTGAGCCTGACGGTCGGCGCGTCCCGCGTGTTCGAGGGCGGCGGCGTGACGCAGACCGTCGTCGAGATGCAGCACGGCATCATGCTGGTCATGGCGATCAGCGACGGCTCGTGCCTGGCGGTGCTGGCGTCTCCGGACTGCGACATGGGCCTGGTCGCCTACCAGATGACCTTGCTGGTCGAGCGCGCGGGCCAGGTTCTGACTCCGGCCCTGCGCGCTGAGTTGCAGACGTCCAGGATCCGGTGATGCTCGGGGGTGACGGGACCGAGGACGAGCCTCTCTTCCGTCCGTATGCCGTCACCGGTGGCCGGGCCGAGCCCAGCTACCACCTCGCAATGGAAACTCTGGTCTCATCGGCCCCGATAATGAGCGATGATTTGTCCCTGCTCACTCCCGAGCAGGAAGCGATCATCGTGCTCTGCCACTCAGTCCGTTCGGTCGCCGAGATCTCCGCGCTGCTGCGGGTTCCCCTCGGTGTGGCCCGCGTGCTGATCGCGGATATGGCCGACGAAGGTCTGGTTCGCCTGCATCTGCCGCGGCTTAACCAGGGACAACCAGACCACAACCTGCTGGAAAGGGTTCTCAGTGGACTTCGCAGGCTCTAGCCGTGGCGCGCTCACGTCGACGAAGATCGTCGTCGCGGGAGGGTTCGGCGTCGGCAAGACCACCTTTGTGGGGGCGGTGTCGGAGATCCTCCCGCTGACCACCGAGGCGGTCATGACCGACGCCAGCGCGGGTATCGACGATCTGGGTCTGACCCCGCACAAGACCACGACCACGGTGGCGATGGACTTCGGCCGGTTGTCGCTGGACCAGGATCTGATCCTCTACTTGTTCGGCACGCCCGGTCAGCACCGGTTCTGGTTCATGTGGGACGACCTGGTCCGTGGTGCGATCGGGGCGGTGGTCCTGGTCGACACGCGGCGGCTGGCCGACTGCTTTCCCGCGATCGACTACTTCGAGGAGGCACAGCTCCCTTTCGTGGTCGGGATCAACGGCTGGGACGGCCACTACCCGCACGTCGAGCAGGAGGTCCGGGAGGCGCTCACGCTGGCCCCGCACATCCCGATCGTGCGCACGGACGCCCGCTCCAGGGACGCCGTCAAGTCCACGTTGATCACGCTGGTGGAGTACGTCCTGACGGTCAGGTCGGCCTACGGCCGCACGAGCTGACGCACGACCCGGCACGGCGGGCGACGAGGAGCCGCGGAAGTCCCAAAGGAGCTCGCCCGCGGCTCATCGGGCTCCGACGCGGGCGCGCCCGCGTTCCATCGGACCCTGACGCGGGCGCGCCCGTGTTCCATCGGACCCTGACGCGGGCGCGCCCGCGGTTCACGCGGAGCCGGCCCACCACGTTCCCGCGACCAGCTCGGCCACGAGGGTCTCGGTCAGCAACGCCACGTCGGGATCGTCGTCGCCCGCGTACCTGATGGCGTGCGCGCCCTCCACCGCGCCGCCCACGGCCAGCACGGTCGAGCCCCGATGCCGCACCCAGTCCATCGCCTGCGCGTCGTAGCGGGAGCCCGGGAACAGGATGGCCCGGTAGTCGATCGTCTTGGTCAGGTACACGTCCACGTGGGCCCAGTCGCCCGTCTCGCAGGCGTCGGCGGGTCGGCGCGGCCCCTCGCGGAACATCAGCGCCGACTGCTCGGCCGACGACAGCCGCTCGGCGGGCGCGATGGTGTAGACGCCGTGCGGCCCGTCGAGGAGCGTCAGCGCGTCGGCCAGCCAGGCGCCCCGGCGGTCCAGCAGGTCGGAGGTGGCGTCGGCGGCCCGGCGTACCAGGCCGGACATCCCGGTTCCCGCGCCGGTGAGCCGGGCACGCAGCGCGAGCAGCAGCGCCAGCGTGTGCTGGAAGGTGCGGCAGGACACACCGCCGCGCTCCTGGCCCGCGAGCATCTCCACGACCAGGTCCGCCCCCTCGGTGACCGGAGACCCCGGCGTGTTGGTCAGGGCCAGCACCGGCGCCTTCCCCTGGTAGCGCGACAGCGCGTCCAGGGTCTCGCGGCTTCCTCCGGTGGCCGAGATCGCCACGACCAGCGTGTCGTCGGCGGGTGGATAGCCGAGGGCGGCCGATCCGTACTCCGCGGCCGCGTCGATGCCCGCCGCGCGCAGCCGTAGCGCCGCCACGCCCGCCGCGTAGCGTGAGCTGCCCATGCCGAGGAGGGTCACGCGCCGGATCCCCTCCGGCAGCCCTTCGAACGGGTCCCGCGCGTCCAGGGAGTCGGCCAGCGCGTTGAGCGCGGCGGGCTTGGCCTCCAGATCGGCGAGGTACAGCTCGGGGTTCACAGGTTCTCCTCGAAGGGGGAGGGGGTGGTCACCGCGCCGGGGAAGCGGCCGCGGAGGACGCCCATGGGGGCGTAACGCCACCGGGGGAGGTGGCGGGCGGCGTAGATCAGCTCGCGGCACTCCTGCTCGATCTCGAACGGGCCGAGCAGCGCCTCGTCGAGCAGCGCGGACCCGCCACGCGCGGCCAGGCGCTCGCGGTAGGCCGACAGCAGCATGCCGCGCGCGGCGGAGGCCCACCGTACCGTCTCGTCCGGATCGGCCTCCCTGCGCTTGATGGCCACCTGGGCCACGTGCTCGATGCTGGTGCCGAGCTGCGCGAGGTCGCGGGCCGCCGGCTGGAAGGGGTCCGCGCCGGAGACCGTGGGGTTGCCGTCGAAGTCGATGACGGCGTAGCCGTCGCGCCAGCGGAGGGTCTGGCCGACGTGCAGATCGCCGTGGATGCGGATCAGCGGGGTCGCGCTCACGCGGGTGAGCGGCTCCATCGCCCGGGAAAGCGTCTCCACCCGCCCGGCGAGCCAGGCGCCGTCCTCCCCGCCGGTCAGCGCCAGCGCCTCGCCCAGGGCCCGCTCGGCACGCGCGGCCCACCCGGCGCCGGACCCGGCCGTCCGTACCGGGCCGGGGAACGCCGGCGAGGGGGTGGCCATCGCCACGTGCAGGTCGGCGGCGAGCCGCCCGAGGTCGGCGGCGAAGGCGGTACGCCCGGCCACGGCCTCGTCCAGGCACCACTCCCAGCCGTCCCTGGCGTCCGGCAGGTAGGCAGTGACCAGGGCGACGAGCATCTCCGGGCCGCCGGGGGAGCGGCTCGTCAGCGCGGCGTACGGCAGGGCGGTCGCGGTGAACCCGACGGCCGTCAGGTGGGCGAAGACCTCGGGGGCGGGCTGGGGGAGGGCGAGCGGCGGGGTGAGCCATTTGACCACCACCCGCTCGTCCACCACGACCGAGTGGTTCGTCTGGTCGACGTCGAAGCCCCGCTCGGTGGCCGTGTCCTCGACGGCGGGCAGCGGGTGGAACCGGCGGACCGTGTGGCCCTCCGGCGGATCCCCGCCCGCCGACAGCGCGTGGACGAGCTGTACGGTCGTGCCGTCACCTGCCACGGGCGTTCGCCCTTGAGACGGACCACCGTCAGGATCTGTTGAACTCAGATTCAACTCAGCAACCAAACTACGAGCTAACAATGTCCGGCAAAGTCTTGCTCATGTTGATATGTGCTGCAACACTCCTGCTTTGGTCTGCCGTGCGAAGGTCAGGCACTGCGGCCTTTGCGTACCTCAGAACCATCAAAATCTAAGGAGTAGCGGCCGTGTCGCGAACCCGGTACACCCGTCGTCTTCCGGCTGCGGCGGTCGCCGCCGGACTTGCGCTTGCTCTCGCGGCGTGTGGCGGTGGCAGCTCGACGAGCGCCGACGGCGCCGCGCCGACCGCGGCGACCGACCAGCTCAACGCCAACGCCGACTTGACCAAGCAGTCCCTGACCATCACCATCTGGGACGGCTACAGCCCCAAGGACCTGCGTGACAAGGTCAAGGCCAAGCTGGGCTTCGAGATGAAGACGGCCATCCACGCCACCAACGAGGAGGCGATGGCCAAGCTCGCGACGAACACGGACAGCGGTATCGACGTGGGGTTCGTATCGGGTCAGTACGCCCAGGCGCTCAACGAGCAGGGCCTGCTCGAGCCGCTCCACCCGGAGCTCATCCCCAACCTCGCCAACCTCTACCCCGAGGCGTCGCAGCTCTCGTTCGACAAGGGCAACAAGTTCTCGGTGCCCTACACCTGGGGGACGACGGGCATCTGCTACCGCACCGACCTGGTGAAGACCAAGCCGACGAGTTGGAACGATATTCTGAGCCCGCCGGCGGAGCTCAAGGGCAAGGTCACGATGATGACCACCGAGCGGTGGCTGGCCCTTCCCGCGCTGAAGTCCCTCAACTACTCCATCAACTCCACCGACGACAAGCAGATCGCCCAGGCGAAGGACCTGCTGGTCAAGGCCAAGGAGTGGGGGATGCTCTACGACGACACCACCTTCGGCGCCAAGCTGGAGAAGGGTGAGGCGGCGATGGTCGAGGCGTGGGACGGCTGGTGCCCGACCACGAACCCGAAGATCAAGTTCGTGGTGCCCAAGGAGGGCAGCGACCTCTGGTCGGACACCATGGTGATCATGAAGTCCTCCAAGAACAAGGAGGCCGCCCACGCGTTCATCAACTACATCCTCGACCCGGCCACCCACAGCTGGGTGTCGGAGAACATCCTGTACAAGGTGCCCAACAAGGCCGCGATGGACCTGGTCGCCCGGAACAACCAGAAGCTCCTGCAGGACAACGAGCCGCTGAGGATGAACCCGGCGGAGCTGCTGAAGGGCGAGTCGATCATCGACCTCGGCGAGGCCTCGACCAAGTACACCAGGCTCTCCACCGAGATCTCGGCGAACCAGTAGCGACGGTTGCGACTTGACTACCAAGCACGATGTCGCACGACCCGGCGCGGTGACCGGCCCCTCCACGGGCCGGTCACCGCGCCGGTCCCGTGCCCTCGGCCGACTGGGCGCCCGCCTTGTGTTCCTCGGCCCGGGACTCGGCTACCTGATCGTCTTCCTGCTGGTCCCGCTCGCCCTGATCCTCAGCTACACGATCTTCCGGCGGGGGCGGTTCGGCGGGGTGGTGTACGAGGCGACGGGCGAGAACTTCACCCGTCTGTTCGATCCGCTCTACTTCGACATCGTTCTCAGCTCGGTGCGGACCGCCGCGGTCACCACGCTGATCGCGTTGCTGATCGGCTACCCGACGGCCTACGTCATCGCCCAGCTCCCCCGTAAGTGGAAGACCATCGCGCTGCTGGCGGTGGTCCTGCCGTTCTGGACCAACTTCGTGATCCGGGTCTACGCCTGGGTCATCCTGCTCAGCGGGCCGGGCCTGGTGAACGAGACCCTCACCGGCATCGGCCTGATCGACAAGCCGATCCAGCTCCTCTACAACGAGGGCACCATCGTCACGGGGCTGCTCTACTCCTACCTCCCCCTGATGATCCTTCCGTTGTACGCGGCGATCGAGCGGCTGGATCCGCAGCTTCGTGAGGCGTCGGCGAACCTCGGGGCGCGTCCGTCGCGCACCTTCCTGTCGGTGACGCTTCCGCTCACCCTGCCGGGGGTGCTCACCGGCTGCGTCTTCGTCTTCGTGCCCTGCCTCGGCAACTTCGTGATCCCCGAGATCCTCGGCGGAGGCCGCTCGATCATGGTCGGCAACCTGGTCAGGGACCAGTTCCTCAAGGCGCGTGACTGGCCGTTCGGCGCGACGCTGGCACTGGCGGTCATCGCCGTGCTGATCGTCCTGCTGTTCCTGCAGGCATGGGCGTCTCGGACGTACGGCGGGACGGAGGGCCGTCGTGCGTGAACGGCGCCTGATCTACGTGCCCTTCTGGGCGACCTACGTCTTCCTCTACACGCCCATCATCGTGCTGGTGGTGATGTCGTTCAACGCCGGCAAGTCGCCGTACGTCTTCGAAGGGCTCAGCCTGAAGTGGTACGGCGAGCTGGCCACCGACGACACGATCAGGAACGGCCTGATCAACACGCTGATCGTCGCCGTGGGAGCCACCGTCCTGTCGACCGTGCTCGGCACGCTGCTCGCCGTGGGGATGGCCCGCCACACCCGGTCCCGGCTGCTCGACGCGCTGGGCCTGCTGCCAGCCGTGCTGCCGGACCTGGTGGTCGCGATCGGCCTGCTGGTCTTCTACGCGGCGGTCAAGATGACGCTGGGGCTGCACTCGGTGATCCTCGCCCACACGGTCTTCGGCATGGCGTTCGTGGCCGCCGTCGTGCGCACCCGGCTGACCCACGCCGACACCTCGCTGGAGGAGGCGTCCCGCGACCTCGGCGCCTCGCCGCTGGCCACCTTCGCCCGGATCACCCTGCCGACGCTGGCCCCCGGCATCGCCGCGGGAGCGCTGCTGGCGTTCACGCTGTCCCTGGACGAGTTCGTGATCGCCTTCTTCACCGCGGCCCCGACCGAGCCGACGCTGCCCATCGTCATCTACTCGATGGTGCGCTTCGGGGTCACCCCTGAGATCAACGCGCTGGCGACGATCCTGCTCGCGGTGAGCTTCACCGTGATCATCGTCGCCCAGCGGATGACCCGACTGACGGAGTCCGTTTCATGAGTGCTGTTCCGGAGGCACCCGTCCTCCCCGAGACCCTGGTGGGCATCGAGGGCGTGTCGCGGCGGTTCGGCGACGTCACCGCCCTGGACGACGTCACCCTGGACATCCGGCAGGGCGAGTTCTTCGCCCTCCTCGGCCCGAGCGGCTGCGGCAAGACCACGCTGCTGCGCATCCTCGCGGGGTTCGAGTCACCCGACAGCGGCACCGTCACGCTCGACGGCGCCGACCTGCTGTCGCGCCCGGCGCACCGCCGCCCGGTCAACCTGATGTTCCAGTCGTACGCGCTGTTCCCCCACATGACCGTCGCCAAGAACGTCGCCTACGGGCTGGAGCGCGAGGGGCTGGCCCGGGCCGAGGTCGCGTCCCGCGTGCGGGAGGTGCTCGCGACCGTCGGGCTCGGCGAGCAGGCGAACCGGCGCCCCCACCAGCTGTCCGGCGGGCAGCGTCAGCGCGTCGCGCTGGCCAGGGCCATCGTCAAGCGCCCCCGCCTGCTCCTGCTCGACGAGCCGCTGTCGGCGCTGGACAAGAAGGTGCGCGCCGAGATGCAGCTGGAGCTCAAGCGCCTGCAGCACGAGGTCGGCATCACCTTCGTCGTGGTCACCCACGACCAGGAGGAGGCGATGTCGCTCGCCGACCGCATCGCCGTCCTGGACGGGGGCCGGGTCCAGCAGGTCGACGCGCCCGTGCGGCTGTACGAGCGGCCCGGCACGGCCTTCGTGGCCGGCTTCATCGGGGACAACAACCTGTTCGAGGGAACCGCCGCCGGCGGCGGCCTGTCCGTACCGGGCCTCGGCACGCTGCCCGCCGAGGGCGGCTTCGCGGCCGGTGCCCCGGCGCTGCTGGGCGTGCGGCCGGAGTCCATACGGCTCGGCGAGACCGGGACCCTCCGCGGGGTCGTCGCGGACGTGAGCTTCTACGGAGGCGTGTCCCACATCGCGGTGCGGGTGCCCGGCCACGACCGGCCGATCCTGGTCGCCGCGCAGGGGCCCACCCGGGTGCGGGCGGGCGCGGAGGTCGCCCTCGGCTGGTCGGCCTCGGACGCGGTGCTGATCGCGCGGTGACGTCAGTGGATGGCTTCGAGCGTGTTGCCGGTGACGGTACGGGCGTAACCCAGGATGAGCTCCGCCGCCTCGCCGGGCCCGATCACCGGGTGGCGGGCCGTGATGCGGTAGCCGTAGGCGTCCTCCAGCGCGACCAGGTTGCGGGAGATCGCCACCGAGTCCTCGGTGAGGGTGAACACGCCGAGCGCGGCACCGGTGTCCAGGATCGTCTGGTACATCGCGACCTGCCGGTCGTAAAGCGTGGTGAGCAGGACGGCGTAGGTGCGGTTGCGGGCCGCCGCGCCGCCGAGCTCGTTGAGCAGCCGCACGCCCGGGTCGTCGGGGCCGACCGGCAGCCCGGAGTGGACCGTGACCACCAGCTTCTCCGCGGGGTCGGTCAACCGTGCGATGCGCTTGACGCGCAGCTCGTAGAACCGCTCCATCCCGGCGTGGTGGGCCTCGACCAGAAGCTCGCTCAGGTCGGGGTAGTGGTAGAGCACCGCGCCCGATGTCAGCCCGGCTTCCTCGGCCACGTGATTGAGATGGACCCCCTGGGTGCCGTGACGGAGGATCGCTCGCCGGGCGGCCTCGATCAGGTCCACCCGCCGGTCCGCTCGGCTCTTGCGCGAGCTCATGCCAGCCTCCCCTATGCCCCGTTGTTGAAGATGAAGTCTAAAACGCCTCATCCGCTTCAGGCCATAGCCGCCTGGTTACCCTCCGGCTCTGCCCCCATGTATTTGAATCCTTCTTCAATTTCGATGGAGTACTGATGGCAACCATCCTGTTCATGCCGGAAAGCGCCTACGGGCCCACGAACAACTGCGTCGGCATCGGCGACATCCTGCGGCGCCGCGGGCACCGCGTGGTGTTCGCCGCGGAGGCGTCGTGGAAGGGCAAGCTGACGGCCCTGGGCTTCGAGGAGGACCTCGTCGACCTGGCCCCGCCGGCCGAGGAGGAGCAGGACGCCGGGCAGTTCTGGAAGGACTTCATCCGCGACACCGCGCCGGAGTACCGCAAGTCCACCTTGGCGCAGCTGGAGACCGTCACCAAGCCGATCTGGGACGCGCTGATCGACGGGGCGAAGTACTGCGAGCCGCAGCTCAAGGCGATCATCGAGCGCGTGAACCCCGACGTCATCGTCGAGGACAACGTGATCACCTTTCCCGCGCTGCTCACGGCGGGCAAGCCGTTCGTGCGCATCGTCTCCTGCAACCCGCTGGAGGTGAAGGGCGACGGCGTCGCGCCGGTGTTCAGCGGCCTGCCCGCCGACGACCGCGGCGAGTGGGACGCCTTCCGCGCGGAGTACGACCGCACCCACCGGGAGATCTGGACCGCGTTCAACGAGTGGGTCGTGGAGCAGGGCGCCCCGGCGCTGCCCGAGCTGGAGTTCATCCACGAGGGCGACCTGAACCTGTACGTGTACCCCGAGATCGCCGACTACACCGACGCCCGCCCGCTCGGCGCGTCGTGGCACCGCCTGGACTCCTCGGTCCGCGAGACCGACGAGTCCTTCGAGCTGCCCGCCTCGCTGGCCGACCGTGAGGGCGCGCTGGTCTACTTCTCCCTCGGCTCGCTGGGCTCCGCCGACGTGCAGCTGATGCAGCGGGTCCTCGACGTGCTCGCCACCACGCCCCACCGGTTCATCGTGTCCAAGGGCCCGCTCCACGAGGAGATCAAGCTCGCCGACAACATGTGGGGCGCGGAGCTCGTACCGCAGACGAAGATCCTCCCGATGGTGGACGTGGTCATCACCCACGGCGGCAACAACACCACCACCGAGGCGCTGCACTTCGGCAAGCCGATGATCGCGCTGCCGCTGTTCTGGGACCAGTACGACAACGCCCAGCGCATCCACGAGCTCGGCTACGGGGTGCGGCTCTCGACCTACACCTTCACCGACGAGGAGCTCACCGGCGCGCTGGAGAGGCTGACCGGCGACACCGCGCTGCGGGCACGCCTGGCGGAGGCGGGCGAGGAGATCCGCCGCCGGGACGGCCTGCGCAAGGCCGCCGACCTCATCGAGGAGACGGCGACCCGCACCGCCGCCTCCGCCTGAGCACCGCTCACGCCGGTCCCCGTACCGCCCGCCGGTACGGGGACCCGCCGCACCGACCCGTCTAGGAAAGAGCACCATGAGCAGGACACCCGTCAACCCCGCCACCGGAGAGCGCCTGGCCGGGGTGCCCGACTCACCGCTCGGTGAGGTCGCGCGAGCCGTACGTGAGGCGCGGGACGCCTACCGGCAGTGGTCGGCGGCGACCCCGGCCGAACGGTCGCGGGTGATGCTGCGCCTGGCCGATCTCGTCGAGGCGGACGCCGAGGAGCTGACCCGCCTTGAGGTGGCGGAGACGGGCAAGCCGGCCACGGTGTTCCGCGACGGTGAGCTGCCCTTCGCGGTGGACAACCTGCGGTTCTTCGCCGGGGCGGCCCGATCCCTCGACGGCACGGGCGCGGGCGTCCTGAGCTCCGGCTACACCTCGGTGCTCGTGCGCCGCCCGATCGGGGTCGTGGCCTCCATCACCCCGTGGAACTTCCCGCTGGTGATGGCGGTCTGGAAGCTCGGCCCGGCGCTGGCCGCGGGCAACGGCGCGGTCATCAAGCCCGCCCCGCAGACTCCGGGCACGACGTCGCGCCTGGCGGAGCTGATCGCGAAGGCGGGCTTCCCCGAAGGGCTCGTCCACGTCGTGACCGGAGACGCCGAGGTGGGGGAGGCCCTGGTCGCGGACCCCGGGATCGACATGATCAGCGTGACCGGCTCGACCGCCACCGGCCGTTCGGTGATGCGGCGCGCGGCCGGCGACCCCGGCGACGCGCGCTCAGGGCTCAAGCGCGTGCACCTGGAGCTGGGCGGCAAGGCGCCCGCGCTGGTGTTCGGGGACGCGGACCTGGCCGAGATGGCCAGGGGGGTGTCCATGGGCGCCACCTACAACACCGGGCAGGACTGCACGGCCGCGACACGCGTGTACGTGGAGCGCGGGGTGTACGACGAGACGGTGGAGGCGCTCAGGGCGACGCTGGCGGCCATCCAGATGGGCGACCCCTGGGACGCGTCGACCGACATCGGGCCGCTCATCTCCGAAGGCCACCGGGCACGCGTGCACGGATTCGTGGAGCGGGCCGTGGCCGGGGGCGCCCGGATCCTGTGCGGCGGGGCCGTCCCGGAGGGACCCGGGTTCTTCTACCCGCCCACGCTGGTCGCCGGCGCGGCCCAGGACAGCGAGATCGTCCAGGGCGAGCTCTTCGGGCCGGTGCTGGTCGTGCTCCCGTTCTCGGACGAGGACGAGGCGGTCCGGCTGGCCAATGACACTCCGTACGGGCTCGCGTCCTCGGTGTGGTCGCGGGACGTGGGGCGGGCCCTTCGGGTGGCCCACCAGCTTGACGTGGGCGTCACCTGGATCAACGACCACCTGCCGATCGCCTCGGAGGCGCCGCACGGCGGGGTCAAGGGAAGCGGCTTCGGCAAGGACATGAGCCAGGAAGCCGTCCAGGAGTATTCGGTGACCAGGCACCTGATGATCAAACACGCCGCTTCGGAGGCCCGTGACGGGTTCCGTCCCGCATAGTTACGGAAGCGAGAAGAGTGTTTTATCCAGGAATCTAGCCATATATGGCTATTTGTTCGTGAATGTGCTGTTGGCCGATCTGGTAAGGGTGTGCTCCAATTACCCTCGCCTGATGGATGTCTCGGACGTCTCATGCGCCTCGCGCGTGACGTACCCCCCTGCACGCCAGGCTTGGTGAGAGGTTGCGAAAACCAGTGAGGACAGAAGACCCTCGGGGTAACCCAGGTCAGGGTGACCGTGTGGAGCGGTCCGGGCCGTCCGTGGCGCGCACAAGTCAGGGCGGAAGCTGGCTCCGGCTCCAGAACTGGCGCGTCCGATCGCGACTCGTGGCCCTCATCATCATCCCCACGATCGTCGGCGTCATCCTCGGCGCCGTGCAGCTCACGAACGCCATCGCGACCTCCTCCGAGTACCGCCGCCTCACCGAGGTCGCCGAACTCGTGCAGAAGATCGATGTGCTCATCCACGAGGTGGACAAGGAACGCGACCTCACGGCCCTGTACATCGCCGAAGGGCGGCGCCAGGCGCGGTTCAAGAGGGTCAGGACCCAGCAGGACGCCGTCGACAAGGCCAGGGAGCCGGTCCTGTCCGCCGTCTCCGGCCTCGACACCTCCCACACCGCGCGTGTCCGCGCGGAGGCCGAGCAGATCCGCCGCTGGCTGGAAGGCCTTCCCGGTCTCCGTACGCGTATCGCCGACGCCAGCGTGCCCTCGCGAGCCGCGCTCGGTATGTACTCGCGGCTCGTCACCGTCCTCGGATCGATGCAGGGTGAGCTGGGCACCTCCGGCAACGACCAGCGCCTCTTCGGTGACAGCATCGCTCTTGCCGCCCTCAGCCGTGCCAAGGAAGAGGTCTCCCGTCAGCGAGGCCTCATGACGGTGAGCCTCACCACGCTCGGCAGGAACGGCGGCGGCTTCGACTACGACGACTTCGTCGACTTCCCCGGCTCCTGGAGCCGCCAGCAGAGCGAGACGGCCACGTTCCTGGCCGAGGCCACGCCCGCCGACGTGAAGTACTACAACGACACCGTTCGCGGGCAGGACGTCGACAAGGCCGACTGGATGCGCGCCCTGGCACTGGCGCAGCTGCGCCAGTTCAAGGAGATCCAGGACCTCGACCCGATCAGCGCCAACGACACCGCCCGCTGGTACAACGCCACCTCGGCCGTCGCCGACCGCATGCGCAAGGTGGAGGAGCGGCTGGTCGGCTCCGTCGTCCAGCAGAGCCGGACACTGCAGGAGGACGCGCAGCGCCAGGCCCTGATCTCCGGCGGCCTGATCCTCGTCCTGCTGCTCCTCGTTCTGATCATCACCGCCGTGGTCGCGAGTTCCCTGACCCGGCCGCTTCGCCGGCTGCGGGCCGAGGCGCTGGAGATCGCCGGCTCCCGGCTGCCGGAAACGGTCCAGCGGTTGCGAGAGAGCACCGACAGCAGCCCGACCGCCGAGGTGGTCCCCATCGGCGTCACCTCACGCGACGAGATGGGAGAGGTCGCCCGGGCCTTCGACGAGGTCCACCGCGAGGCGATCCGCCTGGCGGGCGACGAGGCCCGCCTGCGCAGCAACGTCAACTCGATGTTCGTCAACCTCTCCCGGCGCAGCCAGACGCTGGTCGAGCGCCAGCTCACCCTGATCGACGGGCTGGAGCAGGGCGAGCAGGACGAGAACCGGCTCGCCAACCTGTTCAAACTGGACCACCTGGCCACCCGCATGCGCCGCAACAGCGAGAACCTCCTGGTCCTCGCCGGGCAGGAGACCGCGCGCCGGTGGAGCCAGCCGGTGCCGATCGTCGACATCGTCCGCGCCTCGCTCTCCGAGGTGGAGAACTACGAGCGCGTCGACGTCCGCGTGCAGTCGGGGATGGCCGTGGTGGGCCAGGCGGTCAACGACGTCGTCCACCTGGTCGCCGAGCTGGTGGAGAACTCCATCTCCTTCTCGCCCCGCGACACCAAGGTCGTGGTGTCGAGCAACCGCATCGACGGCGGCGGCGTGATGATCTCCGTCAGCGACAGCGGCATCGGCATGACGGCCGACGAACTCGCCGAGTCCAACTGGCGTCTGGCCAACCCGCCCGTCGTGGACGTCTCGGTGTCCCGCCGGATGGGCCTGTTCGTGGTCGGCCGCCTGGCGCTGCGCCACAACATCCGCGTGCAGCTCCGCCAGCAGGACACAGGCGGCCTGAACGCCATGGTCGTGCTGCCCGAGACGCTGCTGTCCGCGCCGGGCGCGCCGCAGTACCCCGGCATGCCCGCCGGCATGCCCGCGGAGGCCGCCATGGGCGCCGGCCAGTTCGGTGCGCCGCCGCAGGCGTCCTCGTTCGACGCCGGGGCGTTCACCCCTCCCAGCGGCTTCGAGAACCCCGCCTCGCGCGGAATGCGCGCTCCGGTCTTCGGAGCCGATGCCCCCGGGGTCGGCGCGGCCGCCGGCTCGGTGAACCGCGGCCCCTTCGAACGCGGTCCCTTCGAACGTGACCCGTTCGAACGCCCACCGGCCCCCGCACGCGACGCCTTCGAGCGCCCGGCTCCGCGCCCGCGCGACCCGTTCGGCGCCACGCCTCCCGACGGACGCGGGCCGTTCGAGCAGGACGCCGCCGACGAGGACCCGTTCGACCGCTACTTCAACCCCAACCCGCCGCTCGACACCCCGTGGCCCGCGGACACGCCGCCTCCCGGCAGCGCTCCTGCGTGGTCGTCCGACCTGGCCAACCAGGACACCGCCTCCTGGCCCGCCGTCCCTCCGGCCGGTGGCGGGCCGTCCGGTCCGCTGACCGGTGGCGGGCTCTCTGGCCCGATGACCGGCGGTGGGTTCTCCGGCCCCATGAACGGCGTTTCCGGCACCGGCCCGGTCGACAGGTCGGGCCGGTCGTTCGGAGCGGTGCCCGACATGGACCACACCGGCCCCCTGCCCGCCGTCCACAGCTCCCCCCTGGACGGCGGGGACGAGTTCCTGCCGATCTTCGCGGCCGTCGAGTCCGACTGGTTCCGGCGTACGGACGAGCCCGCGCCCCGCCACTCGGCGGCGCCATGGCAGGACGAAATGGTGCATTCGGCTACGCAGTCGCCGGAGCAGGAGGTCGAGGAGCCCGTCGTGGACGAGCCGGTGGATACCAGGACGTGGTCATCTCCGGGCGACGCGGGCTGGCAGGCGGCCCAGGCGGCGAAGGAGCCCTCCCTCGGAGGAATCACCCCCTCAGGGCTGCCGAAACGCGTGCCCAAGGCCAACCTGGTGCCCGGGTCGGCCGAGACCGGGCCCGCGGTCCTCACCCCCCCGCCGTCGCTCTCGCCCGATCGGGTGCGCAGCCGGCTGTCGAGTTTCCAGCAGGGAGTGCGGAAAGGCCGGGCCGCCGCTCGCGGCGAGCTGAACGATGACCTTTCCCCTAACACACATCTTGAACGTAACAAGGAGGACTCGTGAGGGAGCTGAGCCAGGCCGCCCGTGGAGTCAACTGGCTGATCACCGACTTTGTGAACAACGTCCCAGGCGTGGCGCACACAGTCGTGGTATCGGCCGACGGGCTGCCACTGGCCTTCTCAGAGGGTTTTCCCAAGGACCGGGCGGACCAGTTGGCCGCGGTGGCCGCGGGTTTGATCAGCCTGACGCAGGGGGCCTCCCGGGTCTTCGAGGGTGGAGCGGTCACCCAGACCGTGGTGGAGATGCAGCGGGGCCTGTTGCTGATCATGTCGGTCAGCGATGGTTCGTGCCTCGCGGTGCTGGCAGCCGCCGACTGTGACATGGGCCTGGTCGCCTACCAGATGACGTTGTTGGTCGAGCGTGCAGGTCAGGTGCTGACCCCGGCTGTGCGTGCCGAACTCCAGGCATCTCAACCTAGGTGAGAGGCCGATGACAGGAGGACGCTGTGGCACGCCGCGGCTGGACTGAAGACGGCGATCCGCTGAGCGGCGGATCGCCGTACCCGCCGATCGAGGACCCCCGCCGGTTTTCCGGCGCGGTGGCCCCTCTTCCCGGGCCGGAACCGATGGAACAGAGTTCCCTGGTCCGGCCGTACGCCATGACGGGGGGCCGCACCGCCCCTCGCACCGCGCTCGCCATGGAGGCGCTCGTCTCCTCCTCCACATCGGTACATCAGGATCTTTCAATCCTCACTCCCGAGAAGCAGGCGATCAGCACGCTGTGCCGCCAGGTGCGGTCGGTCGCCGAGATCGCCGCGATGCTGCGCATGCCCTTGGGCGTGGCCCGCGTCGTGATCGCCGACATGGCGGCCGAGGGCCTCGTCCAGGTGCACCACCCGCAACTGGACACGGGGAAGCCGGACCTCAACTTGCTCGAAAGGGTTCTCAGTGGACTTCGCAGGCTCTAGCCGTGGCGCGGCGCTGACGTCGACGAAGATCGTCGTGGCGGGGGGGTTCGGCGTCGGCAAGACCACCTTCGTGGGCGCGGTGTCGGAGATCGTCCCCCTCACCACCGAGGCGGTCATGACCGACGCCAGCGCCGGCATCGACGATCTGGGGTTGACCCCCCACAAGACCACCACGACCGTGGCCATGGACTTCGGCCGCGTGTCGCTCGACCAGGATCTGATCCTCTATCTGTTCGGCACGCCCGGCCAGCACCGGTTCTGGTTCATGTGGGACGACCTGGTCCGCGGCGCCATCGGCGCCGTCGTGCTCGTCGACACCCGCCGCCTGGCCGACTGCTTCCCCGCGATCGACTACTTCGAGGAGGCGCAGCTTCCGTTCGTGGTCGGTATCAACGGCTGGGACGGCCGCTACGCCCACGCCGACGAGGAGGTGCGCGAGGCGCTCACGCTGGCCCCGCACATCCCCCTCGTACGGACCGACGCCCGTTCGCGCGACTCGGTGAAGAGCACCCTCATCGCCCTGGTCGAGCACGCCCTGACGATGCGGGTGGCGGTCCCCGGCTGGGGAGGCCGCTGAGCTCCCGGCCGGGACCGCCGTAGGCGGGTGATCCGGCCGGGAACGCCACTCCCAGGCCCGCCTGCCGGCTAGGCCTCGGAGTGCTGCTGCTTGTCGCGTACCAGCCGCCCGACCTCGGCACGCAGGCGCACGAAGGCCGGAAGCTGCCGGGTGGCGATCTGGTCGCGCGGGGACGGCAGGTCGACCGCCAGTTCACCGGCGACCCGCGCCGGGGACTTCGTGAGCACCACCACCCGGTCTCCGACGTACACGCTCTCGTCGATGTCGTGGGTGATGAGCAGGATGGTCATGCGGTGGTGCCGGCGCACGCTGAGCACGAGATCCTCAAGGTCCTCGCGGGTCTGGGCGTCCACGGAGCCGAAGGGCTCGTCCATGAGCAGCAGTGAGGGGCGGTAGGCGAGGGCGCGGGCGATGGCCACGCGCTGCTGCATGCCGCCGGACAGCTCCCACGGGTACTTGCCGGCCGCGGAGGGAAGGCCCACCGCTTCCAGCGCCTCGGCGGCGGCCTGGCGCCGGGCGGCGCGGTCCTGTCCGCGCTGGCGCAGCGGCAGGGCCACGTTGTCGCCGACCGACATCCAGGGGAACAGGGACCGGCTGTAGTCCTGGAACACGACGGCCAGGTCACCCGGGGTCTCCGCCACCGTGGTGTCGCGGATGCGGATCTGGCCTTCGGTGGGCTGGATGAGCCCGGCGATGGAACGCAGCAGCGTGGACTTCCCGCAGCCGGACGGGCCGACGACGCACACCAGCTCCCCTTCGGCGACCTTCAGGTCGATCCCGCCGAGGGCTTGGTGGGCGTTCGGTCCTTCGCCGTACGTATGACGCAGGTTGACGACATCGAGCACGGTGGTTCCTTAGTTCGTCTGCCGGGCTTGCCGGTGCCAGGAAAGGACGTGTCGCTCCACGAACAGGAAGGTCCCGTTCAACACGTAGCCGAGAAGGCCGAGCAGGACCATGCCACCCCACATCCCGGCCAGGTCCAAGGTCTGCTGCTTGGCCTGGATCAGGTAGCCGATCCCATTGAGGGCGCCGACCAGTTCGGAGACGACCATCAAGATCACCGCCATCGAAAGGCTCACGCGCATGCCGGCGAAGATCTTGGGTGCGGCGGCCGGCAGGATGATCCTGAAGAACCGCTGCGCCCTGCTCAGCCGGAAGACCTGCGCCGTTTCGGAGTGAAGGCTGTCCAGGTAACGGGCCCCGTCGATCGTGTTGATCAGGATCGGCCAGATCACCGTGTAGACGATCGTCGCCAGCTGCATCGGCGTGCCGATTTTGAAGATGATGATGAAGAGCGGGATGAGCGCCGGCGGCGGGATCGCCCTCGCGAACTCGAAGATCGGGTTGACGTAGTCGAACAGCGTCCTGGAACGTCCCAGGGCGATCCCGAGAACGATCCCGAGTATGCAGGCCAGCGCCCAGCCGCTGAACAGCCGCCCGATGCTCGGCAGGAAGTTGGCGCTCGCCTCTTCGGTCAGATAGAGGGCGCTCGCCGGTCCGGAGAACCACAGTTCGTGCATGTGGACGAGGATCCGGGACGGCGGCGGGAAGAAGGGCGACTCCGCCTGCCGGGTGCCGAGCTCCCAGGCGATGATCACGATCGGGACCAGCCATACGCGCCTGATCACCGAGCCGAGGCCGTGCCGTACGGTTCCGTTCGCGGACGCCGGAGAGGGACCGGCTCCGTCGTGCAGGTCGGTCACGGTCGTAACCGTCATCATGCGCCTCCGGCCTTTGTCACGTGCCACCGGAAGGCCCAGCGATGCGCGCGTACCAGCACGGCGTTGGCGGCGAAGCCGAGGATCCCCGTCCACACCGTGGCGGCGAGCATGATGTCTGTGCGAAGGCCCGACTGTGCGCGGATCATGAAGGCGCCGATGCCGTCCGCGCCCCCGGCGAGCAGTTCGGCGCTGATGGTGACGATGAGGGCGATCGCGGTGGCCACGCGGACACCGGTGAAGACGAAGGGCGCCGCGCTGGGCAGCGAGACCCGGCGCAATATGGCGAGCTCTCCGAACCCGAAGCTCCGCAGGGTGTCCTTGGCCACGGGATCGACGTCTCGGAGCCCGTACATCGTGTTGATCAGCACGGGCCACACCGCCGCGTAGACCACGACCGTGCCCTTGATCCCGTGGTCCCACGGCATGAGCAACGTGACCAGCGGAATCAGGACGACCGAGGGGATGGGGCGCAGGAACTCGATTAGGGGCCGCACGGCCAGCTCGGCCGCGGGCAGGGTGCCGAGCAGCACTCCGAGGGGGGCGGCGATCAGTACGGCGACGAGCAGCCCGCCTCCCCACACGGTGAGCGTCCCGCTTATGTCGGCGAGGAACTCGGGGTTCACGACGAGCTGGAACGCGGCCGCCAGCACAGTGGAGATCGGCGGCAGCAGGACGGGATCGACCAGGCCGCTCCGTCCCAACGCTTCCGCGACGGCCAGAAGGCCCGCGGCGCCCACGACGCCGCGGACCACTCGAGGATTGATCATTGAGGGAGCGGGACCAGGAGCGGAGCCACGTCGAACTTGCCCTTGAGGAAGCCGTATTCCAGCATCAGGTCCGCCACCCGCTGGATCCGCGCCGCGCTCAACGAGGTCGGGAAGGTCCCGAGGTTCATGACGGCGGCCACGTCGGGCTTGATCTGGGTGTAGTTCGGCAGCACCTTCTCCACCGCTTTGCGGTCAGAGGAGGCGATCTGCTGGCCCTTCAGGATGGCGCGCTGGAAGGCCGCCATGGTCTTCGGGTACTTCTTGGCCCACTCCGCGGTGCCCACCCAGCCGGCGATCGGGAAGTCGGCCATCGAACCGGTCATCGTGTCGGCGATCACCCGGGCGCCGCTCTCCTTCTGCACGTTGGTGAGGAAGGGCTCGGTCAGCCAGGCCGCGTCGATGCTGCCGGACTGGAGCGCGGCCGGTGCGGCGGGGAAGGGGAGGGGGACCCAGTTGACGCTCTTGTTCGGGTCGAGCCCGGCGGTCTTGAGGGACGCGCCGACGGCCAGCTGGCCGATGCTTCCGAGGGAGGCGATGGAGACGCGCTTGCCCTCGAGGCCCTTCACATCCTGGATCTTGGAGTCCTTCGGCACGACGATCTCGAAGATGTTCTCCTTGGCCTGGTAGGCGTCGGCGACGACGCGGAAGTCGCCGGTCTTCTCCTCCTGGGCGTGGATGACGCCGAAGTAGGCGATGGCGGCGATGTCCAGGCTGCCGTTGAGCAGCTTCGGAAGGGTGGCGATGGTGCTCGGAGTGATCTCCGGCTTGACCGTCAGCCCTTCCTCCTTGAAGAACCCGCGCTCCTGGGCGATGTAGATTGCCGAGTGGTCGGCGATGGCGGAGACCGCGACCGAGATCTCCGTCTTTTCGAGTCCGCTGCCGCCGCCCGTGGACGACGTCGAAGTGGTGTTCGAGCCTCCACATGCCGTGAGTGCCAAGCTGGCCACGGCGCCGACGATGAAGGTACGACCCCTAAGGCTTCTCATTGAGGTGGTCCTTTTTTAGTTGTGGGGGGAAGAGGGCCTGCCAACCCCTGGGGAGGGCATGGTGGCATGGCGAGCGTGAAGCCTAGCGGAGGAAGATCGGGGCTTACACGGATAAGCGGTCTATGTCATGAAACTCGTAAAAAAGTCCGCTTTATTACCATTTTCGACCGTATGTGTTTTATAACCGTTTGGAACGCGACAACAGCGCTCTGGCCGGGATGGTGACCCTGCGTGGTGCCCACCTGTCACCGTGATCTCGTACGCCCCAACTGAAACCGATTCAGCGGCCCCTAATAATCGATTGGACCGTTCTAAATACCCACAGCTATTGGTCGACCTCGTAGGCTTATGCTCCAATTGCCCCCTGACTTGCCATGTGTCACACAAACATGTGGCCTTCCCCCCAAACGCAGACCAGCTGGCGAGAGGTTGCGACCAGTGAGGACAGCAACAATCGAGAGCGGTCGCCGTACCAAGCCGGACGCAGCCGAACCGCCGCCTTCGGACCCGGGTGCACCCACCGGCCCGGGCCACAGATCCACACGGTCGAAGGCGCTGCGTAACTGGCGGGTACGTACCCGTCTCATCGCGCTCATCCTGGTGCCCACCACGGTGGCCGTGCTGCTCGGCGGCTTCCGAGTGGCGAGCTCTATTCAGAGCGCAACCGAATATGAACGTGTACGGACAGTGGCGGAGTTCGTCACGACCCTGGGAGACCTGGTCTACCAGCTCGACCTCGAACGGGACCTCTCCGGACGGTTCGTCGCCAACGGCCGTCGCGGGAACCAGCTGAAGCTGCTCATCAGCGACCAGCAGAACGCCACCGACTCCGCCGCCCAGCGGGTGCGCGACCGCGAGGAGACGATCCGGCCCGCTCTCGGAGACATCGGCCGCCAGGAGTTCAACCGCGTCCTGGACCGCCTGTCCGAGCTGCGCACGCTGCGGGAGACCGTCGTCGGCAACTCACAGCTCCCGGCCGTTCCGGCCCTGCAGAAGTACGACCTGGTCATCGACGACCTGCTGGCCGTGTTCGACGAGACGGCACGAGGCAGCACGGACGAAGCCCTGGACGCGAGCGCCGCGGCGCTGGCGTCACTGGCCAGGGCCTCCGAGCAGTCGTCCAGGCAGCGAGGCCTCCTGGCCGTGGCCCTGAGCTCCGGGAAGTTCGACCAGAGCGGGCTGGCCTCGTTCAACACCGCCAGGTCCCAGCAGAGGAGCGAGCTGAACTCGTTCCTCTTCAGGGCGACGCCCGCCGAACGCCAGGCGTACTCCGACACCGTCAGCGGCCCGAAGATCGACATCGCCGCCGGTCTTGTCGAGCGCGTCCTCTCCCTGAGCAGCGAAGGCGCCACGCTGAGGAACCTGGGCGGCGGCCCCAACGACGTGGACTACTGGTTCACCTCGTCCAGCGACGGCCTTACCCGCATGCAGGCCGCCCAGCGGGCGCTGGGCCGTTCCATCGTCGACCGCGCCGACGAACTGGCCCGTGCCGACCAGAGCCAGGCCGCGGTCAACATCGGCGTCGTGGCGCTGCTGCTGATCCTCGTCCTGGTCATCACCACCGTCATGGCCCGGTCCCTGGTGAGCCCGCTGCGCCAGCTTCGCCGTGAGGCGCTGGAGATCGCGGGCCGGCGGTTGCCCGAGATGGTGCAGAAGCTGCGCGAGTCGGAGGGCAATACCGGTCCACCGGACGTGCAGCCGATCGGCGTGGGATCCACCGACGAGGTCGGGGAAGTGGCGCGGGCCTTCGACGAGGTCCACCGCGAGGCCATCCGCCTGGCGAGCGACGAGGCGCAGCTGCGAAGCAACGTCAGCGCCATGTTCGTGAACCTCTCCCGTCGTACGCAGACGCTGGTGGAGCGGCAGATCACCCTGATCGACGGTCTGGAGCAGGGCGAGCAGGACGACGGGCGGCTGGGAGACCTCTTCCGGCTGGACCACCTCGCCACCCGCATGCGCCGCAACAGTGAGAACCTCCTTGTCCTCGCCGGGCAGGAGCCCGCGCGCCGGTGGAGCCAACCCGTCCCGCTGCTGGACGTCACCCGGGCGTCACTGTCGGAGGTGGAGAACTACGAGCGGGTGGCCATGCAGGTCCCCAGTGGTGTCTCCATCGTCGGCCAGGCCGTCAACGACGTCATCCACCTGCTGGCCGAGCTCGTGGAGAACGCGATCTCCTTCTCGCCCCGCGAGACGCGGGTCACGGTGTCGGGCAACCGCATCGACGGCGGCGGCGTGATGATCTCCATCACCGACGCCGGCATCGGCATGACCGACGAGGAGCTCGCCCAGACCAACTGGCGGCTCGCCAACCCGCCGGTCGTCGACGTCTCGGTGTCCCGGCGAATGGGCCTGTTCGTGGTCGGCCGGCTCGCCCTGCGAAACGGCATCCGCGTGCAGCTTCGGCGGCACGACACCGGCGGGCTGACCGCGATGGTCCTGCTGCCGGAGTCGCTCATGGGCATGCCCGCGCATCCTGTCGGCGCCGGCGCCGCTCCGGGCGGGCAGTCGTACGCCGGTGCGGGGGCACCCGCATGGTCGGGCGCGCCGCAACCCGCGGGCCAGAGCCTGTTCGCATCGAACACGCAGGCCAACGGCACCCTCGACTTCCAGACCGGCCCCGGCGCCTTCGGCTCGTTCACCGAGCCCGGCGCGTTCGGCGCCACCAACGGTGGACCCATGGGCCCGACCACCGGCGGCGGGCTCGGCGGCCCCGGCCAGGGGTCGTACGGCGGCCCGCCGACCGGCGGCGGCTACGGCGGCCCGGTCACGGGTTCCGGCGGTTACTACGGTCCGGGCTCCGGCGGTTTCGGCGGACCCCCCACGGGTCCGGGCGGCGGCTACGGCGGACCGCCGACCGGCGGCGGCTACGGCGGTCCCGCCACCGGCGCGGGCGGCTACGGCGGCCCGCCCACCGGTTCGGGAGGGTTCGGCGGCCCGGCCTCGGATGCCTTCAGCGCTCCGGCGGCGGCTGCGGGTGGCTACGGCGGCCCGCCCACCGGTCCGGGCTACAGCGGCCCGCCCACGGGCTCGCCCGGGTACGGCGGTCCACCCACAGGCGGGGGCGGCTACGGCGGCCCGCCGACCGGTCCGAGCCTCTTCACCGGTCCCGCAGGGAGGCCGGGCGGGCCTCCGACCGGCCCCGGTGGACAGGGTGGCGACCTGCCGGTCCGCCTGCGCCCGCGCCGCTACGAGAGCCAGGACCTGGACGCCGTCACCGGCCCCCTCCCAGCCGTGCGCAGCTCTCCCATGGAGCAGGAGGAGGAGTTCCTGCCGATCTTCGCATCCGTCGAGTCGGCCTGGTTCCGGCGCGTCGACGCCGAACAGGACAAGGAGAAGGCCTCCACCGGATGGCAGGAGATCCCCGCCGACGCCGGATGGCAGGCGGCCGCGGTCGTCCAGGAGCCGGTGCGCGACGGGACCACCTCCGCGGGCCTGCCCAAGCGCGTGCCCAAGGCGAACCTCGTGCCGGGAACGGCCGGAACGCCAGAGACCGCGGCCACACCGCTGCCGGTCATGCCGGCGCTCTCACCTGACCGGGCGCGCAGCCGCCTGTCGAGCTTCCAGCAGGGCATCCGGCAAGGCCGTGCGGTCGCCCGTGGTGAGCTGAGCGAGGACGAGGTGGCGTACAACGCCGAGCTGCGGCGCATTCAGGGCGACAAGGAGGACAAGTGAGAGAGCTGAGCCAAGCCGCCCGCGGGGTCAACTGGTTGATCACTGACTTCGTCCGAGGAGTGCCGGGGGTGGCGCACACCGTGGTGGTCTCCTCGGACGGGCTGCCACTGGCCTACTCGGAGGGCTTTCCCAAGGACCGGGCGGACCAGCTGGCCGCGGTGGCCGCGGGTTTGATCAGCCTGACGCAGGGGGCCTCCCGGGTCTTCGAGGGTGGAGCGGTCACCCAGACCGTGGTGGAGATGCAGCGGGGCCTGTTGCTGATCATGTCGATCAGCGATGGTTCGTGCCTCGCGGTGCTGGCCGCTCCCGACTGTGACATGGGTCTGGTGGCGTACCAGATGACGCTGATGGTCGAGCGCGCCGGTCAGGTGTTGACCCCGGCCGTGCGCGCCGAACTTCAGGCGTCGTCACCGCGGTGACCTCCATGGGCGGTCCGGGCTGGGAGGACGGATTACGGCGCTACCAGCAGGAGCCGTCGTCCCCGGTCCGGCCCTTCACGGTCACCGGAGGACGCTCGGCGCCACGGACGCATCTGGCCATGGAGACGCTGGTCCATTCCACTATTCCGGCATATCAAGATATTTCTGGCTTGATTCCGGAGTACCAGGCGATCAACTCCCTCTGCCGTCAGGTACGTTCCGTCGCCGAGATCTCCGCGCTGCTGCGGGTGCCGCTCGGCGTGGCCCGGGTGCTCATCTCGGATATGGCCGCCGAAGGCCTGGTCCAGCTGCACCAGCCGCAGCTCGACGCCGGGAAGCCGGATCTCAACTTGCTCGAAAGGGTTCTCAGTGGACTTCGCAGGCTCTAGCCGTGGCGGGTTGACGTCGACGAAGATCGTCGTCGCGGGCGGGTTCGGCGTCGGCAAGACGACCTTTGTGGGCGCGGTCTCGGAGATCGTCCCCCTCACCACCGAAGCGGTCATGACCGACGCCAGCGCCGGCATCGATGACCTGGGCCTGATTCCAAGAAAGACCACCACGACGGTGGCGATGGACTTCGGCCGGGTCTCCCTGGACAGCGAGCTGATCCTCTACCTGTTCGGCACCCCCGGGCAGCACCGGTTCTGGTTCATGTGGGACGACCTCGTCCGCGGCGCCATCGGAGCCGTCGTGCTGGTGGACACCCGCCGGCTCGCCGACAGCTTCCCGGCGGTCGACTACTTCGAGGAGGCGAAGCTGCCGTTCGTCATCGGGCTCAACGGCTGGGACGGGCTGCACCCGCACCAGGACGAAGAGGTGCGCGACGCCCTCACCCTGGGCCCGCACATCCCGATCGTACGGACCGACGCGCGGCAGCGGGACTCGGTGAAGAGCACGCTGATCGCCCTGGTCGAGCACGCTCTGACGATGCGGGTCTCGGTACCGGGCTGGAGGGGCTAGCGGCGACCGGACCTCCCCGCCCGCCGCTCGAAACGCGTGTCCGGCCCGTGGAGCGGATAGGCTGGGAGGTCGAGTCGCAGACGTAATCCCCGGACGACCCGTAGCGCAGAGGCTGGCCAATCACGTGTTCGAGACGCTTTCCGACCGGCTGACATCGGTCTTCTCCTCCCTCAAGTCGAAGGGGAGGCTGTCCGACGCCGACATCGACGCGACCTGCCGAGAGATCCGCATCGCCCTTCTCGAGGCGGACGTCGCGCTCCCGGTCGTCAAGGACTTCGTGTCCCATGTCAAGGAGCGCGCCCGGGGCGCGGAGGTCTCCCAGGCGCTCAACCCCGCCCAGCAGGTCGTCAAGATCGTCAATGACGAGCTGGTGCAGATCCTGGGCGGAGAGACCCGCCGGCTGAGGTTCGCCAAGAACCCGCCGACGGTCATCATGCTCGCCGGTCTCCAGGGCGCAGGAAAGACCACGCTGGCCGGCAAGCTCGCCCGCTGGCTGCGCGAGCAGGGCCACGCCCCGGTCCTGGTCGCCGCCGACCTGCAGCGGCCCAACGCGGTCCAGCAGCTCCAGGTGGTCGGGCAGCGGGCCCAGGTCGCGGTGTACGCCCCCGAGGCGGGCAACGGCGTCGGCGACCCGGTCGCGGTCGCCCGTGGCTCCATCGACCACGCCAAGCGCCAGCAGCACGACATCGTGATCATCGACACCGCCGGGCGCCTCGGCATCGACCAGGAGCTGATGCGCCAGGCCGCGGACATCCGCGACGCCGTCAGCCCCGACGAGGTCCTCTTCGTCGTCGACGCCATGATCGGCCAGGACGCCGTCACGACCGCCCAGGCGTTCATGGAGGGCGTCGGCTTCGACGGCGTCGTCCTCACCAAGCTCGACGGCGACGCCCGCGGCGGCGCCGCGCTCTCGGTGCGCCACATCACCGGCCGCCCGATCATGTTCGCCTCCACGGGTGAGAAGCTCGAGGACTTCGACGCCTTCCACCCCGACCGCATGGCGTCCCGCATCCTCGACATGGGTGACATCCTCACCCTGATCGAGCAGGCCCAGCGCACGTTCGACGAGGCGGACGCCGCCAAGATGGCGGGCAAGCTCACCTCGGGCGAAGGCTTCACCCTCGACGACTTCCTCGAGCAGATGATGATGGTCCGCAAGATGGGCCCGCTCAAGAACCTGCTTGGGATGATGCCGGGCATGGGGCAGATGCGCGAGCAGCTCAACCAGGTCGACGAGCGCGACCTCGACCGGGTCGCGGCGATCATCCGCTCGATGACCCCGGGCGAGCGCCAGGAACCGAAGATCATCAACGGCTCCCGGCGTGCTCGCATCGCGCGCGGCTCCGGCGTCACCGTGACCGAGGTCAACAACCTCGTCGTCCGCTTCTTCGACGCGCAGAAGATGATGAAGCAGGTGGCGGGCGGCATGGGCATCCCCGGGATGCCCGGAGGCCGCAAGGGCGGCAAGGCCGCGCAGAAGAAGTCCAAGAAGGGCCGCAGGGTCAGCGGCGACCCCCGGAAGGCCGCGCTCGGCAAGGCGGGAGCGGCCGGCGACGGGTCCGACGCGCCGCAGCTTCCTCCGGGTCTCGGCGGTCTCGGCGGGCTGGGCGGGCAGCTTCCTCCCGGCTTCGAGCTCCCGCCGGGTTTCGACCCCTCCAAGCTCCGGCTGCCCGGCCAGAAGTAGCCGTCATCGCGGCTCGATGAGGCGCCGATCGGGCGCCGATTCGGACAGATGCCGGATCGTCTGGCAGAATGACATGTTGGAACACCGTGACCGTGGGTGCCCTCTCACCCCCGCGAGTCACGCTTGTCCCTTGGGCGGTCATCCCGTCGTGCCCCACTCGGCGAGACGCCCGCTCACCCACGCTCGAAAGTCCAGGAGAGACCACACCCGTGGCAGTCAAGATCAAGCTCAAGCGGCTCGGCATGATCCGCAACCCGCAGTACCGCATCGTGGTAGCCGACAGCCGCACCAAGCGTGACGGCCGTGCGATCGAAGAGATCGGCCTCTACCACCCCAAGGAGAACCCGTCGTTCATCCAGGTGAACTCCGAGCGGGCGCAGTACTGGCTGGGTGTCGGCGCGCAGCCGACCGACCCGGTCATGAAGCTGTTCAAGCTGACCGGTGACTGGCAGAAGTTCAAGGGCGAGCCGGCTCCGCCGGCGCTTCTGGTCGCCGAGCCCAAGCCCGACCGTCACGCGATCTACGAGGCCGCCGCCAAGGAGTCGCTGTCCGGTGACACCGGCAGCAGCAACGCCACCACGCAGCGCAAGCCCCGCAAGACCGTGAAGGCTGACGAGACCCCCGCGACCCCGGCCGAGCCGGTCGCCGTGGAGGAGAAGCCGGAAGGCGAGGCCTGAGGTGCTTGAGGAAGCCCTCGAGCATCTGGTCAAGGGCATCGTCGAGCATCCCGACGACGTTCTGGTTCGTGCCCGCCGCATCCGCAGCGGGCGCGTCCTCGAGGTTCGGGTCCATCCCGAGGACCTCGGTAAGGTCATCGGCCGCGGTGGCCGCACGGCGAAGGCGCTTCGCACCGTCATGAACGCCCTCGCCGACGGCAAGTACGTACGGGTCGACCTGCTCGACCTGAACGAAGCCCGGTAGCGAGACCACAGAGGCCGCAACCTCTGGACAGGGGACCCCCGGCGACGGGCGGTCCCCTGTCGCGGTTCGCGGGCCAGCACGTCCGCGGAGCCGGGTTCGCCCACATCGGCAGGGTGGCCCGGCGTCTGCGGACGTGGGCATCCAACTCTTCGAAGGAGCAGCGACGTGCAGCTAGTCGTCGGCCGCATCGGCCGCCCCCACGGCATCCGTGGCGAGGTGACGGTCGAAGTACGCACCGACGATCCGGACCTGCGCTTCGCCCCCGGCACCTCGCTCGACACCGACCCGGCGGGCGCGGGCCCGCTCCTGGTCGAGGGCATGCGCTGGCACAAGACCATCCTGCTGCTGCGCTTCGAAGGCGTCGGCAGCCGCGAGGACGCCGAGGCGCTCCGCGACACCATGCTCGTGATCGACTCCGGCGACGTCCCCCCGCCCGCCGATCCCGACGAGTTCCACGACCACCAGCTCATCGGGCTGTCCGTCGTGACGACCGATGACCGCGCCGTCGGCGAGATCGTCGACGTCCTCCACCACGGCCAGGATCTCCTGGTCATCCGGCGGGAGAACGACGAGGTCCTCGTCCCGTTCGTGAAGGCACTGGTGCCCGAGGTCGACCTGGCCGGCGGGCGCGTCGTCGTGGACGCCCCGCCCGGCCTGCTCGACCCGGAGGAAGAGGCCTGATCATGGAGCGACAGGCAGGAGCGTGCCGGCGGTGAGCATGCGCGTCGACATCATCTCGATCTTCCCCGAGTACTTCGCCCCGCTCGACGTCTCGCTGATCGGCAAGGCGCGGCACAAGGGCCTGCTCGACATCCGCCTGCACCAGCTCCGCGACTGGACCCACGACGTGCACCGCACGGTGGACGACACGCCGTACGGGGGCGGGCCCGGCATGGTGATGAAGCCCGAGCCGTGGAGCGAGGCCATCGACGCCGTCGCCGGCTCCGGCGGCCCCCCGCCGCGGCTGATCGTGCCGACGCCGAGCGGGCGGCCGTTCACCCAGGAAGTGGCCCTGGAGTACGCCAAGGAGCCGTGGCTACTCTTCGCGCCCGCCCGCTACGAGGGCATCGACGCCCGCGTCATGGCCGAGTACGAGTCCCGCCTGCGCGTCGACGAGGTCAGCATCGGCGACTACGTGCTGGCCGGGGGAGAGGCGGCGGTGCTGGTCATCGTCGAGGCCGTCGCCCGCCTGCTGCCCGGGGTCCTCGGCAACGCCGGCTCGGTGACCGACGACTCGTTCGCCCCCGGGGCCATGGCCGGCCTGCTGGAAGGCCCCGTGTACACCAAGCCGCCCGTGTGGCGCGGCCACCAGGTGCCACCGATCCTGCTCTCCGGCAACCATGGGGCCATCGCCCGCTGGCGCCGCGACGAGGCGCTGCGACGTACGCTCGCCAAGAGGCCCGAGCTGGTCGCGCGACTCGGCCCCGAGGGCCTTGACAAGCGTGATCGTGAGGTCCTCGGCGAGGCTTCGTTTCGCTTCGGGCCAGAAGATATGGCAAACTGAATCGCTGCTGCCAATTGCCCTGCGATTGGCGCGGCCGGCCCGGGCAGACTGGCCCGGCATCCGAGACGTATTCAGCCCAGTGCTCGTGTCTTCCTCGTCGCCGTGCCCCAGGCATGGCCGGGCGGACCTCCGAGTGCTCGCTTCAAATGAGGAACCGCTGTCATGCACACGCTGATCCAGGAGCTTGAGAAGGCCTCCGTTCGCAGTGACGTCCCGAGCTTTCGCCCGGGCGACACGCTCGAGGTCCATGTCCGCGTCGTTGAAGGCAACCGGTCCCGTATCCAGGTCTTCAAGGGATTCGTGCTGCGCCGCCAGGGCGGCGGCGCCCGTGAGACGTTCACCGTCCGCAAGGTGAGCTACGGCGTCGGCGTCGAGCGCACGTTCCCGGTGCACAGCCCGGTCATCGAGAAGATCGAGGTCGTGACCCGCGGTGACGTCCGCAGGGCGAAGCTGTACTACATGCGTGACCTGCGCGGCAAGGCGGCCCGCATCCGCGAGAAGCGCGACGCTCTGCCCACCGGCAAGTAGGCCCGCACCACGGTGGCCCGCACCCGTCAGGGATGCGGGCCATTTCGCTGGAACGTGATGGCCGGCCAGGTCGCCGACTTTCTTTGGAAGCGATGCCGAGTCGGCGACCCGCCGTAGAGCAAGCATCATTTAGGCTCGACAGCGATGACTAGCGATGGCCAGGGGGCCGGCGGGCCGCGCCGCCCCGTCGAGGACGAGGTAGACGTGGTCGCGGAAGACACCAAGCCGACAACCAAGGACGGCAAGGAAAAGAAAGGCTCCTTCTGGCGCGAGCTACCTGTCTTGGTGGTGGTCGCCCTGGTCTTGGCGCTCATCATCAAGAGCTTCGTGATCCAGGCGTTCTACATCCCGTCGGAGTCCATGGAGAACACCCTGCTGGTCAACGACAGGGTGCTGGTCAACAAGCTCGTCTACCACACGCGTGACATCGAGCGCGGCGACATCGTGGTGTTCTCCGGTGTCGACTCCTGGGCCAGCGAGGTAGAGGTCCCCGAGCCGTCCAATCCCGTGGCGGGCTTCTTCCGCTGGGTCGGCACGGCCTTCGGCGTGGTCCCCGGCGAGAAGGACTACATCAAGCGCGTCATCGGCGTGCCCGGCGACACGGTGAAGTGCTGTGACGCCAAGGGGCGTGTCACCGTGAACGGCGTGCCCCTCGACGAGAAGGACTACCTCTACCCCGACGACCAGCCCTCCCAGAAGTTCTTCGAGATCAAGGTCGAGAAGGACCGCCTGTGGGTGATGGGCGACCACCGCTCCGTCTCTCTCGACTCCCGTTCGCACCAGGGTGACCCCGGTGGGGGCGCGATTCCCAAGGACAAGGTCGTCGGCCGGGCCTTCGTCGTCGTGTGGCCGTTCTCCCGGGCGACGACGCTGTCGATCCCGGACACCTTCAACCAGGCCACGCTGAAGAGCATCGCCACGGTCGGCGAGGCGGCCTCGCCGCTGCTGCTCGGCTTCGCCGGAGCGTTTCCCCTGATGGCCCTGCGCCGCCGCCTGCGCTCCAGACCGGGTGGTAGTCCCACCTCCTGACCCCGGCCGCCGGCCGTGCTCCTGGCGCCTCTCAGCGTGTCCGTGAGATCCCCTGATATCGGTCCGGCCGTCGGCTCGCGGCAGGCCGGCCGTCGACAGCCGCCCCCGAAAGACGAAGGAGACAGGGGCCTATCTCCCCCGGGCACCTGCCAGGGACGCCCCGACATTCCGATGAGCGTCACAGAGGACAAGCCGGAACCCAGAGACCTGGACGCCGCCGAGGCGCCGGCCCTCAAGGGTCCGGAAGCCACCGGCGACCGGGAGACCGTGGACCCGGACTCCGCACCCGGTGCCGGCCCCGCTGCGAGTCCGTCCGGTGCGGACGGTGCCGCCGATCCGGCCGATCCGGCCGATCCGGCCGGTCCGTCCGGCAAGGGGAAGAAGTCCGCGTGGTGGGAGTCGATCCTCCTGGTCTCGACCGGAGTGGTCGCCGTGGTGCTGGTGCACCTGTTCGTGCTCGACTCCTTCTACATCCCGTCCGAGTCCATGGAGAGAACCCTGCTGATCAACGACAGGGTGATCGTGAACCGGCTCACCGGCGATCTCGGGCGCGGCGAGGTCGTGGTATTCAAGGGCTGGGACGACACCACCACGATCAAGCGAGTCATCGGCATCGGCGGTGACCATGTGAAGTGCTGCGACGCCAAGAAGCGGGTCACGGTCAACGGCGTGCCGATCGACGAGGAGGCCTACCTCCACCCGGACGACTTCCCCTCCCAGCACAAGTTCGACGTCACCGTGCCGAAGGGGCGGCTGTGGCTGATGGGCGACCACCGCGCGGCCTCCGAGGACTCCCGCGCCTTCATGGACAACAGGTTCCAGGGCACGATCTCCACCGATGACGTGATCGGACGGGCGTTCGCCCTCTATTGGCCGCTGTCGCGCGTCGGCACTCTGCCGGTTCCGGAGACCTTCTCAAAGGTGCGATAGCGTATCCCTCCGCTCGATTGGGGCGTAGGCTGGGCCCATGGTCGCGCTCGCATCGCCGTTGATCGGCCAGAGGGCTCGACTCTCCCGTGGATCCGTTCCCTCGCGGCGGGGCGCCGAGCCGCCTGCCTCATGACGGTTCTTTTCCGCCCGCGCCCGAGCATCGTACGGCGCGATTCGGGACTCTACGGGTACGAGCGAGCGCTCGCGCGCCGTGGCCTGTCCCCGGTCGCCGGAGTGGACGAGGCGGGCCGGGGAGCCTGCGCCGGTCCCCTGGTGGTCGCGGCCGTCGTCCTGCGCACCGAGATAGAGGGCCTGGCCGACTCCAAGCTGCTGACCGCGAGCCGTCGTGAGGTGCTGTACGAGCGCATCCACGCGACCGCTCGAGCGGTGAGCGTGGTGGTGATCCCACCGGAGGAGATCGACACCCGTGGCCTGCAGAAATGCAACATCTCAGGGATGCGGCGGGCCGTCGCCGGTCTCGGGTGCGATCTCGGGTACGTTCTGATCGACGGGTTCCCGGTGCCCGGTCTGCCCGCGCCTTCGCTGGCCGTGTGGAAGGGTGACCAGGTCTCGGCATGTATGGCGGCGGCGTCCATCGTCGCCAAGGTGACCAGGGACCGCATGATGACCTCGTTGGACGACCAGTATCCCCAGTACGGCTTCGCCGAGCACAAGGGGTACGTCACGGCCGCCCATCGGCGAGCACTCGCGTCTCATGGGCCCAGTCCGCATCATCGGTTCTCCTTTGTGACAGTGAACTCGGTGATGCGGTCAGGAGCGGGCCCGGAGATAGGCGAGAATGGAGTGGGGGCCGGTGTCGCCTGATTGGCCGCGCCGGGGCAAGAAGGGAAGTGGAGGACCGGGATGAGCGCAGAGGATCTCGAGAAATACGAGACCGAGATGGAGTTGCAGCTCTACCGGGAGTACCGCGATGTGGTCGGCCTGTTCACCTATGTCGTCGAGACCGAGCGGCGCTTCTATCTGACCAACTCCGTCGATCTCGACGTGCGAACGGCCGAGAACGGCGATGTCTTCTTCGACGTCAAGATGCAGGACGCGTGGGTGTGGGACATGTACCGCCCTGCGAGGTTCGTCAAGAACGTCCGAGTTGTCACGTTCAAGGACGTCAACGTGGAAGAGCTCGCCAAACCCGACCTGGAAATGCCCAAGGAAGGCTTCTCCAGCTAACTCCCGCCACCGCGCGACTAACTCCCGCGGCTAACTCCCGCCACCACGCGGCTAACCCCACCCCCGCGCGCATTCTCGGCTCAGGCCGCCGGAACCTGCTCCGGCGCCGGTACGGCGAGGCGTGGTAAGGCGAGGCCGGTGCCGCCCATACGGCGCCCGGCCCTGTGAACCGAGTGGACACCGCACTTGTAGAGCTTGTGGGGTAAGTGCGGCGGGCCGCCTTGGTCTCGGTCCTCGCCTTATCTCGGTCCTCGCCTTATCTCGGTCCTCGCCTTGGTCTCGGTCCTCGCCTTGGTCTCGGTCTTCGCCTTCGGCTCGGGCAGTCCTTCCAAGGGAGCCTGGCGGCCCCGGTGAGAACCGCGCCGCACGTATCAACTCACTCCCTGATCAGCTCAACTCACTCCCTGATCAGCGGCCAGATCATGACGCGTCAGACACCAGTACCGGCCTCTACCCCCGTCAAAGCCCAAACATCCAGGGAAATGGGCTCTTGAACCTCCCGCTACGTCAGGTCCTAACGTGGTCAGCGTGATCGGGACAGGCGACATCGGACATAGGTGGAGCATCGGGGAACTGGCGCAGGCCAGTGGGGTGACCGTGCGTACGTTGCATCACTACGACGAGATCGGCCTGCTGACCGCGAGCGAGCGCACCGCATCGGGTCACCGCCGCTACACCGAGCACGACCTCCGGAGGCTGTACCGCGTACGGGCCCTGCGCACGCTCGGCCTGTCCCTGGAGGAGATCTCAGGCGTGCTCGCCACCTCGGCGGACGACCTCGTATCGATGCGCCATCTCCTCACCACCCAACTGCGCAAGCTGGGGGAGCACGCCGCGCGGATCGAACAACTCCAGAGCCAGATCCTCGGGCTGCTCAGCAGCATCGATGACTCGTCGATGCCCGATCCGGACCAGTTCATGACGACCTTGGAGATGATCTCGGTGTTCGAGACCTATTTCACGCCGGAGCAACGAGAGCAACTGGCCGACCGCAGGGCCCAACTCGGTCCCGAAGCGATCGAGGCGGCCAAGACCCAGTGGGCCGGACTCGTCGAGGAAGGGCTTCAGCACATGCGGGCCGGCACGCCCGTCGAAGATCCGCAGGTTCAGGACCTCGTCCGGCGCTGGGATGCGGTGGGGAACATGTTCCACGTCGGCGAGGAGACCAAGAGCGTCGTCCAGAGGATGTGGGAGGAGAACAGCGCGCAGATCAGCCAGCGCCTGCCGTGGCCGGCCGAGCAGATGACGGGCTTGGTGGCCTACATGAAGCAGGCCCGAGAGGCCGTCTGACCAGCGAAACCACCAGCCAGAGACCTTTGCCACGGCGCCTCCCTCGCACCCACGCCACGCCGACTGCGAGGGAGCGGCACGGTCCATCACACGGTCCGTACAGGCGAGGCGTCCACGCTCGGAACGGTCAGACAGGCGAGGTCTCCACGCTCGGCACGATCGTGCAGGAGAGGCCCAACGCCCGGGACGTCGAGCAGGAGGCGACCCCACGTCCGGCGGTCGAGCGGGCGAGGCGTCACGTCCGGCACGGTCGAGCAGGTGAGGCCCCACGCCTGGCACGGTTGGTGAGCAGCACCTCGGCTGGCGGCAGCCGGTGCCGTGGTCGCGATCACCTACAACTCCTCGGCCGACCTAGCCGAGCTGGTAGTGAAGTCGATCCAGGAGGCGGGTGGCAGCGCACTCGCCGTACGGATCGACGCTGCGGACCGCGCCTACATCACCGGAGCCACCATCAACGTCGACGGCGGCAACGCCGCCTGAGGCGCGGGCGCCTGAGTGATCAAGGCGCTAGACCAAGAGCGAGACCTTCGCCGTCAGCGTGGCGAGCTTGGTGGTGTTCAGTTACGGCCGTCCCCGCGCGTCCGCGAGGCAGGGCGGCGGCTTCAGCCTGGCGGGCGGTGTTGAGGGTCGTTGTGGTTCGCGGGTAGGGCGGCGGCTTCACCTTGGCGGGTGGTGTTGAGGGTGGTTCTGGTTCGCGGGTAGGGCGGCGGCTTCACCTTGGCGGGTGGTGTTGAGGGTGGTTCTGGTTCGCGGGTAGGGCGGCGGCTTCACCTTGGCGGGCGGTGTTCAGGGACGTTTGCTTCCCGGGGGACGGCGGCAGCTTCAGCCTGGCGGGCGGTGTTCAAGAACGTTCTGCCCCGGCGCCGCCTGCACGTTGGCGGCTCCAGCCCGTGTCCTCCACGGGTCCCTGCTCTGTCGTACGGCCTAGATGCCCGCCCGCGACCCCTGCACGCTTGTCCACAGCCTGCGGCCATACGGACCGATGCCGCTTATCGGGTGACGGGCCACATTCCTAGCGCTCCCGATCTCCATACACCGGCTGGCTGGACGGGTATGGGCGGCTTTGACCACCGGGCGCCAGCCCGCCAGGTGCGTCCCCAGGCCGGTCCCCCGCGTCTGGTTATCCACAGAGTGCTGTTCTGGCTCATGGCGCGTGGACATCGTGCGTGAAGGTCGGGACCGGAGGTGGTCCCATGGCCGCAACGCATGAGCTGGGAAAGCACGGCGAGCAACTCGCCGTCGACTACCTGCGTGCAGCAGGTTTGCAGATCCTGGAGCGCAACTGGTGGTGCTCCGAGGGCGAGATCGACATTCTGGCTCGTGACGGGCCCGTCCTCGTGGTGGTGGAGGTCAAGACCCGCTCCGGGCGCAGCCACGGCACCGCGTTCGAGGCCGTGACGCAGGCGAAGGTCGCCAGGCTTCGCACGCTGGCGGCCAAGTGGCTCAGTGGCCAGTCCGAATGGTTCACCTCCATCCGCATCGACGTGGTCGCGCTGGAGCGGTTCGCCGGAGAGTTCTCCATCCGGCACGACCGGGGGGTGTCCTAGATGGCCGTCGCCCGTACGCGGTGCGTGGCCCTGGTCGGAGTGAGTGGTCACGTCGTCGAGGTCGAGGCCGACGTGGGCCACGGCATCGCGGGAGTCAACCTGATCGGCATGCTCGACACGGCCCTGAGCGAGGCTCGTGATCGCGTCCGCTCCGCGATCATCAACAGCCGGTACGCCTGGCCCGACGCCCGGGTCACTGTCAGCCTGTTCCCCGCCAGCCTGCCCAAGCGTGGAAGCCTGTTCGATCTCGCCATCGCGATCGCCTTACTCGGAGCGGCCGGTCTGGTCCCAAGGCAGCGGATCTCGCTACCCTTCTTTCTCGGGGAGCTCGGTCTCGACGGCACCGTCAAACCCGTGCGTGGTGTCCTCCCGGCCGTGGTGGCGGCGGTGGAGGCCGGAGCCCGATCCGTGGTCGTCCCCGTGGCGAACGCGGCCGAGGCCGGCCTGGTCCCGGGCGTGGCGGTAGTGCCCGTTCTCACGCTCGCCGAGTTGGTCGAGTGGCTGCGAAGCGGTGACGACGCCCACATGCCCACTCTCTCTGAGGTGACCGAGCCGTCATCGTCCGAGCCGGGCGGGCATGCGGGGTCCCCGCCCGATCTGGCCGATGTCGCAGGTCAGGCCATGGCCCGCCGCGCTCTCGAAGTGTGCGCCGCGGGTGGCCACAACCTGTGGATGATGGGGCAGCCCGGCACGGGGAAGACCATGCTCGCCGAGCGGCTGCCCACTCTGCTGCCACCGCTCGACCGCGACCAGGCACTCGAGGTCACGGCCATCCACTCGGTCGCCGGCACCTTGCCTCCGGGGCGTCCATTGCTGACGCACCCGCCGTTCATGGCACCACACCACACCGCGACCATCGCGGCCATCGTGGGCGGAGGAAGCGGGGTGATCCGGCCGGGCGCGGTCTCCCTCGCTCACAGAGGTGTGCTGTTTCTCGACGAGGCACCCGAGTTCCCCGCCCGGGTCCTCGACTCTCTCCGGCAACCGCTCGAGTCGGGCCAGGTCACGGTTGCGCGGGCGGCGGGCACGGTGTCCTTCCCCGCCAGATTCATGCTCGTCCTCGCCGCCAACCCCTGCCCCTGTGCGCAGCCGTCCACTCCAGAGAGTCCGTGCCAGTGCACGCCTCACCAGCGGCGACGCTATCTCGCTCGCCTTTCCGGTCCGCTGGTCGACCGCATCGACGTCAAGGTGCGGCTTGCCCGCTCCACCCGGCGTGAGTTGCTGTCGGACCGGCAGTTCATCGAGCCGAGCGCCGTCGTGGCCGAGCGCGTGTCCCTGGCACGCGAGCGCACGCTCAAACGTCTCGTGGGCAGGCCGTGGAGGTGCAACGCCGAGATCCCGACCGCGGTGCTGCACGGCGAGTTCCGGCTGTGTCCGTCCGCGATGTCCCCTCTCTACCGCTGCCTGGACACAGGAGAGCTGAGCGCCCGCGGGCTCGACCGCGTCATACGGGTCTCCTGGACACTCGCCGATCTCATAGGCAAGGACGCACCCGAAGTGACGGAGACCAACACCGCCCTCGGCCTATGGCTAGGTGCCGAATGAACAACACTCCGCCCTCCGTCGACAGCGCCATCGCCGACGTGGTCACCCCTCAGACCAGCAACCCCATCGACGTCACCGGCGGAGCCGGCCAAGCATATGGGGGCGATTCGGAGAGGAGCGTGGTCTTGGGCGGTCTTCGGTGGGATGCCGCGCGACGGGCCAGGGTCACGTTGATGCGGGTCGCGGACGCCGGAGACGGCGTCATGGGCAGGCTTGTCGCGGCGTATGGCCCCGAAGATGCGCTCGGCCAGGTGAGCCGGGGCAGCCTCGACCCGGGTTTCGTCGAGGAGCTATCAGCCGACAAGAAGCGCCCGCCCGACCTCGATCGCATCCTTAACGCGTGGCGAGCACGGTTGCAGGCAGCGGATCCGGTCGCGGATCTCACCGAAGGAGAGCAACTGGGCGCCCGCCTGATCGTGCCCGGTGACCTCGAATGGCCCACCCAGCTCGACGATCTTGGACCCGAACGTCCCCTGGGGCTCTGGGTCCATGGGGACGCCGATCTTCGCTTCTCCTGCCTGCGCTCCGTGGCCGTGGTGGGGTCCAGAGCGGCGACCCCGTATGGCATCCACGTCGCCGCTGAGTTCGGTGTCGGCTTGAGCGAGGCCGGCTGGACGGTCATATCGGGTGGTGCGTACGGCGTGGATGCGGCGGCTCATCGAGGGGCTCTCGCGGGTCACGCTCAAACGGTCGCGGTGCTCGCATGTGGCACCGACATCGCCTATCCCGCCGCCAACCAGGACCTCTTCGCCGCGATCCGGGCCCGGGGCGTGGTGGTCAGTGAATGCCCTCTCGGCGTCCGGCCTACCCGGCTGCGCTTTCTCGTTCGTAACCGTGTGATCGCCGCGCTGGCGCGTGGCACCGTTGTGGTGGAGGCCGCGCTGCGCAGCGGAGCGCTCAATACCGCAGGTCATGCCGTTGCCCTCAGACGTCACCTGGCGGTTGTGCCTGGACCGGTGACATCCGAGAACTCCGCAGGGTGCCACCGGCTGATCCGGCGGGCGGAAGCCGTATGCGTCACCACGGTTCGGGAAGTGGTCGAGCTGGTCGGTGCGATGGGTGACGATCTCGCGCCGGAACCCAGAGGACCGGTCCTGCCTCGGGACGCGCTCGACGACGAGACCCGGAGCGTCCTGGAAGCCGTGCCTGCACGGACCGGGGCCGGCCCCGCGACGATCGCCGTGGCGGCGGGCGTCGATCTGATGACCACACTGAGCTCCCTCGGAGCCCTCGCCGCAGCGGGATACATCGAACGGGTAAACCGCGGCTGGCGCCTCCGCCGAGGCAAGTAGCCTGCCGCAGCGGGTGACGGGTGTGTAAGCGGCCACGAGAAACTCCTGATCAGCGGACAGAAAAGTCGAGGCTGATGGAC
>NZ_BAAAZR010000037.1:0-652 GCF_039537005.1 Sphaerisporangium flaviroseum | reverse complement strand
GTCGTGGCCAGATTGCGGGCCGCCGCCGTGGCCAGGCTCTGCTGAACCCGGCCGTTGTCCGTGGTCGTGCTCTGGGCCCGGCCGTTCTGTGTGCCTGTGCTCGTGCCGGTTGTGTCGGTCACAACCCACCGCCAATCCCTGTGTCACCGAACGGATGTGGTCGCGTCGCTTCCTGCGCCGCTGGTCAGTGGCCGATCTCGACGTGTTCGAGGACGCCGAGGGCGTCGGGGACCAGGATGGCCGCGGAGTAGTAGGCGCTGACGAGGTAGCTGATGACGGCCTGGTCGTTGATGCCCATGAAGCGGACCGACAGCCCGGGTTCGTACTCGTCGGGGATGCCGGTCTGGTGCAGGCCGATGACGCCCTGGCTCTCCTCCCCGGTGCGCATGACCAGGATCGAGCTGGTGCGCGTCTCGGTGACAGGGATCTTGTTGCAGGGCAGCAGCGGAACGCCGCGCCACGAGGGGATGGCGTGCCCGCCGATGTTGGTGCTCTGGGGGTAGATCCCGCGACGGCTGCACTCACGGCCGAACGCCGCGATCGTCAGGGGATGGGCGAGGAGGAACGCCGGGTCCTTCCAGACCTGGGCCAGCAGTTCGTCGAGGTCGTCGGGGGTGGGTGGGCCGGTGCGGGTGTGGATGCGTTGTTTGAG
>NZ_BAAAZR010000036.1:0-124472 GCF_039537005.1 Sphaerisporangium flaviroseum | reverse complement strand
GGACGTGCCGTGGCCCGCGCCTGCACCATCTGGTGCACCGGCACCGGCGGCACCTGCGCGGCCGTGTCGTTCCACGACGCCAGCAACCCACGCTCGACCTCGCCCAGCACGGAAACGTCCAGGTAGGCCGCGTCCGGATCGGCCACCATCGCCTCGAAGACGCGCAGGTGGTAATCCCGCAGCACGGCGATCTGGTCCTGGTCCAGCGCCCTGGCGTCGTACTCCAGTTCCAGGCGCAGGCCATCGGCGCCCGGCTCACGGCTGACGGCCACCACCAGGGGGAAGTGGGTCCGCGCCACGCCAGGCAGGTCGGCGCCGGGGTCGGCGACGGTCAGCGTTCCGTCTTCGGCCGGCCCGCCCAACTGGCGGAAGTGGTTGTAGACGAAGTTGACCTCGAACAGCGCGCCGCCACCGAGTTCGCGCTGCAGCGCCGACAACGGATACCGCCGATGCGGCAGCAGTTCACGCTCGGCCTCGAACACCGCGCGCGCCAGATCCCGCCAGGTGCCCTCGGGCAGCCGGAGCCGCAACGGCACCGAATTCAGGAACAGACCACGGACCTCCGTACCGTCGGCCTCCTCCAGACGGCCGTTGGCGGTCAGCCCCACCAGCACATCGGAATCACCGGTGACCACGCTCATCACCCGCAGGTGCGCCGCGAGCACGACCGCCTTGAACGGCACCCCCCATCGCTGGGCGAGCCCTTCCAGCCCTGTCACCAGCTCCTGCCGAGTCACGCTCGTCAGGGCGCCGTACCCGCTGTCCTGGTCGTGTTCGTGTCGCTCGCCTTCGAGGCGTTCGCCGATCCGCGGAAGCGATGTCCGGGCGGGCCGGCGCGGCAGCCGGTTGTCCGGCCGGTCGGCGAGCTGTTCCAGCCAGAACCGCCGGCTGTCCTCGGAGTGCAGCGCGGCCCGCTCGGCGGCGATGTAGTCGCCGTACGTGGACCGCAACGGCTCCACGGCCGGGTCCTCGCCCGTCAGCAACGCGCGGTACAGGGCGTTGATCTCCGTAAGTGTGGAGGCCAGGCTCCAGCCGTCGAAGATCGCGTGGTGCTCGGTCACCGTCCACTGGAAGGCGTCGCCGCCGACGATGTGAACGGCCATCCGGCACAGCGGCGCCCTCGCCAGGTCGAAGGTGTTCTGGTGCTCATACCGGACGTACTCCGCCAGCGCCGTCTGCTGCTTCTGGGCATCGGCGTCGCGCAGGTCCACGACCGTGAGCGGGATCTCGGCAGTGGGATGCACCAGTTGCATGGGCTCGCTGTAACCGCCCAGGTCGAACGAGGTACGCAGGATCGGATGCCGGTCCACCACCCGGGCCACCGCGTCCTGGAACCGTTCGGCGTCGAAGGATCCGGCGATCCGGAGGGTGTGCACGTTGTGGTAGGGACGGCGCTCGGGGTCGAGCTCCATCTCGTAGACCATGCCGACCTGGAGCTCGGCCATCGGGTAGGCGTCCACCAGGCCCTCGGGCAACCGCTCCCGCTCCTCGGCAGGCAGCAACGAGAACGGCTCGCGGGCCGGTCGCCGGTCCTCGTCGCCGGCGTGCCGCACCACGCCGGCCAGCTCGGCGAGGGTGGGGTGGCGGTGCTGATCCTGAAGGGTGAAGGCCAGCCCGGCGTCGCGGGCCTGGCCGAGCACCTGGATGCTGCGGATGGAGTCGCCGCCCAGGTCGAAGAAGTCGTCGTGGCGGCCCACCTGGTCCACGCCGAGAACGTGGCACCAGATACGGGCCAGTTGTTCCTCCACGCCCGGCAGCGGCGGGACCACGTCCGCCGACGAGGGGAGCTGGGCCTGCGGGGCGGGCAGCGCGGCGCGGTCCACCTTGGCGCGCGGCGTCAGCGGCAGCGCGTCCAGCAGGACGAACCATCGCGGCACCATGTACTGCGGTAACCGCTCGGCCAGCCACGTCCGCAGCACTCCGGGCGACACACCCTCACCGTCGGGCACCGCATAGGCCACCAGATCGGCATGCGCGGAGTCGCCCGTGCGGGCGACGACGACACACTCGCGCACCAGCGGATGAGCACGCAGCGCGGCCTCGACCTCGCCGAGTTCGACCCGGTAGCCGCGGATCTTGACCATGTGGTCGACCCGGCCGAGGAACTCCACCCGGCCGTCCACCGACCACATGCCGCGGTCTCCCGTCCGATACAGGCGGACGCCGGGCTGAGATGGATGCGGCAGGAACCGCCCACCCGTCGTGGCCGGATCGTTCAGATACCCTCGCGCCAGGCACGGACCCGACACGTACAACTCACCGGGAGTCCCGGCCGGGACCAGACGCCCGCTCTCGTCCAGCACCCACACCTGCGTGTTGACCAGCGGGTTGCCCAGCGGCAACGCACCGGCAGGCAGATTGTCACGCGTGTACACACCGCAGACCGAGAAGGTGGTGGTCTCGGTCGGTCCCCAGCAGTTGACCAGTTCCAGGTCCGGGCAGCGTTCCAGGATGTGGGCGGCGTGCCGGGGGGAGACGGTCTCGCTGCCGGTCAGGAACCGCCGCAGCCGGTCGAACAGCTGCGGTTCGTGATCCACCAGCAGCGCGAACAGCGACGCCGTCACGTGCAGCACACTCACCCGGTGCTCGTCCACCCACGCGGCGATGTCGGCCGGGGTGTAGGACACCGGCGGCGCCATCACCAGCCGCGCCCCCGCCACCAACGGCGCCCACACCTCGAACGTGGAGTTGTCGAACGGCAACGGAGCCAGCTGCAACAGGGTGTCGTCCTGGGTGAGCCGCAGGAACTCACCGCCATGCAGCAGCTCGGTGACGTTGCGGTGCAGGGTCACCACGCCCTTGGGACGGCCGGTGGACCCCGACGTGAAGATCACATAACAGCCGTTGTCCGGCCGTGCCAGGTTCGGCAGGTTCTCGGCATACGTGTCATCCTCCGCCGGAGCGATGGCGCCCACGTCCACGCACCGCCACGGGCCGTCGGGGATACGGCCGGTGGTCTCGCCCGCCGTCAGCACCAACGAGGCGTTGACCGCGGTGAGCATGTAGTGCAGGCGCTCGGCCGGGAAGTCGGCGTCCAGCGGGACGTACACCCCGCCCGCCTTCGCGATGGCCAGCAACGCGACGACCATCTCCACCGAACGCCGTACGCACATGCCCACGCACACATCCGGGCCGACTCCCGCGTCACGCAGGTGACGAGCCAGGTGATTGGCCAGGGCGTTCAGCTCCGCATATGTCACCGACGCGCCCCCGGACACCACCGCGACGGCATCCGGGCACGCGGCGGCACGCGCCTCCACCATCTGGTGCACCAGCGCCGACGGCACCTCCGCCGCCGTGTCGTTCCACGCCTCCAGCGACCCCAGCTCGGCCTCGCCCAGCACCGGCACGTCCCGGTAGGACGCGTCCGGGCCGGCCACCATCGCCTCGAAGACGCGCAGGTAGTAATCCCGCATCAGGGCGACCTGATCCTGCGCGAGGACATCGGTGTGGTAATCGAGGGCCAGCAGGAGGCGCGAGGAGTAGGGGTTGCGGATCACGCCGACGTTGAGGGGGAAGTTGGTGGGCTCGACGCGAGCGGTGCTGAAGCTGTCGATCTTGTTGTCGACGATCCGCATGCGGTCCGCGCCGAAGGCCTTCCCCAGCACGTGGAAGTGGTTGTAGACGAAGTTCACTTCGAACAGCGCGCCGCCGAGCCTGCGTTGCAGCGCCGACAGGGGGTATCGGCGATGCGGCAGCAGCTCACGCTCGTTCTCGAACACCGCCCGTACCAGATCCTGCCAGGTGCCTTCGGGCAGCCGGAGCCGGAACGGCACCGTGTTGAGGAACAGGCCACGGACCTCGGCGCCATCGGCCTCTTCCAGACGGCCGTTGGCGGTCAGCCCGACCAGCACGTCGGAGCTACCGGTGGCCAGGCTGATCACCCGCAGGTGCGCCGCGAGCACGACCGTCTTGAACGGCACCCCCCAGCGCCTGGCCAGGTGGTGGATCCCTTCACAGACCTCGGCGGGCAGCAGCGTCTCGATCGAGCCGTACCCCTCCGCCTCGTTGTGCTCGCGCCACTCGTCCTCCAGCACCTGGCCGGCGAGCAGCGCCGGACGATCCGCGGGCCACCGCGGCAGCCGGCAGTCGGGCCGGTCGGACAGCCGCTCCAGCCAGTAGTTCTCGCTGTCCTCGGACGGCAGCACCGCACGCTCGGCCGCGATGAAGTCCCGGTAGGACGACCGCAGCGGCACGAGGACCGGGTCCTCTCCCGCGAGCAGCCGCTGGTAGACCTCCGAGATCTCCGAGAGCGTGGAATGCAGGCTCCAGCCGTCGAAGATCGCGTGGTGCTCGGTCACGGTCCACTGGAAGGCGTCGTCGGCGAGCCGGTGGATGCCGAAGCGGAGCAGCAGGGGCCGCGAGTGGTCGAAGCGATGGCCGCGTTCGGCGTCGATGTACGCGGTGACGAAGGCGTCCTGCGCGTCCGGATCGATGCCGCGAAGGTCCTCGATGGTGAACGGCATCTCCGCGGTGGCGTGGACGAGCTGCAACGGCTCGCTGTAGCCGCTCAGGTCGAAGGAGGTGCGCAGGATCGGGTGCCGCTCCACCACCCGGGCCACAGCGTCCCGGAACTTCGTCTCGTCGAAGGGCCCGGCGATCCGCAGGCTGTCGACGTTGTGGTACGGCCGCCGGTCGGGGTCCAGCTCCATCTCGTAGACCATGCCGATCTGGAGCTCGGCCATCGGATAGGCGTCCACCAGGCCCTCGGGCAGCCGTTCCCGATCGCGGGACGACACCAGCGAGAACGGGTCCCTGTCCTGGTCGGCCGCCTCCTCCGCGTCCGCCTTGGCGACACCGGCCAGGTCCGCCAGGACAGGATGCCGGAACAGGTCCTGAAGGGTGAAGGTGAATCCGGCCTTACGGGCCTGGCCCAGGATCTGGATGCTGCGGATCGAATCGCCGCCGAGGTCGAAGAAGTTGTCGTGGCGGCCGACCTGGTCCACCTCCAGCACCCGGCTCCAGATGGCGGCCAGCGACGCCTCGTCTCCGGGTAACGGGGCGACGTATCGCTGCGTCAGTTCCGGCCGCTCACTGGAGGGTTCCGGCAGCGCGCGCCGGTCCACCTTCCCCTGTGGCGTCAGCGGGAGCACGTCCAGGAACACGAACCACCGCGGCACCATGTAGTCGGGCAGCCGTGCCGACAGCCAGGCCCGCAGCTCGCCGGCCGGAACGTCAACGCCATGGGAGACGATGTAGGCGGCGAGATCGGTGTGCCCGTCGGCGCCGCGGTGGGGGGCGACCACTGTTTCGAGGATCGCCGCGTGCGTTTGGAGGGTGGCCTCGATCTCCCCGAGCTCGATCCGGTGACCGCGGACCTTGACCTGGGCGTCGGCACGGCCGAGATACTCGAGGTCGCCCGCGGCGGTCCACCGGGCCACGTCACCGGTGCGGTACAACCGGCCCCCGGGCCGGCCGCTCAGGTGGTCGGGAACGAACCGCTCGGCCGTCAGCCCGGCCCGCCCGACATATCCCCGCGTAACCCCCGCGCCCCCGACGTACACCTCACCGGCCACGCCCACGGGACACGGCCGGTCGTGCTTGTCCAGAACGTACACCCGCAGATCCGGCAGCGGGCGGCCGATACGGCTCACCGCGCCGCCGAGGTGACGGTCGGCCAGTTCGAGGTAGGTGACGTGCACCGTCGTCTCGGTGATCCCGTACATGTTCACCAGCAGCGGGGCCTGATGGCCGTGCCGGGCCGCCCACCGCCGCACCGACGGCTGGTGCAGCGCCTCGCCGCCGAAGACCACCGCGCGGAGGGCGAGCGGTGCCGCCGCCTGCTCGTCGACGGTCTCGAACTGCCGGAATGCCGAGGGGGTCTGGCTCAGCACCGTCACCGACTCGCGGCTCACCAGTTCGTAGAACGCCTCGGCGTCGCGGCTCACCGCGTGCGGGACCACGACCAGGCGGCCACCCGTGCTGAGCGCGCCCCACATCTCCCAGACCGAGAAGTCGAAGGCGACGCTATGGAACAGCGTCCACACATCGCCGCGGCCCACGGCCAGGCCGGCGGCACCGGTCGCCTCGAACAGCCGGGTCACGTTCCGATGCGTGACCAGGGTTCCCTTGGGCCGGCCTGTCGACCCCGACGTGAAGATCACATAGCAACCGTTGTCCGGGCCCACCGGATCCGCGGGGTCGTCGCGGCGGCCGTCCTGCGGCACGTCGTCCAGATCGAGCTTCCGCCAGGTCCCGTCCGGAACCAGCCCACCGGTGTCTCCGGTGACCAGGACGAGGCGGGCGCCGACGTCTCGCAGCATGAATTCCATGCGCTCGGCGGGAAAGTCGACCTCCAGCGGAACATAGACACCCCCGGCCTTCATGACCCCGAGAGTGGCGACGACCGTCTCCTTCGACCGGTCGACGCACACCGCCACGGGCACTTCGGGACCCACCCCGAGGTCCCGCAGGTAGTGGGCCAGCACGTTCGCCCGCGAGTTCAGCTCGCCGTACGACAGCCGCTCCTGGTCGCAGACCACCGCCACCGCGTCCGGCGCCAGGGCCGCCTGCTCGGCGACCGATCCGTGAATCGTTCCAGCGGGGAGGTCGGCGTCCTCACCGGCCAGGGAGACGACCAGCGCGCGCTCGTCCGGGGACATCAGCCCCAGGTGGCTCACCGGGACGTCGGGCGTGGCGATGGCCTGCCGCAACAGCGTCTGCCAGTGGTCGGCCAGTACGCGGATCGTGGACAGGTCGTACAGGTCGGTGGCGTACTCGACCTCCAGGCGCAGGCCGTCGGGGCGGCGGTGGACCGACCAGGTGAGGTCGAACTTGGCGGTGCCGGTGGGCACCATGTAACGCTCCACCGTCAGGCCGTCGCCCAAGGCCTGGGGCGGCTCTTCCTCATGAAGGGCGAAGACCACCTGGACGATGGGGTTGTGGGAGAGAGAGCGGTCAGGGTGCAGGCGGTTCACCGCGAGATCGAACGGCACCTTGCTGCGGGAGAGGGCGTTCAGGACGCCACCGCGCGCGCGGGAGACGAGCTCGCGGAAGCTGGGGTCGTCCTCGAGGCCGGTGCGCAGGACCAGGAGGTCGACGAACATGCCGACGATCTCGTCGAGCGCGGCGCGGTCACGTCCGGCCACCGGCGAGCCCAGCACGATGTCGTCACCGCCTGAATGCCTGGCCGCGAGGGCCGTGAACGCGGCGAGCAGCACCATGTAGAGGCTCGCGCCCTCACGCGCGGCGAACTCCTCAAGCTCGCGCGCCGGCACGCCGGACAGCGCGAACTCGACGGTCTCGCCGCGATGGCTCAGTTCGGCCGGACGCGGATGGCCGGTGCCGAGGTCCAGCAGCGCGGGAGCCGAACGCAGCGTTTCCCGCCAGTCCGCGAGCCCCTTCTCCACCCAGGGCTCGGCCAGCCTTTCGCGCTGCCACAGCGCGTAGTCGGCGTACTGGAGGGGCGGCGGGCCGGCCTCCTGCGCACCGTGGCGGTACGCCTCCAGGAACTGGCGCTGGAAGACGTCCAGCGACCATCCGTCGCACGCGATGTGATGCCACGTCAGGTGCAGCCAGTGCTCGTCCTCGGACAGACGGTAGAGGGCCGCCCGCACCATCGGCCCGGCGGACAGGTCGAAGGGCCGCCGGGCGTCCGCGCGGATCAGCTCCTCGGCCCGGGCCCGGCACTCGGTGATCTCCCCAGCGGAGAGGTCGACGAACGGGCAGGCCAGCTCGCGATCGTCGAGCAGCCGCTGCCGGGGTTCCCCGCCCTCGTCCTCGAACACCGTGAACACGACGTCGTGACGGGCGGCGACGGACACCAAGGCGGCGACGAGCCGATCGGCGAGCAGCGGACCCGAGAAGCGCAGGGTCACCGGCACGTTGTAGGCAGGGCTGTCCCCGAGCCAGCGATCCAGGAACCACAGCCGCTGCTGGCCGTAGGAGAGCGGTCCGCGATCTTCCGGCCGTGCGAGCGGTTCCCTCGCGGGGGTGCCCCGCCGCGCAGAATGCGTTCTCGCCGAGTAGTCATCAGATACACGAACAATGTCCACGATCAAGCCCTCTCGCTCGTCGAGGGCCGTGGCATACCGCCGGCCTCGCCGCGACTGTTGCCGACGCGCGGTGGCGCGTCCGTGACGCCGCGACCTGTGTGCATTGGACGGGCCCCCTCACTCGCAAGATCGGACCAGCACTATGGCAAAGACGATTGCACCGGCGTTGCATCGCTTGACGAAGCACGGTGGTCCCGGCGTGCCCGAGCGGTCCGCCCGTTGTTTCACGGGTAAAGGCACGATCAGACCGGTCATGACGCTGATCGATAAAGCGCGGTGGCCGGCGATCAATAGGCGGTCGCGTTGCAACGCTCCTGCAACGCCTTTTGGCAAACTCCCTCTGCGCTTTTCTTTCAGGCGAGCGCTGTCATGAGCCCTTAAGTCCAATCCGAAGATCGGCGTATAGGCTGACACCGGTTCGTCCGGTCGCTGAGCAGTTCCGACGCGCGCCGCTGGTGAATTCGCCGCGTCGGTTCGGGAGTCGTCGCATGCAGTGCCTGCCGTATGAGCTCGTTGGCGAAGGCGTACCGCCGGCCGGATACCACGAGCAGGCGAGCGGCGAGCGCCTGCTCGCAGTGGTACGCGACCTCGTTCGGGGTGCGATCGACCAGCGCGGCGAGCACCAGCGGGTCGAACGCCGAGCCGAGTACCGCCGCGGCACGGAGCAGCCTCTCGATCTGATCGCCCACCCGCCGCACTCTGCGGAGAACCGCCAGCCGCAGCGATTCGGGGACCCCCGAATCGTCGGTGTCCTGACCTCGTAGGGTCTCGACGACGGACAACGTGTGCCCGCGAGTCCGCTGGAAGATCTCCGCGGCCAGCTCGTCCTTCCCGGTGGCGGCCGCCAGTTTGGTCACGGCGGCCGGCGGCAGCGCTTCCAGGTCGAGCCGTTGCGCCACGCCATCGAGCGACTGATAGACCTCCTCGCTCGCCTCCGAGCGAATCGTGGCGATGCACAGCAGCCGCGCGGGGGCGGCCCGGCGAGCCAGGTAGTGCACAAGCTCGACCGTCGCGTCCCCGGCGTTGTGCAGGTCATCGAGCAGCAACAGGACCGGTGCCTGTGCCGCGAGGCCACGCAGGAAGGCGGTGACGGCCTGGTAGACGCGGCTTCGCCCGAACTCCGCCGGGTCGCGCTCATCCGGCGGCGACCCCAGCGCCCGCGCCATCTCGGGCACCAGCGTGGCGATCACGAACGCCTGCTCGCCGGCCACCTCCCGCAGCACGGGCAGGGCGAGCCGGGTGACGTGCGGTGACAGCGCGTCGACGAAAGGCTGGAGGAACAACGAGCGCTCCGCCTCGTAGCATTCCGCCTGGAGGACGGTGCCTCCGGTCGAGGAGACATGCCACGCCGCCTCGGCGGCGAGCCGGGACTTTCCGATGCCCGACTCCCCGGTCACCACGAGCACGACAGGCCGCCCCGCCGTCGCCGCCGACCAGGCGTGGGCGACGTGCGCCATCTCGGCATCGCGGCCGACCAGCATCGACCGGCTCGCCGGTACGGGCGCGCGGAGAGCATTCGAGTCCGGCGTGGACATCGGCAGGCGCTCGCGCAGAATCGCCAGGTGCAGATCGCGCGTCTCAGGCGCGGGGTCGGTGCCCAACTCGTTCACGAGGGCGTCACGCAGCCGTGCGTACAGCAGCAACGCCCGAGCCGGCTCGCCTGCGGCGGCGTGCGCCCTCATGAGCAGGCGGTATGCCGCCTCGTCGAACCGGTCGGCCAGCACGGCCGCCTCGGCGACCCGCCGGGCGACCGCCGGTTCCGCGCTCTGGAGCGCCGCGGCCGCCGCCGCATGGCGCGCGCGCCGAACCAGGTCGGAGACCTCTCGCCACGCGACCTCCGCCCAATACGCGTGGGGCTCTCCTTCCAGCGCCGACCCGCTGTTGAGAAACTCGAGCGCCCGGGACGCGGCGACTCCGGCCACAGTCGGCTCGTCCGCCGCCAGGCGCCCCTCGGCCTCGGCGACCAGCGCGGCGGCCTCGTCGACGTCCACTCGCACCGCCGGCGCCGTGCCTAGCCGGTAGCCGTCGCGCCCGCCCGTGATGGCGTGGTGTCCGAGAACCCTGCGCAGCCTGCTCACCAAGGTCGCGACGTTGTTCGCCGGCCGCTTCGGCGCATGCCCCTCCCAGAGGACCTCCTCGATCCGGTGGATCGGTACGACGCGCCCGCGTTCCACGGTGAGCAGCGCGAGCAACGTGCGGGCTTTACCGCTTATCGCTCTCCCTACGAGTTGCGTACCATCGCGTTCGACAGAGAACCTTCCCGCAAGCCGGATAATCACCTCCGTGTGCGGGCTGGTGGCAGCCTCGCGTAGGTCCTCCCTAAGGCCGGCACCCCTCACTAATCCTCTGTTATTCGGCTGACACAAATCTCGGATTGAGCCGCGGAGAACGGTCTCTGAAGGATCACGGACGACCATTACGGCCATTCCCGTCCTGCCCAGCCACCACGATTTCGGCCACCCTATTCCCCTACAACACGACCCACTGCATTTGGCTGTTTCATCCGAATCTGTCCAGACTTCACCGTGATGTCAAACCAAACTGTGATTCGTATGGGTCACCCCTGGCGTATCACTTCGGGGAGGAGGTTTTCGTAAGCCGTTGCGGGGATCGGTATATGCCAGGTTGAGAGGGGTAGCGGTGGCGTACGAACCGACATCTCCGGCTCGCACGAGCCGTCAGGGCGCGCCTGAGCCTCATCACCGGGCGGTGGTGAGCGGGCGTCCCGGCTGAAGCCGCCACCCACCTGGAAGGTAGTCATGAAGGCCGTCACCTGGCACGGTAAGCGCGACGTACGGGTCGAGGAGGTCCCCGACCCGGCGATCAAGGAACCGACGGACGCGATCGTCAAGATCACCTCGACCGGCATATGCGGCTCCGACCTGCACCTGTACGAGGTCATGGGGCCCTTCATGGGCGAGGGCGACGTCCTCGGCCACGAGCCCATGGGCATCGTGCAGGAGGTCGGCGCCGAGGTCACCCACATCGTCCCCGGCGACCGGGTCGTCATCCCGTTCAACATCACCTGTGGCCACTGCCACATGTGCGACCTGAAGCTGTACGCCCAGTGCGAGACCACCCAGGTCCGTGAGCAGGGCACCGGCGCCGCGCTGTTCGGCTACACCAAGCTCTACGGCGAGGTCCCGGGCGGCCAGGCCGAGTACCTGCGCGTTCCGCAGGCGCACTTCGGGCCGATCAAGGTGCCGCAGGGCCCGCCGGACGAGCGGTTCGTCTACCTGTCCGACGTGCTGCCGACGGCCTGGCAGGCCGTCGCCTACGCCGACCTCCCCGAGGGCGGGAGCGTCACGGTCTTCGGCCTCGGCCCGATCGGCCAGATGTCGGCCCGCGTGGCCAAGCACCTGGGCCACCGGGTGATCGCGGTGGACGGGGTGGCCGAACGCCTCGCCATGGCCCGCCGCCACGGCATCGAGGTCATCGACGCCCGCGAGGCCGGGGACGTGCCGGAGGCCGTCCGCGAGCTGACCGGCGGGCGCGGGACCGACTCGGTCATCGACGCCGTCGGCATGGAAGCCCACGGCTCACCGATGGCCAAGCTCGCCCACACCGCCACCGGGCTGCTCCCCGACATGCTGGCGGCTCCGCTCATGAAGAACGCGGGCGTGGACCGGCTGGCCGCGCTCAACCAGGCCATCGACACCGTCCGCCGCGGGGGCACGATCTCGATCACGGGCGTCTACGGCGGCATGGCCGACCCGCTGCCCATGATGCGCATGTTCGACAAGGGCATCACCCTGCGCATGGGTCAGGCCCACGTCAAGCGCTGGATCGACGATCTGATGCCACTCGTGAGCGACGACACCGACCCGCTCGGCGTGATGGACCTGGCCACCCACCGCCTGCCGCTGGACCAGGCGCCACACGCGTACGAGATCTTCCAGAAGAAGCGCGACGGCGCCATCAAGATTCTGCTCAACCCATGACGTGCGGGAACAGGGAAGGCGGACGACGCTTCTCGCGACGGTGGACATGAGCGCGGTCATGGCCACCGGCGACAAGGCGGGGCCGGAACCCGGCCGCGCCCGGCGGTGATGGCCGCGGGGCACGTGGTCTACGGCACCACTTTGGTCATGGCGCTGAACCGGCCGCGGCCGAAGGAACGGCCCGCGTCCCCCCGTGACGCGGTGGGGCGCAGGCCGCTGGTTCCCTGAATCGATCTCGGCCTCGGTGGTACGGCTCGCGTGGCGGGCCGTACCACCTGTGGCGTCGTGTGGTGCTGTGCCTACTCGGCGGCGCGAAGCTTGGGGACGGGGTGCGGGCCTTCGGTCTCCAGCCGGTACTCCCGGCCGGACTTGCTGCGGTTGTCGTCGATGACGATCTCGCTCGGTGGCTTCTCGCCGCCGTGGATCTGCTCCTGGAGGCGTTCGAACCGCTCGTGCATGTCCTGTACGTACCCGGTTCCGATGGTGGTGAAGTCGATCTGCGTCTCCAGCAGCTCGCGCAGGTAGGCCTTGTTGGGCTCGAAGGTGACCGGCTTGGGCAGCTGCGGGGCCAGGACCTGCTCGGGGTCACGGCCGTCGTGCCGGCGGAACAGGTCGGCCGCGATGCGCAGGTGCTCCAGCTCCATGTTCAGGTGCAGCTCCCAGATCGCCTTGATCCTGGGGTCGGACTCGGTCTCCATGAACGAGTGGTACAGGTAGCACTCGTTGTACTCGTGGGTGACCAGCTGCTCCCACCAGGTCTCCCCGGGGTCGACCAGCGACTCGTAGTGGGTGACGTGCTCCTCCTCGATCAGTCCGATCTCCTGGTACAGCTGGCGGGCGATCGGCTCCATGTAGGTGGGGCCGACGTTCATGTAGAAGTTCATGGTCTGCTGCTCGGCCGCCATGATGGTCAGCGCGTGCAGCCGCGACAGCGGGTCGACGGTGTTCTTGTCGTAGGGATCGCGCACGTTGTCGATGGGGTGGCGGTGATGCAGCAGGGTCGGGCGGCCCGGCATGACCTCGGTGAGTCCGTCGACGACGCCACGGAGATCCTGCGGACCATGGCCTCGCACAAGATCCGCCGGCTCCCGGTCATCGACGGGCACAAGCTCGTCGGGATGGTGGCGCTGGCCGATGTGGCCCGCTCGCTGCCCGACGCCCCGGTCGGTGACCTGCTCGACGCGCTCACCGCCGACTAGCGCACCTTCGCGGAGAGCTCCGGCCGGTCATCCGGCCGGGGGTTCGGCCTCCCCGGAACCTGGGTGACCTTTGCATGGGCATGCTCGGTCTGCTCGTGGCCCGCCGCCGATGGGCCCGTATCCTGCTCCGCTGACAGGTGCGCTCGACGCCCGGCCGGGGAGGCGGAACGCCGGGGATCGTGATACGGATGTGGAGGCCGAAGGAGGAGTACCGATGCTGCCTTGGCAGGCTGACCTGTCCGGACGAATCGACGAGCACGTCTTCGAGAGCGAGTTGCTGCGCGCGAACCCATTGGGGGACCCGCACCGGCGACCCCTGTGGGTGTACGTGCCCCCCGGATACGACGACCACCCCGACCGGCGTTACCCGTCCATCTACGTCATCCAGGGTTACACCGGTCATGTGGCCATGTGGCGGAACCGCACGCCCTACCGCCAGCCGTTCCCCGAGACCGCCGACCAGGTCTTCGCCCGCGAGGAGGCGCCGCCGGCGATCGTCGTCTACGTCGACGCGTGGACGGCCTACGGCGGCAGCCAGTTCGTCGACTCGCCCGGCACCGGTGACTACCACTCCTACCTCTGTGACGAGATCGTGCCGTGGGTCGACGACCGCTATCGCACCCTCGCCGATCGCGACCACCGCGCGATCACGGGCAAGTCCAGCGGTGGATTCGGCGCGATGATCACCCCGATGCTCCGTCCCGACCTGTTCGGCGCGTTCGCCACCCACGCCGGTGACACCCTCTACGAATACTGCTACCTGCCCGAGTTCGCCCATGCCGTCCGCCATCTCCGCTCGTTCGACGGAGACATCCACCGGTGGTGGAAGGAGTTCCAGGCCCGCACCGCCTTCACCGAGGAGGCGGACGCCGTGCTGCTGTCCGTTCTCGGCTGCTCCGCGGCCTTCTCCGCCCAGCCGGACGGCACTCCGGAGCTACCGTTCGATCCCCACACCGGAGTGCTCAGGGACCAGGTGTGGCAGCGCTGGCTCGACTGGGACCCTGTCCGCATGGTGCCGGGGCATGCCGAGGCGATGCGGTCGATGCGCGCCATCTGGATCGACGCGGGCAGGCGGGACGAGTTCTACCTCGACCTCGGCGCCCAGGCCTTCCACGGGGCGCTCCTCGACCACGGAGTGCGGGACGACGTCGTGCGGTTCGAGCTGTTCGAGGCCGGGCACGGCGCCATCGACTATCGCTACCCGCTCTCCCTCGCCTGGCTGTCCGAGCGCATCCAGCCCGCCCCGACCGGCTCGGGCGCCTGACACCGCACCGTGGCCCTCCGAGCGGGTCGCCGCCGCGCCCTGGGTCGAGGGCCCGCGGCGCGCCCGCTCTGGTCAGGTGGGGATCTTGGCGGCGAGGACGTCGACTCGCTCGACGGTCGGCGGCCGGGTGAAGAGCTCGTCGGCTCTCTCCCTCAGGGCCGTCGCCACCTTGCCGGACAGGTGGGCCCGCCGCCCGGTGTCCTCGGTGAACGCGTCGAAGATGCCGTAGGTCGCGCAGTTGATCCGCAGTGCGAACCACGTGGCCGTGTCCGACTCGTCCTCTATCAGGCCCAGCCCGTCCAGGAGGAAGTTCTCTATCTCCCGCTCCTTGCCTGGGCGGGCATGGAGGCGTACCAGAACGCCAACGGTTACCATCGGTGATCCTCCCTTCCGCTCATCCGGGATCTGGAGGCCATCTTTGATCCTTACCCGAGCGTAAATACCGACGAACGCCCATAAATGGGAAGTTACGCTGCCTTGGTAGGAAGCGGGCTCACCGGGGGAACGACGAGTCCTGGTCGTCACCCGGGATCGGCCGGGGCATTCCCGAGACGCCGCGGGCCGCGGACGCGCGGGCGCGGGCCAAGGTGGCCGGTGAGGGGACGACGATGGCGGTGAGGATCAGGCCGTCCCTGACCAGCCAGCGCCCCGTGAACCCCTTCACCTCCGAGCCGTTCACCTGAGGGCCGGACACGAGGAGCCGCGCCGAGAAGGTGCCACGCTCGTAGTCGATCGTCACGTCGGCGTCCTCGAAGTCGAGCCATCGCTCGGCCAGCGGGAACCACGCCTTGTAGACCGACTCCTTGGCGCTGAAGAGCAGCCGTTCCCAGCACACGGTCCCGTTCCGGCGTGCGAGCGCGCGGAGATGATCACGCTCCCGGGACAAGGAGATCACCTCGAGGATGCCCGGGCTCAGGACGTCGTTCGGCTCGGCGTCGATGCCGACCGTGGTGACGTGCGACGACCTGCCCAGCACGGCGCCGCGGTAGCCCTTGCAGTGGGTGATGCTGCCGACGACGCCGCTCGGCCATCGGGGCTCTCCGCGCACGCCGGGGAGCACCGGCGCGGGAGGCAGGCCCAACTGGCTCATGGCACGCCGGGCGCACAGCCGCGCGGTGGCGAACTCCTTGCGCCGCTTCTCGACCGCCTGGGCGACGATCTTCTCCTCCTCCGGGAACAGCATGGCGTCCGGCGGGTCATCGAAACGGTCGGCCGAGACCACGCACGACGGGAGGATGCGCTCGATCACGAGGGGGGCTCGTCCGGGAAGACGCGCCTGATCGCCTGCGTGCCGTCGAGCCCGTACGCACGGCGCTCGCGCGGGTAGCCCAGGGACACCTCTTCGAAGCGGATGCCGTCGTACCAGGTGGTGCGGGGGATGTGCAGGTGGCCGTACACCACCGTCGCCGCGTTGTAGCGCAGGTGCCAGTCGGCCGTCTCGACCGTGCCGCACCACTGCGCGAACTGCGGGTGACGCAGGATGTCGGTGGGCTGGCGCACCAACGGGAAGTGGTTGACCAGGACGGTCGGGATGGCGGGATCACGGGTCTGGAGGTGCCGTTCGGTCTCGCGCAGCCGTGCCCGGCACCAGGCGTCACGACTGGGATAGGGATCGGGATGGAGCATGAACTCGTCGGTGCACACGACGCCGGCTTCGTACGCCCACGCGAGCGCCTCTTCCTTGGTCGTGTTCGGCGGCCGGAAGCTGTAGTCGTACAGGACGAAAAGGGGCGCGATGGTGACCGGCCCTCCGTGCCCCGTCCATACGGCGTAGGGATCCTCCGGGGTGAGCACGCCGATGCGCCGGCACATCTCGACCAGGTGGCGGTAACGCTCTTCACCGCGCAGTTGCAGGGGATCGTCTTTCGGAGTCCACAGCTCGTGGTTGCCCGGCGTCCACACGACCGTGGCGAACCGCTCCTTGAGCAGGGTCAGCGCCCACTCGATATCGGCGGCGAACTCTCCGACGTCACCCGCGATCAGCAGCCAGTCGCCGTCGGACTCGGGCCGGAGCTTCTCGACGATCTGGCGGTTGTCGGGGTAGGCGACGTGGAGGTCGCTGATCGCCATGAGCCTGCCGCTGGCCCCGCCACCGATCGTCACATGGCGATCGTAACCAAGTCACTGTCGGACGGGGAACACGCGGCGGGGACGGCCGGCGGGTGATTGTGTGCTGTCGTGCCAGGGCCGGATAGCGTTTGGGCATGACCGCCACCATCGTCGCCAAGGATCTCGCCGCCGGACACGGTGACCGGGCGCTGTTCTCCGGGCTGGACCTCGTCGTCGCGCCGGAGGACGTGATCGGCCTGGTCGGGGTCAACGGCGCGGGCAAGTCGACGCTGCTGCGGATCCTCGCGGGCCTGGCCGCGCCGGAGCACGGAAGCGTGCAGCTCAGCCCGCCCACGGCGGTCGTCGGATACCTTCCCCAGGAGCCCGAGCGCAGGCCGGGGGAGACGGTGGCCGCCTTCCTCGCCCGGCGCACGGGCGTGGCGGACGCCCAGCGCGATCTGGACGCCGCGACCGAAGGCCTGGTCGAAGGCCGTCCGGGGGCCGATGACGCCTACTCCCTGGGCCTGGAGCGCTGGCTCGCCCTCGGTGGTGCCGATCTGGACGAGCGGGCGGAGGAGGTCGCCGCGGACCTCGGCCTGGGCGTCGGCCTCCACCAGCCGATGACGGCGCTGTCCGGCGGGCAGGCCGCCCGGGCCGGCATGGCGTCCTTGCTGCTCAGCCGCTACGACGTCTTCCTGCTCGACGAGCCGACCAACGATCTCGACCTCGACGGCCTCGACCGGCTGGAGCGTTTCGTCACCGGCCTGCGGGCCGGCACGGTGGTGGTGAGCCACGACCGCGAGTTCCTGGCCAGGACCGTCACCAAGGTGGTGGAGCTCGACCTGGTTCAGCAGCTGGTGCAGGTGTACGGCGGCGGCTACGAGGCCTATCTGACCGAGCGCGAGGTCGCCCGCCGTCACGCCCGCGCCGAGTACGAGGAGTACGCCGACACGCGGGCCTCGCTCCAGGCACGGGCGGGGATGCAGCGGGCCTGGATGGAAAAGGGCGTGAAGAACGCCCGCCGCAAGGCCACCGACAACGACAAGATCGGCCGCAAGTTCCGCAGCGAGGCGAGCGAGAAGCAGGCGGCGAAGGCACGCCAGACCGAGCGCATGATCGAGCGGCTCGACGTGGTGGAGGAGCCCCGCAAGGAGTGGGAGCTGCGGATGGAGATCGCCGCGGCCCCCCGCGCCGGAGCGGTCGTCGCGACGATGCGCGGCGCGGTGGTCAGGCGGGGCGCGTTCACCCTGGGCCCGGTCGACCTGGAGATCGGCTGGGCCGAGCGGGTGGCGATCACCGGGGCCAACGGATCGGGCAAGTCGACGCTGCTCGCGGCGCTCCTCGGCCGGGTGCCGCTGGACGAGGGGCACGCCGCGCTCGGTCCGGGCGTGGTGGTGGGCGAGGTCGACCAGGCCCGCGGGTCGTTCCTGGGCGACGAGCCCCTGCTCGACGCGTTCGGCGCCGCCGTGCCCGATCTCCCGCCCGCGGACGTGCGCACGCTGCTGGCGAAGTTCGCGTTGCGGGCCGCCCACGTTCTGCGGCCCGCCGCCACCCTGTCGCCCGGCGAGCGCACCCGGGCCGCCCTCGCGCTGCTCCAGGCCCGCGGGGTGAACCTCCTGGTGCTGGACGAGCCCACCAACCACCTCGACCTGACGGCGATCGAGCAACTGGAGTCGGCGCTGGCGTCCTATCCCGGCACGCTTCTCCTGGTCACGCACGACCGGCGGATGCTGAAGGCCGTGCACACCGCACGCCACCTCCAGGTCGACGGCGGCAAGGTCCGCGAGACCGCCCCCTAACGCCACGTCGCGCCGGGGCGGGTCCGCTCGCGAGGGTTTTGGAGCGGTCCACGCATACGTGGGGACCGACCCGATCACACTCATGAAGTTTTGCCGTCATTACGGCCATGGGCGGCATTAAGTACGTGTATTTAGCTGGTTACAGTAAGTTTTACGATCTTAGGTGACCTCGGAACGTATAGCATGCCAAGAACGTTCTATAGCCGAGACATTTACTCACCTAAAGGTGGCTGTACGGCGAGGTGCGCCCGCCCCGTCGCTCTCTCCGTACAGCGGCAGGAAAGAGCGGGTGGCTACGTGCACAAGGCGCGAAACCCCGGGCTGCCGGGCCCGTTGTCGCGAACGGTCCGGTTCGTGTGGGCGGCTCACGTAGGACGCAAGGACGGGCGACTCGGCGTTCCCTACGATCACTTCGCGGCAGAGGCCATGGAATCCGGCGGCCGGCAGTGGACCAGGTTCATCGGCACCGTCGCCGCGGGCAGCGCCGGCCGAAGGGCCCACGTCATGAAGTCGTTCATCCAGAACACCAGGGACGAGGAAGGCGCGCTGCTGGTGGCGGCCGGCCGGGTCAACGACCTCACCCGCCTCCTGCGGGACGCCGAACCGGCCCGCGCCGCCGCGCCACCGGCGGGCGACTCCACGTTCCCCCTGTCCGTGGCCGACGTCGGCGCGGCCAGGCGCGAAAAGGCCGCCGCCGGCAGGCGGAACGCCATCGCCGGCGAGCTCGACACGGCGAGACGGGTCCTGGCCGAGAAGCTCTCCGTCTACGAGGCGGCCGTGCGCCGGCTCCGTACCGACATGACCGAGGTGGCGTGGTGGGCGAATCATGTGGTCGCGCACTACCACCAGGCTCTCGACCGCGCCTACCTGGCGCGTAAGAAGCGTGAGGGCCAGACGAACGTCAGGCTGCCCCGCTGGGAGCCTTCCAGGATCGAGCCCGACAAGTCGGAGGAGCAGCTGGTGCTGTCCGGTGACCTCCTCAGCCTGCTTCCCCCGAAGATCCGTGAAGTCGTGGAGGAGGCGCTGCGGCACCTCGCCGAGCCCGCCGGTGAAGGAGGGGTCGCCTGATGTCGCGGATCCTGATCGCGGTGGCCGCGTTGCTGGCCTGCACCGCCTGTCTCGCGGCCGGATGCACCGGGGCGCCGCCGAAGCCGGTCCGCTCGTGCGGCCTGGTGGTCGACGCCACCTCGTTCAGCCGCAACACCGATGTGCCGCAGAAGCTCAAGGCGGCGGTCCCCAAGTTCCTGGGTGGTTGCGACCGTGTCGCCTTCGGGGTCATCAGCGGCGCCATCGGCGCCTCCGACTGCCGCCACGAGCCGATGGGCCTGGTCGCAGGGCCAGAGGACAACGCGCAGGACAACCCCACCAGGGCCGGCCAGATCAACCTGCAGCGCAAGGTCTCCGCCGTGAAGACGATGAACGACCTGCTCGCCTGCGCGCTGGGGGAGAAGGCCACCCGGAACGGTTCCGATGTCATCGGCGCGCTGATCGGCACCGCGCGCCAGGCCGGCGCGCTCGACGGCTCCGCGAAACTCCTGGTGATCAGCGACATGGCCCACAGGACCAAGGAGCTCAACCTGTACACGGCGGAGATCGGCTCTCCCGCCGAACGCCTCGCGATCATCTCCGGCCTCCAGCAGGCGAACCGGCTCCCCCAGCTGAGCGGCGTCCATGTCACGATCATCGGTTTCGGTATCGGGGTGACCCCCGAGGCCGTACGCCAGCAGCAGATCAGGGACTTCTGGGACCTGCTGTTCCAGAAGTCCGGCGCGTTACCCGTGACCTACCTCTAGGCCTCCGGAAGGAGAGAGCACATGGGCCAGAACCAGCGGCGCGCGCTCTGGTGGCGGATCAAGCCCTACCTCAGCGAGGGCGGGCGGCCGGACGCGGTGGACATCGAGCTGGAGCTCGAGGAGGACCCCTACGGAGGCCCCGTCCCCGGAGGGCGGATGTCCGACAAGGAGCTGGCCAAGCTCCGCGACGAGGCGCGTGACAACGGATATCGCGACGGCCGGTCCGGGATGTACGACGAGTGGAGCCTGTCGACGGGGAGCAGGCCGCCCTACCTGATGACGCTGGAGGCCAAGCGGGAGGAGGCCCTGGCCGAGGAGCGGGTGCGTTCGCTGCGCGATCTGCAGCGCCTCGAAGAGCGCATCGCCGTGACGACGCAGGACCTGAAGAAGTGCGAGGAGCAGTACCGCCGTACGGAGCACGAGATCGAGCGGCTGGCGGAGCAGGAGCAGGAGATCCAGGAGCTCCTCAGCGGCAACCGGCCGAAAGCAGGGGCGAACCAGGACAGCCCACCTGGGGGGCACCCGGACGGCACGAGGCGGGAGGGGGCCGCCCCAGGCGGGGCCACGGTGCCCGATCACCCCGGTTACCGGTGGGCCGAGCCCACCCGCGGCCTCAAGCGCCGGCTGCTCGCCGGCGTGGCGCGGGTGGCGGTGATGGCCTTGTTCGCCGCGGTGGAGCTGCCGATCCAGTACGCCACGTTCCTCTACTTCGGTGAGAGCCCGATGATGACCTGGGCCTTCGTCATCGGCACCGCCGGCGCGATGCTCGTGGCCCCGCACCTGGCCGGGGGATGGACCAAGCGGATGCGCATGGAGGGCTGGCGCTCGCCGCTGCTGCCCGGCACGCTCGTCGTCCTGCTCGGCTGGCTGGCCGGGGTGTGGCTGCTCGCCTTCCTGCGCACGGCCGTGCTGTTCGTGCCCACCGTCGACTCGGTCACCCTCGAACCGGTCAGGTCGACGATCGACGCGCTTGATCTCGGCCGTGCGCCGGTGACCGTGCTGTTCGCCGCGCTGCTCACGCTCAGCGGGGTGGTGACCTTCACCTACGGCTACCTCGGCGAGAACCCGTACGCGGCGAGGCTCGCGGACATCCAGCGGGAACGCAGGAAGCTCGAGAAGGTCCTCGCGGCCCTGGAGGGGCGCAGGCACCGCGACGACTACCTGGTGAGCCTCGCCGAGACGCGGAAGCAGCGTCATGCCGAGCGCTGGCAGGCGTGGATCGCCGCGCGGGGAAAGCCGTACGAAGTGTGCGCCGCGGTCTACCTGCAGGCGGTCGCCGACGCCATGAGGAACCCGGCCTTCACCGAGTCGGCGAGCCAGTGGCTACGTGACCACGCCGCCCAGAAGCAGCCCGCGGGCTAGCGACGCGACCTCGACCAGCACCAATTGGAGCGTTCCGTGGACGGTGTCCGCGTGTCCCTGGCCGGCCTGGGGTTCGGCCTGATCGTCGCGGGATGCCTCGGCACCCCCCTCGTCCTCGCGAAGGCCTTCCCGCTCGAGCAGCTCACGCCCGGCCAGCGCATGGGGATGATCGTCATCGGTCTCCTCACCGTGCTCCTCATGCTCGGGAGCAGGAGCCTGTTCCGTCCCCTGCGCCTGCGTACCCTGACCGCCCTGCTGTTCAGCACCCTGGTGGGAACCGTGGTGGTCTTCGTGGCGGGCACTCTGGTGTTCCCCGCGCTCCTCGGGCCGGTCCGACCTCGGCCCGCTCCGAGGGGCGGGGAGTGGAAGGGTTTCCTGGAGTACCCGGAATCCGGCCGGCACGACGTGTACGTGCGCATCGATGCCCTCGACCACGCGCACGTGGTGTCCGGCCGGCTGGTCATCCGGCTCGGCAACGGCAAGTGCGTCTTCCTGCTCAGGGATTCGGAGATCACGCCGGGGGCCGCCATGTCGATGGACTCCGGGGACCGCTCGCCCGGAGACGAGGTCTGCGAGCCGGAGAACGGGGCCGAACTGCGCATGGAGGCGTCCGGCCGCCCCCGCGCGATGAAGCTCGCCGTGGTCCGGCGCGAGGAGATCGTCGCCGTCGGGGAGGTGACCCGGATCCCCTGACCGGCTTCACCGGGTCCGGTGGCGGTTCTCGGTCGTGCCCGGTTCGTTCCTCCGATGGTGAACCGCCCGCCGTCCTGGCCCGTACCTGCTGGTGCGAACAGCCGTGGCCGGTCCGTGGATCACGCATGGGCCGCCGAGACGGTGCGGTTGACCAGGAAGGGGACCTCGTGCTCGTGCGAAGCGTCCGGAAGAGACTGGTTCCGGCGGTCGCCGGGCTGGCCGTCGCCGTGCTGGTGACGTCTCAGGGGAGCGCCGCCGCCGAGCCGCGTCCCACCGTCGCCCAGGCCCAGGCCAGGCTCGACAAGCTCCAGGACCAGGCGGACAAGATGGTGGAGCGCTATAACACCGTCGCCGAGCGTTACAAGGCCGCCAAGAAGAAGTACAACGCGCTCGACCGGGAACTGGGTCGCGAGCGCGACAAGGTGGACACGCTTCGCCAGGACGTCGTATCGACCGCCTCGAACATGTACCAGTACGGCGGCATGATGAGCGTGCCCGGCGTCATCTCCCAGGACGACCCCGCCCGCCTGCTGGCCGGGCTGTCGGTGGCCGGCCAGGTGTCGGCGGGACAGGCGCGCACTCTGGAGGAGTTCGACGCCGCCACGAAGGGCCTGCGCACGCGGCGAGGCAAGGCCAAGGAGGCCTACGACGACATGGCCAAGGTCCTGGCCGACGTCGCCAAGGAGAAGAAGCAGGTGGAGAAGCTCGTCGGCGAGCAGGAAAGCCTGCTGCGGCGGCTCAACCGGTTCAACCCGGGTAACCCGAACAGCGTGGGCATCAAGTACGACGGTGCCGCGTCCGGGAACGCCAAGGTGGCACTGCAGTTCGCCTACGCTCAGGTGGGCAAGCCCTACCGCTACGGCGCCACCGGGCCGGCCGCCTACGACTGCTCGGGGTTCGCACAGGCGTCATGGGCCAAGGCCGGGGTCAAGCTGCCGCGTACGACCTACCAGCAGTGGGCGTGGGGCGCGAAACGGCGGGTGTCGCTCAACGACATCCAGCCCGGTGACCTGCTGTTCAGCAACGGGCTCGGGCACATGGGCATCTACGCGGGGAGCGGCAAGATGGTGCACGCGCCGCATACGGGCGATGTGGTGCGGGTGGTCTCGCTGGACTCCTACTATCGTGGCCGCCTCATCGGAGCCGTACGCCCCTGAGGTCGCGGCCGGGGCGCGCTGAGAGGACCGGCGCGGTGCTCGGTACGGCTACGGTCACGGGACGTACAGGAACATCGTGTCCGCGACGCACGCCGCCTTCTTCTGGCCGTCGACCTCGACGGTCATCCTGATCCAGGCGAGCCGTCCCGCGGGGGAGTTCTTCAGCTCGGTCAGCTCGGCGCCGCCGCGGACCCGGGAGCCGACGGGGACCGGGGTGGGGAAGCGCAGCCTGTTCAGCCCCACGTTCACCACCATGCTGAGCCCGCCCACAGAGAAGATCTCGGTGATGAAGGCGGGCAGCAGCGCCACCGTCAGGTAGCCGTGGGCGATGGTGCCACCGAAAGGGCTGTCCGCGGCCCGTTCGGGATCGACGTGGATCCACTGGTGGTCGCCGGTGGCCTCGGCGAACATGTTCACCTGGGCCTGCGTCACCTCCCGCCATCCGCTGTAGCCGAGGTGCTCCCCCTTGGCCGCGGAGAACTCCTCGATGTTCGCGAAGGATCTCATGACAGGCATCCTGCTGACCCTGCGGCCGGGCACGCAAGGAGACGGCCGACACGATCGGCTCTGATCTCTTGTCGGGGGCCGCCACCCGGCCGGCCGCACCGCCGCCCGGTCGGCCGCATCGCCGCTCGGTCGGCCGCACCGGCGGCCGGGTGCGAGGCATCGGCGGCCTTTCCGAGGCCATGGACGCCCGGCAGATCCCTTCCCCTACCGCGACGCCGGCGCTATCTTGCAGCCATGCGGCTGCGGTGGCTCCCCCCCTCGATCGGTATCGCGTGTCTCCTGCCGTTGCTGTACTTCTACATCGCCAGCGGCCTGGTGTCGCCAGGCTGGGCCGTGGTGACGTTCCTGGTGCTGTGGGTCGTGCTGCTCGCCCTGGCCATCGCATGGTTCAAGCGCCGGCCCTACGCCGTGCTGGCCCTTCCCGTCGCAGGCTTCGCCGTATGGTTCCTCGCCCTCTGGGCCGGCGGCACCTTCCTCGGCTGGACCCCCTGATCCGCCGGACCCCCTGGTCCGCCGGACCGCTTGATCCGCCCGACCCCTGATCCGCCGGTCCCCCTGATCCGCCGGACCGCTTGATCCGCCGGACCCCCTGATCCGCCGGACCCCCTGATCCGCCGGACCCCCTGACCTGCCGACCCCGCCGGTCGGCTGACGGTGTTCCGATGCTCTTGCGGGATTTACTCAGCCGAGGTATTTATTACTCATGCAAGTAAGGCAGCAGCCGCCCCGTAAGAACACGTTCGCGGGTGAGGCACGGCGCGCGCAGATCGTCGAGGCGGCCGTCGCCACGATCGCCGAGCTGGGGTACACCCAGGCCTCCTTCGCGCGCATCGCCGAGCGTGCCGGGCTGAGCAGCACGCGCCTGATCTCCTACCACTTCGCCGGCAGAGCGGAGCTCATCCAGCAGGTCCTCGCCCGGCTCCACGGCGAGATGGGCCGGTACATGTACGAGCGGATGCGGGCACAGCCCACCGCGAGCGAGGCGCTGCGAACCTATATCCGGGCGCTGGTCGGCTACATCGCGACGCATCGGCCGCAGATGAAGGCGCTGCTCGAGATCTTCCTGAACTTCCAGAGCGAAGAGGGGACACGCTCGTACGACGCCCGCACCGACCTGGCCGTCCTGGCCCCGATCGAGGAGATCCTGCAGTGGGGGCAGCGTGAAGGCGACTTCCGGGCCTTCGACACCCGGGTGATGGCGCTGACCGTGCAGCGGGCCATCGACGGGCTGCCGTTCCTTCTGGAGACCGACCCCGGCCGCGACCTCGACGCGTACGCGGAGGAGCTTGTCACGCTGTTCGACCTGGCCACCCGCGGACCGGAATGACGGCGATGAACGATCGAACCCCGGCTCGGCGGCGCAGATACGGCCTGATGCTGCTCATCGACCTGGCCATCCCCATCGGCCTCTACTACCTCCTGCGGGCGGCCGGCCTGAGCTACCAGGCCTCCCTGGTGATCAGCTCGCTGGTACCGGGGCTGAGCGCGACCACCGACCTGGCGCGCGGGCGCAGACCCGACGGCCTGGCGGTGTTCATGACCGTCATGATGCTGCTGAGCTTCGCGGTGTCGCTCATCAGCGGGAGCGCCCGCTTCATGCTCGCCAAGGACGGCTGGCTGACCGTGGTCACCGGCGTATGGATGCTGGCGAGCGCACGTACCGACCAGCCGCTGACGTTTCCCTTCGCGCGCCTCCTGCTGGAGAGACGGGTGGGCCCGGGCAAGCAGTCATGGGATGTCCTGTGGCGACGCGCGCCGGGGTTCCGCCGGATATGGCGGGTGTGCACGGTGCTCTGGGGCATCGGCCTGGTGCTCGACGCGGTCGTCCGGGTGGTCATGGCCTACACCCTTCCGGTCGATGTCGTCCCCGGTCTGAACGCTGCGCAGTATGTCGTGTTCCTCCTTCTCATGCAGGTAGTCACGAACCTCTACCTGGTGCCGGCCGGTCTCTACAACCCGCGTTCCCGCGTGTACGAGTTCGACCCCGAGGTTCCCGTCCCGGACTCCCATCCGGTCCGGTAGCGGCGTCAGACACCAAAGAGGCCCCCATGTCCGGCGCCACGACGCCCAAGGCCCGGCCTGGACAAGCGGCTCTCGGAGCACGATCCTTACAAGGTCGACAGCCTCTGAGGCCCGCGGGGGCGGAGCCGGCAGGCGCTGAAGCCCTGGGACCGGACCACATCGGGGGCCGGCCCTAGCCCTCGTCGAGCCCCCGCTCGATCGCGTAGCGCACCAGATCGACCCGGTTGTGGAGCTGTAGCTTGTTCAGCGTGTTCTGCACGTGGTTCTGCACGGTGCGATGCGACAGCACCAGGCGTTCGGCGATCTGCTTGTACGACAGCCCCTTGGCGACCAGGCGCAGGACCTCGGTCTCGCGGTCGGTCAGGCGCGGGCCGTCGTCGTCGGGGGAGGTCTGCACGGCCAGGCGGCGGTACTCGCCGAGCACCAGCCCGGCCAGGCCGGGGGTGAACACCGGCTCCCCCTCGGCCGTGCGCCGCACGGCGTCCAGGAACTCCTCCCTGCTCGCCGACTTGACCAGGTATCCCGAGGCGCCCGCCTTGACCGCCTCGAGTACGTCCTCCTGCTCCGCGCTCGCGGACAGCACCAGCACCCGGGGCGCGGGCAGGCAGGCGGCGAGCCCCCTGGCGACCTCGACCCCGCTCAGGTCGGGAAGCCTCAGGTCGAGGATGACCACGTCGGGACGTACGGCGGCGGCGATGCGGAGCGCCTGGCGGCCCTCGCCGGTGGTCGCCACCACCTCGTACCGCGCCTCCTCGAGGTCGCGGGCCACCGAGTCCCGCCACATCGGATGGTCGTCCACCACCATCACGCGCAGAGCGTTCACGACGGCAACTGTAGGGTGGCCCGGCGCCGCGGCCTAGCCCGCAGTGGGGACGGTCAGCTCCACCTCGGTGCCCTGGCCGGGAACGGAGATGAAGCAGGCCGTGCCGCCCAGGCCGGCGACGCGGCCGCGGATCGACTGGGCGACGCCGAGCCTGCCCTCGGCCTCCGCCTCCGCGAGGCGTCCGGCGGGGATGCCGGGACCGTCGTCGCGGATGGTCACCGTCACCGATCCGGGGCCCTCCTCCGCGAGCACCCAGGCCCGGGTGTCCTCGCCGCAGTGCCGCCGCACGTTGTCGAGTGCCGCGCCCACGGCCGCCGCCACCTCCCGCGCCCGGCCGGCGGGGAGGAGCACCGGGGTGGCGGGCGTGGACACCGTCACCGCGGTCGAGCCGTGGCGGCGCAGCAGGGCTCCCACGTCGACCAGCCCCGCGCCCTCGTACCCGGGCACGACCGGTTCGCCACGGACCATCTCCCGCAGCGCGGCCTCCTGCTCCCCGGCCAGCCGTCCAAGCTCGGCGGCCTCGCCGCCGATCTCCAGACCGCGACGCTGCACCAGCGCCAGCACCTGCAGGACCGAGTCGTGGATGCCCCGGGCGAGCCTCTGCCGCTCGCGGCCGGCCGCCTCCAGTTCGACCGCCCGCTGGAGCCGTTCCTCCGCCTGCTCGGTCAGCCGGGCGACGTGGCCGACCACGGCCCCGGCGAGGATCAGCAGCACGGCTCCGTTGAGGGGAACAGAGAGGTCGAATCCACGCGCGCCACGCAACCACAGGTCGGCCACGGAAAGCAGGACCGCCGCCAGCACCCCCGCCCGCCGCCCGCCGTACACGGCCCAGGCGAGCACCGGGCCGCCGATCCAGGTCGCGGGGACCGGCATGACCCCTGCGGGCCCCGCGTCGGCACCCTGGACGTACGGCGATGCCAGCAGGCAGCCCAGCGTGACCAGCATGTCGATCACGAGCAGGGTGCGGCTGCGGGCGACCGAGTAGGCGAACGCCGTGGCGGCGGTCCACAGGGCCATCACGCCGATGACGAGCCATCCGATCACGGGCCGCTGGTAGCCGCCCGCGCCCGCGAGCACCAGCGCCGCGTACGCGAGCGAGGCGACGCGGTAGACGGTGATGGCCCGCCAGAAGGGCATCTCGATTGATCGCCCCATCACGCTCCTCGGCGCAGATCCGGTGAGACGACTGTAGAAGGGTCAGGTAGCCCATCTTCCGGGACGAAAGTCCGTCGAGCGGCAGGTCACACGGCCTGCTTTCTCGAAAGAACCGAGCGTTCTGGGAGAAACGATGTCATATCGCGGTTACGCTCAATCCATGGTCAGGCAGCAAACAGCGGTACTACCGGTAGATCCAGAAAACCCTGGCACCTGTCTATGCGGGCATCCAGCCGACTACGTCATCGAGACCAACTGGTTCTCCGGCCGCCGTTCCCGGGACCCGGTGTGCGAGCCCCACGTCGATGAGGTCGTACGGGGTATCGCCAAGAAGAACGCGGCAAGGAACGGCGGCGCCTAGAAACACGGTCATCCTAGGAGGCGTACAAGGGCGGTGGTCGCGACGACCACCGCCACGACCACCGGGAGTGGCGCGGGCTATCGTGAGGCTCCACCGATCGCCGGATGTCCGCGGTGGGCGCTCCAGTCGGAGGCGAGGACGGACATCACGATCGCGTCGTGCCACTCTCCATCCCAGCGCAGGGCGTCCCGCAGGACTCCCTCCCTGACGAAGCCGACCTTCTCGTAGACGTGGTGCGCCCGCGCGTTGAACGCGAAGACCTCAAGAGCGATGCGGTGGATCCCCACGGTCTCGAACGCGTGGGCCAGCACCAGCCGGGTCGCCTCGGTGCCGAACCCCCTGCCGTACACGCGAGGGCCGACCAGGGCTATCCGCAGGTTGCAGGATACGTTGTGGATGTCGAGGTCGTTGAGCACGATCTCGCCGGCGTAAGAGCCGTCGGCCGCGTCGCAGATCGCCAGGTCCAGCCGATCGTTCTGCTCGCCACGGGTGGAGTACCAGATCCGGGTGGCCTCGTGGTGGAACTCGGCGTGCGAGCCGGTGAGCCGCCGGGTCTCGGGGTCGCGTACGAGCTCCCACAGGCCGTCCGCGTGCTCCGGGCCGACAGGACGCAGCACGACGCGCTTGCCGGTGAGGGTGGGTTTATCGCTGAACATCACGGAAGAGTGCGTATCACCAGCGTGTCTGCCTGGGCAAACTGATTAGGTGAGCCACGCCGGCGTACGAGGGGACGTGCCGGACGGTCCGCCGACGTTTGAGATTCGTGGAGGGGAAAGAAGGGGGGGCGAGGACCGAAGGAGGCATTTCCATGACCCTAGCCGGAAGCATCTTCCTGATCATGCTCGGCGCCATCTTGACGTGGGCGGTCGAGTTCGACCTCGCCGGCGTCGACATCAACGTCGTCGGCGTGATTCTCATGCTGGGTGGTATCGCCGGGCTGCTGTTCGGCATCTGGCGTATGACGAACGTGCGCCGGACCGCCGTCACCAGCACGACTCCCGTGGCCCCGGGCACCCCCGTGACGCCGGTCGACGGCACGAGGACGCAGGTCTACGAGGAGCGGCGTTACGACGACCCCATGGTCTGACCTCGAGGTGAGACCAGCGGGACGACTTCGAGGAGACAGTCATGCCTGGAAAGCAGGAACTCCCGTCGACCCTTGAGCGCTCGCCGAAAAAGGCGCAGGAAACCTGGATCAAAGCGCACGATGCGGCCGTGCAGACGTACGGAGAGGGCGAGAGAGCCCATCGCACCGCGTTCTCCGCGCTGAAGCACTCGTTCGAGAAGGTCGGCGACCACTGGGAACCGAAGGCCAAGAAGGGCCCGTCCGACGCCCAGGCCGCGCGGAGCACCCCAGAAGAGGGCAACACCGCCGAGGGCGTCGACGCCAACGCGAGCAAGGCACACCTGTACAAGGTGGCCGCCCGGCTCGGCATCGAAGGCCGCTCGAAGATGGACAAGAGCCAGCTTGTCGAGGCCATCAAGAAGGCGAACCGCAGGGCCACCGCGAAAGCCCGGTGACCGTGCCGCGATAAGTCCTCTCGCCGGGCCGGCCCGCTCTGTCGGGTCGGCTTTCCGGCGTGCACGGGTTCCCGCCGCAGGCCATCGGTGCTCCTTCTGCCTGTGCCAACGGAGAAAGCCCGTTAGAGGCCCTCTTCCAGGGGTAGCGGGGGGCCATGGCAAAGGAGGACACGATGGCGGATATCACGGACCGCGCCCAGAATGCGGTGACCGGGGCGAAGAACGACGTGGGCGACCTCGCCGGCAAGGCCGGGGACAAGGCAGGGGTGCTGGCTTCCAAAGCCGGCGACAAGGCGGGTGACCTGGCGGCCAAGGCGAGCGACAAGGCCGGGGAACTGGCATCCAAGGCCGGGGACAAGGCAGGGGTGCTGGCCTCCAAGGCCGGCGACAAGGCGGGTGACCTGGCGGAGATGGCCGGGACCAAGGCCACCGAGCTGGCCGGCAAGGCGGGCGAACTGGCGGACAAGGCCCGCGCCAACATGCCCGACGAGGTGAAGGACGCCGCGGACAAGGTCGTCACCCAGGCCAAGAACCGCCCGTGGGTGACCGCCGCGATCGCCGCCGGTGTCCTGCTGTTCTGGCGGATGCTGCGGAGGAAGAAGTAGTCGTGAAGAAACTGGCCTACAGGTCGGCGGGTGTGCTGTCCGGCATGGTCGGCGGTTACCTCTCCGGCCTGATCTTCAAGCAGGTCTGGAAGCTGGTGGCCGGCAAGGACGACGCCCCCGAGGCCACGTCCAGGCAGTACAACTGGCCCGAGATCCTCATCGCCGCCGCACTCCAGGGGGCGATCTTCGGAGTGGTGAAGGCCGCGATCGACCGTGCCAGCGCGGAAGGCGTCCAGAACGCCACCGGGGAGTGGCCCGGAGAGTGACGCCCTGGGCGGACACCTGGCAGTGACGGCCTCCCACCCGGCGTCACCGCGTTACGGGAGCCGAGAACGCCGGAGGGCGGCGGACCACCTGGTCCGCCGCCCTCCGGCTTGTCCTCCCTCGTGCCCGCCCGGCTTGTCCTCGTGCCCGGGACACCTCTAGCGGCGGGTGGCGAGGACGGCGAGCGCCGCCGCCGCGGCACCACCCGCGCCCGCGGCGATCAGGCCGCGGTGCTGGGAGAGCCACACCTGGACGCTGCGGTCCTTGGCGCGGTCGTCGAAGCCGCCATGGGCGCCGTAGTCGCGGTTCTCGTCCGCGGGCTGCCACAGGTTGGCCACTCCGGTCGGCGGCTTCTCCTTGGTCTGCTGGGACGTGACGCCCGTCTTGCCGAGGTAGCGGTCGATCAGGCCGGGGACGAGCCGCTCACCGATGATCGTCGCCGCGGTGCTGCCGCCGACCCAGTACTCGCGGCGCTCGGGGTGCTCGGCGGCGTACACGATCGCCTGCGCGGCGACCTCGGGCTGGAAGATCGGCGGGACGGGCTGCGGGTGGCGGCGCAGGCGGGAGAGCACCCAGTCGAACTGCGGGGTGTTCACCGCCGGCAGCTGCACCATGGTGATCTTCACGTCGCTGCGGTCATGCAGGAGCTCCGTACGGACCGACTCGGTGAAGCCCTTGATGGCGTGCTTGGCGCCGCAGTACGCCGACTGGAGGGGGATGCCGCGATAGGCCAGGGCGGACCCGCACTGCACGATCACGCCCCTGTTCCTCGGGCGCATCCGCAGCAGAGCGGCACGGGTGCCCCAGACGTAACCCAGGTAGGTCACCGCGGTAGTCCGCTCGTACTCGGCGGGCTCGACCTCCGTGAACGGCGCGAACACCGACGAGAAGGCCACGTTGATCCACACGTCGATGGGACCGAGTTCCCGCTCGATGCTGTCGGCCGCCGCGTCCACCTGCTCGTGGTCGGCCACGTCGGCGGGGAAGACCTTGGCCACGCCGCCCTCGGCGCCCACCTCGGTGGCGGCGGTCGCGAGGCCGGTCTCGCCCCGGGCGATGAGGGCGACCTTGGCCCCCTTGTCTCCGAGCATCCGTACAACGGCACGACCGACGCCACCGCTGGCGCCGGTAACCACTACGACCTTGCCGTCCAACACGTCATCCCCTCTCACCCCGTGGATCGGGGCCCGGTGCCGAGGCGGCGCTGCCGCCGTACGGCGAACATCACGTCGACGATCGCGACGACGGCGACGACCGCCAGGACGATGACCAGCACCGTTGCCTTCGCCACCAGCGCGAGGACCCCCAGCGCGATCGTGAGGAAAAGCACGAACGACGCGAGACGTATATGAATGAGGTCGCGGGGAGTTCCCGTCACCATGGGCTTACCGGTTGTAGACCGCTGTTCCGGAGTTTCGCTCATTCTCGGTCCCCCTTTCCAGTGAACGTTCCCCATACCCGACAAATCCGACGTCATGTGCGTTCCGAATGTTCATCGGAAGGAGCCGACCATCGAAGCACGCCTGTCCTTCCTGCTGGTGACGCCTGTCCCACCCAGCTACCGTGCAGGAGGCCTTCCAAACCTGACCCGCCTCCGAGCGGACCTCGCTCGGGGCACGTCCCCGCCGTGATCACGCCTCTTCGATCACGGAACCGGGACGGACATGACCTTGCGGCCGGCGGACACGACGTCGTTCACGGTCACCGCTCTCGCGTCACCGCCACGTGCGACGGCCTGATGCCACGGCCGGTCAGCGGGCGGCCCCCACCGAGCGGGTGACTCCGGGCCGAAGATCACCACGGACGGGGTGCCGTACGCCGTGGCGAGGTGGGCCACTCCGGTGTCCCCGCAGATCACCAGCCGTGCGCCGGCGACCAGGGCGCACAGCTCTCTCAGAGAGGTACGGCCGGCCAGCACGCTGCGCGGGGGCAGTTTGGCCTGGGCCGCGACGAGCAGGGCCATGGGACGCTCGCGACGGCTTCCCGTGACGGCCACCTGGAGCCCTTCCGCGACCATGACCTTGGCCACCTCCGCGAAGCGCTCGGGCGGCCACCGTCTCGCGGCGCCCTTGGCGCCCGGGTGGATCAGCACCGCGCCCGGTGCGGGATTCGGGCCGTTCGGTACGGGAATCGCCAGGTCCTCGGGGTCCACGCGGGAGCCGTACCACTTGACCAGCCGGCACCACCGCTGCACCTCGTGCTCATGCTCGTGCCAGCGGGGCCCTCTCAGCCGCGGCACGGCCGGATTGGCGAACGCCCACAGCCGCCGGGGCCGCATGTCCATCAGCAGGCGGTGGCTCCTCGGCCCGCGGCCATGCATGTTCACGGCCAGGTCGGGCCGGCGCCCCTGCCAGGGAAGCTCGTCGAGCCCGTATGCGGGAAGCAGTCCCTCGACCGCACCGCTCAGCAGGGCGAGGTCCTTCAGCTCCGCGGGCGCCGCGAGGACCACGTTCAGGCCGCCACGGCGGAGCGCGCGCAAGGCCGGCACGGCGGTGAGCAACTCGCCGATGCCGAGGGCGCGCAGCACCAGGGCGATGCTCATGGCCCCGGAGCCCCGGCGGTGACCGGGGCCTCCTGGCCGGCTTCCAGGTCCCCGGCCGCGGCCGGGGCCGGAGTGCCCGGGGCTGGACGGGGTTTCACGACGCCTTCCTTCCGGCGGGGACACGGCCACGGGCCCGCACGACCTCTTCGTAGACGGCGCAGGTCTCCGCGGCGATCCTCGGCCAGTTGTAACGTGCGCGGGCGCGCTCGGCCCCGGCCCTGCCGTACGCCTGGCGCAGGCCGGGGTCGTCCAGGAGCGTGTTGACGGCCGTGGCGAGCGACCTCGGGTCGCGCGGGGGGACCAGAATGCCGGTCAGGCGGTCGACCACGGTCTCGCACTGGCCCCCGACGGCGGAGGCCACCACCGGCAGCGCGCAGGCCATGGCCTCAAGGGCGACCATGCCGAACGGTTCGTACCAGGGCACGAACACGGCCAGGTCGGCGGAGCGCATGAGCGCCGGGACGTTCTCGTGGGCGGCCTGGCCGATGAAACGGATCCGGCCCGCGACGCCGGCCTTGGAGGCGATCGTGCGCAACCGCGCCACCTCGGGGTCGCGGTCGAGCTCGTGCGACCGGGGCCCTCCCGCGACGATCAGCTCGGCGTCGGGGATGAGGCGCATGGCCTCGATCAGGGTGTCGACGCCCTTGCGAGGCACCAGCCGCCCGATGGACAGCAGGCGCTGGCCACGAGGGCGGGGGGCGACGGGCCCGGCGGGGCTGAACTCCGTGCAGTCGACGCCGCAGGGCACCACCCGCAGCGAGCGCAGGGGGACGCCCATCCCCGTCAGTTCCCGCACCTCGTCGCCGCAGGTGGCGATCACCCTGTCGACGCCCCGCGCGATGACGGCCTCCGCCTTCAGGCGTTCGCGAGGGCTCGGGTCGCCAGCGCCCTGGTGCCGCCGCTTCACCACGCCGAGCGCGTGGAAGGTGTGCACCACCGGCACGCCGGGATCGCGGGCGGCGGCCAGAGCGGCGAGACCGCTCATCCAGAAGTGGCTGTGGACGACGTCCGGCGGCTGGAACATCCAGCGCTGCCGCAGCCAGTGCCCGAAATCGGGGATCCACGGCAGGATGGCGTCCTTGTCGATCCTCTCCGGCGGTCCCGCGGGGACCTGGACCACGCGGACCCCGGGGGCGAACGGCACCTCTTCGGGGAGCTCCGTGCCGTCCCGGCGGGTGTAGACGGTCACCTCGTGTCCTCGGGCGGCCAGGCCGCGGGCCAGGGCCGAGACGTGGACGTTCTGCCCACCGGAATCCACGCTCCCGATCGGGGCAAGGGGGCTCGCATGCTCGGAAACCATTGCTATCTTCACCGGGCCTCCTCCAGGTCGGCCGATGCCTGCTGAGTTCCTGGCTCGGGTGCAGGGAGCTCAGGGGCGCCCGTGAACTGGGCTGACCCATCGCCGGTGACCATGTGGAACATGTCGGCCGCCGGCGCGGCATGGGTCCCGAACGACGGCGACTCGCGGCGCCTGTGGGCTGCGAGGTACAAGGGGGACAGTTCGTTGACGATCGGTTCTATCCTGAGATTGACCGACCAAACCTCCCCGGTTTCGCCACCGGTACGACGGGCAGGGCGAGACCTGTACTCGATCGGAGGGGGGTAGACGATGTCCAACGAGGCTCCGCATCACGTCGCCTCGCATCGCGACGCTCCGCACTACGACGCTCCTCACTACGTCGCGGCCCGCGTGCAGCGGGCGCTGGCGGAGGATGAGCGCACCTACGAGCTCGGGATCCGGGTCGATATCCGAGGTGACCAGCTCTTCCTGCGCGGCCAGGTCGAATGCCACGAACGCAGGGTGCTGGTGGCCGCCGTGGCGCAGGAGACCGCGCCCGGCCTGAAGGTCCACAACGAGGTCAGCGTCGTCGAGGTCAGAGGGCCGGGAGAGGAGGAGACCCTGTGAAGATCAGAGTCGCGGCCGTGGGCGACGTCCACCTGGGTGAGGACATCCGAGGGCGATATCGCCGCAGGCTGGACGGCATCGAGGAACGAGCCGACGTTCTGATGGTCGCGGGCGACCTGACCCGCCACGGTACGCCCGAGGAGGGCCGGCTCGTCGCCGACGAGTTCCGCGACCTGCCCGTTCCCGTTGTCGCCGTCCTCGGCAACCACGATTACCAGTCCGACGCCCAGGACGAGATCGTCGCCGTGCTGCAGGACGCCGGCATCCAGGTGCTGCAGGACGACTCCACGATCATCAGGTGCGGGGACGCGCGGCTGGGTGTGGCGGGCGGCAAGGGCTTCGGCGGAGGGTTCGCGGGAAAGTGCGCGAGCGAGTTCGGCGAGCCGCAGATGAAGTCGTTCGTCCGGCACACACGAGAGATCGCCGAGCTGTGGCACAAGGCGCTGAAGGGTCTGGACACCGATCACAGGGTGGTGCTCAGCCACTACTCACCCATCAAGGACACCCTCGCGGGGGAACCGCTGGAGATCTATCCCTTCCTCGGCAGCTACCTGCTCGCCGAGGCGGTCGACGCCGAGGGCGCCGATCTGTTCATCCATGGGCACGCGCACGCGGGCGTGGAGAAGGGCGTGACGCCCGGCGGGGTCCGGGTCCGAAACGTGGCACTCCCCGTGCTGGGGCGCGCGTACGCCGTCTACTGCCTGGGCGGCGAGGATCCCGAAAGCTGCTGACCGACCGATCTGGAACCATGGCCCGCCCCCCGCCGGGATGGTCGATCGACGTTTCCGCCCACCCGTCCACGCGTGACGGGTGGGCGCCGTTCTGCTGCCGATAGTGCAGGGTGCGTTGTCCAGGTTGACGGCCCGCGTGGAACCGGGGCACGGGCCGGGATGGCGATAGGCGTACAAGGTTGTAGGCGGTGCGACCCGATGGTGCCGGTCGCCCGCTGGAAATCGTCGAGCCCTTCTGAGAGGTCGGAACACCGCCAGCCGATGTGAATCGGGGCCAAGCCCTCGCGGTGTCGGCCGCGAGGCTCAGGCGGCGGGGACGGCAGCGGCGGGCGGACCGGATAGGCCGGTCCGCCGCCTCCGCGTCCCGATTCCCCTCTTCTTCGAGAGGCGGTTATGGATGAAAGATGCTGACGCCACCCGGGCCCACGAGCAACCCGAGCACGATGAGGACGATCCCCCACAGGAGGTCGCGACGGGCCAGGATCACGTAAATCCCGGCGATGACGAGGACGACGGCGATGAGCCAAAGAAGTGTACCCATGGGCATCCCTCTGCCCTGACAAATGCCGCCTTAACGTCTTTGCGGATCAACTCTTGCTATCACTGGATTAATGTTCAAGTAAGTGCCAACCCCGGACCTGACCAGCGCAAACGGGCGCCTCCCGCCGTCCTGCGGGGAGGCGCCCGTGGCCGTGAGCGTGAACTCCGGCTCGCCGTGCCCTGTGCTAGCTCTGCTCGATCTGGTCGCGTCTGCGGTACCTGGAGATGAGCGGCAAGACGAACCAGAGCCAGCCGCTCAGCCCCGCCACCCCGCCCGCCATCAGCGCCGCGGGCAGGACGCCGAGGAACGCCTCCACGACCAACCCGGTCGAGCAGGTCATGGAGATGGCCAGCGCGATCCCGCCGATGACCCCGAGCCGGTTGGCGCGATGCAGCATGAGCTCTTTCAGAGTGCTGCGGAACAGGATCCGGTGCTGCGTGGCCGGCGCGATGAAGCAGATGGACGCGATGGCGGCGCTCAGCATCGCGACGTAGAACAACCAGCGCCCGGTCGCGTCGACTTTATCGAACCCTGTGGAAAAGGGGAGGGTGAGCAGGAATGCGAAAAGCACCTGCACACCCGTGGCGGCGACCCTCAGTCCTTGGAGAAGCTCACCGAGCTCACGGTCGACGCGTTCCTTGTGGCTTTCGTCGGACCCGGTCCCGGTCATGTCACCCAACGTCATCCGCGGTTCCTCGTTCCTTGACGCCGGTAAGCGCGCACGAGGCGCCGTACGGTGAAAAGGACACCCGCCAGTGCCACGTAGGCGAGGACACCGAGCAGGATGGTCAGCCAGACGGCTCCCGACTGGCCCGCCACCACGCTGAGCAGGGTGAAAGCGATCAATCCCAGCGTGGCCAATCCCAGCCATCTGCCATAGGGGTTCTCCTGTAACGCCTTCAGCGACGCCCCTGAAGAGGTCTCAGTCATGACTCCTCCTCTGTGGCCTGCATCAGTCGTGCGTATGCCAGTTGCAGCCAGTCGGCTATGGCGACGGCGGACATGGTGGTCCCGGTCAGCCGGGTGACCCCGGGGGCGAACACCATCCCGGCCGCATAGGCCGTCGCGACCCACTGGGCGAGACAGAAGGGGCAGGTCAGCAACTCACCAACGGCGTGCTTGATACCGTGACCGCGAACTTCCTCCTTCAGTTCGGCAGGGCCGCTCACACCGGCGTACCGTGTGAAGGGTGCCCTGAAGGGGCTGGTGACAGGGTCCTTCGCGATCGTGCGAGCGAGCCGATGCGTGGTCAGGCCCATCAGGAACAGGTCCATAGGAGAGATCCGCGCAGGCGGACGCGCACCGGTCAGCTTGCCCAGGGCGACCAGGCCCGCGACCGCGCCGCTGTACACGCCGAGAACGCGGAGGTATGAGCCGAGAGGCCGGTCTGCTCCGTTCTCGTAGGCGCGTCCCTCCTCGCGAAGTTTGCTGGTGAATGTGTTGGTCATAGGCCGCCGTCTACCCTCGGAGGCCTCGACCATGCCCGGCGTTTCGCCTTGAAAGAAGAGGGGTAGAGGAGATCTTTATTCGTCGCTCGTCAGGGGGTGAGCCTTGGGTAGTCATACGCACGAGGTGACCGACGCGATCATCGAGACGCTGAAGCGCGCCGGCTCCGCGCTGAAGGCCGAAGGCGTGCGGTTCGCCCTCGCCGGAGGGTGTGCCGCCTACGCCAGAGGAGCGGCGCCTTCCCTGCACGATGTCGACTTCGTGCTGGTGGAGGAGGACGTGCCTCGCGCCCTGGAGACCCTCAGGGAACTGGGGTTCCGCACGGCCAAGCCACCCGAGGACTGGCTGGTCAAGGCGTTCGACGAGGGCGACAGGCTGGTCGATCTGATCTTCCGGATCGAGGAGCGGCCGATCACGGCGGCGATGATCGGCAGGGCCGACATGATCAACACCGCCGCGTTGAGCCTGCCGGTGCTGGACGCCACCGACCTGGTGATCTCATGGATCCTGCCGATGTCGGAGCACAGCTGCGACTACGGGTCGATCCTGCCTCAGGTCCGCGCGCTCAGGGAGCAGGTCGACTGGGACCAGGTCGCCATCGTCGCCTCGCTCTCGCCGTACGCCTCCACCTTCCTGACCCTGCTCGACCGGCTTGGCGTGGCCTGCCCCAAGCCACCCCCGGACGACGCCGACACCCACTGGCCCTGACGGCCGGCACTTGACGGTCGCCAGCTCCTATGGCGGCGGCCGTCTCGTACGGGCCGTCTCGTCACACGGCGGCCGTCTCGTACGGGCCGTCTCGTACGGGCCGTCTCGTCACACGGCGGCCGTCTCGTACCGGCCGTCTCGTCACACGGTGGCGGCCGAGTGCCCCTGCGGCGGAAACCGCCCCCGGACGGCGGAAGGCCGCGCCTCGCGGCGCGGCCTTCGTTCGTTCTCTGGGCGGGTGATGGCCTAAAGTGTGCCCGGCCCGAAGGGGAAGCGACCGTAGTAGTCGCCCACCTGGTTACGGTACGCCGGCTCCTTGAATGCGGCCTCGTCGAATTCCGGCGCGTCCTTGATCTCCTGCTTGGTGCGAGCCAGGAAGACCTTCTTCTCCTGCGGGTCGATCTGGGTGACCGTGCTCGCGGGAATCATGACCTTCTTACCGAAGATCCACGGACCGGTGTCCACGATCAGGTAGCTCTCGCCGACCTCGTACGTGGCCTCGTCGACGCTACCGATCTTGCCGTCCGTCGCCTCGACGTGATATCCGACCACATCAAAGTTCTGGTTGGCACCGGTGACGGTCGGGCTGTAGCTCCAAAGATCCTGCTGCATCTTCGCGTTCTCCCTTCGATTGACTTCGTCGGGACTCTCCGCTCTACCCGTCAGCTCCGCGCCAAACGTCTTGCGTCCGATACGTCCGCCTTACTTGGAGGTAAGCCGCGTCAACGCCGGGATGTCCGGATGTACGCCCACCAGGAGACACGCCTGAGGGGCGAGATGCCGGGCGAATGGCACAGGCACCCCGTTTGTACCGCTACCCTAGATGTGGGTCAGGCGCCGCTAGCTCAGTTGGTTAGAGCAGCTGACTCTTAATCAGCGGGTCCGGGGTTCGAGTCCCTGGCGGCGCACCAACGATCAGGGCCGATGTCCGGTAAAGGGCGTCGGCCCTGATCTGTGCCGGGGCCTGGCGGGCCGATGTGAAAAGTTCACGTTTCTCTTCCTCGCCCGGGGTCAGTAGCCGACGCGGAAGGTCGCGTCCTGCCTGTCCGTGGCGGAGGAACCGCTGGTGATCGGATCGATGCGCAGTACGTAGCCGTAGTGCCTGATGTAGCGGTCGGGGTGGCTGTAGGCCCGGAACGAGGTCCAGGAGGAGTCGGCGAAGCCGGCCGTCCGGTAGAACGTCGCGTCGGATCTGAACACCGTGGTGCCGTCGTTGGTGGCAAGTACCAGGGCGTAGTTGGAATGCCGCAGGTACATGCCGGGGTAGTTGACCGACTGGAACGACACCCCGGCCGAGTCGGCCAGCCCGGGTACCAGCCTCCACTGCTGGTCCTGGTAGGGGTCGAAGGGATAGACGTCGATGCGGGCGACGTTGTCGGCGTGCCGGATGTAGCGGTCAGGGAAGTTGTAGGACTTCAGCCGGTTCCAGCCAGGTGTGCCCCATCTGGCGGTCAGGTTGCTCATCTCGGTCGCGGTGATCGGAGTGATGCCGGGGTGCTTGGAGTTCAGCGGCTGCGTGTACGAGCGGTCGTTGAGAGGGCTCCATGAGCCGCCGCTCAGGCTGCTCGTCTGCCAGGAGAAGAACCGGCCGTTGGGGCTGTAGGTGTCGCCCCACATGTACCAGGTGTTCGAGGTCAGCGACTTGTAGGTCTCCGGTGCCTCGACTCCGCGTCCTGGCCTGACCGCTCCGGTGTAGACGCTGAAGCTCCCGGGGTTCAGCGAACTGGACCGTGCGCCCATCAGGGCGTCGGTCGCGGTGCTCTTGAAGTACAGGTAGTTGGTGGAGCCGTCGGAGATCATGTTGCCGTCGATCACGCCGTACCCGGGGTCGAAGAACTTCTGCTGGGCGCTGACGGTGACGAAGTCGCTGGTGTAGTTCACCATGATCACGTCGTGACCGCCGCTGACGGCGGAGTAGATGATCGCGTACTGGCCTCGGGACGCGTCCCAGAACGCCTCCGGCGCCCAGCTGTGGGTGTTCAGCGAGTGCAGCCTCAACCGGTGGTAGTTGGTGAACGTGCGCAGGTCGGCCGACTCCCACACGTGGATGTACTGGTTGGGCTGGGTGAAGTCGGTTCCTCGGAGATCCGTGGCCAGGATCGTGAAGGTGCCGTCCTGCTTGCGCAGGATGAACGGGTCACGCAGGCCACCGGTCCCTTGGGCGGGGGTGACCACGGGATTGTTCTGGTTCAGCGGCGTCCAGTTCAGGCCATCGGAACTGACCGCCAGATGCAGGCCGTAGTTCGCTCCCGTGGTGTTCGGGGACTCGGTGAAGTACGCCATGGCGTAACCGGAATAGGTGGCCGCGGAGGCGGTGCCGGGTGGTAAGGCGCCGGTCACGACGGCGGCGAACAGCACCGTCACCCCGATCACCACCGACAGGAGCCTCCGACGCGCGGACGCGAGTACGAGGCGGTTGTGCATCTCGATGTCTCCTCATGATGTTAGCGCTAACAAACAACGACGAACATGCGGGCACGAACCTTCGGTCGCTCCGCCCGCGCGGGCGGAATCCGTACGGACCATGGACCGCCTCAGAACGGGACGGCGAGCCGGATCCGTCCGGGACGGATGAGCGCGATGGTGAGCGCTCACATCAAGACCTGTCAAGATGCGCGTTCCTCGCGGCCGGCCGGAGGGCGCGGCCGGGAAGCGCGGCGGAGCCAAGCGCGTATGTCCCTCTCGCTGCCGACGGATCCCATGGGGAGAGGCGCCGTCATCGCGGCTTTCGCCCCCTTGGGAGGCGAGCGCCACCGGCGGCCGTGGTGAACGTTTCACGTCCGGTTGACCGGGTGACCTCCTGCCTGGCCTTGCTCCCTTACCTTGCCCAACCGTGGGGATGCCGTCGGTTCGGCTCGTCCGTTCTGCGGGGAGTGGCTCCATTTGGGAGGAAAATGCCATGGCAGACAGCAAGACGATGCCGGAACTGCTGGACGAGAGCGATGTGGTGGGCCTGTTGCTCCGCCAGCACGCCATGATCCGCGACCTGTTCGGCGAGGTGGAGATGGCGACCGGGGGAGCGAGGGCGGAGGCCTTCGAGCGACTGGTGCGCCTGCTGGCGGTGCATGAGACGGCCGAGGAGGAGATCGTCCATCCCTATGTGCGCCGCAAGATCGAGGGGGGCGAAGCCATCGTCGACGACCGGCTCCGGGAGGAGAACGAGGCCAAGCAACTGCTCACGCTGATGGAGGAGCGCGGCACCGAACACGAGTCCTTCCTCTCCAATCTGGAGAATCTGCGTCTGGCCGTGACCGAGCACGCCCGTGCGGAGGAGCGCTACGAGTTCGCCCAGCTGGTCAGGGAGACCAGTGAGGCCGAGCGGCGCGCCATGGCGCTCGGCGTCAAGGCGGCCGAGGCCATCGCCCCCACGCATCCGCACCCCGGAGTGGAGACGGCGACCGAGAACATCGTGCTGGGCACGCCGACCGCGATCATGGACCGCGCTCGTGACGTCATCCGCCAGGCGATGGGCAAGAAGAAGAAGTAGTGACCATCTGGTCGTGAAAGGCGTCGTGCGCACGTGCCGCCACGGGCGCACGCACGCCTCTTGCCCGGCTGACCACGCGGCCGGCCTCGCGCGGACACGGCCGCCGTCCTTCGACGGCGGCCACCGACCGCGGCCGGTCAGCGGCCGAGGGGGACCACCTCGCCCAGCAGGCCATCCCATTCGGCCAGGAAACGGTCGAGACCGTAACGGGACAGGGCGGCGGCCCGTGCCGCCTTTCCGGCCTGCGCCGCTCGCGTGCGATCGGACACGAACGACTCGAGCGCGGCGGTCAGGGTGGCGACACGTGTCGAGATGACCCCGGCCTCGGCGGGCACGGCCTCGACGGCCTCGGTGGTGGCGAGGGCCACGATCGGCATGCCGAGCAGCATCGCCTCGATGAGGGAGAGGCCCAGCGACGTCCACCGGTAGGGGTGCAGGTAGACCCGGCGGCGGGCCAGTTCGGCGTGCATCTTCCGCTGGGGCGGATCCTCGAAGGTCCCGTACGGCAGGCCCGTCACCTTCATCCCGAAGACGTCCAGAGGTGCGGCGGCGGCGAACGACGGCAGCAGGTCGGTCCCCGCGATCCGCCCCCGGCGGATCGGCTCGTTGACCACGACGCCCGCACGCGGCAGCTCACCGGTGTACAGGTGTCCCGGATCGACGACCCCGTGCTCGATGACGCGGGTGGGCGCCGCACCGCAGTCCCAGAACAGCTCGTTGAAGTGGGTGACGTGGACCAGCGGGATGTCTTCGCGTCCCGCGAGGTGATGTCTGGTACGGGGGACGTCGCCGATCGGGGTGTTGTGCTCCACGTAGACGGCCGGAAGCTCGCGGCCGGGGCGCCGGCCGAGCCAGCGCTCGGCGAGTTCGGCCTCGTGCGGACGCTGGAGGACGACCACGTCGACCTCCTCATTGCCAAGGCGGTCCCAGGGAACCTCGCGCACCCCATCGGGCCAGGTGTAGGTGCGCGCCCTGCCGCGTCCGTCCGGCCCGCGATCGGGCGTGAGCGGCACCACGTAGTCGTGGCGGCCCTGGACGAAGGCGGTGGTCCACGAGCCGTGCACGTGCCAGAGAAGGATCCTCATCTGATCACCCGTTCCACCGCGGCGGCCAGGTCGTCCGCGACCTCGGACGCCGCGGTGACCTCCTGCGGCAGGGTCTCCGGTGTCGGCACCAGGATGCCGCGCGCTCCGGCCGCGCGGGCCGCCTCCATGTCCGGTCCGATGTCCCCGATCACCACGCAGGCACGGGCGTCGACGCCGAGGGCCGCGGCCGCTCTCAGCACGAGCCCGGGCAGCGGTTTCCGGCAGGCGCATCCGTCGGCCTCGTCGTGCGGGCACACCGACCAGACGCCGAACGGACCGAGCAGCTCCTCGACCCGCGCGTTGACGTCGTGCAGCGCCGTCACGCTGACGAGTCCCTTGGCGACGCCGGACTGGTTGGTGACCACGCCGATCGGCAGCCCGGCCCGCCGAAGCCGGTCCAGCGCCTCGCGCGCTCCGGGAACCGGCCGTACCCGGCGGGGATCGGCGTTGTAGGGGACGTCTTCGATCAGGGTGCCGTCGCGGTCGAAGAGCACCGCGGCGGGGCGCGGGATCGTGGGCAAAGGGCACCTCCGGACGGCGGTGGTACCCGCCAGCGAATTCCTCTGACAACTACTTCGCGTAACACCGCGCAGCTCGCACCGCATCTGGCTGCACTTCTACCGAGAGGTCTGTTTCAGCAGCGCTTCTCTCGGTAGTCACATCTGCTCTGCCCAAGGGGGAGCCATGTGAAGTTCCTGGGTATCAACGCAATCTTCCATGATCCGGCCGCCGGAACAGGCCGCGGCCTGGTGCATGGAACAGGAGGGGCTGCGGCCGGAGGATCTGGACGCGGTCGCGTACTCCTATGATCCGGGGCTGGTACGGCCGGGCGGGGCGGGCCTGGACGAGCGCTGGGAGGACACGCGCACCACGCGCTCCAGCGAACGGCATGCCGCCTCCACCGGCGGGGGCAACGTACGGCGACGCGCCAGTGCCCGGGGCAGCCGCCCGAGGGCCGCGCGCAGCCCATGCCACCCCACCGGCCCGCTCCGCGCGGTGGTGAGCACGATCCGCGCGACCACCCGCCATGGCCGCCGCAGCACGGCGGTGAGCACGGCGTTCCTGGCCGCGAGGATCCGCCGGCCACGAGAGTCGCGGGAGCCGGAGGGATGGTGGTGGGCGACGACCTCCTCGACATAGGCCAGCCCCCATCCGGCGGCGGCCAGGTCCAGGGCCAGCCGCTGCTCCTCGCCGTAGAAGAAGACGACGTCGTCGAAGCCTCCTGCGGCCAGATACGCCTCCCGGCGCACCACCACGCCGCATGCCAGGAACCCAAGGACGCTCGGCCCGGGAAGATCCGGCTCGGTCTTGAGCGGAGAATCCACCATGTCCCCGCAGATCGGGTCCAGTGCCTGCTCGTCACCGACGAGCATGCGCGCCGCCAGCACCGCCAGGCGGGGGTGGGCGTCGAGCACGTCGGCGGCACGCTCCAGCGCGCCGGGGTCCCACCAGGAATCGTCGTCGGCGAAGGCGACGTACGGCGTGGCGGCCAGACGCGCCCCGATGTTGCGCGCGGGCGCTCCGAGGTTGCGCCCGACCTCGACGACACGGACGTGGGGGAACCTCTGGCGGACGAACGCCGGAGTGCCGTCCGCGGAGCCGTTGTCGACAAGGATCACCGGTGCGGGATGGCGCGGCAGCGAGCGCTCAAGATCGTGGCGGCGGTCACGGGTCGCCACCACCACGGTCACGCGTCGCATCTGACGGTGTGTGCCCGCCGGCGGTGGTGGGAAACCATCCAGCGGCCCTTCGAACGCCTGGGCCCCCTCCCACCTGCGAGTTTTGGGCTCAGAGGCAGAGGGCACCTGTCCGGTATGCGGGTAGTTGTGGTGGGCGCGACGGGCAATGTCGGGACGAGCGTGGTCTCCGCGCTGGAGGCCGACCCGGACATCACTTCGATCGTCGGAGTCGCCAGGCGGCTGCCCGGCTGGCGGCCCGGCAAGACGGAGTGGCGGTCTGCCGACATCGCCGCCGCCGATCTGACGGAGCTGTTCTCCGGCGCCGACGCGGTGGTCAACCTGGCGTGGCTGTTCCAGCCGACCCACGATCCGCTGACCACCTGGCGGGTGAACGTGCTGGGCGGCATGCGCCTCTTCCGCGCCGTGGCCGAGGCCGGCGTGCCCGCGCTGGTGCACGCCTCCTCGGTCGGGGCGTACTCGCCCGGCCCCAAGGACGACCGGGTGGACGAGAGCTGGCCCACCCACGGCTGGCCCGGTGCCGCATACGCACGGGAGAAGGCCTACCTCGAACGGGTCCTCGACATCTTCGAGCGCGACAACCCCGGCACCCGGGTGGTGCGGATGCGCCCGGGGTTCATCTTCAAGCGGGAGTCGGCCACCCAGCAGCGCCGGCTGTTCGCCGGCCCCTTCCTGCCGCAGCGGATGGTACGGCCCGGGTGGGTGCCGTTCGTGCCCGACATACCCGGCCTGCGGGTCCAGACCCTGCACACCGAAGACGCGGCGGAGGCCTATCGCCTGGCGGTGACCCGGCCGGTCTCGGGCCCGTTCAACCTCGCGGCCGATCCGGTGGTGGAGCCCGCCACGCTGGCCGAACTGCTCACGGCCCGCCTGGTGCCCTTCTCACCGTCGCTGGCCAGGGCCACTGTGGCCGCGGGCTGGCACCTGCACCTGATCCCGGTCTCACCGGGCCTGGTGGAGATGGCGCTGAGGATTCCGCTGATGGACACCACGCGCGCCCGTACCGAGCTCGGCTGGGAGCCGCGCCACACCGCCGTGCAGGCCATCCGCGATCTCATCTACGGCATGCGTGGCGGCGCCGGGATGGACACGCCCCCGCTGCGGCCCGAGGCCGGGGCCAAGGAGCGCCTCCACGAGCTGTCCACCGGAGTGGGGCGCCGCCCCTGACGCCTGCGGGAAGCGGGCGACCGGGCGGCGCGCTCCTTCGACCGCTCGGGATGACTCGGCGCGCGCTCCTTAGACCGCTCGGATGACTCGGCGGCGCGCTCCTTCGATCGCTCGGGTTGGGCCGCTCAGCGGTCGAGCACCTCGTGCAGGGTCGTGGCGAACTCGGCGTGGCGCACCAGCCAGCCCACGTGCCCGCCGGGGAATTCCACCAGCTCGGTGCCGAGGCTGTCGGCCAGGGCGGCGCTGACGCGGTACGCGAACGTCTTGCCCGTGTCGGCGCCGACCGCCGGGATCACCCAGGCGCCGCGCAGGGCTTCCAGGTCCGGCCGGAAGCGGACGAACGAGCGCAGCTCGTACGCCAGGCACGTCTCCATGTTGGCCCGCATGCGGATGAGCATGTCCCGCACCGGCGCCGGCAGGTCGGCGGACGGCTCCGGTGGAAAGTCGACATTGACCTCCACCGCCAGCCTGCGGACGGCCGGGTCGACGCCGTCGCGCCGGTAGATCTCGTACACCTCGTGGAAGACCGCGTGCCAGTGGTCGGCGTCGGGCAGCACCTCGATCGCCATCGGCTCGTGGGCGACCAGGGCCCGGACCTGCTCCGGATGGCGGGCGAGCAGGTCCATGCCGACCATGGCGCCGTAGCTGTTGCCGAAGACGTGCGCGGGACCGGCGCCGACCTCGCGGAGCAGCAGGTGGGCGTCGTCGGCGTGCTCCTCGATCCGCTGCTCGTACTGCGGGCCGTCGAGGGGGCTGCGCGAGTTGCCGCGGGGGTCGTAGGTGATGACCGTGTACCGGTCGGCGAGCAGGTTGGCCAGCGGCGCGTACATCGCCGCGTCGGCGTCGCCGCCGTTGATGAGCAGAAAGGCCGGTCCGGTGCCGCGCACCTCGTAGTAGATGCGGGCGCCGGGTACGGCGAGCGTGCCGGTGTCCATGAATCCGCCTCCGGGGGATCGAGCCGACACGGTCAATCTAGGTCGAGGCCTTTGGACGCGTCCACCAGGCCGTGACCGTGCTCGCCCAGAGGCATCCGGGATGACGGCGAGCCTGGTATCGCCGGCACCGTCGGCGGCGGGCGCCGGTGGCCCCGGCATCGTGCCAGGGCCACCGGCGGCATGGGTCACCGCTCGGCGCCGGTCGCCGTCTGCTTGACCTGCCGGGTCTGCTCCCCGGCCTGCTGTCCGGTGGTCTTCGCCGCGTCGGTCGCGGTGTCGCGCACCTCCTGGGCGGCCTGCTGGGTCACGTCCTTGGCCTCCTGGGCCAGGTTCTCGGCCGACTCCTTGAGCGACCGGGTCACCGGCTCCGCCACTTCCTGGACCTGGTCCTTGAGCTGCCGGGCGGCCTGCCTCTCCGCGCGGGTCTCGGGGATGACGGTGGCCGCCAGCAGCCCCGCGCCGAAGGCGATCAGGCCCGCCGCCATCGGGTTGCCCCGCGTGGTTCGGACCGCGCGTGCGGGAACCGACTTCACGGCCTGGACCGCTTCCTCAGCGCCGTGCCTGGCGCTCTGCGCCGCTTCCTGTGCCTGCTGCTGCACCTTGTCCACCGCCTGGCTCGCTCCCTGCTTCACCGTCTCGGTTCCCTGCTGCACCTTGTCCATCGCCTGGTGTGCTCCCTGCTGCAGCGTGCCCGCCGCCTGGTGAGTGCCGTATCGCAAGTCGTCCGGCGTTCCCATCACTCGCTCGCGAAGGTCGCGGGCCACCGAGCGGACCCGCTCGGTGCGGCGCCGGACGATCCGCGCCGGGCTCGTGCGGTCGGCGAGGCGGTCCACGTCACCGGTGAGCTCGGCCCGGGTCCGGGCGATCTCCTGCCTTATCTCGTCAGATTTCGTGCCCATCGAGCGTCCTCCTTGAGCGTTTCGACGGTCTCCTGCGGTTTTGGGGAAACCTGGCGCATCCGCGTGCGTCCGGTGCTGAACAGCACCGCTCCGGCCGCGGCCCACAGAACGCCGACGATCAGTGCCGCCCAGCCGGCGTCCATGACGTTCGCCAGGGCGAATACCAGGGCCAGGCTGAGGAGCACGGCCGCCATCGCGCCGGCGAAACCGGCGCCGCCCAGCATGCCCGCGGCCTTCCCGGCCTTGGTGGCCTCTTCCCGGATCTCGGTCTTGGCGAGCTCGATCTCCTGGCGGAACAGGGTGGACAGGTCCTTGCCGATGTCGCCGACCAGCTCGCCGAGCGTGGGCTCCGGGTGGTGCGGTGTGGTCATCTCCGCTCCTCGCCCGCGTCCGGCCACCGCGTCTCCGTGGTCCCCGGCATGGTCGACGGCGGGTCCTGGATGCCGCCCAGCGCGCTTCCGGTGTACGGCCGGGCGTGACCGGGCTGGGTGACGGTGCCCTGTCCGGGCTGCTGGACGATGTACTCCTCGCGCACCTGGGTGGCGTAGGGCTCGCTCGTGTACCCGGTCTCACCCGCGGGAGAGGTGTACCCGCGGTCGTAGCCCTGGCCGGTGCCCTGCCAGCCGCGGCGTTCTGTCGTCTCCTGGTCCTCCTTGCCGGCGTTCACACCGGTCTTGGCGAGGCGTCCGACGAGGAAGCCCGCCGCCACCGCTCCGGCCAGGAAGAGGCCCGGGCGCCTGCGCGCGAACTGCTGGACGTCCTCGGCCACTCCCGCGATCCCGTGCTCCTCCAGGTAGTCGGCCGCGCGCCGGCTGGTATCCGCGACCTGGTGGGTCACCGTGCGTACCGGCGAGTCGGGCTTGCCGTTGTCGGCCATGTTCGCCAGGTCGTCGGCCCACTGCCGGATGCCCTGGGCGGCCTTCTGCGCCTGCGTGTCGGCTTCCTTGGCCGCGCGGTTGCGCAGGTGGCCGATGGCCTGGCCCGCCTGCGTCTTCGCCTCGCTCGCCACCACGGTGGCCTGCTGCTTGGCCGTACCCGCGACCTCTCCGACCGCTTCCTTGGCACGGTCTGCCGTACCCGTGTTATGCCCCGTCTGGCGAGCGGTCGTCCCGCTGCCCTGGTTTGACGAGTATTCAGTCACCGGTTCCTCCCTGAGTGCTGTCCGATGGGGGACCTGTGCTACCCGTGAAATCCGAAAGACACCTATTAGGGGTTGGCACTACGGACAGATGATGTACCCCTTGAGGTAAGGAAACTGTTCCCTTTAGTAAGGCTTGTAGGGATGCGGTCCTGGTCGACCACGTGTTCGATCTTTGACGGGGAGAAGCGGTGGGCGGTCAGATCTGTGCCCGCGAACTCGTGCACCTGTCGGGTTTCCACGACGACGTGCGGACATGAGTACGGCCCGCGCCGCTCGATCGCGGTGCGGGCCGTACGGAACTTCGGTGCTACTTGCCCATGGCCTTGCGGATCACGTCCCGTGCCCGGTCCATGATCGCGGCCGGTGGTCCGAGCAGCAGGTTCTTGGTCGCGGACTCCACCCCGGCGTGAGGATGGGTCGGCGCCATCGCCTCGGCCGCCTTGACCCCCGCCGCCATGGCCTGGCGTTCGGCGTCGCTGGTCTCCGCCCGCAAGTGCATGAACTCGTACCGCTCCTCACCCTCGCCGGGCGGCGCAAACTTCTCCGTGAGACGCGATCGCGATCGGCGATCTCATCCGGCCGTATCGCGGGTAAGGGGTTGGGGTGGACCTGTCTGCCGCGGCGAGCGAGCTTTACGGGGGCGTGCCCGAGGATTTCGTCGAAAGGCGCAAGCGCCTGGCCGCCGACGCCAAGAAGGCGGGTGACGCCGGCCTCGCCAAGAGCATCGCAGCCCTGCGGCGGCCCACCGTGTCGGCCTGGGCGGTCAACCGGCTGGCGCACTCCGCCCCTGATGAGCTGGGAGAGCTGCTCGGCCTCGGCGAGGACCTGCGTTCGGCCTGGCAGTCGGGCGGGCGGATCGGCGAGCTGGACCAGCGGCGCGGCGAGCTGGTCTCCCGGCTGGTCCGCACGGCGCTGTCACTGGCCACGGAGGCGGGGCGGCCACTGCGGGAGCCGGTGACCCGGGAGATCGAGGACACCCTGCACGCCGCGACGATGGATTCGGCGGTGGCCGAGGAGGTACGGCGGGGGTGGCTCGCGCAGCCGCGCAGCCACGCCGGCTTCGTCCCGGCCGGGGGGCTCGCCGGGGCAGGAGGGGCATCGGGCGGCGTGAGCGTACGGCCGGACGCCGGCGAGCGTCGCGTGACCGCGAAGGACGCGGGCAAGAAACGCGGCAAGGGCGTGAAGAAGGACACCGCGGCCAAGCAGCGGGACCGGGCCGAGGAGAAGAGGCGCGAGGAGGAGCAGCGGCGCCGGCGGCTGGCCGAGCAGGCGGCGACCGCGGCCGCGGAGGTCCGCGACGCCGAACAGGTCCTCGCCGAGTGGGAGGCGGAGGTCGAGGAGGCGGGACAGGCTCGCACGGCCGTCACCGGCGAGACCCAGCGGTTACGGAAGGAGCTCAAGGCCGCACTCGATCGCGAGGAGGCCGTCTCCAAGCGGCTGAGCATGGCCGAGCGGGAACGCGACCGGGCGGCCCGCAAGGCCGCGGAAGCCCGTCGCCGCTCGGAGGAACTCCGGCGCAAGCTGTGAAGGCGGTGCCACGGTTCACGCCCTCGGTGACCGGGGAGAGGCGCGCATCGAGGGTAGGCATGGGTTAGGCCTTCGTCACCTCGTTGCGGCAGGGTGGCCGGGCCACGGTACCTGGAGGCCCGGTTTGCACGGCGAGAGGTCGTGCCGAACGCAAGGGGAAGCACTGCGATGAACAAGTTCTCTCTCGTAGCCGTGGCTCGCCAGCAACTCGAACGCGCGGCGGAGTCGACCGGAGGGCACGCCGCCGACACGGTGGTGGGCGGGCACGAGCGCGTCCTGCGGCAGACCGTGGTCGGCATCACGCAGGGCTCCGTGGAGAGCGAGCACGAGATACGGGGCGAGGCGACGATCTACGTGCTGTGGGGGCGGGTGCGGGTGATAGCCGGCGACGTGTCATGGGACGCCCTGGCGGGGGACCTGATCGTCGTGCCCGACTCACGCCATCGCCTGGAGGCCCTGGAGGATTCCGCGATCCTGCTCACGGTGGCGATGCCACGCTGATCGCGCCGTTCTGAGAGGGACGGGCGCCGCCGAAGGCCGCGTGCCCGTCGAACCGTCCACGGGCACGCGGCGCAGGCGGTCAGCCCAGGGTGGCCTCGTGCGGGTCCCACCCGATGGGCAGCGGGTCCGGCTCCGTCACCGTCGTCTCCAGGTGCCGGAACTCCCCGCGGTCGGCGGACTCGATGATGGCCGTCATGGCCTCCAGCACGTGGAGGGCCATCGTGCCCGAGGCGCGGTGGGGAAGGTCGGCGCGCAGCGCGCGGGCCATGTCGAGCACGCCGAGGCCACGGCCGATCGTGGTCCCCTCCAGGGGCAGGTCGCGCCAGTCACCGTCCCCCGCCCCGCGGACCTTGAGCGGGCCGCCGAAGGTGTTGGGGTCGGGGAGCGACAGCGTGCCCTCGGTGCCGATGATCTCGATCATCGTCACGTTGGCCGGCGAGTCGAAGCTGAACGTCGAGGACGCGCTCGCCCCGCCCACGAAGTCGATCAATGCCATGACGTGCGTCGGCACCTCCACGGCGAAGCTCGTGCCGCCCTTGGGCCCCGAGCCGATCACCCGGTGCGGCCGGGCCTGCCGGGCGGTGGCGGCGACCTTGGACAGCGGGCCCATCATCGCGATCAGCGCGGTGAGGTAGTACGGGCCGATGTCGAACAGCGGGCCGGCTCCGCGCTGGTACAGGAACTCGGGGTTGGGATGCCACGACTCCGGTCCGGGGCTCTGCATCACGGCGGTCGCCGCCATCGGCGTGCCGATCATGCCGGACGCCAGGGCCCGCTTGGCCGACTGGAGGCCGGCGCCGAGGAACGTGTCGGGCGCGTTGCCGACCCTCAGCCCCCGCGCGGCGGCCTCGGCCAGGAGCTTGTCGCCTTCCTCGGGGTCGAGCGTCAGCGGCTTCTCCCCGTACACGTGCTTCCCGGCACGCAGGACGCCGCTCGCGACGGCGGCGTGCGCCGCGGGGATCGTCAGGTTGACGACGATCTCCACCTCGGGCAGGGCGAGGATCGTGTCGACGTCCCCGGCCACGGGCACGTCGTAGGCCCGGGCCTTCGCCTGGGCGCGTTCGACCTCCAGGTCCGCGACCCCGAGCACCTCGACATCGGGGAAGGCGGTGAGGTTGCGCAGGTAGGCGTCGCTGATCGCGCCCGCTCCCACGATGGCGACCCCTACGGGCCCTGTCTTCATGCGTGCTCCAGCCTGGTCAGGTAGGCGTGGCTCTCGGCGAGGGCGTCGACGATGTCGGTGGCGCAGTCGTCGAGTTCCACGATGCGCCAGGCGCCGGGGGCGGCGGCGAGGATGTCCGGCACCGGGATCGCGCCCTGGCCCACGGCGGTGTGGGGCTCGCCCTTGACGCCGGGGCCGTCCTTGACGTGCAGTGCCGTGACACGGGGACCGAGGCGCCCGAGCAGGTCCGGCACGTTGGCGCCGCCCACGGACGCCCAGTAGGTGTCGACCTCCAGGAACACCTCGGGGGCGAGCATCCCGGCGAGCACCTCGAGGGCGTGGACTCCGTCGATCCTCGGTTCGATCTCCCACCAGTGGTTGTGGTAGCCGAGCCGCATGCCGTGCCGGGCCGCGTGCCCGGCCAGCCCGTTGAGGCGGTCGGCGGTGCGGGCGATGCCGTCGCGCGTGGTGAACTCCTCCTCCGGGATCCCGCCCGGGATGATCACGAGGTCGGTGCCGATGGTGGCGACCGCGTCCAGGACGGCGTCCGGCTCCTCCGTCAGCAGGGCGTAGGCGTGGGTGCTGGAGACGGTGAGCCCGAGATCGTCGATCACCTGCCGGAAGCCCTTGGGATCATCGGTGGGATCGTACGGCTCCACGGAACCGTAGCCGATCTCCGCTATCCGCCGTAACACGTCGTCGCGATCGGCCCTCATGAGATCACGCACGGTGTAGAGCTGCACGCCGAGTGGCTTGACCATCGGGGTCGGGTCCTCCTGGCTCACGTAGCGGAGCGTGCTGGTGCGCGTCCGTCACCTGCACTTTTGCTTTGGCTTGTTAAACGCTAAAACGCCGTATTTGGAATGACAACGGGTTAGTTCGGGCTCATCGGGGAACCTCGGCGCCCTGGCACTTCCGAGCTGGGATCTTGGTCTTCACGAGAGGCCTACCGAACTATGTTCCGGAGAGTTAGCCTCGGTCTGTGACTCTTCCCGATACCGCGACCGTGCTGGAGGCCCTCGACCGCGACGGGTACGTGATCGTCGAGGACGTGCTGAGCAAGGAGGAGGTCACCGCCGCCCGCGACGAGCTCGGCATGCTGCTCGCGCGGACCCCGGTGGGCCGCACCGACTTCGAGGGGCACCTCACGCGGCGGATCTACGCCATCTTCGCCAAGACCCGGCTCTTCGACGGCCCGGCGACCCATCCGCTGGTGCTCGCCGTGCTCGACCACTACCTGTACCACTACCAGCTCAGCGCGCCGACCGGCATCGAGATCGGGCCGGGAGAGGTGGCGCAGGCACTCCACCCCGACGACGGCATCTACCCGGTCCCCCGGCCGCACCGCGAGCTCGTCATCAACGTCATGTGGCCGCTGGACGAGTTCACCGAGGCCAACGGGGCCACCCGCATCGTGCCGGGCAGCCACCGCTGGGGCGACGAGCAGCCCGGCCCCGACGCCCCCGTCATCAGCGCCGAGATGCCCGCCGGATCCGCGCTCATCTATCTCGGCACCCTGTGGCACGGAGGTGGCGCCAACCGTACGGACCGGCCGCGTCTCGGCGTCGTCATGCACTACGCCGCCGCCTGGCTGCGCACGCAGGAGAACCACCTGCTCGCCGTCCCGAGGGAGATCGTGCGCGAGCTTCCCGAACGGCTGCAGGAACTGCTCGGCTACAACATCTGCCCACCGTTCATCGGCTACGTCGACGGACACCACCCCCGGCGCCTGCTCGGCGACCGGGCGCGGTAGAACCGGGCGGGGAGGCCGTCTCCGGCCTCCCCGCCGGTGTCACGCCCGGGCGGCCCCGGCCCCGGCCGTCGCCGGCTCGCCGGGAGCCTCCTCGATGGGCGGCGCGGGAGGCGTTCCGCCCCGGCGGCGCTGCCGGCGGGCGCGGCTCCTCTCCTTGCGGTTCTCCACCATGGTGTAGAGGGTCGGGACCAGCAGGAGGGTGAGCAGCGTTGAGCTGATCAGGCCGCCGATGACGACGATCGCCAGCGGCTTGGAGATGAAGCCGCCTCCGCCGGTGATCCCCAGCGCCATGGGAAGCAGCGCGAAGATGGTGGCCAGGGCCGTCATCAGGATCGGGCGCAGCCGCCGCCGGCCGCCCTCGACCACCGCCTCGTGCAACGGCATGCCCTGCTTGCGGTATTGGTTGATCAGGTCCAGCAGGACGATGGCGTTGGTGACCACGATGCCGACGAGCATCAGCATGCCGATCATCGCGGCCAGGCCCAGCGAGGTGTCCGTCACCAGGAGCAGGCCGATCGCCCCGGTGGCGGCGAACGGGATCGAGACGAGCAGCACCAGCGGCTGGATCAGGCTGCGGAACGTCGCCACCATGATGAAGAACACCAGCGCGATGGCGGCCACCAGCGCCAGTCCGAGGCTGCCGAAGGCCTCCTGCTGGTCGGCGCTCACGCCGCCGATCTCGTACGTCGCCCCGGCGGGGAGCGACAGGGCCGCCAACCTGGTCCGCAGCTCGGTGGTGGTCGCGCCGAGATTCGACCCGGTGGCCTTGCCAGAGACGGTGGCGCTGCGGTCCCCGTCGATGCGCGTGACCGTCAGGGGCCCGTTGACCTGCTTGACGGTCGCCACGTCCCCGACCGTGACCTTCCCGGCGATCTTCAGGTTGCGCAGGCCGGTCAGCGACGCGGGCGTTTCACCGCTCCGCAGGATGACGTCGGCCGTGGTGCCGTCGAAGGCGAGCTGGGTGACCGTGGTGCCACGGAACGCCTGGGACACGGCCTGGCCGATGACGGCCTCGTTGAGGCCCTTCTCGGCCGCCTTCTCGCGGTCCACGGTGATGTCGACGCGCGGGGCGGTGTCGGCCACGCTGCTGGTCACCTCGGTGACCTCGGGGACCCCCGACATCGCCTTCCGCACGGCCTCCGCGGCGGTGCGCAGGGTGTCGAGTTCGGCCGCCCGGACCACGACCGCGAGGGAGCCGCCGCCGAACCCGCCGGACTGCCCCACGCTGATCTCGCCCGCGTCGCTCAGCCCGCCGAGCCGCTCGGTCAGCGCCTTCTCGACGGCGCCCGCGTCGGTGCCGTCGCGCAGGGTGAGGGAGTAGCTGGCGCGGGTGGTGCCGCCACCGCCGCCCCGCACGCTGCCGAACCCCACGCCGCTGCCGCCTCCCACGGTGACCTGGTACGACTCCACTTCCCTTGTGCCGGTGACCACCTGCTCGACCTTCTTGGCCATGGCGTCGGCCGAGGCGAGGGAGGTGCTCGCGGGGAAGGTCTGCCTGACGCTGATGGTGTTCTGGCCGGAGTTGTCGATGAAGCTCGTGCGCAGCATCGGCACCAGGCCGAGGGTGCCGATGAAGATCACCATGGCGATCGCCACAGTGGTGATCCGATGCCGGGTGGCGAAGCGGATCACCGGCACGTAGGCGCGCTGGAGCAGGCTCCTGCGCTCCTTCTCGTCGGCCGCCCGCCGGGTCGCCTCGGAGTCACCGTCGCGCGGCCGCTTCATGAACCAGTAGCTCAGCACCGGGACGACGGTCAGCGACACCAGCAGCGAGGCGAGCAGGGCGACGGTCACCGTGATGGCGAACGGGCTGAACAGCTCGCCCACCAGACCGCCGACGAAGGCGATGGGCAGGAAGACCGCCACCGTCGTGAGCGTGGAGGCGGTGACCGCGCCGGCCACCTCGCGCACGCCGTTCTCGATGGCCTGCCTCTTGTCCTCGCCGTACGACAGGTGGCGCTTGATGTTCTCCAGGACGACGATGGAGTCGTCCACCACCCGCCCGATCGCGATCGTGAGCGCGCCCAGCGTCAGCATGTTCAGCGAGTAGTTCTGCGTCCACAGGGCGATCAGCGCGATCAGCACCGACAGCGGGATCGACACCGCCGTCACGATGGTGGACCGCAGCGAGAACAGGAACACCAGGATGACCAGCACGGCCATCGCCAGGCCCAGCAGCCCTTCGGTGGTGAGGCTCTCGATGGCCTGCTCCACCGACGGCGCCTGGTCGAAGATCACGGTGAACCGGATGCCGTCGCCGACCGCCGTGGCCAGCGCGGGGAGCTTGGCCCGCACGTCATGCGAGATCGACACCGCGTTGCCGTCGGGCTTCATGGTGATCGAGACGCCCAGGCTGGGCTTGCCGTCCGTGCGGGTGAGCGTGGTCGAGGCGGCGAGGCCCAGCTTGACCGTCGCCACGTCGCCGAGGCGCACGGGCTTGGGCCTGTCCGCCGCCCGAGCCGGTGCCACCGCGCCCTGACCACCCTGACCGCCCTGCGCGCCCAGACCACCGGGCCGTGCCTGCCCCTGCCCCTGTGCCTGCCCCTGCCCCTGTGCCTGGCCCTGCCTCTGTGCCTGGCCCTGGCCGGCGGGGGCGGACGCCGGGAGGTAGAGATCGCGGATGTCCTTGACCGAACCGAGCGCCGTGCCCACCTGGACGCTGAGGGACTTCTCCGACACCGTCAGCGTGCCGGCGGGCACGGGCGTGCCGGCCGACTGGATCGCGGAGACGATCGACGAGGTGGTGAGCCCTCGCTTGGCCAGGGCGTCGTCGTCAGGCGTGATCGTGATGACCTGGTCGCGCGTGCCGGTGACCGTCGCGTCCCTGACCCCGGCCACGCCGGCGAGCACAGGGACGACCTGGTCGTTCAGCCTGTCCGCGAGACGCCGCTGGTCCTGGGTGGAGGCGGCCGCGAGCTGGATGACCGGCAGGTCGTCGGTGCTGCCCACGATCACCTGCGGGTCGACGCCGGTCGGCAGCTGCGCCTGTACCCGGCCGATCGCCTGCTGGATCCGGCTCTGAGCCGCGTCGATGTCGGTTCCGTAGTCGAACTGCACCTGGACCGTGGCGCTGGACTCACGAGAGGTGGAGTTCACCCCGGTGACGCCGGACAGCCCCCGGACGGTGTCCTCCAGCGGCCGGGTGACGTGGTCCTCGACGATCTGCGGTGCCGCCCCGGGGTAGGGCGCGACGATCGACACGGCGGGGAAGGACAGCGAGGGCAGGAGCTGCTGCTTGAGCGCCGGGATGGTGTACACCCCGAACGCGGCCACCACGATCGTGATGAGAGCGATGAGCCCGCGATTGGCGAGGCTCAGTCTGGCGAGTAACGACATCGGTCCACTTCTTGTCGGTTCGGCGGGTAGACGCCTGGCGTCGTTGGGAGAGGCGCAGCTCGTACGGGTCGAGTGCAGGATGACCCAGCCTGCACTTCAAGGCTCGCCGGTGCCGGAGGCGGGAACGTCCGTCGCGGGGATGGTCTTGGCCTACGGCGATCGCCGTAGGCCCCGCGGGGGAGTACCACGCCCGCCGATCCGGTGAGGATGGGATGACGCCGTCGTGCGGTGGGTCCCGGCCGGCGAGGGCGAGCTGGTCAGTGTGCCTGGGGGCGGACCAGACCGGTCTCGTAGGCGATCACCACGAGCTGGGCGCGGTCGTGCGCGCCCAGCTTGATCATGGCACGGTTGGCGTGGGTCTTGGCGGTCATACGGCTTATGCCGAGACGGTCGGCGATTTCGTCGTTGGTCAGCCCGCATGCGACCAGCGTCATGACCTCGCGCTCCCGGTCGGTGAGCGCGGACAGGCTCTGCGCCGAATGGTCGACCCGCGCTCCGGGCGCCGACAGGAACCGGGCGATGAGGCCCTTGACCGCGCTGGGGGACAGCAGCGCGTCGCCACGCGCGACCACGCGGATGGCCTCCTGCAACTCGCCCGCCTCGACCCCCTTGCCCAGGAACCCGCTGGCCCCGGCGCGAAGGGCGGCGAAGAGGTACTCGTCGATCTCGAAGGTCGTCAGCACCAGGACACGCACCGCCGCGAGGTCCTCGTCGGAGGTGATGGCCTGCGTGGCGGCGAGACCGTCCATCCCCGGCATGCGGATGTCCATCAGCACCACGTCGGCCCGGGTGTCCCGCGCCAGCCGTACCGCGTCCTGCCCCGTGTCGGCCTCACCGACCACTTCGAGGTCGGGCGCGGAGTCGATCAGGACCCGGAAACCGGCCCGTACCAGCGCCTGATCGTCGGCCAGCAGGACGCGGACGGTCATATGGCGCTCGTCTCGGGGGCGGGCAACACCGCGTGGACGCGGAAGCCGCGTTCGGTGAACGGCCCGACGCTGAACGTCCCGCCCACCGACAGGGCCCGTTCGCGCATGCCCACCAGGCCGTGGCCGGTCGAGGTGGCGTTCCCGCCGCCGCGGCCGTCGTCGGTGACGTCGACGGTCAGGTCGCGGCGCCCGTAGGTGATCCGCACCTGCGTCGTCGCCTTGCCCGCGTGCTTGCTGACGTTGGTCAGCGCCTCCTGGACGACGCGGAACGCCGTCAGCTCCACCGGGGACGGCAGCGGCCGCGGCGTGCCTTCGAGGCGGCAGTCGACCGTGAGGCCCGCCGCGGTGAAGGACGTGATCAGCTCGGGAAGGCGGTCGAGACCCGGCGCGGGCTCGGTGGGCAGTTCCTCGACGGTGCCGGGCCGGCGCAGCAGGCCGACCGTGGTGCGCAACTCCTCCAGCGCCGACCGGCCGGCCTGGCGGATGTGCCCGAGGGCCTCGCGGGCCTGGCGCGGCTCGTCGTCCATCACGTGCGAGGCGACCTGCGCTTGGACGTTGATGAGCGCGATGTGGTGGGCGAGCACGTCGTGCAGTTCCCTGGCGATCCGCAGCCGTTCCTCCATCACCCGCCGCTCGGCCTCCTCCTCACGGGTCTGCTCGGCCCGGCGCGCGCGTTCCTCCACGGCGGAGATGTAGGCGCGGCGGCTGCGCAGGGAGTCTCCCGCCGCGATCGCCATGCCGATCCACGCGATCTGCCCGGCCACCTCCTGCCCCATCCAGGACACGTCGGAGACGGCGATGCGCGTCCCGGCCAGGAGGATCGCCGAGATCGCTCCCGCCGTCCACGCGACCCGGCGGGGGTTGTGGGTCGCCAGGGTGGCCAGCGCGACGGCGGTGGCGAGGTCGAGGGGGGTGCGCGGGCCTCCGGCGACGAGGCTGACGATGAGACCGGCCACGGCGACGGCGGCGACGGTGCGCGGCCACGCGCGCCGGAACACCAGGGCCGCGCACATCACCGCGCCGAGCGCGATGGTGGCCGAGGTCAGCGGCACGGCACGTTCGGGATGGCCGCCGGGCCGGCCGGCCATCGTCGCCGCGAAGGTGAGCACCGCAATGGCGGTGTCCACGAGGTAAGGGCGGGAGCGGATGGCGTCTCGCAGCCGGATCACACGACTCACGTCCTCACACTAGGGCTGACCTGGCCACGTTTCCTCGTCTTCGGGGACCGTACACCGCTACCGCGATCGCGGTACGCGGGCCGGCGCCGGACGGCCACCCCCGGTCCGGAGACGATTCGAGGGGCCGGTTTCCTGGGGTTGCCGCAAGATCGACAATCTTGCCGTTGAAATTTCGCGTCAGTTCTTCATAATCGGGAAGCCTGATCAGTGCGGAGACCGTAACAGTCCATGACGATGCCGACTGTGTCAGGGCATGTCGGCAAAATATTCTTGACCCCGTCGTTAACGTGTCTTGTCAGCGTTGGGGTGCAGTGTTGCTGCAGGTCACGAGACCTGCGAGGTGTCAGGACCTCGTCGGGTGACCCGCGGTGCGACCGGTCTTCGCCTCACGGCGGTCTACGGACGGACGCGAGTCGTACAGCAACAAGTAAGGAGAAAGACATGGCCAAACCGAGGGAAGCCCCCAGTCTGCTCGGTGAGCTTGCCGCGGAGTTCGCGGGCACGCTGATCCTCATCCTCTTCGGTGCAGCGGTCGTGGCACAGGTGGTCGCGGGCGGCATCGGCGACCACGACAGCATCGCGTGGGCATGGGGACTCGGCGTCACGCTCGGTATCTACGTCGCGGGCCGGATCAGCGGCGCGCACCTCAATCCCGCCGTCACCATCGCCCTTGCCGTCTTCAAGGGCTTCGAGTGGCGCAAGGTCCTCCCCTACTCGCTCGCACAGACCGCGGGCGCCTTCGTGGCGGCGCTCCTGGTCAGGTGGAACTACACCGAGGTGCTCTCCAAGTTCGACCCCGGACTCACGATCAAGAGCCAGGGCGTCTTCTCCACCCTGCCGGGCAACGGGGCACTGCCCGTGACCGAGTGGGGCGCCTTCCGGGACCAGGTGATCGGCACCGCGATCCTCCTCTTCCTCGTCCTCGCGGTCACCGACCTCAACAACAGCTCCCCGGCGGCCAACCTCGCCCCGTTCATCGTCGGCCTCATCGTCGTGGCCATCGGCATGGCCTGGGGCACCAACGCCGGGTACGCCATCAACCCCGCCCGTGACTTCGGCCCCCGCCTCGCCTCGTTCCTGACCGGATACGAAACGGCCTGGCGAGATCAGTACGGAAACCTCTACTTCTGGGTGCCCATCCTGGCGCCGATCATCGGAGGCGTGCTGGGAGCCGGCCTCTACCAGGTGCTGGTCGGCCGCTTCCTGCCCACCTTGGCGGAGCCCGAGCCAGGTACCGTCCCGACCGAGAGGGAAGCCGTCTGAGGCGCCGGCCGGCACGCCCGCCGCTCGGCGCGCCGAGCGGCCACGGGCAGGCACGGACGCGAAGGGAACGCCGGCTCGCGGGGCCGCACCCGCGGGTCACAAAGGAGGCAACATTTCATGGCTGACTTCGTTGGAGCAGTCGACCAGGGCACGACGAGCACCCGCTTCATGATCTTCGACCACGGTGGCAACGAGATCGCCCGCCACCAGCTCGAACACCAGCAGATCCTCCCGCAGGCCGGGTGGGTCGAGCACAACCCCGTGGAGATCTGGGAGCGCACCCGCGCGGTCGTCGAGACCGCGCTCGGCAAGGCCAATCTGTCCGCGGCCGACCTGGTCGCGCTCGGCATCACCAACCAGCGCGAGACCGCCGTGGTCTGGAACCGCAGGACAGGACGGCCGTACTACAACGCCATCGTCTGGCAGGACACCCGGACCGACCGCATCGCCAGCGCGCTGGAGCGCGAGGGCAAGGGCGACGTCATCCGGCGCAAGGCCGGGCTTCCCCCGGCGACCTACTTCTCCGGCGGCAAGATCCAGTGGATCCTCGACAACGTCGACGGCGTCCGGGCGGCGGCCGAGGCGGGGGAGGCGGTCTTCGGCAACACCGACACCTGGCTGCTGTGGAACCTCACCGGCGGCACCGACGGCGGGGTGCACGTCACCGACCCCACCAACGCCAGCCGCACCATGCTCATGAACCTGGAGACGCTCGACTGGGACGACGAGCTGCTGTCGTTCTTCGGCATCCCCCGCCAGATGCTGCCCCAGATCCGGCCCTCCTCCAACCCCGACCTGTACGGCGTCACGCGGGCCAACGGACCGCTGCACGGCGAGGTCCCGCTCTCCGGGGACCTCGGCGACCAGCAGGCGGCGACCGTGGGCCAGGTGTGCTTCGGCGTCGGCGAGGCCAAGAACACCTACGGCACCGGTAACTTCCTGCTGCTCAACACCGGCAACGAACTGGTCCGGTCCGAGCACGGCCTGCTCACGACCGTCTGCTACCAGTTCGGCAGCGAGAAGCCGGTGTACGCGCTGGAGGGCTCGATCGCCGTGACGGGCTCCGCGGTGCAGTGGCTGCGCGACCAGCTCGGCATCATCTCCGGCGCGGCGCAGAGCGAGTCCCTGGCGCGGCAGGTCGACGACAACGGGGGCGTGTACTTCGTGCCCGCCTTCTCCGGCCTGTTCGCCCCGTACTGGCGGTCCGACGCGCGCGGCGCGATCGTCGGGCTGTCCCGGTTCAACACCAACGCGCACATCGCGCGGGCCACCCTGGAGGCGATCTGCTACCAGACCAGGGACGTCGTCGAGGCCATGCAGAACGACTCGGGCGTCCCCCTGGACGTGCTGCGCGTCGACGGCGGCGTGACCGCCAACGACCTGTGCATGCAGATCCAGGCCGACATCCTCGGCGTGCCGGTGTCCAAGCCGGTCGTGGCCGAGACCACCGCGCTCGGCGCCGCCTACGCCGCCGGCCTCGCCCTCGGCTTCTGGGGCTCCACCGAGGAGCTCAAGCGGAACTGGAACGAGGACAAGCGCTGGCTGCCGACCTGGAGCGACGAGCAGCGCGCCGGGGGCTACACGGGCTGGAAGAAGGCCGTGGAGCGCACGATGAACTGGGTGGACGTCGACTGACCTGCACGGTCGCCCTGCTTTAGTAGGCCCGTCCGGTACGCCGGACGGGCCTACGGCGTCAGCACTACGCTCATGGATCGCATGCACCGCTTGACATCATGGAGGTGGTCATCTCCGGTCACGTTGAGCGTGCACGCGCCGGCACCTCACCGGTGTGAGATGAAACCGATGTGGATGCGAGGGGCGAGCGCCCGGTGCGGTGGCTCCTTGGCCGCCCGGCCGCACATCGGGACCACCGGCGCGTTGGACCCGGTGCTCAGGTAGGCGTCCGAGACGTACCCTCCTGAGGCGAGCAGGTCCCAGAACCTGCTGGTCCCGTAGGTGCCCGAGACCTGGTCGCCCACCTTGTGGCAGACGATGGCGACCCGCTGGCCGTCCCGCCGCTTGCCCACCACCCTGCTGTCCATCGAGGCCTTGGCCCGTACGTTGATGTGCCCGCCGGTCTCGGTGTTCACGGTGACGACCCGGTCGGCCCGCACCGAGTCGGCCACGGCCGCGTGGGCGGCGGCGGTCGCCGTCGTGAGCGCCGATCCCGCCAGGGACGCCGTGGCGAGCGGCAGGACCAGCGTCGCCAGCCGCCGGCGGCGCTGTCCCGAGGACGCTCCGTGGTGCCCGGCGCGCGGCCGGGCAGGCGTCTCCTCAGGTCGTGAGGCGGTCTTGGTGGTATGGACGCACATAATGACACCTCTTCCTGGCTGTTGCCGGTGCTGGACCGGCGACTCCCGAAATGACTGCCTATTCGAGTCATGTCACTACGTGGCGTCACCGGTCCAGCACGGCACGCGGGTGATGGGGAAATCGGGAAGGTGGCGCGCACCTGGCGTCCGTGCTTTGAAGAGGGTGAGACGCCGAGCGGAGAGAGGGCGTCAGAGCGAGCGGAGGTGGTCCACCGCCGCCCGGGCGACGGTGCCGATGGCGGCGTCGGCCCTCGGCTGGTTCTGCGCGGTGCCGATCGAGCGGGTGAACACCGCCACGGCGTACCGCCCGCCGTCGGGGTACTCCACGACGCCGACCTCGTTGCGGAGGGTCGGCAGTGAGCCCGTCTTGCCGCTGACGACGACGTCGTCGTAGGGGAATCCCGAGGCCAGGCGATGGGGCCACACCTGCAGGCCGAGCAGGCGGCGGACCGCGGCGCACGCCTCGGGCCCGGCGGCCTCGTCCCGCCACACCATGCCGAGCAGCCGGGTCATCTCCCTGGGGGTGCTCCGGTTGGTGTGCGCCGGGTCGAGCACGCGCAGGCGGCCGACCGTGCGGGGATCGAGCGGCGCGGTCAGGGCCCCGGCGTCCGCCTCCAGCGCCGCGAACAGCCCGCGGCAGTCGTGCTCGATCCACGTGTTCGGCAGACCGGACGCCGACAGCATGGCGTTGACCGAGTCCAGCCCGACGTGCCGCGCCACGACGTCCGCGGCGGCGTTGTCGCTCACCGCGATCATGAGATAGGCCAGGTCCCGCAGGGAGAGCGTCGCCTCGTCGAGCATGGCGGCCAGCCCCGTGCCCCCGGCCGTCCGTTCGGCGGTGCCGACGCGGCAGGGCTGCGAGGGGTCGAGGATCCCGGCCTCGGCCTGCCTGTAGAACTCGACCAGCAGGGGCAGCTTGAACACCGACGCCAGGACGACGGCCTCGTCCGGGCCGATCCCGATCTCCGCTCCGCTGTCGAGGTCGACGGCGTGCAGGCCGCCGGTGACCGACGCCGCGCGGAAGATGCCCTGCAGGTCGGGAGCCCTCATGCGAGCAGCCCCGAAGCCGGGCGCGGGCTGATCCTGCGCGCCCGCGCCGCACCGTCGTCGACCATCCCGGCATTGTCCCGTAGCACGCGCACGGCCACCGCGCAGAACTCCGCCATCGCGTCGGACGGCCGCTGCCACGCCACCGACACCCGCCAGGCCAGCGGGTCGCCGAGCAACGGCCGCCAGGCGACCCCCGGCTGCTCGGCCGGCGGCCCGAAGGCGACGGCCGTGCCCGACAGGACGAGCCCCAGCGTGAACTGCGGGTGCTGCCCGTGATGCACCTCGCCGGGGACGAACCCGTGGCGGCGGCACTCGGTCAGCGTCTCCTCGTACAGGCCGGGCTCACTCTCGCGGGGGAACAGGACCAGATGCCGCGCCGCCAGGTCGGCGAGGTGCACCGAGGAGAAGGCGGCCAGCGGGTCGCCCTCGGGCAGCAGCACGCCCGGATGCTGGACCAGCATGGGCCCGAACCCCAGCCCGGAGGCGGCCACCGGGTGGCGGAGCACGCCACCGTCCAGGCCGTCCTCCGCCAGGGCCTTGAGCTGGTCGGCCGTGCACATCTCTGTGAGCGCCAGCCGTACCTCGGGACGCGCGACGCGAAAGCCGGCGAGCAGCGCGGCGATGGCCGCGCCGCCGAGGTCGGGTGGCACGCCGATTCGCAGGCTCGCCGTTCCCTCGCCGGCCGCACGTGCCATGAGATCGCGGATGCGGTCGACCCGGTGGACGATGTCCCGGGCCTCCACGAGCAGGAGCCTGCCCGGCTCGGTCAGGCGGACCTGGCGGCTCGACCTGTCGAACAGGCGGACGCCCAGTTCTTCCTCCAGGCGCTTGATGCGCTGGCTGAGGGGCGGCTGGGCCATGCCGAGCCTGATGGCCGCGTTGCCGAAGTGCAGTTCTTCGGCGACCACGGTGAAGTAGTACAGGTGTCGCACCAGGTCCATCGGCAGGGACTATATGCGAATACGTATGAACCGCAGTCCCATACCCGTATTGGACATGGCGCCGCTTCTACTGCCGTCCTTCCGTCGGTCGAAGGGGGTCTCAGCGGCGGCCGCGGCCGGTGACCAGGTCGCGGATCCGGTCGGCGGTGGCCACGAAGGGGCTGGTCGCCTTGAGCAGTCCCGGGTTCGGCGGCGTACGCGGATGCGGGCGGGTCGGCGCCATCTTCTTGGCCCGCTCGATCTTCGTACCGAGCTCCATGGCGCGTTCGGGGCTGATGACCAGGCGGAGCTCCGGCCAGACCTGCTCCTCCTCGTACGCGATGTGCTCGCGCAGCATGGTCATGGCCCCGGTGAGCATCTCCTCGTACCGCGCCTCGCCCGGCTCGTAGCCGATCAGGTCGTCCAGCACGAACTTGGCCTGCTGCTCCTGCTTGACCGCATGGTTCGCCAGCTCGTTCCCGTTGGGCACCAGCTCGCGGACCGTCGGCCAGAAGTACTCCTCCTCGACGGCCTCGTGCTTGGACTCCTCGGTGATGAGCCGGTCCACCTGGTGCTTGCGCGCCAGGAGCAGATCGTGCTCGCTGGCGGCCGTCAAGGGAGGTCCTGCCTCCATCTCGGTCACCAGTCCCTTGACCTCTTCATGGTCGCGTTCCAGTACTTCGAACACGTTCGCCATGCTTGCCTCCCATGCCGGTGGCGGCGTTCCCTTCTTAGGGCTTTTGCCCGCATTTGCGCAGGTAAACGTGGGTTTGTTGGTGAAGACGGCTTTTGTGGTAATTCATCCCGACTGATCGGCACGCCGGGGTGTGCTCATCCCTTGTCGCCGGTCTCGTTGGCGCCGCGGATGAAGTACCGCTGGAAGACCACGAAGATGACCGCGACGGGGATGGTGGCGAGCACCGCGGCGCCGAGCTTGAGCGGATACTGCGTGCCGACGCCGAGGGAACCGCTGACCAGGTCGGCCAGCCCGCGTGGCAGCGTGAACAGGGCAGGGCTCTGCACCGCCACCAGGCTGTGCGGGAACTCGTTCCAGGTGCCCTGGAACGAGAGGATCGTCAAGGTGATCAGCGCGGGGCGTCCCATGGGCAGCACGACCGACCAGAAGGTACGGAACACCCCGGCCCCGTCGATGCGCGCGGCCTCCTCGACGCTCACCGGGATCGAGTCGAAGAACTGCTTCATGATGAAGACCCCGGTCGCGTCCGCGATCACCGGCAGGATCAGCGCCGAGTAGCTGTCGTACATGCCGAGCTGGTTGAGGACCAGGAACTTCGGGATGAACAGCACGACCCCGGGCACGGCGATGATCGCGACGATGGTGGCGAACATCGCCCTTCGCCCCCGGAAGCGGAGCCGGGCCAGCGCGTACCCCGCGAGCGAGTCGAGGAAGACCCGCCCGACGGTGACGATCACCGTGACGAGGATCGAGTTGCCCAGCCAGAGCGGCAGGTCCGTGCCGGAGAAGACCCGTTCGTAGCTCGCGAGCGTCAGCGGTCCGGGTATCGGTGACAGCGGGTGCGCGGCCGCGTCGGGCGCGGTCTTGAGGGAGTTCGAGACCTGGATGACGAACGGGTACAGGAAGACCAGGGCGAAGAAGACCAGGACCGCGTAGCCGACGAACGAGGAGACCAGGCTCCTGCCGTCCCCCGGCCGGCGGGCGGACCTCGGCGGCGCGGCGCGGTCAGGGATCACCGGCATGTCACGAGCTCCTTCGCGTGCGAGCGCCCGCTCCCGCGTCCGCGACACGGTCGCGCATCACCGCTCGCTGGATCAACGCCAGCACCACGATGATGAGGAAGAGGATGAACGAGATCGCCGTTCCCGACCCGTAGTCGAAGTCGCGGAAGGCGGTCCGGTACGAAAGGTAGGCGGGCGTCAGGGTGGTCTTGGCCGGATTGCCCTGGCTCATGACGTACACCTGGTCGAAGACCTGCCAGGTGCTGATCAGCCCGAGCGTCAGCACCAGGAAGACGCTGGGCTTGAGCATCGGCAGCGTCACGTACCGCAGGCGCTGCCGGCGGTTGGCCCCGTCGAGCAGGCTCGCCTCCTCCAGCGTGACCGGGATGTCCTGGAGAGCGGCCAGGAAGATCAGCATGAACGTGCCGGAGGTCGTCCAGATGACGAGGATCATGATCGTGCACATGGCGACGCTCGGCCCGGAGATCCAGTCCCACCACGACAGCCCGAACGGCCCGCCGCCGGTCAGCGCGGCCGGGGGAGCGTCGATGTCGGCGAGCCCGACGCCGCTGAGCAGCAGGTGCAGCAGCCCTCTCGAGTCGGAGAACCATTCCGGGCTGTTGATCCCGAACACGCCGAGCAGGCCGCTGACCGCACCGGAGTTGGCGAAGATGAACAGGAACACGACGCTGACGGCCACCGAGCTGGTGACCGAGGGGAAGAAGAACGCGCTGCGGAAGAACGTCTTGCCCTTGAGCATGCGGCTGTTCACCACCAGCGCGAGGCCGAGCGCCAGCACGGTCTGCACCGGCACGACGACCAGCACGTAGTACACGTTGTTGCGGATGCTCGTCATGAAGTCCTGGCGGGACAGGTCGTCATGGGTGAACAGCCGGGTGTAGTTGTCGAGCCCCACGAACGGCGCGTTGCCGGTGAAGGGGCTGCCCTGCCCGTTCCAGGAGGTCAGGCTCACCCACAGCGCCATCAGGATCGGCAGCAGCATGAACAGGCCGAGGATGGCCACGACGGGCGCCAGGAACAGCCAGCCCGCCAGGTTCTCCCTGGTGGCGGACCTACGGCCGATCCGGCGACGGGCGCCTGCCGATGTGCTGTCCACCTTCTCTCCCTCCTTTCCGGTAGGGCGTGCCCGCGGTGGACGGGCGTTAGGGCGTACGGGCGGCCCGGGTTCCGCCGCCGCGCCCGCATGGAGTGGAGCGGAGGCGGGACGCGAAGCCGCGCCGTGCCCGTGGCGGAGTGACTCAGTCGGTGAGAGCGCCTTCGGTGTTCTTCTGCATGCGCGCCAGGATGGTCTTCGGTGAGGTGGTGCCGAGCTGCTGGAGTCCCGCGTCGAAGTCCGCGAGCACACTGTCCATCTTGGGGGCGTTGACCGGGCCCTGCGCGTAGCCGGCGCTGTTCACGAACGCGGCGTCGCCCGGGAACTCCTTGGCGAACCGGTCCTTGGCCGACTGGCGGGAGGGCATCACGCCGAACGCTCGGGCGAACGCCATCTGCTGGTCCACCTTCGTCATCGCCTCGACGAAGCTGATCGCCTGTTCCTTGTGGCGGCTCTTGGCCGCGATGCCCCAGCAGTTGGTGAAGGAGAGGGTGCCCTTGCCCTTCGGGCCGGCGGGCAGCTCGTAGGCGGTGTACTTCACGTCGGGGTAGTCCGCCTTCATGGCGCCCTTGATCCAGTTGCCCTCGATGGTCATCGCGGCCTTGGCCTTGCCGAACGCCTCGCCGCCCCAACCGGAGTCGAGCTGCTTCGGATACTTGGCCAGGCCGCCCCTGAGCAGCGTCCGGACGTACTCCAGCGCCTGGAGGTTCTCGGGGCTGTCCGCGGTGGCCCGCTTGGCGTCAGGGCTGGTGAGCCAGCCGCCCGCCTGCACCATGAAGGCGCCGATGCGGTCGCGCGTGTCGCCCAGCGCCAGCGGGACGACGCCCTTCGTCTTGATCTTCTGGGCGACCGAGGTGAGCTGCTCCCAGGTGGCAGGGACGTCCGACTCGCCGAGCCCGGCCTTCTTCCACAGGTCATCGTTGACGATCAGCGCGAGCGTCGAGAAGTCCTTGGGCACGCAGTAGAACCTGCCGTCACGGGTGAACGTGGTGCGCAGACCCTCGTAGAAGTCGCCGGAGTCGGAGATCTTGTCCCCGTACGGCTCCAGCGCGCCGACGCTCTGGTAGTCGGCGAAGCGGGCGGCGTCGACGTAGAAGACGTCCGGCGGGCTGTCCCCGGCGAAGGCCTGGCCCAGCTGCTGCGTGAGGTCCTGGGCGGGGGTCACGGTCGCGGTGTTCCCGCCGGCCTTGGCCCACGCCGCGGCCGCCTTCTTGACGGCGGCGGTCTCGGCGTCGCCCGAGGAGCCGATGAGGATCTGGATGGAGGCCGGTCCGCTGCTCTGCGTGGTGGTGCTCTGGCCGGCGTTGTCGTCGAAGCCGCTGCCACAGGCCGCCGAGACAACGAGCGTGCCACAGGCGGTCGTTGCCATCGCCGCCGTCCGGAGAGGTCTGCGTTTCATCGCGCTGTCCTGATCTTCGTGATGGGTGGTGAGGGTCCCGCGGTGCTCACGCCGACCGCCGGCGGACCAGTGAAGGCCGGAGCAGCACCTCCGTGCCGGTGTCGTACGCCTGCGTCTCGCGGGCCCGGGCGCCCGCGCCGTTTCCGTCCAGCGCCCGGGTGAGCAGCGACACGCACCTCGTGGCGACCTCCGACAGCGGCTGGCTGACGCTGGTCAGTCCCACCGCCCTGGCCACGGGTGTGTCGTCGAAGCCGATGACGGCAATGCCGCGTCCCGCCTGGAGCGCGCCGAGGGCGAGCGAGTCGCTCACGCAGACCAGCGCGGTCACCGGGCGGTCGCGGTCGAGCAGGGCACGGGCGGCGGCCTCCCCGTGAGGGGCGCCGTCGTCCGTCCGGTAGTCGAGCTCGGCGAGCTCCGCGGGTTCGGCGCCCGCGGCGGTCAGGGTGCGCGCCCAGCCTTCCCTGCGGTCGTCCCCGACGCCGGATCCCGCCGGCCATCCGAGGAAGCCGATACGCCGGTGACCCGCGTCGAGCAGGTAGCGGGTCGCTGCGGCGGTGCCCGCGGCACCGTCCACGTCGACCCAGGGATACCGCTGGGCCGGCGGGACGCCCCACGGCCGTCCGAAGGTGACGAACGGGATCCGCTGTTCGAGCAGCCAGGCCGGACGGGGATCGCCGTAGTCGAGGCTGGTGAGCACGAACGCGTCCGGCACGTACACGCCGAGCAGGTCGTCGAACGTGGCGAGCTCGGCCTCGTGGTCCGCCGCCGTGTACAGCAGGACGCGGTAGCCCGCCAGCGCCGCCGACTCGGTGAGCCCGTGCAGGAAGCGGTCGAAGACGAAGCCGTTGATGCCGTCGTCCTGTGCCGGCTCGATGCGCGCGGCGATCAGCTGTGACCTGCCGGTACGCATCTGCCGTGCCGCCTGGCTGGCCCGGTAGCCGAGCGCCTGCACGGCCTCCAGCACGCGCCGTTGGGTGTGCTCGCGGACCAGTTCCGGAGCGTTCAGCACGTTCGACACCGTCTGCCGCGACACGCCCGCGTGCCGCGCGACGTCGGCGATCGTCACCTTGTCGGCCATGAGCACCCTTCAGCATTTGATCGTTCAAAACGGACTATGGCACGATTAGATCGTTCAAGTAAAGAGAGTGTTTCGTAAGCTGCTAGCGGAGGTCATCCCGCCTCGCGGCGCCGGCACGACGTGACCCAGGGGGCCCATCGGTGTTCGACCAAGGCGTACCACCCGACGCCGAAGACGCCACATCCAGCGTGGCAGATCTCGAAAGGTCTCTTCAGGCGGCTCCGGCCGCCTCACCGCGGTTCCAGCCCCTGCTGCACGACCTCGTCAGCGCGGTCCTTGCGCCCTCCAGCGCGCTGAGCGGCGCCGACGGCCAGATCCACCCGGTGGGCGCGCAGGGCTTCTTCCACGCGGACTCGCGAGCCCTGTCCCAGGTCAGGCTGCTGATCGACGGGCGTGAGCCCGAGCCCATCGGCCACGCGCTCACCGCGCCGGGCGGCGCGCGGTTCGTCTCCCTGCCCCGCTGGCTCGGAGACCCCGGCCCCGACCCGACGGTGCGCGTCGACCGCGCCCGCCAGGTCTCGGCGGGCGGGATGGCCGAGACCGTCGACATCATGTCCGCCGCCTCGACGACCGTGACGGCGACGGTCACCCTCGACCTGGAGTGCGACTTCGCCCCGATCGAGGTGGTCAAGTCGGGCGGTGCCGCCCGCTCCGCGGTCGCCGTGCAGGGAGCGCCGGGCACGCTGTCCTGGGAGTCCGATGGCATCCAGGTCACGGTGACGGGCGTCGACGCCCACACGGAGACCGGCGCGGCGGGCCGGGAAGCGCGGCTGCGGTGGGAGATCACCCTGGCCCCCTACGGGCGGGCCACGCTGCGCTGGAACGCCAGGGTCGAGGACGCCAAGGCCGTCGTGACCGCGCCCGAGCGTCCCGTCGAATGGGGACGGCCGCGCGTCACCGCCGCCGACCACCGCCTGGTCCGCCTGTTCGACCAGTCGCTCGACGACCTGCGATCGCTACGGCTGGCCGAGGTGGGCGCCCCCCAGGACACGTTTCTGGGCGCGGGCGTGCCCTGGTTCCTGACGCTGTTCGGGCGCGACAGCATCTGGGCCGCCCGGATGCTCCTGCCGCTCGGCACCGACCTGGCGGCGGGCACGCTGCGCGTGCTGGCACGCCGTCAGGGCACCCGGGCCGACCCGAACTCCGGCGAGGCGCCTGGCAAGATCATGCATGAGCTGCGGCGGCACGAGTTCACCCTCACCGGCAACGGCCTGCACCTCCCCGCCGCGTACTACGGCACCATCGACGCCACCCCGCTCTGGGTGAGCCTGCTCCACGACGCCTGGCGGTGGGGCATGCCCGAGCAGGAGGTGGCCGCGCTCCTCCCGGCGCTGGAGGACGCTCTCGGATGGCTCGGCGGCGACGCGGACGCCGACCGCGACGGTTTCCTCGAATACATCGACACCAGTGGGCGCGGCCTGGCCAACCAGGGATGGAAGGACTCCGGCGACTCCGTGCGGTTCCGCGACGGGCGCCAGGCGGTGGCCCCGATCGCCCTTGCCGAGGTGCAGGGATACGCGTACGAAGCGGCCAGGCACGCGGCGGCGCTGCTCTCGGCCTTCGGGCGGCCCGGCGCGGACCGCTGGCACGAGTACGCGGAGGCGATGGCCGAGCGGTTCCGCGCGCACTTCTGGGTCGACGGTCCGCACGGCAGGCACCCCGCCCTGGCTCTTGATCGGGAGAAGCGTCCCGTCGACTCCCTCACCAGCAACATCGGGCACCTGCTCGGCACCGGCCTGCTGTCGGCCGAGGAGTCGGCGACCGTCGCGGGGCTGCTGGCCTCACCCGCCATGGCCGGAGGCTTCGGGCTGCGCACGATGTCATCCGAGGACGGCGGGTTCAGCCCGCTGTCGTACCACTGCGGCTCGATCTGGGCGCACGACACCGCGATCGTGGTGGCGGGCCTCGCCCGGGCCGGGTTCGGGGCCGAGGCGGCGCGGCTGGCCGAGGGACTGCTGGCGGCGGGGGAGACGTTCGGCTACCGGCTGCCGGAACTGTACGCGGGTGACGCGCGCGAGGCGGTGGTCAGGCCGCTGCCCTATCCCGCCGCCTGCCGCCCGCAGGCCTGGTCGGCCGCTGCGGCCGTCACCATCGTCCACGCGGCGCTCGGCGTCTATCCCGACGTCCCCTCCGGTCACGTGTCGCTCCGCCCGATGGCGGGGGCGCCTCTGGGCGCGGTGGCCATCCTTGGGCTCAGGATCGCGGGGGCCGACGTCGGCGCCGCCGTCGGCGACGACGGCACGGTCACCCTGTCGGGCCTCCCGGCCGGCCTCTCCACGGACGTCCCCATCCGCTGACCCTCACGGGTGTGCCCGTCACGCTGACCCTCACGGGTGTGCCGGTCACGCCGGCCCTCACGGGTGTGCCCGGCCGGTGACCCTCTACGGGCGCGGTTTCAGCGGCGGGGGTGCTTCAGCTTGATGGTGCCCATGCCGACAGAGCCGGTGACGCGCAGGACCGGCATGCCCGGCGTGGTGGGGGAGGTCGCCTTGTTGCTGATGCTGCCCATGCCGGTCGTCACCTTGTCGATCAGGACGCCCCAGCCCTTCGGCACGATGACGACGATGCTCCCGGCCCCGCATTTGGCGTTGAGCAGGACTTCCTGGTGCCGGCAGGTGGCCTGGGTGAAGTCGATCTTTATGCTGCCCCAAGTGCAGTCGGCTATGACCTGCCGGGGGACGATCCACTGGCCCACATGCTGCACCGAGCCCGAGTGCGTCTTCAGTAGCAGCGGTTCCTCCGTGGACGCCATGACGGCTCCGGTGGGCAGGTCGGCGATCAGCTCATCCAGGTCCGCGTAGGTCTTGGCTTTGTAGGCCTTGTCGAGCCTTTCGTCCAGCTCTTCCAGGGAGATCCGGCCATCGCCCGCGGCGACCCGCAGCCTCTCGGAAACCGCCTCACGATCACCATCAGAAGCCCGCAGATTTCCCTCTATATCCGTCATAGAACCAAGGTAGCGAAGGATGCTGTTCAGCCAGAGTCTCCGTACGGTAGAGATCGTGGCGGGGCACGCGACATGAACGGGCGATTATGCGGTACGACGGAAGACGTGGTGGATCCTCCTCGCACTACCATCTCGGCTGACCGGGATCCTATTGGTGTGATCGGCACCGGAACGGTTGAGATGGACGATTGTGAGCGACGGCAGCTACCGCCGGCCGTATGCCGGTTGTTCGCCGATGGCGGCCGTGGGCGGACCCTCGCGGTGGAGCTGCCTGCCGGGGCGGTGGTCTGGCCCGACCCCACCTATGCCCAGATCCAGCCGCACCGGCGTCCCGCGTTCTGGCTGAGCCAGGCGCCGGTGACCGGCTCCTTATGGGCCCGGCTACGGGAGGAGCACGCCAGCTCGGGCCTGTGGCCGGTGCTCCTCGAGGAGTCCGTCCAACCGTGGTCGGTGGGGCAGATCGCCCCGGACGTGGCGGCGGAGATCGACAACTACAGCGTGGACGCGTTCATGGCCGAGGTGTGGTCCGACTGGATCGAGCGGGCGGCCGAGGAGCAGATCGAGATCCTCGACCCCTTCGGCCCGCACTGCCCGGGCCCGGCCGGGCCCGGCGAGCTCCGCGCCGACCCCGACGCGGTGGCCGACCGATACGCTTCCGTGCTCGCCCAGCAGGGCACACCGCTCGGCCTTGCGGCGGTCGAGCGCGGCGCCGACGCCCTGGCGGTCATGGGCTGGCAGGGCGCGCTGCACCACAACGAGTGGAACGTCCCCCTCGCCGCCGTCGTGCGGAGCTGGGAGGACCGGTTCGGCGCCCGGCTGGTCGGCCTGGGCTTCAACACGCTCGACCTGAGCGTCGCCGCGCCGCCGGTCACCTCTCAGCACGCCCTGCACGTCGCCGCCGAGCACTGGACGTTCTGCCCCGACGCCATCGTGCAGGGCGCGGGCTCGCTGCTCGACTACGCCGAGCAACTCCGCGGCAAGTACACCTGGTCCTTCTGGTGGGACTGACCCGGGCTCCGGCGCTTCCAGGAACGCCCGGCCTTCGTACGCGGTGAGAGCCGTGCCCGCGAGGCTCTGCGGCCGACCGTAATTCGCTTTCCGGACACGTATGGTGGTGGCCTGCTTACAGCACGTTGTCAGGTGATGTCAGGATACGGGGATGAACCCGCAGGCCGAGCCATGAGATGATGTCTCCCGTGCTTCGCTGGACCCCGGGCGTGACGGGTCCGGAGGCGGGGTGCGACACCGTCGCCAGGCGGGCGTCACGCACGCGCACGTGCGAGGCTGAGTGAGTGCCCGTCCTAGAGCAGGAGGTCCGCATGACTGCCGACGTACCGGAGCCGGAAGCCGGAACCCCGGAGCCGGAAGACGAGTTGAAGCGCAAGTTCCGTGAGGCTCTCGACCGCAAACGCCAGAGCCAGGCCGAGGGGAACGCCGCCGGCCGGAGCAAGGACGCCTCCAAGATTCATGGCGCCCACGGTCCGGCCGCGAGCAAGCGTTCCTTCCGCCGCAAGAGCGGCGGCTGACCGCCCCTACGCAGCGCCCACCCGTGACGGCGGGCCGGAACGCGGAGCGGTAAGCCTGAACGGTAATCAGCAGGCTTGAACGCGAACCGGCAGGCTTGAACGCGGTCGGCGTGCCGGAACGCGAACCGGCAGGCCTGAACGGTAATCAGCAGGCCGGAGCGCGAAGTGGCAGGCTTGAACGCGACCGGCGTGCCGGAACGCGGACCGGTAGGCCGGAGCGCGAAGTGGCAGGCCTGAAGCGCGAACCGGCAGGGTGAGCACCGTGCTACCGGCTATCGGTAGCACGGTGCTCACCCTGCCGGGCTTCGCCGCACGACGACGGGGCGACTTTCCGGCCGCGGAGTTTGTTCCCATAAGAGACCTCCTAACCCTGTCCGGCTGCCCAAGGTGGGAGCGCTCCCAGGAAACATTCAGGTTTTGACGCCTCTCGGGTGGCCGTCCGCGTCGGGGGGAGGTCATGAACTGCCGTTATATCGGAAATAGGCGTGCTTTATCGCCCTGTGTAATGTGTGCCGGGAAATAATCATGGGGCAGTGATTCACATCACCGACTTATTGTCGTAATCTTAGTGGGAGCGCTCCCACTAAGGAGGAGCAGGTGTCGGTCACCTTCCGCGCGAACCATACGTCCGCCTCGGACCTTCTCGGATGTCTTCCACTGCGAACAGCCGAGTGGATCCTGTCCGCCGATGCCGAGAGCGTGCACGCGGCGCGGGTGCTCGTCGGCCGGGAGCTTCGGCGCTGGGGCACCGGAGAGCTCGTGGACGACTGTTCGGTGATCGTCAGCGAGCTGGTGACCAACGCGATCAGGCACGGTGGGACCGCGTTCTCGCTGCGGCTCGGCAGCGACGGGAAGTGGGTCTACGGCGAGGTCTTCGACGCCGGCGACGGGCTGCCGTGCGAGGCGCCCGGCGACCTCGACGCCACCGACGGCCGTGGGCTGCTCATCGTGGGCACCCTCGCCGACGACTGGGGCGTCGTGGAGGCGGAGGGCGGGGGCAAGACGGTCTGGTTCGTCGCGGGACTCGGCGGCCAACCCATGAGCTGACCTCGCGGTTCGGGGGTCTGTGAGGTCTCGCCGGGGCACGGTGATCACCGGGCGGTGCGTGCCCCGGCGACTCCGGTACGGCTCGCGCCCGAAGCCGGGTCCCGCCGCCCGCAGGGCAGGCAGGAGGCGCGGGCCGTATCGGCACCAAGGACGATCGAGCCACGGGCCGGTCGAGCCCACCGGTGTCCCGCCACGTGAGCCCGTCGCCGGTCAGCGGAAGGCGTCGAGGCCGGTGAGGGCGCGGCCCAGGGTGAGGGCGTGCACCTCCTCGGTGCCTTCGTAGGTGGCCACCGTCTCCAGGTTGACCATGTGCCGCATCACCGGATATTCGAGGGTGATGCCGTTGGCTCCGTGGATGCTCCGCGCGGTGGCCGCGACCCGTTGTGCCGCGCGGACGTTGGCCAGCTTGCCGAAGCTGACATGCGAGTGGTGGGCGAGCCCGGCGTCCTTGAGCCGTCCGATCCGCAGGGCGGTCATCATGGCGTGGTTGACGTCGACGAGCATGTCGGCGAGCTTCCGCTGGGTCAGCTGGAACGCGCCGATCGGCCGGTCGAACTGGACGCGGCTCTTGGAGTAGTCGATCGAGGCCAGCAGGCAGGCCCTGGCCGCCCCCGCCACGCCCCACACGATGCCGTACCGCGCCTCCGACAGGCAGGACAGCGGCGCCTTGAGGCCCTCCGCGCCCGGCAGGATCGCGTCGTGCGGGAGCCGCACGCCGTCCAGCACGAGCTCGGAGGTGATCGAGGCGCGGAGCGACAGCTTCTTGTGGATCACGTTGGCGGAGAAGCCGGAGGCCGAGGTGGGGACGAGGAACCCGCGAATGCCGTCGTCGGTCTTGGCCCAGACGATCGCGACGTCGGCCACCGACCCGTTGGTGATCCACATCTTGGTGCCGTCGAGCACCCAGTCGTCGCCGTCGCGCCGGGCGCGGGTGCGCATCGAGCCGGGATCGCTGCCGGAGTCGGGCTCGGTCAGGCCGAAGCAGCCGAGCGCCTCGCCCGTCACCATGCGCGGCAGCCACTCGTCCTTCTGCTCCTCCGACCCGAACCTGTGGATCGCCGTCATCGCGAGCGAGCCCTGGACCGAGACGAAGCTGCGCAGCCCGCTGTCCACGGCCTCCAGCTCGCGGCAGGCCAGGCCGTAGCTCACGGCGTTGGTGTCCGCGCAGCCGTACCCGGAGAGGTGCATGCCGAAGACGCCGAGCTCCCCGAGGCCCTTGGCCAGCCCGCGCGGGTCGGGGATCGTGCCGGCGTCGAACCAGTCGGCCACGTAGGGCAGGAGCTCGGCGTTCCCGTAGTCCCGCACGGCGTCGCGGATCGCCCGCTCCTCGTCGGACAGGTCGTGATCTACGTCGAGGAAGTCATGAGGGTTCATGCGCAGTCACCTAAGACGGTCGCGGAGATGCTCTTTGACGCCGCTCCTGTTATCCAGCACCCAATCACAGACCCCGCACCGCGCCGCAACGTCCCCGGGTCTTCTCGCGAACGCCCAGCTTGTCAGGCCTCTTCGAGTCCCTGGCGGCGTCTGGCCCGCGGGGTGAGCCGCTTCAGCACCCGGTCGAAGGCGTTGCCGAAGGGGTTGTCCTGCACGAGGTAGGTCCAGGTGGCCGTGGGCCGCTTGAGGCCGCTCTCCAGCGGGTCGAGCCCGTCGGAGGTGATCGACGCCGTCGCGAAGGTCTCGACCGACCGGCGCTCCACCTCGTCGAGCAGCCGCCGGTACGCCACGACGCCCTCGCGGTGGAACTCGTCGAGAGGCTTGAGCTTGTGCCCGAGAGCCCGCAGGTGGATGCCCTCGCGCACGTCGGACATGAACCCCAGATGTTCGGTCCAGCAGCGGTCGAGGTGGAACAGGACGATCTCCCGCGCCACCTCGCGGAGCACGGGCTCGCCCACGAGCGCGCTCAGCTCCTCCCAGCGTTCCGGGGCGGCGGTGGCGAGGGCCTCCGCGGCGCTGTCCCCGCGCAGGACCTTGTCGCGCTGTTCGAGCACCAGATCGCGCTGCCGCTCCAGGAGCCTGGTGTAGCGCCAGGTGTTGCGGTGGATCTCCAGGTGGGCGCCCTCGGCCACCCGCTGGGCATGGCCGACGACGTATTCGGCCCGCTTGTGACGGACCACGCCGTCGTCGTCGGCCGTCGGAAGTCCCTCGTCGGGGGCGTAGTGGGTGATCAGGTCGTCTTCGAGGCTCACCAGGAACACCGAGCCGCCCGGGTCTCCCTGGCGGCCGGCGCGTCCCCTGAGCTGGTCGTCCAGGCGGCTGCTTGCGTGCCTGCCCGAGCCGATGACGTACAGGCCGCCGAGCTCGCCGACCCCCTCGCCGAGGCGGATGTCGGTGCCGCGACCGGCCATCTGGGTGGACACGGTGATCGCCGAACGCGCGCCCGCCTGGGCGATGATCGCCGCCTCCTCCGCGTCGTTCTTGGCGTTGAGCACGACGCAGTCGAGGCCCTCCGCCCTGAGGTCGTCCGCCAGGCGCTCGGACTCGGAGACGTCGAGGGTGCCGATCAGGATCGGGCGGCCCGTCGCGTGGACGCTCGCGATCTCCGCGACCAGCGCCCGCTCCTTGTCGGCGACCGTGCCGAACACTCGGTCGGGCTCGTCGACACGGACGCAGGGTTTGTTCGGAGGGACCACCGCGACCTTCAGGCCGTAGAACTCCCTGAGCTGCTCCTCGACCGCCACCGCTGTACCCGTCATGCCGCAGATCTCGGGGTATCGGCGGATGAGGCCCTGGATCGTGATCGAATCGAGGATCTCGCCGGTCTCGCTCGCCGGAAGCGCCTCTTTGGCCTCGACCGCGGCCTGCAGGCCGTCCGGCCAGCGCTGCAGGGTCGCCACCCGGCCGCGCGACTGGCTGACCAGGTGGATCCGGCCGTCACGGACGAGGTAGTCGACGTCGCGGGTCAGCAGCGCGTGGGCGTGCAGGGCGAGGTTCACCCGGGTGAGCATGTCCGGGGTCTCGTACAGGTTGATGCCGCCCAGGGCCTTCTCCACCGCGTCGGTGCCCTTGGCGGTGAGGAAGACGTTGCGCCCCTGCTCGTCCAACTCGTAGTGGTACCCGCGGGACAGCCGCCGTACGAGCTCGGCCGTCTCGGGCGCGTCGGTGCCGGGGTCGGCGGCGCCCGCGAGCACGAGGGGCACGCGGGCCTCGTCCACCAGCACCGAGTCGGCCTCGTCGATCAGTGCGACGGACGGCTGGGGGACGATGACATCGGCGGTGGACGTGGCGATGCGGTCGCGCAGCACGTCGAAGCCGATCTCGCTGACCGAGGCGTAGGTGACGTCCTTGGCGTACGCCCGCCGCCGCTCCTCGGGGGTCGAGGACTGGCCGATCCAGGCCACGGACACGCCGAGGGCCTCGTAGAAGGGCCCCATCCATTCGGCGTCGCGCCGGGCGAGGTAGTCGTTGACCGATATGACGTGCACCTTCTTGCCCCGCAGGGCGTGCCCGGCGGCGGCGATCGCTCCGGCCAGGGTCTTGCCCTCTCCGGTGGCCATCTCGGCCACATGCCCGGAGAGCAGGGCGAGGGCGCCGACGAGCTGGACGTCGAAGGGACGCATGTCGAGCGTGCGGTGCGCGGCCTCGCGAGCGATCGCGCAGAACTCCGCCAGATCGTCGATCGGCGGCCGGGAAAGGTCGGTCAGCGCCCGGACGCGGTCTTCACGGGCGGCCGCCTGCGTGGCCACGCGTCGAAAGGGGCCAAGGCCGGCACTTCCCGGGCGATCAAGGAGATTTCTTATGAACTGCGGTATCGAGGCCACGTACCCTCCAACGCCTCCTACTGTAACGGCGTTCCACCCCAGATCGTCTCAGGTGCTGTGCGCAGGGACGTCCTGCCGGGCGGAGGCCGGCCGGTTGGACAGCGGAATCTCCTTGACGAAGAAGGCGAGCAGGAAGCCCACCGCGACGACGGGCGCCACGTACAAGAAGATGGGCGGAAGCGCCTGCGCGTAGGCCGTCGCGATCCCCTCCCGCGCCGGCTGCGGGAGCTGGTGGATCAGCTGCGGGGTGATCGCGTTGATCCCCTGCGCCGGCAGCCTGGCCCCGCTCGCCGCCAGGGCGTCGGTCAGGCGGTGGATGAAGATGGCGCCGAACAGCGACGTGCCGAGCGAGGCGCCCGTCTGCCGGGCGTAGTTCACGGCGGAGGTGGCAGCGCCCACGTCGCGGTGCTCGACGGAGTTCTGCACGATCAGCACGAGCGTCTGCAGGACCATGCCGAGGCCGAAGCCGGTCACGAACATGAAGAACCCGTTGAGCACCATCGAGGTGTCGGCGGTCATGCGGGACAGCAGCACCAGGCCGACGGCCAGCAGCCCCATGCCGGTGATCGGGAAGCTCCGGTACCGGCCGGTCGCCGAGATGACCCGGCCGGAGCCGATCGAGGTGATCGTCATACCGGCGACCATGGGGAGCATCAGCAGCCCCGACTCCGTGGCGCTCGCCCCGTTGACCATCTGCAGGAAGGTGGGCAGGTACGCGATCGCGGCGAACATCCCGATGCCGACGAACACCGAGATCACCACCGGGAGGACGAACAGGTTGTCGCGGAACAGGTGGAGCGGGATGATCGGCTCCGCCGCCGCCCGCTCGGCCAGCACGAAACCGGCCGCGAGCGCGACGGCCCCGGCCGCCAGGCCGATGATCACCGGGGAGCCCCACGCGTACTCCGTGCCGCCCCAGCTGGTGACCAGCACGATGCACGTGGAGGTGCCGGCCAGCAGCGCCGTGCCCAGGATGTCGAGCTTCGGCCGGACCCGTGGCTTGGGAAGCTTCAGCCCGACGATGGTGATGCCCAGCGCGAGCAGGCCGAGCGGCAGGTTGACGTAGAAGCACCACCGCCAGGTGGCGTGATCGGTGAAGAAGCCGCCGATGAGCGGCCCGATGACCGACGACAGGCCCCAGACGGCGCCGATGATCCCGGTGTACCTTCCGCGCTCCCTGGGGGAGACGAGGTCGGCCACGATCGCCTGCACGCCGATCATCAGGCCGCCCCCGCCCAGCCCCTGGAGGGCGCGGAAGCCGATGAGCTCCGGCATGTTCCGGGCCATGCCGCAGAGCACGGAACCGATCAGGAAGATCACGATGGCCGCCTGGAAGACGACCTTCCTGCCGAACAGGTCGCCCAGCTTGCCGTAGATCGGCAGCCCGATGGTCGAGGCCAGGATGTACGCGGTGACGGTCCAGCCGATGTGCTCCAGCCCTTTCAGGTCGCCGACGATCGTCGGCAGGGCTGTGGACACGATCGTCTGATCGAGGGCCGCCAGCAGGAGGGCCACCATCAGCCCGACGAACACCAGGTTGACCTGACGGCCGCTCAGCTGTGGTCCTTCGACATTCATCCACGCCACCTCTCTTATGGGGCTGGATGGTCATATCCAGCGTATTCACTGGAAAACCTGCCTCCCCCATCTGGCCGTCGGTCGCCCTGGCCTCACCCCACGTCTAGCACGGCCTCGCCCATCGTCATTCGTACTTGCCCGACCGCGAATCCTCGCGTGACTCGCCGAGGGCCAGGAGGGCCACGGAGGCCAGCAGTACGGCCGCGCCCGCCGCCGAGGAGGGGGTCAGGCGCTCGCCCAGCACCAGGACGCCGATGGCCGTCGCCCCCGCCGGTTCGAGCAGCGCCACCATGGAGGCGGTCGTCGCCCGTACGGATGAGAGCCCGGTGAAGAAGAGGCTGTAGGCGACGGCGGTGGGCATCGCCCCGAGGTAGCCGAGGAGCGCGATCGTCGTCACCTGCCCGCCGCCGGGGAACAGCCCTTCGGCGGCGGCCACCGGGAGGAGCAGGACCCCGCCCACGGCGAACCCCCACATCGCGGTGCCGTGCGCGTCCCGCGCCGGAGAGGATCCGGGGCGGGTGGCACCGTGGTGCCGTGTCGACGCGCGGGAGTGGAGGGTGACCCCGGCGTAGGCGATCGCGGACAGCAGGGCGAGGCCGACCCCGGCCGCCGAGGTGGCCGAAGGGCCGCCCACCAGCAGGAGCAGGCCCAGCATGGCGAGTCCCATGCTCAGCGCCCCGGCGCGGCCGAGTGCTTCGCGCAGCAGGAGCCGGGCTCCGAGCGCGACCAGGGCCGGGCTCGCTCCGAGCGTGACCACGGTCGCCATGGCGACCCCGGATTCGGCGACCGCCCCGAAATAGGCGGCCTGCGAGACGGCGAGCCCGGAGCCGACGACCAGCAACCCGGCCCATGCGGGCCGGGATCCGCCAGACCCGACGGGGCGGGGACGGCCGATCCCTGTGACTTGGGCGGCGGCGAACAGCACTCCGGCGCCGAAGACGAAGCGCCAGAAGGAGACGGCCACGGGGCCGAGCCCGCTTACCTGGTACAGAACGGCCGCCACGGGGCCGCCCGTGCCCCAGATGGTGGCGGCGATGGTGACGTACAGCATGCCTCGCCGTACGGAGACGTGCGTCATGAACTCTCTCCATGGGAGCGGTCGGAAGAAGGGCCCGTAACGCGGGCAGCCGCCACCCACCGGACCGTTCAGATCCGGATTTATGGAGAGAAACCGCCCGCTAGCGGGCGGTGGGCGGAGAGGTAGTCAAAATCGGACGCATGGCCGTCAGGGTACCCACTCACCCTGCCGGAGGCCACCGGATATCGGCTCCCCCTTGCATCCTGACTGATTATCCAGTCAGTCTAGAGCCGGAAGGGATGGTGGACATGAACGAGATCGCTGAGCGGCTGGGTGTGGTCGGGCTTCCCGAGCCGGTGTCGTCCCTCGCGTCGCGGCGGTGGGATGTGATCGTGGTCGGCGGCGGGCACAACGGGCTCACATGCGCGGCCTATCTGGCCAGAGCGGGCAGATCGGTGCTGGTCCTGGAGGCGCGTGACCGCCTCGGCGGGGCGTGCACGCTCGATCGTCCCTTCCCCGACCGGCGGTACGTCATCAGCCCGTGCGCGTACGTCGTCGGCCTGCTGGACGAGACCGTGATCCGCGACCTGCGGCTGCACGAGCGCGGCCTGGAGGTGTACCTCGCCGACCCCCAGCTGTGGGTGCCGTTCGAGGACGGTACGGCCTTCGCCCAGTGGATGGACCCGGACCGGACTCTGGCGGGGTTGCGCGACCTCGGCCTGTCCCAGAAAGACATTGACGGATATTTCGCTTACGAGGATCTGTTCGACCAGATCCGGATCCGGCTTCGCAAGGGCGCAAGGGACACCTGGGCCGGCGACTCCCCGTCCAGGGCCGAGCTGGAGGAACTCCTCGGCGGAGAGGGGCTCATGACGGACGTGCTCTTCCACGCCTCCATCTCCGACGTGCTCGACGAGTTCGTGACGGACCAGCGGCTCAAGGACGCCCTCTTCGGCCAGGGAGTCATCGGCACCTACGCGGGACCCAGGGACCCCGGCACCGCCGCCGTCAAGTTCATGCACTTCGCCGGGGAGGTCCACGGGGAAGGCGCCGTCTGGGGATACGTGCGCGGCGGCATGGGCGTCGTCAGCTTCGCCATCGCCGAGGCCGCACGCGAGGCGGGAGCCGTGCTTGCCACCGGTGTGCCGGTCGGGGAGGTGCTGCCGGGGGAGGGCGTCCGGCTGGAGGACGGCACGTTCGTCGCGGCCACCACGATCGTGAGCAACGCCGACCCCAAACGGCTCATGACCCTGCTGGCGGCCGACGCCGTACCGGACGGCTACCGGCGGCGCATCGACGACTGGGACATCCGCAGCCCCGTGGTGAAGTTCAACGCGGCGCTCCGGCGGCTGCCCGACTGGACGGCGGCTCCGGGGGAGACCTTCATGGCCAGGGGAGTGGTCAACACCACCACGGGCCTGGACGACGCCCAGAAGGCCTTCGAACGCTGCGACGCCGGCGAGCCCGCGGTCGGCTTCGGCGAGATCTACGTGCAGACCGGCCACGACCCCTCCCCCGCCCCCGAAGGGCGGCACCTGATGAGCGTGTTCGGGCAGTACGCCCCGTACGGCCTGAACGGAGGCTGGGAGAGCCGCAGGGAGGAGGTCGCCCGGCAGTTCATCGACCTCATCGGACGGTTCGCCCCCGGCTTCGCCGACTGCATCGAGAGCTACGAGGTGCTGGGCGCCCCCGACATCGAGCGGCGCGTCGGCCTGACCGGAGGCCACATCTTCCAGGGAGAGGTCCGCCCGGACCAGATGTGGGACAACCGCCTCACCCCCCGCACCCCCATCCCCGGCCTCTACCTCTGCGGCGCCGCCACCCACCCCGGCGGCAGCGTAATAGCCCTCAACGGCAAGAACACCGCCATGGCCATCCTCACCGACCAGTCTCCCGTGACCAAGGCGAATCACCCGTCCACGATGTGACCCGTCGGCGAAAATCGACACAGGGCGAATGTTGGGCGAATCCTCTTTCCCGGTGCTCGGAATAAGAGGATGTTTGGTGGGGCATCTCGGCCACGGGAGGCGGGCTTGACAGAGGTCGTACACACGGCTGATGGAAGACGACTCGCATTCGAGCAAAGGGGGCATCCGCTGGGCCACCCAGTGTTCCTCCTGCACGGCACACCAGGGAGCAGGGTCGGCCCGTGTCCCCGAGGATCGGTGCTGTACCGCCTGGGCATACGACTGATCAGCTTCGACCGGCCTGGATACGGCGGATCCGACCGCCTCGTCGGGCGTTCCGTGGCCGCCATCGCCAACGACGTCGCCACGATCGCGGACGAGTTGGGGCTGCACCGGTTCTCGGTGGTAGGGCGTTCTGGTGGCGGCCCCCATGCGCTGGCCTGCGCGGCCTTGCTCCCGCAGCGTGTCATCAGCGTGGCGGTCCTGGTGGGTCTGGCACCGCACGCGGCGGAGGGGCTCGACTGGTTCGGCGGCATGACCGAGTCGAACGTCACGGAGTACACCAACGCTCTCGCCGGACGTCAGAGCTTCGCGGCCTGGCTGGCCCCGGCCGCCCAGGAGATCCGAAGCCGTCCGGGAAGCCTGATCGCCAAGTTGTACGCCGAGCTACCGGAGGCCGACCGCCGGATGGTGGCCAACCCCGGCGTGCGCGCCATGCTGATGCAGAACTACGCGGAGGCGCTGCGTCTGTCGGAGGACGGGTGGATCGACGACGCCATCGCCTTCTGCTCTCCATGGGGCTTCGACCCCCGCGACATCACCACGCCGACCCTTCTGTGGCATGGGGAGAAGGACAAGTTCTCTCCCATCGACCACTCGCGCTGGCTGGCCGAGCGCATCCCGTCGGCCACCATAAGGGTCGAGCCGGACGCGGCCCACTTCGGTGCGCTCGCCGTTCTGCCCGATGTGCTGCCCTGGCTGGTCACCGGCCTGCCATGGCGGACGAGGGCACAGCGCGCGGCGTGTCACCACTGTTGCGGCTCCAGGTCGCGGTCGATCCTGCGCCATGCCGCCAGGTCCGCGATACGCGGATGGTCGTCACCCAGGGCACGGCTCATCGCCCTGATCACCTGCTCCCGGAGCCGGCGAGCCTCCATCGTCTTCCCGAGAAGGTTCAGCGTCATGGCGAAGTTGGCCTCGCAGACGAGCGTGTCGGGATGCTCGGGGCCGAGAATGCGCGCCAGAGAGGCCTCGGTGTTGCGATCCAGCTCCTCGGCGGCCTCCAGGTCGCCCAGCTCGGCGAGGCAGTTCCCCACGTTGATCGCGCAGGTGAGCGTCAAGGGATGGGATTCTCCGACCCCATTGGAGAGGGCGCGCAGCGTCGTCTCCGCGCGTTCCCGGGCCTCCATGACGGCACCGAGCTTTCGACCGTACGTGGCGATGTTGTTGGCCGCGGCGAGCGTGTCGGGATGGCTCTCGCCAAGGCGTTCGGAGAACTGGAGCATCACGTCGGTCGCGAGCTCGTGGGCGCGTTCGGTATGTCCGATCGTGGCGAGGCAGGTGGCGAGCTCGAGGCGACACGACAGGGTTTCGGGATGGGTGTCGCCGTATCGCTGGACGTAGCGGTCATGCGTGTCCGTGGCCAGGTCGAGGGCCTCCAGCTCCGCACCGGTCCTGCGTAGAGACGTGGCGAGGCTCGTCGCGGTGCGCAACGTATCGATCAAGTCGTCCCCGAGCACCTGGCGATAATGCTCCAGATTCGTACGCAGCATGTCGACTGACTGACCGAGTTGTCCGAGTTCTCGGAGGTCGTGGGCGAGGTTGGCCGTTGTGTGGAGGGTGTACGGATGCATGTCACCGATGACCCGGCGGCGGCGCTCCACGGTCTCCATGTCGAGCTCTCTGGCCTGCCAGAAGTTTCCCGCGAGCCGCAGGCTGACGCCCAGGTTGTGCGCGGCCACGAGCGTGCGTGGTGCGTCCTCGCCGAAGAGTTCCTTGACCCGCTCGTAGGTCTTGTTGTCCACCTCTAAGGCTTCTGGGAAGTTGCCAAGCGCTCTGAGATCGGCGGCCAGCCCGCCCGAGGTCATGAGGGTGTACGGATGGAACTCGCCGAGCTCGCGGTTCTGGTGGGTCAGCACCTGGGTGTCCACGTCGTACGCCTCCGCGTACCTTCCCATCGAGCGCAGAGTGTTGGCCACGTGGAACCGAAGGTGGACGGTCTGCCGGTCGCCCTTGCCCAGTTTGACGTTCCAGGCCTTCTCCAGCATGTTCCCCAGTTCGAGGCTCGCCTCGAAGTCGCCGCGCTTCCACAGGTAGCGCACCCGGTCGATGAGCAGCCTGCGGGTGGCCTCCTCATCGCAGTCGGCGGCGGAGGAGGGCACCAGATGGGGCCAGATCTCCTCGTAGCGAGGCCAGTTCTCAGGATCGTCGGTGTCACCGACACGCGGGCGGGCGGCGACCAGGATGCGATGCACCTCGTGTACGGTCGCCTCCTTCTGGTCGGCGTTCATGCGGTCCTGGACGACGGCCTGGATCAGCCGGTGCACCTGGATGGACTTGTCGGCCTGATCGACCCGGGCCAGGGCGTACCTGCCCAGTTCCCGGATCGCCGGCCCCAGCATCAGCTTCTCGCGCATCGCCTCGTCGTAGGGCACCAGGCAGTCGACCATCGCGTCGACGTAGAGCATGTCCATGGAGATGGGTTCGGGCCCGAAGAAGGCGAGCAGTTCCAGCAGTCGCGCCGATGCCGGCGACCGTCTCCTGAGCCGCTCGAAGGAGAGGTTCCAGGTCGCCGCGACCGGTGTGGGGTAGTCCGGCGGTTGCTCTCCGAGAGAGAGCACCTGGGTCACCTGCTCATCGAGCAGCCCGACATATTGCTCCGGTGGCATCGCCGTCTCTTGGAGCCAGGCGCTCGCCTGCTCGATCGCGAGGGGAAGGTCGCCGAGGGCGTGGGCGACGTTGTCCGCGTCCTTGGGGGTGAGGCCGGAGGCGCGGCGGAGCAGGTGCTCCACGCTTTCCGGACGAGTGAAGACCCCGACCTCGAGAGGAGTGGCGATTCGCGTCCAGGCGGGGTTGCGCGAAGTGATCAGGATGTGCCCTTCCCCGCTGGGCAGGAAGGCCTCGAGCTCGTTGGGGTCGTCCGCGTTGTCGAAGATCAGTAACCACCGTGAATACGGTTTGCCGACGCGCAGTGCCTCTTTCGCCGCCTTGGCGGTCTCAGCGACGGTGTCGGCGGTCCGCACTCCAAGCGCTTCCGCGAGCTCGGCCATCTTCCGATTGACCAGCTCCATGTGTTCGGCGGCGATCCACCAGACCACGTCGTAGTCGGCCATGAACCGGTGGGCGTATTCCAGGGCGACCTGGGTCTTGCCGACACCACCCATCCCATGCAGGGCCTGCGGTCCGTTGACGATTTGGTCGCGCAGCGCGTCCAGGACACTGTTGCGTCCGGTGAAGCCGGCGTTGCGGTTGGGGGCGTTCCACGCGGGAGGCCGGGTACCGGGGAAGCGAGGACCGGTGGCGCCGGTGCTGACGGGGAACTCGGAGAGCTGCTCAAGCCGGTCCAGTCCCCGGAGTAGCGCCTCGGTCGCGTGAGCCTCGTCGAGGCGGGTCAGGTCGATGGCCGGACGCTCGGTCATCAGCTGTGTCAGCCGCACGTCGGCGACCCGCACGGGCACAGGCGGAGCGTGGCCGCCCTGTCCCTCGGCCGTCGCCTCCGAGGTCCAGATGGACTGGCCCCGTGGCGAGCGCATGTAAGCGGCCGACATGACGGCGACGATCCGATTGTAGGGCGGACTCCTATGCGGGATCTCGTCTTCGGCCGGCTCCGGTGCGCTCTCGTTGCGCTGCGTCACGCGGAATCCGGCCCGTCGCAGCACGAAGGCGGTCCAATCGGCCCACATCCGATCCTCTGGCACGTAGCTGAGAAGCAGATCCTCCTTGACCGCCGCCGCCTTGCGCACGAACTTCTCCCGCCACCTAAGGCGAAGGTCCTTCTCCATCGGCGGAATGGAGGCGATTTCCCCACGAGTGATCACGCCGACCAGACGTTCGAAGGCCGAGAGCAGGGAGGTCGGTGACCCGGGAGCGTCACCGAACGCGGCGAGCGTCTCCTCGTACGCGTAGAAGCATACGTACGGGATCTCCACCGCACCCCAGTAATCTCGTGCCTCATCCGGGTTCAGGCCGAGGGGAAATCCGTCGAACCGCCGTTTCGCCAGATCGCGTCCGGCGTCGAGCTTCTGCTTCTCGCCATCGTCGATGCGCATGGGCACGGGAAGAATTCTGATGTTCTGGCCGCTGTAGCGGTCGTTGATGTCGTGGGCGACCGCGGCCGCCCCCTCGATGCTCTGGTCGCTCATCGTGAAGCAGATGACGACGGTGTCGGGAAAGTGCACCGTGCAGATGTCGGCGATGTCGCTCAGACCGGTGCGGCTGTCGATGAGGATGTAGTCGTAGTGCCGTTTCATGTCGGCTTTGAGAGCGTCGAAGAACTGGCCCCCGCCGAGTCGTGTGTAGAAGTTGTCCCAGTCGAAGGCGGACACCAGGGAAGCGTATGAGCGGTCCTGCCGGCCGGCGGAGACGAAATCGAGCGTGCCCTTTCCGGGGAACTCTTCCCAGTTGAGCGAGACGGCGTGCCGCTGGACTTTCGCGTAGTCCAGATGCCAGTCGTCTTCTCGAACGTCCGGGCTCAGCGTCGCAAGCGAGTACTCATTGATCATCTCGATGACGCCGGCGGTTCCGCCCACGGTGTTGGCGTCGAGGAAGGGATGGAAGAATTTGTGGAGGCCGGGCGACTCCAGGTCCCAGTCCAGGACCAGTACTTTCTTACCGTTGCTCGCGAGGATCCACGCCGTGTTGGCGAGGGCCATCGTGCGCCCGGTGCCTCCCTTGTAGGAGTAGAACGTAATGATCTGGCCATCGGGAGCGTCGCTCATGGCGGAGCCTCCGTCTCGTTGCCGCCGGACAGGGGACCTTGCAACCTTGGACGTTCGATCGACGCATGTCCTTTCGGTGGATGCGCCGGAGCATTCCTGAGGTATTGGTTCATAGCGGACCGGGCCATCTCAGGAACCGCTTTACAGAACTGCTCGAATGTGGGAATGCCATCAATAGGAGACCGTTGCGTGGGATGCCCTTCGGTGAGTTTGTGAGGAAGGGCGGCTTCCAGGCACCCCCGAAGTCGAGGCTCCGCCTCGGCGGTCTGCGAGTCCTCCCTGTTCCAGGGCACCATCACGCTGATCCACGGCTTGCCGGACTGGTCGAGGCGGCGCAAGGGTTCGGAGAAGTGGCCGGAGGTGGTGGCCCAGGCGTCCAGCAGAAGTAGTCCCGCGCTCGTCGGCGGGCCCTCGCTGAGCACGTGGTCGTAGTGGTCGTCGAGAGATCCGATCTCCGGCCGGAAGCCGAGATTGCGGACGAGGTCGGCGGTGTGATCGGCCAGAGGTCTGTTCAGGGCGGGCCGGTATGGATTCCACTCGTGCGCACTGTGCCCGTAGTGGTAGGGGTCGCGGCCGTTAGGGAGGGTATCGATATCCGGGGCGACGACGGTGACTTTCAGTCGATGGCCATTAGGCCGTCGGGGGTCGTGCGGACCGAAGGCGCTTTCCAGCGATTTGTAGTCGGCCGGATCGACCGAAGGGAGATTACCCGCGTGCCCGACCTCCACGATTCGACGCGCAAGGTTGTAGACCGCTGTTTCATAGGCTTTCCTGAACTGCCGTAGCTTCATGATTCCGTAAAAGCCGTGCTCGACGTACTGAGGCCCGATGCCCGGTAGGCTGAAGTGAATGTCCTGGGCCGCCTCTGGAAGGGATTCGGTCGGGACCGGCACCCAAATGGCGGGGACGATCATCTCGGTATTTCCCCAGCCGCGCGCTCGATGATGCAGTATGCGCTGCGAGAACGCGGTCCATTCCTTGCCGCACTGATCGCTGTCGAAGTAGCGTCTGGAGTATAGCGGGACGAACACCCGGCAGGTGGCGATGCTTTCGGCGAGTCGTGTCGGCCAATGGCTGCCCGAGTGTAACTCCCGGTCCATGAATCCGGGCTTCGCGCCGTGCCCCAGCCCGCTCATGCCCATCACGTGCTCGCACAGATCGTTGAACAGCTTCTCGACCCATTGATCAGGATCGTAGGGGTCGTTCGGATCATGCTTCGGGGTGTGAGCGTAGCTGAGAAAGAAGTAGGGCCCGCCCTCTGTGTCATCTGACACTCGCAGATGTCACCTCCCCCACAATCCTGCGAGATTCTTGACTATAGGTTTGCACAGTAGGCCGGGCAATGATGAGAGGCAATCAGAACACGAAAATCGCCGCGCCGATTTTTGTTCGGTACGCAAACGGGTGAAACGGCCCGTCATGAAGGAGGGGCCTCTAACACACCCCATCACGGCAGTGGATCCTTCAAGTGACCTGGCGAAAGGACTCGTCGGTCGCGCACCACGCAGAGCTATGAACCGCCGGTGGCTTCGGCGCTGTGTGCGGACCATGCCGCCCTGTGGGCGTCGGCGGCCTGCGCGGCTTCGTTCTCCGCCGCGGTGGGGACATGCTCGGCGAGCCAGGGCTGGACGGTCGCCCGCATGATTCGGACGAACCGTTGTCCGGTATCGGTCAGAGCCGTGGAATTCGCCAACGTATCGATCGCTTCGGCGGTCTGCCCCCGCCAGCGAGCGAACTGGACGGCGGCACGGTGGCCGGCCTCCTGCTTGTCGATCGAACGGCGAACCCGCCAGAAGTCCGTGACCGCGAGATGGGCATAGGTGCCCTGGAGCAACCCTTCGAGAGGGCGAGGGTCCGGACGCCAGGGAGCGTAGTAGAGGCCGGTGTGCTTCGGGTCGTACAGACTGTGGAGATCCAGAACCGCGCCGAGCTTGACGTGCTGGAACTCGTGGATCAGCAGCAACGCGAAGGCTGCCGCGTCGGCCGGAAGGGCGGCGGCGACGGCGCCGAAGGCGTCACGGGCGGTGGAGCTGACGTCGGAGCCGTCGGAGGCGGGGACGAGGGGCATGACGACGTCGAGCCCTTCGGCCAGGCCGGGGGCGTACTTCGGATGATCGCGGACGATGAGGTCCCATGCCTGCGAGAACATGGTCGCCCAGCGTCGCACCTCCCCGTCGCTCAGCCGTGCCGCAGCGGGCCACTGGTGGCAGTCGCGGTAAAGGTCGACGTCGTCCAGCGCCACGGTCATGCCTGACGCGACGAGACGGCGCACCGGGAACCACTCAGGTGTAAGGCCAGGCTCATCGAGATCCACGAGTAGGGTGCGTCCTTCAGCGTGGACGAGGAACCGTCTCTCCCGGGATTCGACGGTGGCCTCGGAGACCTTGCCGACATCGAGACGTCCCAGAGACGGCAGGTAGAGCGCGCCATCACGCACCGGTACCTGAAGAGATGCCGAGATGCCCGCGCGGATGGCGGCGGCCGCGGCGACCGACGGCAGATGGCCGTCGTCGGTGGCGCCGGTAAGGCACTGGACCGCCCACACGCGGACGTAGGGATGCGCGAGCACCGTGTCGAGCACGGAACGCGCGTCGCGGTCGACCAAGGTGAGCAGGCGCCACGCCTCTGCTGACGCCGACGCGCCGCCCACGCTCGCGACAAGGCCGCGGCGCAGGCTCTGCTGTCCCTCGTCGAGGCACTTGACGGCTTCGACTCCGCCGTAGCCCGAGGCCAGCGCGGCGAAGTGCGGCTCAGGCAGGGTGTGCGTGGAGCCGCCCACGGCGCTCACCGCATGCTGGATGTGAGTGATCAGCCGCAGCAGGTCGGCGCAGTAGACGCTGGGGTTCGTGAAGCCGGCCCCCGTGCGGTAGCGATGCGCGTAGAGGCCGCCGCCACACGAGGAGACCACGGGGCACGACCGGCACTCGTCACCGAGCCCGGCCAGACCCGTCTGGCGTCCGGTGATGCCAGGGTGGCGGGCCACGATGTCCAGGGAGTGGCGCTCGACGGTGAAACCGGTGGCGGGGGCACCATCGTAAGCCGTCTTGAGAGAGTCGGCCTGCTCGTATGATCCGTCGGTCTCGATCACTACAAGATCGCTGGGGTCGATGCCGAGCGACTCGGTGAGACTGCCCTTGGTGCCCAGGGTGCGCAGCGCCGAGTCGAAGAGGCGCACCGTCATCGGCCGGCCGTCGGTGATCCACCGGTCGAAGATCTGGACGAGCCATTCGCCGTAAGCGCCGGTCCGGCCGGGTGGAGGCTGGTCCCAGGTGGCATGGGGAAGCAGGAAATCGACACGGGGGGGCTCGAGCTCCGCCAGCGCTTCGTAGACCGCTATGGGGTCGTTGGCGATGTCGATCGTGCACAACAGCCCGGCATAAAGCTCGGGATACCGCTCTCGCAGCAAAGTGATGGCGCGGATCACCTTGTCGTAGCTGCTCCGCCCATTGGCGTACACCCGGTGGCGGTCATTGGCGACGCGGTCGCCGTCGAGGGAAATGCCGACCTTGATGCCGCGCTCGGCGAAAAGATCGCAGAAATGGCTGTCGAGCAGGACGCCGTTGGTGTGGATCTTGAGGTCGAGCTCGCAGATGCCGTCGAGCGCCCGGGCGAGCTCGTCGGCGATGCGACCGAGGCGTTCGCGACCGGCCAGCAGCGGCTCACCGCCGTGCAGGACCACATCGACGCCTGACAGCTCATGTTGCTTCGCATGGTCGGCGATGCGGGCCGCCGACCATGCGATCGTCTGATCGGACATGACCGTGGGCCGGCCCCTCCAGCTCTGATCGGCGTGCTCGTAAACGTAACAGTGGTCACAAGCGAGATCACATCGGCTTGCGACCTTCAGTACGAATTGCCGAAACGGGAGGATGGGGTCGTTCACGGAAGGCGCTTAGATAGACGAGTTGAAAGCGGCGACCTTGACGCCCGGGCTGGACATCTGGAGGTTGTTCTGATCAAGCAGTCCTGCTTCAGCGAATGAACTGAGACTCGCAAGCGGGACTTTCCGCACATCCGCAACACCGCTCGCGGCTCCGGACTTTGTGTCCTTGGTGATCTCGTTCGTCATGGTGCCGCCTATTTAGTCCGGAGTGCTGATTACTACAGGGTACTTAGCTCTCGGCAATCGTCTGGTCACTCAGAGTGCTAGATCGTAGACGGACTCGCCCAGGAAAGAGGAAAACAACGATACGGCAGGCCGGCCCGATGGTGCGGCCCAAACGCCGAAATCGTCGGCGTATTGAATCACATTTTGGGGTAGATAGGGGAGGCCCAGAGACCGTCTTGTGGCTAGATGTTTAAAATTATCCCGTTCATTGCTGCTCGCCCGTTAGTGACACATTTTGGTCTCATGTTGTGCTTTGCGGTATATGTCATGGTGTGCGGAGGGGTGCGGCTTCACGTCGGCTCTGCCGGGCGAGCTCTTGGCGGATGTCTGACCACCTGACATTTGCGGGCCGCCGAGGCGAAGCTCCGATCGCCATCGTCCAGGGCGGGCGTCCTCCGCACGCGGCGCACGTCCGATCTATCTACCTGAGGGGGACATAACACATATGAGCGTTATGTCCGAAATGTAAGTTAGGGAGAGCTTTCGAGTCATGGAGTGGTGTCCGGGGGGAAGCGCTGCCTCCCGGTAGGCCGCTCAGCCTGTATCAAAGATAACCTCTCCCTCGATTTCGGACTTGTCACATTCCTGTGCTGTGTGTCGCTAGGGGACCGTGATGCGTGAGATGTGTAATTAATTGAGTTCTGGAGGGGTCCGGAAATCCATGGTTTCATGAACCTCTCCGATGACCATGACCCACACGCCGGAGCCCTTGACAGCAATTGGATTAGCGGTTCCAGTTGACGCATGGAGGGCAATCCGGAGGCGGGATTTCCGGCGCTCTATCGTGCCGCCGATCAAGGGGCGATCGTGGGGCAGCGCAGATTGCTCACCGCGACCTGTGTTCGCCTCACCTCTTTGGTGATGGCCGCGATATTCGGCTCGTTCACCATCGTGGCCGGCAGCGTGGACGCGTCCGCGATCGTGGCGGCGGGCGGCCTGGCCATGGCACTGGTCACCGAGGTGTACCTCCTCACCGTTCGCCCCGATCGCCAGTGGTACGAAGCCAGGGCGGCGGCCGAGTCCGCGAAGACCCTGGCGTGGCGGTACCTCGTCGGGGGAGAGCCGTTCGGATGTGACGTGAAGGACGACGAGGGCGTGGACCTTCTCCTGCTGCGCAGGTTCTCCGAGATCACCACCGGCATCCACTCGTTCGCCCCCATTCCCACGCTGGAAGAGGAGTGCCAGGTCACGGCCACGATGCGGAGCATTCGGGCGCTCTCGCTGGACGAGCGCAAGCAGCACTACATGAGTGGCCGGATCAACGACCAGCGCGTCTGGTACGTCACCAAGGCCAGGTACCACGAGCGCCGAGGCGCCCAGTGGTCGGTCGCGTTCGCGGCCATGGAGGCGCTGGGGCTGATCGCCGCCGTGTTGAACGCCACCCAGTTGGTGGACCTCGATGTGCCGGGCATCGTGGGTGCCGTGGCCGCGGCCGGGATCGCCTGGTTGCAGACGCGGCAACATCAGCAACTCGCGACCTCGTATTCCATAGCGGCCCTGGAGCTCGGAGATATCGTGTCTCGCGCGGAATGGCCGCGCACCGAGCTCGAGTGGGCACATTTCGTCGACGAGTCGGAGGAGGCCATCTCGCGTGAAACCATGCTGTGGCGAGGTTCTCGTAGCTGAGGGCTGTTCGGCCGCTCGACCCTCCTCCTCTCGTGAGGCCCCGTCGCACGAGGTGGTCCAGCCGCTGCGCGTCGCCGTTTCCGGCCATCGTGGGTTGCCGTCCCAGACGGCCACGCTGGTCCAGAACGCCATACGGAGCACCTTGGCCTCGCATGCCCCTGGGGTGAGGGGAGTCTCCTGCCTGGCCGACGGGGCCGACCAGATCTTCGCGCGGGCGGTGGTCGATCTCGGGGGAACGCTGGAGGCGGTCGTCTGCTCCGAGCGGTACCGGGAGGAGCTTCCCGCCGACACCCACGATGAGTACGACGTGCTCGTGAGGGCGGCCGAGAAGGTCCATCGGCTCCGGTACGTCGAGTCGACCAGCCAGGCGCACATGGAGGGCAGCCTGCTGATGCTCGACCTGGTCGAGGAGCTGTACGCCGTCTGGGACGGGAAGCCCGCCCGTGGCTACGGTGGCACGGCCGACGTCGTGGCGGAGGCGCGCCGGCGGGGCATCAAGGTCCACGTCATCTGGCCGGAGGGCGCTCGCCGTGAATGATCCGTGGAAATCGGTTACCCGTACCTGACAGTGGATGACAGGTACGGGGGCCACGATGGGACTCATGACAACGCAAGCGAAGCTGATAGCGGTGACCATCGACTGTGCCGAGCCGAAGAAGCTCGCCGAGTTCTATTCGCAGATCACCGGGTTCGAGGTCCAGTACGCCGAGGAGGAGTACGCCGGGATCGGTGACGGGACGACCAGCATCTACTTCGGCCGGGTGCCCGACCGTAAGCCCGCGGTGTGGCCGGGGCCGGACAAGCAGTTCCACCTCGACTTCCGGGTGCCGGACGTGGACAAGGCCGTCCAGGAGTACCTGGAGCTCGGCGCCACGAAGCCGGAATTCCAGCCCGGCGACGGCTATACCGTCCTCGCCGACCCCGAGGGCCACCTCTTCTGCGTATGCCCCGAACGATCCTGACCGGCCGGGCCCACAGGCTTAGGTCGCGCCCGGTTCGGGGCGGAGGTTCGTGCGGCGGAGGAGCTGGGCGTTGAGGGCTACGACGATCGTGGACAGGCTCATGAGGATCGCGCCCAGAGCGGGGGAGAGCGTGATCCCCACCGAGGCGAGCACCCCGGCCGCCAGCGGGATCGCGACGACGTTGTAGCCGGTGGCCCAGGCGAGGTGCTGCAGCATCTTGCGGTACGTCGCCTGGGACAGCCGGATCACGCCGACCGCCGACCGCGGATTTGCCGAGCCGGTGCAGCTCCCGTACGGCCTCGCGGGACTCCGGACGGATGGCGTCCTCCAGCGCGATGGCCCCCATGATCCGGTCGTCCACGACCACGTGGAGTACGGCGGCGCCGCGCTTCTTCCACTCCGCCACGTCGAGCTCGCGCAGGCCCGGCTCGCGAAGGAGCGCGGGGCCGCCCACAGCCACGGTGTGCCCGTCGATTGTGTCGTCATTCCCTGGGAAGGGGAGGACGTCATGCCTCCCCGTCAGCCGCTAGTACGTCCGAACAGCCGTCTTCATGCTGTTTGTCCGCGTATGGTGCTGTCAGAGCGTCAGCCCCGGGTCTCTTCGAAATGGTGGGGATTGGCGAACGAGCCACTCGATTTTGTCCCTAAGCTGACGGGGTGCTCCCACTCATGACCTCACCTGTGCTTTTCCTTGCCCTCGTGCTGACGCGGGGCGGTCGGCCATGATCTGGCTCGGCGTCTCGATCGCGCTGGTCGGCGCCTTCGGGTACGCGGGAGGCGCGGCGCTGCAGCAGTACGAGGCCGTCCACGGGGGTGCGAACCTCAAGCTCGTCAGGCGGCCGCGATGGCTGATCGGCGGCGTCATCGGGCTGCTCGGGGCTTCCCTGCACGCGGTCGCGCTGAGCTTCGCGCCGCTGGTGCTGATCCAGCCGGTCAGCGTGGCCACGCTGGTCTTCGCCGTCCCACTGGCGGCGATGCTGCACGGCCGGCGCCCGCACAAGGCCGAGGTGCTCGGCTCGATCGCGGTGGCCGCCGGCTTGCTGGGGCTGATGCTGCTGATCCCGCAGAGCGACACCAAGCCCGTGCTCTCCACCCCGGGCGCGCTGGGCTTCCTGGCGTGCGTGGGCTCGGTGGTCGCGGTCTGCCACCTGCTCGCGCGGCGGGCTCGCGGTTCGGGGAAGGCGTTGCTGCTGTCCATCGGAGCCGGTTCGGTGACCGCGTCGGTGTCCACGTTCGTACGGGTGGTCGGGGGAGGGCTCGGCGGTGACCTGTCGCGGCTGCTCCACTGGTTCACGCTCGCGATCCCGGTGCTGCTGGTCTTCGCCATCGTGCTCCTGCAGAAGTCGTACGCCGTGGGGTACTTCGGCATCGCCTACGCGGGGGTCCAGGTGGTGGACCCCATCACCTCGGTGCTCGCGGGTGTGATCCTGCTCGGCGAGCCGCTGCCCACCGGCATCGGTAACGTGATCCCCGCGATCATCGCGGCGGCGGTGCTGATCGCCGGGACGATCACGCTGGGCCGGCTCACTCCGGACAACTCCCACGCGGTGACGGTTCCGCACCCCGAGATCCCCGTGCCCGTCAGGTCACGGGCGGCCGCCAGGTGAACACGTCCTCGAACTGGCGCAGGGTGACATCGTCCCCAAGGCGCCCGGCGAGCGACATGAGGGTCTCCCTCGCGCGGACGGCGAGCGGGTTCGACCACAGGGTCAGGCGGCAGATGGCCCGCGATCTTCGCATGATCTTCGCCGTACGGTCCAGCCGCGCCGCGGTGTAACCGGAGAGGCCGAGAGCGGACGGGTCGCCGGTCACACTGGTGGGAGAGCCGCCGCCGGCCGCAGTGCCGGAGTCGCCGGTCGCACCGGAGCCGCCGGTCGCACCGGTGCCGGAGGCGTGCGCGGTGACATGGGCCAGCACGACCGCGTCCTCGATGGCCTGGCAGGCGCCCTGTCCCATGTTAGGGGTCATCGCGTGGGCGGCGTCGCCGAGCAGGGCGACCCTGCCCACGTGGAAGGCGGGCAGCGGGGCGGCCAGGCAGAAGACGTCGTGCCTCAGGATGGTCTGCTCCTCCGCCGTGGCGAGCAGCCGGAGGATCGGATCGTGCCAGTCGCCGAACAACCGGATCAACTCGGCCTTCGGTCCGCCGGCGCCCACCTCGCCGCGGGCCGGTGCGGTGGCGTAGCAGTACACCAGCCCGTCGGCCAGCGGCATGATGCCGAAGACCTGGCCGGGACCCCATGTCTCTCCGGCGCGTAGGTCTCCCTCGGGCCGTGGTGCGATCGCCCGCCAGCTCGTCACCCCTGAGTGCACCGGCCCGGGGTGGGCGGGGAACAGCGACCGGCGGACGGCGGACTGGATGCCGTCGGCCGCCACTATCAGGTCGCCGTGCAGGTCGCCCTCGCTGGTGGAGACCCGCCCGGTGTGCGGGTCCACCGCGTGGACGGTGGTGCCGAGCCGCAGGGTCCCCGGCGTGAGCCGGACGGCCAGCAGGCTCACCAAGGTCGCGCGGAGCAGCAGGACCGTGGGGTCGCCGAACCGCGCGAGCGCCGCCTCGGCACTCGTGCGGACGAGCCACCGGCCGTCCGCCCTGCGCAGCCCCGCCTCGCCCTGCATCGCCGCGAGCTTGCGCACGTCGTCGCCCACGCCGATCGTGTCGAGCGCTTTGAGGGCGTTGGGGGCGATGGCGAGGCCCGACCCCACCGGTTCCAGGGACCCGGCCCGCTCGCACACCGTCACCGACCAGCCCTTGAGAGACAGGGCGGCCGCGGCGGTCAGGCCGCCGATCCCCCCACCGATCACTACCGCATGGGACATGAGCCTCTCCTTCACTACACCTGTAGTTAGCGTACTACACGTGTAGTCTGGGCCCATGCGCAGGGAGGAGCTAATCGCGGAGGCGGCGATAATGTTGCTGGTCGAGAGGGGGATGCGCGGCCTCACCCACCGCGCGGTGGACGAGGCCGCCGGGCTGCCACTGGGCTCGACGTCCAACATCGCGCGCACCCGGGCGGCCCTCCTGGCGCTGACGCTCGCGCGCCTCACCGCCCTCGAAGAGCGGTCCTTCGCCGCCGTGCCCGCCGGTGGCGGAGTGAACACGCCGGACGAGCTCGCCGACCTGATGACCGGGCTGCTGCATGTCCAGCTCACCGAGGGGCGCCGCACCACCCTCGCCCGGTACGAGCTGGCCCTGGAAGCCACTCGCCGCCCCGAGCTGCGGAAGGTCTACGACGAGGCCGGCCGCCGCTTCCGGGAGGTGGCCATCGGGGTGCTGGCCGCAGCGGGCTCTCCCGATCCGGTACGCCACGGCAGGCAGCTCGTGGCCTTCGGAGAAGGGGTGATCTTCGACGCCGTGGCGGGCGCCGGCACCGTCCCCAGTACGGAAGAGCTCAGGAGCGGAATGCGCGAACTCCTCCACGGCATGCTCGACGGACTACCGGGCCGCCCGCCGTAACGGCGGCGCCGGCATCGCCGTACCGCACCTCGCCGACCCGGCGCCGGATGGAGAACACCACGGGCGGTGGATGGATCGGCGACCTGGCGCTGGATGACGGCACCTGGCGCGACACCGCCTACTTCAGCATCCTCGACAACGAATGGCCCCCACGAAAACACCACCTGGGATCTTCGCGGTCATGCGCAGAAGTGTCGCCGGTGACGTGGCCTGGCCGGCAGGGCCACTGCGCTCTCGTTCACGGCGACCACTCCAGCGCCGGGGCCACGCTCGGTAAGCTCCGGGACGGAGCGATGTTTCCGGAGAACGGCAGCCGGCCGCCCGAGCCGATCGTCAGGCGGCGGCGGGCCGGTCGACAGGCATACCGTCCGGTCGGTACGCTCCAAGGACTGGGACGACTGGGGAGCGCGATGCCCGCACATATCGAGACCAGCCCGCCGGGTCTTGACCTCGAACGCCTGAAGGATCATCTCGGCAAGCACGGGCTCGCCGAAGGCCCGCTGGCGGCCGAGGTGATCCATGGAGGCAAGTCGAACCTGACCTATCTCGTGCGAGACGGCGAGCACAGGTTCGTCGTACGCCGCCCGCCGCTCGGGCACGTGCTGGCGACGGCGCACGACATGGGCCGGGAGTACCGCGTGATGACGGCGCTGCGGGACACCGGCGTGCCCGTGCCCCGCACCTACCACCTCTGCGACGATCCCGACGTGGTCGGGGCGCCCTTCTACGTCATGGAGTACGTCGAGGGCGGCCAGCCACCGGCGACTCCCGAGATCGAGGCGGACCTCACCGACATCCTCGCCAGGCTCCACGACCTGGACCCGGTCGCCGTCGGCCTGGCCGACTTCGGCCGCCCGGAAGGCTTCCTGGAGCGCCAGGTCAAGCGCTGGAAGCGGCAGCTCGACGCCTCCCGCAGCCGGGACCTGCCCGACATCGACGACCTGTTCGCCCGCCTGGCCGCGGCCGTACCGGTGACGCAGCGGCACACGATCGTGCACGGCGACTTCAAGCTGGGCAACACGCTGATCGCCGACGGCGAGGTGCGGGCCGTGCTCGACTGGGAGATGTCCACCCTCGGGGATCCCCTGACCGACCTCGCCCTGTTCCTGCTCTACGCCAACTTCGCCACCACGCTGGACACCGGCCGGGTGTCCGAGACCGATGGGCATACGCCGATCACCGAGCTGGCCGCGCGCTACGCCCAGGGCACCGGCCTCGACGTCTCCCGCCTGGGCTGGTACATCGGCCTGGCCTGCTTCAAGCTCGCGGTCATCTCCGAGGGCATCCACTTCCGCTATACGCAGGGTCTGACGGTCGGAGCCGGTTTCGACGACATCGGCGAGCACGTCGCGCCGCTCGTGACCCACGGGCTGCACGCACTGGAGTCACTGGAGGGCTGATGGATTTCGCGTTCGACACCACGACCGAGGAACTGCGCAAGCGGCTGGTCGAATTCATGGACGAGTGTGTGTACCCCGCGGAGGAGGCCTTCGAGGAGCAGGCGGCCGAGAGCGGCTGGAGCATCCCGCCGCTGATGGAGGATCTCAAGGACGAGGCACGCAGGCGCGGCCTGTGGAACCTCTTCCTGCCGGGCGAGCACGGCGCCGGCCTGACGAACCTGCAGTACGCCCCGCTGGCCGAGATCATGGGACGTAGCCCGCGCATCGCGCCGACCGCCACGAACTGCGCCGCCCCGGACACCGGCAACATGGAGGTCCTCTCCATGTTCGGCGACGAGTGGCAGCGCAGGACCTGGCTGGAGCCGCTGCTCAAGGGCGAGATCAGGTCGGCCTTCGCGATGACGGAGCCGGACGTCGCCTCCTCCGACGCGACCAACATCTCCACCTCGATCGTGCGTGACGGTGGCGAGTACGTCATCAACGGGCGCAAGTGGTTCGCCTCCGGCGCGATGAACCCGAAGTGCGCGATCTTCATCGTGATGGGCAAGACCTCCCAGGACGGTTCCGCACACCGGCAGCAGAGCATGGTGCTCGTGCCGCGTGACACCCCGGGGCTGACCGTCAAGCGCGGCATGCACGTCTTCGGATACAGCGACGCCGACCATGGCGGCCACGCCGAGTTGATCTTCCAGGACGTCCGCGTCCCGGTGGACAACCTGATCGGCGAGGAGGGCGGCGGGTTCGGCATCGCCCAGGCGCGCCTCGGGCCCGGCCGCATCCACCACTGCATGCGGCTGATCGGCATGGCCGAGCGCGCGATCGAGCTGATGTGCACGCGTGCCCTGTCCCGTACGACGTTCGGCAAGCCGGTCGCACAGCAGGGCGTGGTCCAGGACTGGATCGCGGAGTCGCGCGTCAAGGTGGAGCAGCTCCGCCTGCTGGTGCTCAAGACCGCCTGGCTGATGGACACCGTCGGCAACCGCGGGGCGCACACCGAGATCCAGGCCATCAAGATCGCCACCCCGCAGGCGGTGGAGTGGATCCTCGACAAGGCCATCCAGGTCCACGGGGCGGGCGGCGTCAGCCAGGACTTCCCGCTCGCGGGCCTGTGGGCGGGAGCTCGTACGCTGCGGCTCGCCGACGGGCCGGACGAGGTGCACAAGCGGTCGCTCGCGTACCGCGAGCTCAAGAAGCACATGCCCACCGGCTGACACGCCCGGCCGGGCCAGAGCGACTCGAAGGGGATTTTCGTGACAGTGGATGAGGCGGCGCTCAAGGAACGGGCCCGCGCGTTCCTCGCGGAGCACGATCCGGCGGCGACGGAACCGCTCGGCTTCCTGCGGGCACGGTTCGACGCCGGGCTGGCCTGGGTGCACTTCCCCGAGGGCCTCGGCGGTCTCGGCGCGCCCCGCGAGCTGCAGAACGTCGTGGAGCAGGAGCTCGCGGGCACGCCCCAGGTGGACGTGGGCAAGATGGCCATCGGCCTCGGCATGGCGGCGCCGACGATCCTCATCTTCGGCACCGAGGAGCAGAAGAAGCGCTTCCTGCGGCCGTTGTGGACCGGGGAAGAGGTCTGGTGCCAGCTCTTCAGCGAGCCCGGCGCCGGATCGGATCTGGCGACCCTCGCCACCCGTGCCGTACGCGACGGCGACGAGTGGGTCGTGGACGGGCAGAAGGTGTGGACCTCCGGCGCCCACCACGCACGCTGGGCCATCCTCGTGGCCCGCACCGATCCCGACGTGCCCAAGCACGCCGGCCTGACGTACTTCGTCTGCGACATGCACGCTCCGGGCGTCGAGGTCCGCCCGTTGCGGCAGATCACCGGCGAGGCGGAGTTCAACGAGGTCTTCCTCACCGGCGTGCGGCTGCCCGACTCGCTCCGGCTCGGCGAGGTGGGCGACGGCTGGCGGGTCGCCCAGACCACCCTGATGAACGAGCGGGTCGCCATCGGCGGTGCGCCGGTGCGGCGCGGGGGAGGCGTGATGGGCGCGGTCGCCGACACCTGGCGGCAGCGGCCCGAGATCCGCACCCACGACCTGCACCAGCGCCTCCTGCAGTACTGGGTGGAGGCCGAGGTCACCCGGCTCGCCGGGGTACGGCTGCGCCAGCAGCTCGCCGCCGGGGTCCCCGGGCCTGAGGGGTCGGGGATGAAGCTGGCCTTCGCCCGCCTGAACCAGGTGCTGTCCGGCCTCGACGTGGAGATGCGCCGCGAGGAGGGGCTCGCGTACGACGAGTGGACCTTCCGGCGGTCGGACTCCGTCGACTTCTTCGGACGCGGGACCGGCTACCGCTACCTGCGGGCCAAGGGCAACTCGATCGAGGGCGGGACCTCCGAGATCCTGCGCAACATCATCGCCGAGCGGGTGCTCGGCCTGCCCTCCGAACCCCGCGTCGACAAGAACGTCCCCTGGAAGGACCTCCCGCGATGACACTCCTGTACTCCGAGATCGAGGAGGAACTGCGGGCGGCGGTCCGTGACCTGCTGGCCGACCGCTACCCCCCGGCCACGGTGCTCGCGAGGATCGAGAGCACCTCGCCGTACGACGCCGACCTGTGGAAGGCGCTGGCCCGGGACATCGGGGCGGCCGGGTTGCTGATCCCCGAGGAGCTGGGCGGCGCGGGCGCGTCGGCGCGGGAGGCGGCGGTCGTGCTGGAGGAGCTCGGCCGGGCGGTCACTCCCGTGCCGTTCCTCACCAGCGCCGTCCTCGCGACGCAGGCGCTGGTGAGCGCGGACACCGACGCCGCACGGGAGCTTCTCACGGCCTTGGCCGCCGGGGAGACCACGGCCGCGCTCGCGGTGTCGTTCGCCGCCTCGCCGCACGTGCCCGAGACCTCTGGATCCGCCGCGGTCACGGCGGAAGGCGGGACGCTGAGCGGGCGGGTCACCGCGGTCGCCGGCGCGGAGGTCGCCGACGTGTTCATCGTCCCGGCCTCGGGGGCGCTGCACGCCGTCGACGCCGCCCATGTGACCGTCGAGCCGATCGTCTCCCTCGACCTCACCCGGCCGATCTCCACCGTCACCTTCACCGGCGCACCGGCCCGGCAGGTCTCCGCCGGCCTCGCGCCGTTGCGCGCGGCGCTGGAGCTCGGCGCGGGGCTGCTCGCGTCCGAACAGCTCGGGGTGGCGGAGTGGTGCCTCACCACGACGGTCTCCTACGTCAAGGAGCGGCACCAGTTCGCCCGGCCCGTCGGCTCCTTCCAGGCGCTGAAGCACCGGCTCGCCGACCTGTGGATGGAGATCGTCCAGGCCAGGGCCGCCGCGCGCAACGCCGCGGACGCGCTCGCGTCCGGTACGGACACCGCCACGGCGGTCGCGGTCGCGCAGGCGTGGTGCGGGTCGGTCGCCGTCCACGCGGCGGAGGAATGCCTGCAGCTGCACGGAGGCATCGGGATGACCTGGGAGCACCCCCTCCATCTCTATCTGAAGCGGGCCAAGGCCGACGAGATCGCGCTCGGCACGCCGGGCGACCACCGCCAGGCGCTCGCGCGGCTCGCCGATCTGCCCGGCCCGCTCGCCTCCTGACGCGTCGCGTCGCGTCCGTCAGCGGCGTAGCGAGGCGAGGAGCAGGTCGGCGAAGTGCCGCCCGACGGCCGTTCCCGAGAGGCGGCCGTCGGTGTGGTACCAGGTGCCCAGGTGGTGGACCGAGCCGAAGAAGAAGTCGACCACGAGGTCGGCCGGCACGTCGTCGCGGAAGACCTGGGCGCGCTGGCCCTCGACCAGCAGGTCGCGGAAGCGCTCGTGGTAGCGGCGGCGCTCCGCTCGCACGGCCTTCTGGGTCTCCGGCGCGAGCTGGTGCATCGACCGAAAGAAGATCTTGGAGTCGTCGAGGTTCTCGACCGTGGTGGCGATCACGTCGACGGCGGCCGCGTGCACGCGGTCGGTCACCGGGCCCGGCGCGTCCGCGAACCTTTCGAGCCGCTCGATCTGCAGGCGGAGCACGCGGGCGTAGATCTCGCGCAGCAGGTCGTCCTTTGAGTCGAAATAGTGGTACATCGCGCCCTTGGTCACCCCTGCGGCGGACACGATCTCCTGGACCGAAGTGCTCTCGAAGCCCTTCTCGGCGAACAGGCGGGTGGCCTCGGCCAGCAACCTGCGGCGTACCGGCTCGTCCTTGGCCGAGGGCGACTTCACGCCGGAGCTGTCGTCGCCTGTGGTGGCCGGTTGCCGGACCTCGTTGCGCGCCATCACGCACGCCTCCCCTACGTTGATGCCCCTCAGCATACCGACTGGTCGGTTAACGCATTGTGACATCCGTCTTCCCGAATGCTCAGTTACGCCTCCCAGCGTGGTTTCGCCACGCCGACCCTGTGTCGTGGATGGGTTAGTTACGTAACCTTGATGAAGCTGGAGCCCCGGGTTGGGTATTCCACAAGGTAATCGACTGAGCCCGAAATCGTGGGGGTTTCCGGTGCCCAATGGGTCCATCTATGTGCCGCAGGACGACAAGTACAAGTGGGGCTCACCGTCGGTGATGTACGAGCTCCGCTGGCGCGAGACCAGGTCGGAGCGCCGTCGCCGGCGTCATGTGATGGCGGGAGCCGGGTTCGTCCTCATCACCGCGCTCGCCCTCTACCGCTCACTGCCGATGCCCTTCCTCATCGGCCTGCTCGGAGGCGGCGCGGTCTGGGTCGTCGACGCGTTCATCTCCTGGCGCATGTTCGCGGCCACGGCCGTCTGGCGCGGGAAGCGGAGCGGAGCGGCCCGGACCGGACGCCTGTTGCGCCGGGCGCTCGGCAAGCACGGCTACCGCGTGCTCGACGGCCGTGCCGTACCAGGCAAGGCGTCCATCGACCACCTGGTCATCGGCCCGGGCGGGGTGTGGATCGTCGACAACGAGGCATGGCACCCCGACACCTACATCGCGGCCTACGGAGGCAAGCTGTTCTTCGGCGAGAGGTCCGGCACATCCGTGGCCAAGCCGCTCGTGGACGCGGCCGCGTCGATGGGCGAGCTGCTGTCGCGAGAGTCCGGCATCCCCGTCGACATCTCACCGCTGCTCGTCGTCCACGGCGGTCACGTCAAGACCACGGTCGTGCACGCCGAGGGGCTGACGCTGTTCCTGCCCCGCAAGGCGGCGCGGTGGATCCTCGGCGACGCGTACGCCGCGCTGAGCGAGGAGCAGGTCGAGGTCCTGGCCCGTACGGCCGCGCGGATCCTGCGCCGGATGACGTAGCGGCGCGGCCTCGCCTTCCCCCGTGGGGGCACCGGCTAGGCCAGCTCCTCGATGAAGGCGGCGAGCTGGGCGACGTTCCGGCATTCGTGCATCGCGACCACGCCGCCGTACGCGGTCGCGACCGAGTCTCCGGTGTCCCACTGGGCCCTCGGCTCCGGGTTGAGCCAGTACGCGTGCCTGGCCTCGCCGGCGAGCCGCTTCAGCGTGGCCAGCTCGGGACGCTGGTAGTTCGAGCGGGCGTCGCCGAGGATCAGCAGCGACGTCTTCGGGCCGATGGCGTCCCCGTACTTCTCGGCGAACTTCTCGAACGAGTGCCCGTAGTCGCTGCGCCCGAAGCGGGTGATGTCGGCTTCCTTGGTCATCCGGGTGATCGCGTCCACGACGTCGATGCCCGGCGCGAAGAACCGGCTGATCTCGTCCACCGTGTCCACGAAGGCGAACGCGCGGACCTTGGTGAACTGCTCGCGCAACGCGTAGGTGAGCAGCAGCGTGAAGTGCGAGAACGTGGACACCGAATCGCTGGCGTCGCACAGCACGACCAGCTCGGGCTTGTGCGGGCGGCGCGGCCTCATGTGGGTGACCATCGGCACGCCTCCGGTGCTCAGCGAGGCCCTGACCGTACGCCGGAAGTCCAGCCGGCCGCGCCGGCCCAGCCGCTGCTTGATCGTCAGCCGGGTGGCCAGGCGCCGCGCCAGCGGGTAGACCTCGCGGCGCAGCGCCGCCAGGTCGGCCTTGGTGACCCGCAGGAAGTCGATCTGGTCGACGGGTGGCTTCACCGCCGACCTGGCGATCTTCTCCACGCCGGAGTCCTCGGCGATCCTCCGGCGGACGTCCGAGGCCACGGCGCTCTCGAAGCCGGCGATGTTGTCGGTGAGCCGGCGCCGGGCCACCTTCTCCGCCAGCCCACCCCGCTCCTGGCCGAGCAGCGCCTCGTTGAGCATCCTGGCCATCAGCGTGCCGGCGGACAGGGCGCGCAGCACGGAGTAGGAGAACCAGTTCTGGCGTCCCGGACCGGCGGGCTGGCGGCCGAACCGCTCGACCATCGCCCGGACGAACTCGCCGAACGCGGGGTCGCCCACCGCGCCCGCGTCGCCCAGCAGCAGCTCGGCCAGCCGCTCCCGCAACCGGGGGACCTCCGCGTGTTCGAGGTCCAGGTCCCGCCCATCCGAGGTCGCCGCGCGCAGGCCGCTGGTCACGGGCGGGAACCACAGATCGAAGAGCGCGTCGAAGCCCGGGCGGTGCATGGGCCGCTTGACCAGCGTCGCGGCGTACGCCTCGCGGAGCGTCTCACGGTCGGTGAGCTCGATCACCTCCAGCGCGCGGGCGGCGTCCAGCCCTTCGGCCAGCGACACCGGCAACCCGGCACGGCGCAGCGCGTCCACGAACGCCACATGCCTGTCGAGCAGTGCCACGGCCCCTCCTCCAGCCTCGTCACTCACCTGGCCGGCAGGCCGAGCTCCTTGACGGCCCTCGCCTGGTCGGACGCGTGCTTGAGCACCACGCCCAGCGTGCCCGCGGTCGTGGGCTCGTCCAGGTCGCTCCGCCCGAGCGCGAGGAGCGTGTGCGCCCAGTCGATGGTCTCGGCGATCGAGGGGGACTTCTTCAGCTCCAGCGCGCGCAGCGTGGCCACCGTACGGGCGAGCTGCTCGGCCAGGGACGCCTCGATGCCCGGCACCTGCGCGAGGACGATGTCGCGCTCGCGCTCGGGTGTGGGGTAGTCCAGGTGGAGGTACAGGCAGCGCCTCTTCAGCGCCTCCGACAGCTCGCGGGTCGCGTTGGAGGTGAGCACGACGTACGGCTTGCGCGTCGCCGCGATGGTGCCCAGCTCGGGGATCGTCACCTGGTAGTCCGAAAGGATCTCCAGTAGCAGGCCCTCGACCTCGACGTCGGCCTTGTCGATCTCGTCGATGAGCAGCACCGTCGGCGCCGTCCGCCGGATCGCCTTCAGCAGCGGACGTTCCAGCAGGAACTCCTCGCTGAAGATGTCGTCGTGCGTCTCCTCCCACCCCTGGTCGCCCGACGCCTGGATCCGCAGGAGCTGCTTCTTGTAGTTCCACTCGTAGAGAGCGCGGGCCTCGTCGAGCCCTTCGTAACACTGGAGCCTGATCAGCTCGGCGCCGGTCGCCTCGGCGACGGCCTTGGCGAGCTGGGTCTTCCCCACGCCCGCCGGTCCTTCCGCCAGCAATGGCTTGCCCAGCGCGGCGGCCAGGAAGACCGACGTCGCGATGCCGTCATCGGCCAGGTAGTCGACGGCGGCGAGCCGTTCCCCGGCGTGGGCGGGCGAGGTGAACCACGACGTCATCGGCGCTCCCGTCAGTGACCGAACGTTGTTCTAGCCTAGCGTGCCCGATCGGTACGAAGTCGCCCACAGGGTGCGCTAATCTTGTTCTGCTTCACTGCGCCGCTAGCTCAGTTGGTTAGAGCAGCTGACTCTTAATCAGCGGGTCCGGGGTTCGAGTCCCTGGCGGCGCACCACGGTTGACCCCGATGACCTGGGCATTCTCCGCTTGGCGGGGAGTGCCCACAGTCATTTCCAGGCCCATGTGGGTGCCGGCGCCCCGTGACCCCGGCTCTCGACGGGCCGGGGGTCACGGGGCGGTGGTGTCTAGGAGGTGGCCAGGGCCTCCGTCGGCGACATGCGGGCCGCGCGGACGGCGGGGTAGAACCCGGCGATCCCGCCGATGACCAGCGTCGCGACCACGCCGCCCGCCATCGCCCAGATCGGGACGATCGCCGGCCATCCCTGCGAGGTGGCGTAGGCCGCGGTCACGCCGATGCCGAGCATCACCCCGCCGACCCCGCCGATCGCCGACAGCAGCAGGGACTCGGCGAGGAACTGCAGCCGGATCTGCCCGCGGGTGGCGCCGAGGGAGCGGCGCAGCCCGATCTCCGCACGCCGTTCGAGCACGGAGATCACCATGGTGTTGGCCACGCCGACCCCACCGACCAGCAGGGCCACGCCTCCGAGGCCCAGCAGCAACGCGTTGAGCGTGGCATCGGTGGCCTGCTTCGCGGCGAGCACCTCGGAGGGGCGCGACACCTCGACCTCGTTGGGGTTCTCCGGATTGGCCGTGGCCGCCAGCGTGTCCCTCACCGCGACGACGTGCTCCTCCTTGGCCCTGGTGTAGACGGTGGTGGGATAGCCGTCGAAGCCGAGCCTCTCCTCGGCGACCGGCCAGCCGACCAGGGCGGCGGTGTCGAGCTCCGGCGCGAGCGGTGCGGGGGCGAGCACGCCCACGACGGTGAACCACTGGCCGCCCAGCCAGACGCGCTGCTCGGCTCCGGCTTCGACGACGCCGAGCCGGTCGGCCGCCTTGGACCCGAGCACCACGGCCGGGTAGCGGTGCGTGGCCTCGTTGAGCCAGGCGCCGCCGGCGAGGGACACGCCGACATCCTTGATCAGGTCGAGCCGTGCGGCCAGGACCGAGATGCTGCCGGTCTGGCCCTCCGGGATGTGGTCGTTGCGGTAGACCTTCGCATCCACCGCCCCGGTGGCGCTCACCGACGTGACCGGATTGATCTGGCCGATCATCCCCTCCGCCTCCGCGGGAAGGTGCGATCCCTCGCCGAACATCGTCTGCCCGGGCGAGACCTTGAGAAGGTTGGTGCCGAGGGCGGACAGGGTCCGATTGAGGACCTCCTGGCTGGAGGCCGAGATGCCGACCACGCCGAGCATCGCGGCGATGCCGATCGCGATGCCGAGGGCGGACAGGAACACCCGCAGCGGCCGCGAGCGCAGCCCCGCCCCGCCGACCCGGATCACGTCACGCGGGCTGAGCCGAACAGGGGACAGCCGGGTCCCGCGCCGCCTGCCCGGCGCGGCACCCGGGGCGCCGCGCCGGGTGCCGCGCCGATCCTCGGGCGTGGTCAGCATGCCGGCTCCCGGGTCGCTCGTGAGTCGCCCACGACCCGGCCGTCCAGCATCTCCACCTGCCGGGGCAGGCTCGCCGCGATGTCCCGGTCGTGGGTGATGATCAGGATGGTGGTGCCGGCCTCGTGGAGCTCGCGGAGCAGGGCCATCACCCCCGTCCCGGATCTGGAGTCGAGGTTGCCCGTGGGCTCGTCGGCGAGCAGCAGTTCCGGCTCACCGGCCACCGCCCTGGCGATCGCGACGCGCTGCTGCTCGCCGCCGGACAGCTCGTGCGGGCGATGGTCGAGCCGGTGCCCGAGGCCGACCCGCCGCAACGCCTCCATGGCCCGTCTGCGGCGCTCCTTGAGCGGGACCCCCGAATACAGCAGCCCGTCCGCCACGTTGTCCAGCACGGGTACCCCGGTGGCCAGGTGGAACTGCTGGAAGACGAAGCCGATCGCGCCGGCGCGAAGGGCCGACAGCTCCCGGTCGGAGAGCGTGGCGACATCGTGCCCGGCGATCCGCACCGTGCCACCGGAGGGCCGGTCGAGGGTGCCGATCATGTTCAGCATCGTGGACTTGCCGGAGCCGGAGGGCCCGACGATGCCGACAAGCTCCCCGCTCTGGATGGTCACCGTGGCCCCACGCAACGCGGCGACCTCTCCGTAGACCTTGCTGACATCGGTCAGCTCGACGAGTGCCCCGCCGTCGTCGCCGTGCCGGGCGGTTACGCCGTGGCCGGCCTCGTCGGCGGCGGCGGCCGTGCGAGGGATGGTCTCGAAGCCGGGCGTCATTTCGGTACCACCACGGTCGTGCCTTCGGCGACTCCGGTGATCTCGACCTTGCCGTCGGCGAACATGCCGGCCTCGACCGCTGCGTAGCGGGTGGCCGGGCCCTCCACGACCTGGACGCCGTACCCGCCCTCGGCCAGCGCGACGAGCGCGTTGACCGGTACGACCAGCGCGTTCTTCCGCTGCTCCGCGATGATGGTGACCTCCACCGGCGCGGTGTCGTAGGTCCTGATCTTCTTGTCGGCGCGGACCGCGACGACCACCTCGATCGTGGTGGTGGTCTCCTCCTGCCCGGTGTTCTGGGTCGCCACCTTGCCGACGCTGGTGACGGTCCCGCGCACGGTGGCGCCGTCCGGCAGCTCGACCGTCGCCTTGAGCCCCTTCTTCACCAGGTGCCGGTCGGCGACGTCCAGATCGACCGTGACCTCGCGCGTGGTGCCGGTGTAGGTGAGCACCTGGCCGTTCGCCGGGTTGCCGAGCGCGGTCTTGAGCTCGCCCACCCGCAGCGCGCCGTCGTGGACGACCACGTCTCCTGGTGCGACGCGGCCGGTCACCTCCAGGCCGAGGTCGTCCTGCCAGTCCTCCACGGCCTCGCGCGTGGCCCAGGTGAACTCGTCGTCCACGGTGAAGCCGTCATAGCCAAGCTTGGACAGGTTGCGCTCCAGCAGCTTGACGTCCTGCCCCTCCATCCCGTCCTGGAGGGTGCGGTAGAGCGGGGTGGTGCCGTAGAGGAGCGGCACCCGGTCGGCGTCCACGCTGTAGACGGCCCTGCCCCGCTTGATCGTGGAGCCGGGGGAGGGCAGCCATGTGATCGTCCCCTGGCTCCGGCCGGTCACCGTGGTGGTCTCGCCGTAACCGAGGGTGCCGTCGACGGTCTTGGTCTCGGTCAGCGTGGTGCGGGCGACCTTGGCGGTCGCCGGGGGGGTCCGCTGGGCCGCCGGGGTGCCCGTCTCGCCTCCGACGCCGATCGCGGCGGCGGCCACCGCGGCGGCGAGCAGCGCCGCGCCGCCCGCGACCACGGCGGCCCTGCCGCGCCCGCGCCTGCGCCGTGGGGGCACTCGCGGTTCGTCTGACGCGCTCACGGCCTCCTCCGTTCGCAGGTCGGTCACTTGGGCGCTCCGACGGGTCCGCCGAGCTTGTCCCTGCAGGCCTCCATGGCCTTCTTGAACTTGGGGTCGTCCGGCTTGATCTTGCCGTCGGGGCCACCGATCTTGATGCCGACACCGCCGCCGCTGAAATCGGGGTCGGGCATGTCGATGCCGTTGTCGCGCATGCATTGCGAGAAGGCACGCGCCTTCTCCTGCTGCTCGGGAGTGATCTCGCGTCCCTTCTGGCCGAAGGGGGAGAGGGCGCGGCAGGCCTTCATGGCCTTGTCCAGCTTGGTGTCATCGGCGTTCTTCTCACCGATGCGCATTCTGACGCGGCCGTTTCCGTCGGGCTCGGGGTCGGGCATGTCGACGCCGTTGTCGCGCATGCACTGCGCGAACTTCCTGCCCTGCTCCTCGGGGTCCACCGAGGCCGTCGGAGTGGCGCTCGCCTGTGGCGTGCTCTGGGTGCGCTTCACCGAGGCGACCCCGTCCGAGGAGGCCGCGGACTGTCCGCATCCGGCGGCGAGCGCCAGGAGCGCCACCGCCACATAGGTTCTTCTCATGGATCTCATGCTGCGGAGCGCGGATCCAAGCGACCCCGGAGCTACCTCGGAGCAGCCTCGGAATCCCGCAACGGAAGCAGCACGCGGAACGCCGCGCCCGTACCACGAGCCGTGGAGAGCTCCACCCGGCCTCGGTGCGCCCTGACGATCGCGGCGACGATCGCGAGCCCGAGCCCCGCCCCGCCGTCGGCGCGTGAGCGGCTCTCGCTGACCCGGTAGAGCCGTTCGAAGACACGCGGGACGTGGTCGCGGGGGATGCCGGGACCGGTGTCGGTCACCTCCAGCACCCCCATGACCCGCGAGCCCGGGATCATGGCGCCGACCGCTGCCGCCGGTGCCTTCGCGGCGGCGCCGGCGCCGACCCGGACCGTGACCTTCACATCGGGCGGCGTGTGGACGAGTGCGTTGGTCACGAGGTTGGCCGCCACCTGCCGCAGCCGCGCCTCGTCGCCCAGAACGATGACCGGGCTGAGCGAGCCGTCGAGTCCTGTCAGGCGCACCTGACGGTCCGGCATTCGGGCCAGGGCGTCGCGGATGGTGTCGGCGGCGATCTCCAGCAGGTCCACGGGACGGTTGTCGAGGGGACGCTCCTCGTCCAGGTGGGCCAGCGCGAGCAGGTCGTTGACCAGCAGCCCCATGCGGGTGGCCTCGTCCTCGATCCTGCGCATGGCCTCGTCCATGGGCCGGCCCGGCGGGGTTCCGCCCCTGCGGTAGAGCTCGGCGAAGCCCCGTACGGAGGTCAGCGGGGTGCGCAGCTCATGGGATGCATCGGCCAGGAAGCGGCGCATCCGCGTCTCCGAGTCGGCCCGCGCGGCGATCTCCGCCTCCAGCCGGTCGAGCATGACGTTCATCGCGGTGGCGAGGCGGCCCGGCTCGGTGTGCGGGTCGGGGCCGGGCACCCGGCGGCTGAAGTCACCACCGGCGATCAGCGTGGCCGTCTCCTCCATCCTGGTCAGGGGCCGCATCCCGAGCCGTACGACGGCGGCGCCGAGCAGGCCGAGCAGGAGAAGGACCACGGCCATGACGCCGATGTCGATCATCAGCAACCTGTTCCTGGTCTCCGTGATGCCGGCCAGTGAGGCCGTCATCACGACGGTGTTGCCGTCCATGGTGTCGGCCGCCATCACCCGCCAGGAGGAGCCGTCCCTGCCCGGGACGGTGTACGCCGTCCCGCGCGGGAGATCCTCGATCGCCCCGAGCTCCGGTCCGGTGCCGGGATCGGCGGCAGGGAACTGGTTGGTCAGCTTTCCTTCGTGGCTGAACAGGTAGAGCCTGGTCTCCCTGCTGATCCGCTCGACGATCGGCTTCTCGAACCGCACCAGCCACCGGGTCTGGTCGTCGGCCGGCGGGGCCGTGCGGATGGCCATGTCCATGACTCTGGTCTGGGCTATCTTGGGGACGCCGGTGAGCTGCTCGTCCACCCGGTCGGTGAGGTAGTCGTTGAACAGGGTAAGGCCCACCGCGTTGGCCAGAGCGAGCGCGACGCCGGTCAGCGCGACCGCCGCCACCACCAGCCGGGTGCGCAGGGTCCAGCGGTCCGGCCCCCTCACGCCTCTCCGTCCCGCGGTAGCCTGAGCGTGTAGCCGACCCCTCGTATGGTGTGGATCAGGGGGGGATCCCACTTGTCGATCTTCTTGCGGAGGTAGTACACGTAGGACTCGACGATGCTGGAGTCGCCGTCGAAGTCGTACCGCCAGACGCTGTCGAGGATCTGCGCCTTGCTCACCACCCGGCCGGCGTTGGTCAGCAGGTACGCCAGCAGGTTGAACTCGGTGGGCGACAGGTCGACCCGGGTCCCGCCGCGCCGTACCTCGTGGGCGTCGGGGTCCAGTTCCACGTCGGCGTACCTGAGCAGGCAGTCCTTGTACGGCTCCACCGCCCGGCTGCGGCGCAGGATGGCCCGGATCCGCAGCACGACCTCCTCCAGGCTGAACGGCTTGGCCACGTAGTCGTCGGCGCCGAGGCTGAGCCCCTGGACCCGGTCCTCGACCGTGTCCCGCGCGGTCAGGAACAGCACGGGGACCTCGCCCAGTCGCCGGGCCACCTCGAACCCGTCGAGGTCGGGCAGCATCACGTCGAGCACCACGATGTCGGGCTCGAACTCCCTGGCCGCGGTCAGCGCCTGCGATCCGCTCTCGGCCGTTCTCACCTCGAAGGACACCAGGCGCAGTGTCTGCGAGAGGAGCGCGAGGATGTTCGGCTCGTCGTCGACGACGAGCACCTTGGGGGGCCGATCCATGGTTCCAAGGTGTACCCGAGGTACCTCAATGCCAGCTCAAAGGACGGCACTTCACCGGAGAACGGCGATCGCGGCCGGCATGTCGTGGACGTACCACCACGGGTAGGCTCGCCGACGGCGTTCCGGCCAGCGGACGGAAGGAAACACATGATCCATCTGCCGGGGATGGCGGTCACCGATCACAACTTCAGCGTCCCGCTCGATCACGGCGCCCCCGGTGGGGAGCAGATCACGGTGTTCGCCCGCGAGATCGTCGCTCCGGCCCGGGCCGGAGATGATCTGCCCTGGCTGCTGTACCTCCAGGGCGGTCCTGGCGGTAAGTCCCCCCGGCCGATGCGGGCCGACGGCTGGCTGGGACACGCGCTGCGCACGCACCGCGTGCTGCTGCTCGACCAGCGAGGCACCGGCCGCAGCACACCGGTGACGGCCGCGACGGCCGGACGCCTGGGCGAGGGGCTGGCTCCGTACCTGCGGCACTTCCGCGCCGACTCGATCGTCGCCGACGCCGAGCTGATCCGCCGCGAGCTGTGCGGTGGCCGGCAGTGGGAGACGCTCGGCCAGAGCTACGGAGGGTTCCTCACCCTCACCTATCTCTCGCAGGCGCCCGAAGGGCTGAAGGCCTGCTACGTGACGGGCGGTCTGGCCGGACTCACCGCGACCGCCGACGACGTGTACGCGCGCACCTACCCGCGGGTCAGGGACAAGGTCACGCGCTACTACGCCCGGTACCCCGAGGACGTCGCGACGGTGAGCGCCGTCGCCGAGCACCTCGCCGAGAACGACGTGCGCCTCCCCGACGGCGACCGGCTGACCGTGCGCCGGCTGCAGACCCTCGGCATGCTCCTCGGCATGGGGGACGGGGCCGAGCGGCTGCACTGGGTGTTCGACGAGGCGTGGGATGAGGCCGCGCTCTCCGACACCTTCCTGAGCCAGGTGATGGGAATGACGTCCTACGCGGGAAACCCGCTCTACGGCGTGCTCCAGGAGGTGATCTACGCCCAGGGGGGCACCGCGACGGCCTGGGCGGCCGAGCGTGCCCGCCAGGACTTCCCGGAGTTCGCGCCCGGCGCAGAGCCTCTGCTGTTCACCGGCGAGATGTTCTACCCCTGGATGTTCGAGGAGATCGCGGCACTGCGCCCGTTCCAACGGGCCGCGGAGGCGCTGGCGAAGGTCGACGACTGGCCGCGGCTGTACGACCCGGCGCGCCTCGCGGGTAACGAGGTCCCGGTGGCCGCGATCGTCTACCACGACGACATGTACGTCGACGCCGACCTGTCGCTGCGGACGGCCCGGGCGGTGGGCAACCTGCGTTACTGGATCACCAACGAGTGGGAACACGACGGCGTCCGCGCCTCGGGCGACCGCGTCCTCGCCCGCCTCATGGACCTCGCCGGAGGCCGCATCTGAGCGGTCCCCGGCGTCCGGTCGGGCCCAGGTCTCCGGTGTCCGGTGTCCGGTCAGTCCGGTGTCCGGTCAGGTGTGGTCCCCGGCGTCCGGTCAGCTGTGGTCCGGCGCGACAGAGATCACCGGCCACCGTGTGCGGCGGCCGGTTCTGATCTCCATATGAATGTTTCATCGGGCTCCCCGGAGATCCATTGAGCCGCCGGCGGTGTTTACACAGGCCAACGAGGGGTTGTGGTTCGTGCGGCGGACGGTGGGCCGCCGTGCGGCCGTGGTCGTTCGCAACGTGCTGTACATCCTCCCGAAACAACCACACGATGGGAGCGCTCCCACCGCCGCATGTCGAGCTGGGCGCTGCTTGGCCGTCTCAAGAAGACGGCGCACCCGTCAGTTTCATGAGGGAGACAAACAGACAATGGGACCCCACAAGAGTTCCTGGCGCAGAGTCCTGACGGCGGTGACAGCACTAGTGCTCGCCGCCATCGGGCTCATCGCCGGCCCGACTTCGGCCAACGCCGCCGTGGCCTGCGAGGTCACGTACGCGAAGGCCTGGGAAGGCGGCACCGGGTTCGGCGGAAACATCACCATCAAGAACCTCGGCGACCCCCTGACCAGCTGGAGCTTGACCTTCACCTTCCCCGGCACCCAGCGGGTGACCCAGGGCTGGACCGCTGAATGGTCGCAGTCAGGCGCCAACGTGACCGCGAGGAACCTCTCGTACAACGGGAGCCAGGGTACCGGTGCCTCGTGGACCATCGGGTTCAACGGCACCTTCAGCGGCACCAACAGCAACCCGACGAGCTTCGCGATCAACGGGACGACCTGCACCGGCCAGGGTGGCGGCCAGACCCAGTCCCTGGTCGTCAGCCCCACCTCGGTGAGCGTTCCCGAGGGCGGGACCGCGACCTACGGCGTACGCCTGGCGGCGCAGCCGACCGGCAACGTGACCGTGACCTCGACCGCCGGCACCGGTGACGCCGACCTCACCGTGACGGGCGGCGGCAGCCTGACCTTCACCAGCGCCAACTGGAACACCGCGCAGAACGTGACCGTGTCGGGCGCTCAGGACAGCGACACCACCAACGGCACCCGGGCGATCAACGTGGCGTCCTCCGGCCTTACCTCCGTGGCCGTGACCGCGACCGAGGCGGATGACGACTCCGGCACCGGAACCCAGTCGCTCGTCGTCTCACCGGCCAGCGTCAGCGTGCCCGAAGGCTCGACGGCCACCTACTCCGTGCGCCTGTCGAGGCAGCCCACGGCCAGCGTGACGGTGACCTCGACGGCCGGCACCGGTGACTCCAACATCACCGTCACCGGCGGGGCCAGCCTGACCTTCACCACGTCCAACTGGAACACCGCCCAGAACGTGACCCTGTCGGCCGCGCAGGACACCGACAACACCAACGGCACCAGGGCGATCAACGTGGCGTCCTCGGGCCTGACCTCCGTGGTCGTGACCGCCACCGAGTCGGACGACGACGGCGGCGGCACACCGGGCCCGCATGTCGACAACCCGTACGCCGGCGCCACCGGCTACGTGAACTCCGACTGGTCCACAAGGGCCGCCGCCGAGCCGGGTGGCTCCGCCGTGGCGAACATCTCGACCGCCGTGTGGATCGACCGCATCGCCGCCATCGCGGGCACCTCGAGTGCCAAGGGCGTGCGGGCGCACCTGGACGCGGCGCTGCAGCAGGACGCCGCCAACGGCAGCAGCCCGCTGACCATCCAGTTCGTCATCTACAACCTGCCGAACCGTGACTGCTCGGCGCTTGCATCGAACGGCGAGCTCAAGATCTCTGAGAACGGCCTCAACCGCTACAAGACCGAGTACATCGACCCGATCGCCGCGATCATGGGCGAGTCCAAGTACTCCGCGCTCCGCATCGTCACGATCGTCGAGATCGACTCGCTGCCGAACCTGGTCACCAACACCGCCATCGCGGCGTGCGCCGAGGCGCAGTCGTCCGGCGCCTACGTGCAGGGCGTGCAGTACGCCCTGAACAAGCTGCACGCGATCACCAACGTGTACACCTACGTCGACGCCGCGCACCACGGCTGGCTTGGCTGGGACTCCAACTTCGGCCCCGCCGCGCAGCTCTTCGCCAGCACCGTCCGCGGCACCACCGCGGGCATGGCCAGCGTCGACGGCTTCATCACCAACACCGCCAACTACTCCGCGCTGACCGAGCCGCACTTCACCGTCAACACCACGGTCAACGGCCAGCAGGTGCGCCAGTCCCGCTGGATCGACTGGAACTTCTACATCGACGAGCTGACCTTCGCCCAGGCGTTCCGTCAGCGGCTCATCTCGGAAGGCTTCGCCTCCAACATCGGCATGCTGATCGACACCTCCCGCAACGGCTGGGGCGGTTCGGCCAGGCCGGCGGGACCGAGCACGTCGACCGACCTCAACACCTTCGTGGACCAGTCCCGCGTCGACCGGCGGATCCACGCCGGCAACTGGTGCAACCAGAGCGGTGCCGGTCTCGGTGAGCGGCCGAGGGCGAACCCCGCCACCGGTCTCGACGCCTACGTCTGGATCAAGCCGCCGGGTGAGTCCGACGGTTCCAGCGAGGAGATCCCGAACGACCAGGGCAAGGGCTTCGACCGGATGTGCGACCCGACCTACGGCGGAAACGCGCGTAACGGTAACAACCCCTCCGGTGCCCTGGCCAACGCTCCGATCTCCGGTGCCTGGTTCTCGGCGCAGTTCCGTCAGCTGCTCCAGAACGCCTACCCGCCCATCTCCTAACCCTCTGAACAGCGGGCCCCGGCACGGCTGAGCACGGCCGTGGCGGGGCCCGTCACCAGCTCACCTTCGTGGTCCTGTTCCGGATCGGGGTCCTCCGGAACAGGACCACGATCGGCGTTTCAGGCACGTGACCCGAGCAGCCCGTGCGGGTCCAGGACGTACTTGCGTGCCGCGCCCTTGTCGAAGTCCGCGTAGCCCTGCGGCGCCTGGTCGAGCGGGATGGGGCTGGCGTTGACCGCCTTGGCGATCTGCACCCGGTCGTGGAGGATCGCCATCATGAGCTGCCGGTTGTAGCGCATCACCGGGCACTGGCCCGTGAAGAAGGCGTGCGACTTGGCCCATCCGAGGCCCAACCTGAGCGACAGCGACCCCACCTTGGCGGCCTCGGTCGAGGCGCCCGGGTCACCGGTGACGTACAGGCCAGGGATGCCGATCGCGCCACCGGCCCGCGTGACCTCCATGAGGGTGTTGAGCACGGTCGCCGGCTGCTCGGTCGCCGCGTCCCGTCCGTGACCGCGTGCCTCGAAGCCCACCGCGTCGACGGAGCAGTCCACCTCGGGCACGCCCAGGATCTGCTCGATCTGGTCCTTCGGATCGCCCTTCGACACGTCGACGGTCTCGCAGCCGAAGCTGCGCGCCTGCGCCAGGCGCTCCTTGTTCAGGTCGCCGATGATCACCACGGCGGCGCCGAGCAGGAACGCCGACACGCCCGCGGCCAGCCCGACCGGTCCCGCACCCGCGATGTAGACCGTCGATCCCGTTCCCACGCCGGCGGTGACACAGCCGTGGTATCCGGTGGGGAAGATGTCGGACAGCATGGCGAGGTCGAGGATCTTCTCCATCGCCTGCTCCCTGTCGGGGAACTTCAGCAGGTTCCAGTCCGCGTACGGCACCAGTACGTACTCCGCCTGGCCGCCGGGCCAGCCGCCCATGTCGACGTAGCCGTACGCCGATCCCGGCCGGTCGGGGTTGACGTTCTCGCAGATGCCGGTCTTGCCCTCCTTGCAGTTGCGGCACCGGCCGCAGGAGATGTTGAACGGGACGGACACCATGTCGCCGACCTTGATGAACTCGACGTCGCGGCCGAGTTCCACCACCTCGCCGGTGATCTCGTGGCCCAGGATGAGGCCTTGGGGAGCGGTGGTGCGGCCACGCACCATGTGCTGGTCGCTGCCGCAGATGTTGGTCGCGATGGCCTTGACGATGGCGCCGTGGGGAACCTTACGGCCGACGTTCGCGGGGTTCACCCCCGGCCCTTCCTTGAGCTCGAACTCGGGGTAGTCGGTGTCCTCGACGGTGACCTTGCCGGGGCCCTGATAGGCGACTGCCTTGTTACCGGGCATGATCTTTCTCCTTAGCGGGGGAGAACTGCGGGGACGCAGTGGGGGACAGCCGCAGGGGCCACGCGTGACGGCAGCCGGACGAGCACGGCCGCGGCGAGGCGTGACCGGCCGCTGTCCCCCTGAGTGCGGCGACGGCGGAGCCCGGCCCGAACGCGCTGCGCGGCACCCTCGAACGGCCCGGAATCGGGTCCCGTCGCGGGTAACCGGCCATCGCACGCCCCCACGACAGTCGTTCTTCCCTGGACATCGACCATGTATCCGCTCTTCATCGGCATAAATCGGGCTATAGGAGGCATTGGTTGTACAGTCATAATCGTTGTGTTTCTACAACCTATGGGGAGGGACGTGACCGGGCTCAGCCGCCGGAGGCGAATGCTCATCCTGTTCATCTGCTGCATGAGCCTGCTCATCGTCGGGCTCGACAACACGATCGTGAACGTCGCCCTTCCGTCGATCGAACGCGACCTCCACGCGCCGGTCTCGGGGATGCAGTGGACCATCGCCGCGTACACCCTTGTCCTCGCGAGCCTGTTGCTCCTGTCCGGCTCGACGGCCGACCGCGTCGGCCGCCGCCGCACCTTCCAGATCGGCCTGGTGGTGTTCGCGGCCGGGTCGCTGCTGTGCGGGCTGGCACCGAGCCTGGGCTGGCTGGTGGCCTTTCGCGTCGTCCAGGCCATCGGCGGCTCGATGCTCAACCCGGTCGCCATGTCGATCATCACGAACACCTTCACCGGCCCGCGGGAACGCGCCCGCGCGATCGGGGTGTGGGGTGGGGTGGTCGGGATCAGCATGGCCCTCGGCCCTGTCGTCGGCGGCACGCTGGTGCACTCGGTGGGATGGCGGGCCATCTTCTGGATCAACGTGCCGGTCGCCGTGGCCGCCCTGGTGCTCACCGCCCTGTTCGTCCCCGAGTCCCGGGCCCCGCGTCCTCGCCGGATCGACCCTGTGGGACAGGTGCTGGTCATCGTGACGCTGGCCTCGCTCACCTACGGGATCATCGAGGTGCCGAGCATGGGCTGGCGGTCGCCGTTGATCATCGCCCTCGCGGTCACCACGGTGGCCGCGCTGGCCGCCCTGATCGTGTACGAGCTTCGCCGGCGGGACCCTCTGATCGACGTGCGGTTCTTCCGCAGCGCGCCGTTCTCGGGGGCGTCGGTCATCGCGGTGAGTGCCTTCGCGGCGTTCGGCGGATTCCTGTTCCTCAACACGCTGTACCTCCAGGACGTGCGTGGACTGTCCCCGTTCGAGGCGGGCCTGTGCACGCTGCCGATCGCGGCGATGACCCTGGTGTTCGCGCCGCTGTCGGGTCGGCTGGTGGGCGAGCGCGGCCCGCGTCCGTCGCTGATGCTGTCGGGGATCGCGATCATCGCGAGCGGGCTCATGCTGACGCGGCTGACCACGACCACGTCCCTTGTCTGGTTGCTCGCGAGCTACGCCGTCTTCGGGCTCGGATTCGCCGTGGTCAACGCACCCGTCACCAACACCGCCGTCTCCGGCATGCCTCTGGCCCAGGCAGGGGTGGCGGCGGCGGTCGCCTCGACCAGCCGCCAGGTCGGGCAGTCCCTCGGCGTGGCCGTCGCCGGGTCGGTGCTCGCGTCCGGCATCGCCGGATCCCTGCGCGGGGGCTTCACCGAGGCGAGCCGGGCGGGGTGGTGGATCATCGTCGGATGCGGCGCGGTCGTGCTCGTGCTCGGTACCATCACCACGGGCAGATGGGCGAGGGGCACCGCGGAACGGACCGCGACGCGACTCACCGTCGACGACACGAGGATCCCCGTCACATCATGAGCAACGACCTAGCGGACCCCCGCCCCAACGACCACCACGCTCCGGACACCGGTCGAGACGCGGACGGCGGCCACGACCCCGACATATCCACCCGCGTCTGGCGCGGTATGCGCACCCTCGTCCTCGACCGGTACGACCGGCGCAAGGAGGTGTGCGAGGCGCTCGACATGAGCTTCATCAGGGCCAAGGCGCTGCGCCGCCTGGCCTCGGCGCCGATGACGATGCGGCAGCTTGCCGCCGAGCTGTCCACCGACGCCCCCTACACCACGATCGTCGTGGACGACCTCGTACGGCGGGGCATGGTGGTGCGCGACGTTCACCCCGAGGACCGGCGCCAGAAGATCGTGACCGTCACCGCCGAGGGGGCGAACGCCGCCGCCCTCGCGGAGGCCATCCTCGGCGAGCCACCCCCGCCCCTCCTCGACCTCGACGCCACCGACCTCGCCACCCTCGACCGCATAATCGCCACCCTCACCCGCTGACAGACGGCCCTCGGTCCAGCCGCGCTCAATGTAGCCGCGCCATATTGCCGATGAGGGCCAGCAACGCGGCGTGCGTCTCGTGGTCGGCCGCCACCACGAGCCCGCCCGCGCCGGTGTGCAGTGGTTGCCCTCGGATGCCGGTCACCACGCACCCGGCGGCCTGGCACAACGCGATCCCGCTGGCGAAGTGCACGCTGTCTTGGAGATGGCCGTCGGTGACGTACGCGGCCCGTCGACCGGCGGCGACCCACGCCACGGCCAGGGTGGTGGAGACGACGCGCGGGCGGAAGCGTTCGACGAATCCGGGGTCGGCGAGCAGCCGGGCGGCCAGGAAGCCCGGCGCGTTGGGGAACGGCGGATCCAGGTTGACGTCCACCAGTCGTGAATCGGGCGAGGGCACGAGTCGCTCGTCGTCGCTGTCGTCGCCGTCGCGGCGCGCGTACGCGTGGACGCCGTCCGTCCAGAAGACCTCGCCGGAGAACGGGTCGGCCGAGGCCGCCGCGGTGATGCCGGAGCCCACGCGCAGGGCGACGTTCACCGCCACCAGCATGTTCCGCGCGGCATAGTTCAGCGTGCCGCACAGGGGATCGACCAGCCACATGCGGTCCGCGCCGTCCGAACCCGTACGTCCGCTCTCCTCGCCTGTCACGGCGTCGTCCGGTCGAGCGGTGCGAATGACGTCGATGACGGCCTTCTCCGCTTCGATGTCCGCGGCCGTGGCGAAGTCACCCGCGGACTTTCCGAAGCGCGCCATCGACGCGCCGTACATGGCGCGCACGACGGCCGCTCCCGCTCGCGCCGCCGTTACAGCCAATTCCTCGTCTGAGATCAACACATTCGTACGATATTGGCATCCTGGCTGCCCGGCTCGCGGCTGAGCGGGGGCACATGGCCCTCGCTCTTGAGTCCTTTCGGCGGCCTCAGTCGTTCCCGGACGGGTCAGTGGTCGCGGTGGGCGAGGAGGTGGGCCAGGGCGTGGAGTTCGGCGGCGGGGCGGGGGGTGGGGTCGGCGGAGGCGAGGTGGGCGAGCGCCTCGGCCAGTAGCTCGTCAGCCCGGGACTGGGTCCATGCGCGGCCGCCCGCGGCCTCGATGAGCGAGGCCATGCGCGTCAGCTCGGCCGCTGTAGGCACCTGCTCGGCCGGGGTGAGGGCGGATGAGGCGGGTGGTGGAACCGATGGGGTGAGGGCGGATGAGGCGGGTGGCTGACCGGTCGACGTGCGCGGTCGTCCGTGGTGGTAGAAGGTGGACAGTTCGGCGCCGGACGCGGTGCCCGAGGTGAGGGCGGCGACCACGGGAAGAGACTTCTTGCGGTTGCGCAGGTCGGAGAAGACCGGTTTGCCTGTTACCGATGGGTCTCCCCAGATGCCGAGCAGGTCGTCGACCATCTGGAAGGCCAGGCCGAGACGGGAGCCGAACGCGCGCAGGGACTCGATGACCTCGGGACCGCCGCCCCCGGATAGGCCTCCGAGGGCGCACGCGGCGGCGAGCAGGGCCCCCGTCTTGCCCTCGGCCATGCTGACGCACTCGGGGACGCTCACCTCGTCGCGGGTTTCGAACGAGGTGTCGGCGCTCTGGCCCTCGACCAGGTCGAGCACCGCCGCGCCGAGCACCCGCGTCGCCTCGCCGGCGACCGGGCCGCCGTCGGCCCGCAGCACCTCGAACGCGAGGGTCAGCAGAGCGTCCCCGGCCAGGATGGCTCCGCTGACGCCGAAGACGCTCCATGCCGTGGGGCGATGGCGGCGGGTGGCGTCACCGTCCATCACGTCGTCGTGCAGGAGGGAGAAGTTGTGCACCAACTCGACCGCGACCGCCGCCGGCATCGCCGCGCGGGCGGAACCCCCGACGGCCTCGGCCGCCAGCAGGACCAGGGCAGGGCGGATGGCCTTGCCCCCTCCGCCCGTGTCAGGCCGGCCGTGCTCGTCGAGCCAGCCGAAGTGGTATCCCGCGATGTGGCGCATCGAGAGCGGTAACGTCTCCACCGCGGAACGAAGGGCGGGGCCCACCAGGTCGCGGCTCCAGGCCAGCACCTCGTGTGCCGGCCGGCCCGTGGTCATCACCTTGGCCATACGCGCGGACCCTTCCCTCCGTGCCTGATCTCGACGTACGCGAAAGCCCGGAGAACGCCGGGGAAGTTCTGCATCGACTTCACCACACTTGCCACCGTCAATCGCTGTCATGCCGCGAGAAAGCTGGTCTCATCACTGCGGAACCGGACGAAGGGCTCCACCGTGTCTCCATGATGTTCCATGACTCCGTTCAGTGGCCGATCTCGACGTGTTCGAGGACGCCGAGGGCGTCGGGGACCAGGATGGCCGCGGAGTAGTAGGCGCTGACGAGGTAGCTGATGACGGCCTGGTCGTTGATGCCCATGAAGCGGACCGACAGCCCGGGTTCGTGCTCGTCGGGGATGCCGGTCTGGTGCAGGCCGATGACGCCCTCGTCGTCCTCTCCGGTGCGCATGACCAGGATCGAGCTGGTGCGCGTCTCGGTGATCGGGATCTTGTTGCAAGGCAGCAGGGGCACTCCCCGCCAGGAGGCGACGGGCCGGCCGTCGAGCTCGGCGTTCTCCGGGTAGACGCCGCGGCGGTTACATTCGCGGCCGAACGCGGCGATGGTCTCCGGATGGGCGAGGAAGAAATGGGACTTCCTCCGCCGGCAGAGAAGTTCGTCGAGGTCGTCGGGGGTGGGTGGGCCGGTGCGGGTGTGGATGCGTTGTTTGAG
>NZ_BAAAZR010000035.1:0-82213 GCF_039537005.1 Sphaerisporangium flaviroseum | reverse complement strand
GCCCTCAGCCTACCAAGCCCACTTGACCGGAGCAAAACCGCGCCTTTGCAGACACTTGACATCCGACCCGCGAAACCAGCTAGCATTCAGGCCACCCCGTCTCCAGGGCAACCCCTCGAACTTACTCGGTCTGTCCTAGCAGCGCAAACGAAACTAGGGAGATCTTTTGGAGGGGTACCGGCATCCACCCAACAAGCGCCCACGCGTCATCCACCAGGAGTGGATCAGCGGGGATGTTGGCCGAGCGATGCCGACGGACAAAAGATTAGCAGCCCCCGGCCAGCTCTCGATCCAAAACGGGCAATGATCGAGTAGAACCTTTCGGCTTCCCTGCCAACGCCAGTACAACTGGCGGTAGAACCGAAGGATCTCCCCTACCCGGATCGAGGCAGGCCGTGAGCGATCGAGCGGTACCCCGAGCGCTGATCATGCTGCTGGTCGTGGCAGCGGCCGTCGTCGCTCTGGCCGGCATCAAGGCGATCGACACGATCATCGGGCCGGTCGTGCTGGCGCTCGTCCTCACGATCGCCGTCTCGCCGATCCGCGACTGGCTCACACGTAAGAAGGCGCCCGGCTGGCTGGTCGTCGCGCTCCCGCTCGCGGTCGTCATCGTCGTCCTGCTCGGCATGGTGGCCATCCTCACCACCGCCGTCGTGCAGATGGCCGTGTTGCTGCCGACCTACTCCGCCCAGTTCAATCGTCTGGTGGCCGACGCCCAGAAGTGGGCGGCCGATCGCGGCATCGCCCCTCAGGTGAACAAGGCACTCCAGTCACTCGACCCCGCCAAGATCTTCGACTTCGCCCAGAGCCTGCTGGCGAGCGTGCTCGGCGTGGTCTCCAGCCTGTTGCTGATCGTCATCCTGCTGCTCGCCATGAGCCTGGACGCGCCGATCATCTCCCGCATCATGTCCGCGGCGTCCGCGGAGCGGCCCGCCATCACGCGAGCGCTCACCACCTTCGCCTACAAGACGCGCCGCTACCTGCTCGTCTCCACGATCTTCGGCCTGATCTGCGCGGCTCTCGACGTGGTCGCGCTGTACATCCTGCACGTGCCGCTCCCGCTCCTGTGGGGGATTCTCGCGTTGATCACCAACTACATCCCCAACATCGGCTTCGTCATCGGGCTGGTGCCGCCTGCTCTGCTCGCGCTGCTCACCGGGGGCGTCCAGAGGATGATCCTGGTGATCGTCGCTTATCTGGTGATCAACGTCGTGGTCCAGTCGTTCATCCAGCCGAAGTTCCTCGGCGACGCGGTCGGGCTGACGACCACGGTGACGTTCCTGTCCCTGATCATCTGGGCGACCGTGCTCGGCCCGCTCGGAGCGCTGCTGGCGATCCCGCTCACCCTGCTCACCCGTGCTCTGTTGATCGACAGCGATCCGAGCGCCAAGTGGTCCGGAGCGCTGGTGTCCGGCGACATACCGAACGACCAGCCGCGCTCTTAAGCTGAATCCAGGTACGTCGAGTCGGCCCCCCCACCCCTCTCTGGCCCTCCGGGATCAGCGGGTGCCCCTGGCCGATCTGCCGGGCATCGAGGTCCACGGGCCTGACGACCTGCAGCGTGCGGTGGCCGGCGCCCCTCAGTACAGGAGGTGGTCCCGGCCGTTCTCGATGAACCGCTTCCGGAGGTCGGAGCGGTCCCCATCGGTCATCCGCACGTAGCGCGGTTCCCGGCCGGGCCGCCAGAAGACCGGATCGCCGCACTCCCACCGCTCCCTGCGCAGGCCGGTCTTGTCCACCTTGTTCGTGGGAGTGAGCGGCATGGCCCGCGTGAGCCGTACGAACCGGGGCGCCCACTTCGTCCCCAGATCGGGCTGCTCCCGCAGGAACGCAGCGAACCGTTCGGGGTCGAAGGGATCGAGCGGGTCGACGAGTTCCAGCGTGGCCATCACCTCGTCGCCGGTTCTCACGTCCGGAACGGCGTACACCGCGCACATCACCACCGGGGCGTATCTGGCGAGGATGCGCTCGACGGGAGCGGCCGCGAAGTTCTCGCCGTCGACGCGGAGCCAGTCCGCGTCCCGCCCGGCGAAGTAGAAGTACCCGTCCTCGTCGCGGTAGCCGAGGTCGCCGCTCCAGTACCAGCCGTCGCGCAGCCGCAGAGCGTCGGCGCCCGGGTTGTTGTAGTACCCCTCGAAGGTGGCGCCGCGCCGGACGATCTCCCCGATCGCCTCGTGGTGGTTGACCAGCTTCCCCTCCGGGTCGAAGACGGCGCGCGGACATTCGAGGCCGGTCACCGGATCGTGGACGGCCAGATCCATGCCGTCCCCGGCCAGGCCGAGGGCGTCCGGAGGTGTCCCCTGCGTCTTGCTGATCGTGATCACGCCTTCGCTGGAGCCGTATCCCTCGATGATCTGGCATCCGAAGCGCCGGGCGAACTCGGCCATGTCCCGTGCCGACGCCTCGGTGCCGAAGGCCGCGACCAGCGGGTTGTCCGCGTCGTCCGGCCGCTCGGGGGTGGCGAGGATGTACGCGAGCGCCCGTCCCACGTAGTTGAAGTACGTAACCCCATATTTCCGTACATCGGGGAGGAAGCCGGAGGCGGTGAAGCGACGGCGCAGGGCCACGGTCGCTCCCGCGTACGTCGCCATGGCCAGGTTGGCCATCACCGCGTTGCCGTGGAACAGCGGCATGGCCACGTAGGTCACCGAGTCCCTGCCGATGCCGAACATGCCCCCGCGCTCCCCGATGTCCGCCAGGCGGCTCTGCGAGCAGATGACCGCCTTGGGCGTGCCCGTGGAGCCCGAGGTGAACAGCAGGAGCAACGGGTCGGATCCTCGCACCGTACGGCTCACCCCGCCGCCGGGCGCCAGGGAGGCCCGGTGGTCCGGCGGGTCCGAGAGCAGCACTGGGACCCCCAGGTCCAGGCCGTCGAGCAGCCCTGCTCCCGCGGAGTCGGTGATCAGGAACAGGCAGTCGGTGTGCCGGATGTCGGCGGCGAGTTCCGCCCCACGCCGGGTGGGATTGACGCCGACGACCGCGGCGCCCGCCAGCGCCGCGCCGAAGATCCAGAAGACGTATTCCGGGACGTTGTCCAGCAGGACGCCGATGTGGAACGGGCGCTCGGGATCGCGCATCGTGCGTGCGAACTCGGCCCGTTTCCGTGCCTCGTGGACGACCCGCGCCCACGTGTAGGTCTCGTCCTCGAACCGGAGACCGGCGTGCTCGTCGTCAGCACGCGCCTCCACCAGCTCCGCGAAGGTCGCCACTCACCGATTTTGAGCAAGCGCTTGGTAAACGTCAACGTCCGGATCAGGCGGAGACGCCCACCGGGGAGCGAGGGAGATCCACGCTGGACGCGGGCGTGCGGCTGCCGGAGCGACGTTCGCCCCACGGCATGGCCGCCACGAGGACGGGGAGCAGCACGGCCGAGCTCATCGCCCACGGCGAGTGCAGGAACCACCAGTTCTCGTTGTCGAACTGCGTCAGGTAGAGGTATCCGACCGCCGCCCAGGTGGAGGTGCCGATGATCGCGGGCCACGCGAAGCGCGTCGGCCTGGCGACGAGGAACGGCATGAACCACATCAGGTACTGCGCCCCCAGGCGCGGGGTCACGACCATGAAGGCGAGCAGGAGGGCCGTGGTCAGGTCGATGGGATCGGCCTTTCGCCACAGGAAGCAGACGACCAGCAGCGTCCCGTAGATCATCCACTGGCCGTAGCGGGCGAGGTCGGCGTCCAGCGTCCAGTCGCCGCCCACGGCGATCGCCGTCCATCCCCACTCCCCGATGATCGGGCGCACGTCACCGATGGTCTTGATGATCGAAGGAAGCTGAGCCAGGGACGTGCCCGCGCCGATGGGCAGGGTGGCCAGGAAGAAGATCGGCGCGACGCCGGTGGCGAAGAACGCGTAGGCGCGGGACCGCAGGTCGGGCAGGAAGAGCAGCATGCCGGGCACCAGCCAGATGGGCCAGCTCTTGGCGCAGAGCGCGAGGCCCATCAGCAGACCGGCGATGATCGCGTTGCGCACGGGCCGCGAGGTCCTGGCGTTCCTGGCCACGATGAAGGCGGCCACGCCGAAGACCAGGGAGACGGGCTCGACCTGGCCGTGCACCGACGCGACCAGCACCGCGAGGGGGTTGCAGGCGTACTGGAAGGCGCGGAGCCCCGCGTCCTTGCCGCCGGCCAGCTTGCCGACGAGGGGGATCAGGATGATGTCCGAGACCACGGTGACCAGGCGGCCGGCCACCTCCCACGGGATGCCCGTCCACAGAAGTAATCCGTAGATGTACGGGATCGTCGGGAGGAAGTGCCAGCCGCCGTTGCTTTCCAGCACGGGGTCCTGGTGGGCGAGGATCGCCTCGCCCGCCGGTTTGAAGCTCTTCATGAAGTCGACCGGTTGCCAGGTGTCGTTGGCCGACAGCACCATAATCAGGACGCGGACGCCGATACCGACCGCGAGAGCGACGGCGAGAGACGGCTTCCAGCCCTTCCACTGAGCGACGACCGCGAGCACGACACCTGATACGAGGACGAACCCCGTGAGAATTGCATAGTCCATGGCGCTCACTAGCCTGCCGGACGACAGACCAAACCGACCACTCGGGTACGAAAATTGCCACCATCTATCCAGAATTGCTCACACAAAGAAGTGTTTTGACTCCAATGGGTGACGATGGGCTGGCTAGTGTGCATCATGGGAGCTCCTCCAGTGGGTCGATGGCCCAAGTAGGAGCCGAGGCGGTGCTCCCGAGGGCGGGAGGCCGGGCACAGGCCCGCACCCCGGGGCGGGCCGGGGTGCGGGGGTGGATGTACGGCCCGCACGACCTCTTGGGGGGTCGAAGCCGCGCGGGCCGTACGATCGGCGGGCCTCGGCCCGGGTGGCGGGCCGTGACCGGTCCGGGCACCCGAGCGGCGGGGTTCGCGCACCCGGGTGACCGGTTCGGGACCTCGAGTGGCGCGGTTCGCGCACCCGGGTGACCGGCGGGGAGTCCGGTGCGGGCTAGAAGCCCGCGGTGATCGAGGTGAACTGCCAGTTGCTCTGGCTGGTGCCGCTGCAGGACTCGTTCACCCCGCCGCCGGGGCAGGGACGGTCGCGGTTGACCGACCAGAAGGCGAGCCGGGCCAGGCCCCTCGCCTTGGCCCAGTCGCGGATCTGGGTCCAGATCGCGGGGGTGGTGAGCTCCTGCTGGTCGGACAGGCCGTTCATGCCGGAGATACCCATGTGGGAGTAGGCGGTCGCGTCGGACCAGCCGAAGGCCGACTTGAGCGCGTTCTTCAGGCCCTCGGAGGCGTTGACCGTGTTCTGGTACATGTTGGCGCCGCCGCCGAAGTCGAAGGGCATGATCGTGAACACGTCGATGTTCGCGCCGAGCGCCGCGGCCCGGTTGATCAGGCGGGTGCCGTAGTACGTCGGGCCGGTGGTGCTGGTGCCGAACGTCACGATCGTCTTGATGCCCGGGTTGTTCTGCTTGACGATCTTCAGCGCGTTGAGGATGCGGTCCTGTACCGCCTCGTTCTCGAACTCGTCGCTGTTCTCGATGTCGATGTCGATGGCCTTGAGGTTGTAGGCGCTGATGACCTGCTGGTAGGCGCCCGCCAGCGCCTGCGGCGTGGAGCAGTTCGGGCCGAGCTTGTTGCCGCTCCAACCGCCGAACGACGGCACGATGTCACCGCCCGCCGCGCGGATCTGGGAGATCGCCGCGGCGTCCGCACCGCCCTGGAGCGGGCGCTGGCCGTCCCATGCCGGGGTGCAGCCGCCACCGGAGAGAATGAACGCCATCGTGAACCACTTGACGCCGGTCGCGTTCATGACGGTCGTCGGGCTGGGCGGGTTGCCCCATCCCATGTACAGGTACGGCGCACCCTTTCCGCCGGTGGGGACGGTGCATCCGGTGGTCGTACCGGTGACCGGGGAACTCGCGGCGGACTCCCCTGCCGAGTTGTACGCCTTGACCGTGTAGGTGTGCGTCGTGCAGGTGCCGAGGGAGCCGATGGTGGCCGAGGTGCCGGTGGCCGTGGCCCTGAGGGCCGAGCCCTCGTACACCCGGTAGCCGGTGACGGTGCCGCTGGACGCCGGCCAGGAGAGGGAGATCGACGTGTTCGCGGTGCCGGTCACGGTGGGGGTGCCGGGTACGCCCGGAGCGCCGGGGTTGGTCGGGCCGCCGCCAGAGCACGATGCGCCGTTGAGCGTGCAGTTCAGCGGGGCGCTGAAGTTGCCCGGCGCGCCGTTGAAGCCGAAGCTGACGCTGGCGCCGGCGGGCAGGGTCGGTGCCCAACTCGGGTTGGTGAAGGTGTAGTGCTGACCGCTCCTGGTCATCGCCGCGTCCCACGAGGTGGTGACCGAGTAGCCGGCGGGCAGGTCGAAGGCCACGCTCCAGCCGTTCAGGGCGGTGGAGGTGCCGTTGGTGATCGTGTACTTGCCCTCGAACCCGCTGCCCCAGTCCTGGGGCTTGGTGAAGGTGGCGGTCGCGGAGGCCGCCAGGGCGGGCGCGGTCGTCATGACCAGTACGGCTGCCGCGGCGACCAGGGCCGCAACACATAGGCGGATGAATCGCATTGAAGCTCCTCGTTGTGCCGGTACGGCCGGCGCGAGCCGTACCGGCGGTCAGATGGCGGCCCGTGAAGGGCGGGGGGTGTCCGAGGCCGTGTGAACTTGGGCTTGCCGGACCGCGAAGCCCTTGCTCGTCGGCCTGAGAAGGCTTTGCTGGTCGGCCCGTGAAGGCTTTGAAGATCGAGATGTCGCGCGCGCGTCCGCCTAGGTGGTGCTCTGGCCGGTGTCGTTCTTGCCGAGGCCTCCACATCTTTTAGGAAAGTTTCCTAAGAGTTGCCGCGATCGTAGCTCCGCTCCCACGTGCCCACAAGGCCCAAACTCCACGGTTTTCCCGCAGGCAGATCCGACCTGACAGGAAGGCCAACCGGTCTACCTCCCTGCCTGGAGCGGTCCGTGTAGAGGCCACCTTTCGCGGGTGGGCCTACAACCGGTCAAGGAGCGCGGTGAGGGAAGCCTGGACCATGGACGGGACGGATCATGGGTGGTTCAGTCACGTATATGGCAATCGACGGCACTTGTGATGACAAGTACACCGAGGTCCGGGACGAGTTCGAGCGGAACTTCGCCGAGCGCGGCGAGATCGGCGCCTCCGTGTGCGTCACCGTGGACGGCGAGACGGTCGTCGACCTGTGGGGCGGCACGGCGAACCCTGAGACCGGGCAGGAGTGGCGGCAGGACACGATCGGGCACGTGTGGTCCTGCACGAAGGGTGCCACCGCGCTGTGCGCCCACATTCTCGCGTCGCGCGGCGAGCTGGACCTCAACGCCCCCGTCACGAAGTACTGGCCCGAGTTCGGCGCCAAGGGCAAGGACGGCGTTCTCGTCAGGCACCTGATGACCCACTCGGCCGGCCTGCCGGCGTTGCGCGACCCGCTTCCTCCCGGCGCCTTCTACGACTGGACGTTGATGACCGAACGCCTGGCGGACGAGGAGCCGTTCTGGGCGCCGGGGACGATGCAGGGGTATCACGCGCTGACCTTCGGCTTTCTCGTCGGCGAGGTCATCCGGCGTGCGAGCGGGCGATCGCTCGGCACGTTCTTCCACGAGGAGGTCGCCGGCCCGCTCGGGCTGGACTTCTGGATCGGCCTGCCCGAGAGCCACGAGGGGCGCGTGGCCCCGACCATCCCCGCCGGCCCGCCCGCGCCCGGCGATCCCGTCCCGAGCTTCTACCAGCTCGCGTTCGCCGATCCCACCTCGATTCCCTCGCTCCTGCTCGGCAACAACGGCGGCTACATGCTGACCCCCGGGGAGTCGGACTCGAGGGCCGCGCACGCCGCCGAGATCGGCGCCGTCGGTGGGGTGACCAACGCCCGCGGGCTGGCGGGCATGTACCGCCCGCTCGCCCTCGGCGGCGGCCTCGTGTCGACGGACCAGATGGTGGTGATGGGCTCGGTCGCCGCGGCGACCCAGTCGGACGCGGTCCTGCTCGTGCCCACCCGCTGGTCGATGGGGTTCATGAAGGCCATGGACAACAGGTACCTGCCGCCCGCCGACAGCGAGGGCGTCCTGCTGTCGGAGGACGCGTTCGGGCACGCGGGGATGGGCGGTTCGCTGGGCTTCGCCGATCCCCTGCCGCGGATGTCCTTCGGCTACTCCATGAACCTGCAGGGCACCGGGCTGGGGATCAACGCACGTGGCCAGTCGCTCGTGGACGCGGTCTACCGCGCGCTGGGGTACCGCCAGGCGTACGGCGGGGTCTGGTACGTCTGAGCTGACCCGCCCGGAAAGCAGGGTCGGGCCAGGTATACCGTGATGTGTCCCCTCAGGTTATGGAGCTTTGGCGGCATGTTCTTCGGCATCACCAACATCTGGGCCTACGTGATCGGGGCGTTCCTGATCATCCTGCTTCCCGGGCCGAACTCGTTGTACGTCCTGTCCATCGGCGCCCAGCGTGGCGTGCGGACCGGATACCGTGCGGCGGCCGGGGTGTTCGTCGGGGACACGGTGCTGATGGTGCTGTCGGCGGCCGGCGTCGCCTCGCTGCTCCAGTCCACGCCGCTGCTCTTCAACGTGGTGAAGTACGCCGGCGCGGGCTACCTCGCGTGGATCGGGATCGGCATGATCCGATCGGCCTGGAGTTCCTGGCGGGGAAAGAAGGACGGCCCGGCTGAGCGGCCCGGCGAGACGGTCGACCTGGCGGACCCGTTCAGGAAGGCGCTCACGATCAGCCTGCTGAACCCCAAGGCGATCCTTTTCTTCATCTCGTTCTTCGTGCAGTTCGTCGATCCGCACTACGGCGCCCCGGTGATCTCTTTCCTGATTCTCGGCGCGATCTGCCAGCTTTTCAGCGTCCTGTATCTCACCACTTTGATATTCGGCGGCGTCTACCTGGCGAGCCAGTTCCGGCGGCGCAAGCGGCTCACGGCCGGCCTCACCTCGGGTGTGGGCGCGCTCTTCCTCGGGTTCGGCGCCAAGCTCGCCACATCCAGCCTCGGCTGACCTCTTCGCCCCGATCGCGACTCCGGCGCTGTGGCAGGGTCCCGCGATCTCTAGCTCTGGTTGGCCTTGAGCGCGACGCTCACCAGCGACAGGAACATCTCGGCGTCGGAACGGTCCTCTATCTGGACCCTGATCCACCCGGCGTTGTGACCTGGTGTGACTCGATGAGAATCGGCGAGCACTCTGGCCCACCGGTCGATGACCGGCACGGTGAGCCTCAGTTCGGCCGTGTGATCGCCCGACATACGGATGATCTCCCGGCCACGGGTGCGGAACCGTATGGCTCTGCGGGTGTGGCTCACCGCGAGATCGGGCCAGTGCGTCAGCTGGACCGCGACATCGGCCACGCACCCAGCGGAGCGGACATGCGTGCGTGAGAGCACTGCCATGGCTTCATGCTCGCGGGCTGCTTGGTATGTGGAAACCCTCCGTTCCCGAACCGTTATCGGATGTTCAGTTGCACCAGAACGGGAAGACATACTCGCAGGGTGAGACGTTGATCCGAGAAAAGGATCTTTTCCGGCTTGTGTACCTGTTAGCAGGACATTGTGTACGGTGGGCCACCAATGACCACAATCCGGTGTTTCGGGCAGGTTTTGGGGTTTCCTTCTCCGGGTAGTCGCGGAGGCCTTAGCGTCGGTCTTCCGTCATCTTCCCTGGGAGAAGCATGAACGCTCCGTCCTTCACGCTCCCGAGGATCACCGCGCTACTCAGGCAGGCTGTTCCGAGGCTCCTCGAGGGCGTCGTGGCGCCTCTCGCCGTCTTCTACGCCGCTCTGGCGGTGCTCGGCCTGAACGGGGCGCTGATCGCCGCGGTGACGTGGGTGTACGGCGGAGTGCTGTGGCGGGTCGTCCGCCGGAGGCCGGTGCCGGGGACGATGGTGCTCGCGGCGATCGCCATCACCGCGCGAGCGGCGCTCGGATTGTGGACGGGCAGCGCCGTCGTCTACTTCCTGCAGCCGGAGCTGGGCACGATCTGCATCAGCATGGCCTTCCTGGCGTCCGTACGGCTGAATCGCCCCCTGGTCCAGAAGCTCACGCTCGACTACATCCACCTGCCCTCGACCGTGCTCCGGCACGAGCGGGTCCGGCGGTTCTTCGCCCGGATCACGCTGCTGTGGGCGTTCGTGCTGCTGGCCAACTCCACGGTCAGCATCTGGCTGCTGCTGCACCAGTCGATCGGCACGTATCTCCTGGTGCGCACCTCGGTCGTCGCCGCCATCAGCGGCGTGGCGGTCGGGATCTCCATCTACGCGTTCCGCCGGGTGCTGCGCCGTCTGCACGCCGACACCCCGGTGCGGGCGCTCACCGCGGGCTGACCCTCCCGGCGGCCCCACGATCGCCATCACTACCCGCCCAGTATGTGGGCCATGGCGAGGTAGGCGAGGATGGGGGCGTTTCTACCGTGGAGAGGATTGCAGCTATGGGATGCGCGCTCGTGACAGGAGCATCGCGAGGGCTCGGCGCGGTCATCGCCGAGCGGCTGGCGGCCGACGGGTGGAAGGTCGTCGTCAACTACGCCAACGACACCGCCGGGGCGACCGCCGTGGCCGACCGCATCGGGGTCGCGGCCTACGTGTCCCGCTTCGACGTGACCGACGAGGAGTCCGTACGGCGGGGCGTGGCCGAGATCCGCGAGAACGCCGGCCCGATCGACGTCGTGGTCAACAACGCGACCGGGCCGCAGCCGATGATGCCGATCGAGAAGCAGACCTGGGACGACCATCTCGACCAGCTCCGGTTCTTCGTCAAGGCTCCGCTGCTGCTGCTCCACGCCGTCCTGCCGGACCTCCGGGCCGCCGCGCACGGGCGCGTCATCAACATCGGCAGCGAGGTCGCCGACCTCGGCAACGCCGACTTCGGTCACTACGTGTCGGCCAAGGCGGCCATGCACGGCCTCACCCGGTCCTGGGCCCGCGAGCTGGGCCCACTCGGCATCACGGTCAACACGGTGGAACCCGGCTGGATCCCGGTCGAACGCCACGAGGGCTCTGATTTCAGCGAGTACCTCAACGGCCTGCCGCTCGAGCACATGGGGGTGCCCGCCGACGTCGCCGAGGCCGTCGCCTTCCTCGCGTCCCCGGGCGCGAAATTCATCACCGGTCAGCGCCTCGCCGTCAACGGCGGCAACACGATGAGCTAGTCCGGGACCCCGTCACCCGGCCACCCCTCGCTCGGCCGGGTGACGCTCGTGGATGGGTCGCTTGATCGGATTTCATTGTCTGTTGATTTCAACGATTGATGAGTTTATGGTGAGGGCATACACCGATTGTCCGAAGCGAGGCCCGGAAGAGCCGAGTCAGCGGCCCTCCGGTCGCCTCAGGGAGATGGGCCATGTTGAAGTCCGACAGTCACCGGTCAGCCGATCTCGAGCCCTCTGGCCAGCCGCTCATCATGAAATTTCAGGACATCACGGCTGAGATGCTGCCCCTGGTCGGCGGCAAAGGCGCGAATCTGGGCGTGCTCACGCGGGCCGGGATGCCCGTCCCCCCTGGGTTCTGCCTCACGACGGAGGCGTATCGCCGCGTCGCCGGTGCCGCAGGGCTCGAAAGCGTGCTGGACGCCCTGTCGCGCACCGCTCCCGGCGACACCGTCGCCCTGGCCGAACTCGCCGGTCGCGCCCGTGCGCTCGTCCTCGCTGCTCCGGTCCCCGACGACATCGCGCAGGCCGTACGGCAGAGCGCCGGCGAGGCGGTGGCCGTGCGGTCATCGGCCACCGCCGAGGACCTGCCCGACGCCAGCTTCGCCGGCCAGCAGGACACCTACCTCAACGTGATCGGGCCGGACGCGGTGCTCGACGCGGTCCGCCGGTGCTGGGCCTCGCTGTGGACCGACCGCGCCGTCGCCTACCGTGCCGCCAACGGCATCGACCACGGCGCCGTGCACCTGGCGGTCGTCATCCAGGAGATGGTCCAGTCCGAGGTCGCCGGAGTGATGTTCACCGCCAATCCGGTCACCGGGCGCCGCCACGAGGTCGTGATCGACGCCAGTCCCGGGCTCGGCGAGGCCGTGGTCTCGGGCGCCGTCAACCCGGATCACTTCGTGGTGAGCCCGTCCAAGAAGATCACCGAACGGCGGCTCGGCGACAAGCTGATGGCCGTGCGGTCGCTCCCGGGCGGCGGCACGGAGCAGCGGACCGTCCAATCGGTCCCAGATGATGGCACCGAGCAGGTAGGGGGACGGGCGTGTCTGAGTGACGAGCAGGTCGTCGCGCTGGCCAGGCTGGGAGCCCGGGTCGAGGACCACTACGGCTCCCCGCAGGACACCGAATGGGCGATCGACGCGTCCGGCACCCTCTGGCTGACCCAGGCACGGCCCATCACCACCCTGTATCCCCTGCCCGAGGGCAAGGACGGCCTGCGGGTGTACTTCAACTTCAGCCTCGCCCAGGGCCTGCACCGGCCGATCACCCCGATGGGCATCTGGGCGTTCCGGACGCTGGCCTCCTCCGTGCCGCTGGTCTACGGCCGGCCGGTCGGCTACTGGCCCGGCGGCACCACGCCGCTGGCAGAGCCCGGCATGCGACTGTTCGCGGACATCACCGGCATCATGCGCAGCAGGGCGGGCCGGGCCATCTTCCCCCGGATGCTCGACGTCATGGAGACACGGTCGGCCGTGGTCCTTCGCGGGCTGTTCGACGACAAGCGGCTGAGCCTGACCCAGCCGTCGCCGCTCCCCGCCCTGCGCCGGGCTCTGCGGATCGCCATCAGATACCGCATACCGGGAAGGCTCGTTCAGGCCGTCGTCCGCCCGGAGACCTCGCATCAACGCGTCGCCTGGGTCGGCGACCGGATCAGGGAGCGGCTCGCACCGCCCGCGGGGATGACCCCCGCACAGCGGCTCGACCACGTGGAGCGCGTCCTGAGCACGCGGGTGCTCCCCATGATGCCCAACATCGTCCCGGGTCCGCTGGCCGGAGGCCTGATGCTGGGCCTCGCCGGCCGTCTCCTGCGCGGCCGGGTGAAGCCGGGCGAGCTCCTGGCCGTGCTCCGCGGCCTGCCGAACAACGTCACCACCGAGATGGATCTGGCCCTGTGGCACGCCGCCACCCGGATCCGCGCCGACGAGCCCTCCGCCCGTGCGCTGAGCGGCCCCGCCCTCCCCGAGGGGGAGCTGCCTCCCGTGCTGCGGAAGGAGCTCACGGAGTTCCTGGCCAAGTACGGCCACCGGGCGGTCGCGGAGATCGATCTCGGTGTGCCGCGATGGTCGGACGACCCCTCGCACGTACTGGGCGTGCTCGCCAACTACCTGCGGCTGGACGACCCGGCGCTGGCACCGGACACGCAGTTCGCCCGGGGAGCACGCGAGGCGGAGGCGATGGTCGACACGCTCGCCCGCCGGGCCGGCATGCTGCGCGGGCGCGTCGTCCGATTCGCCCTGCACCGGGCCCGGGAGCTGGTGGGCTACCGGGAGATGCCGAAGAACTACTTGATCCTCGCGCTGGCCGAGATGCGGAGGCAGATCGCGACGGTGGGCGTCGAACTGGCCGGAAAGGGCCTGCTGGCGAGCCCCGACGACGTGTTCATGCTCGGCCTGCCCGAGGTCCGGGCCGCTCTCGGCGGCACCGACCAGCGTGAGCTCGTCGCGCGCCGGCGTGCGACGTACGAGCGGGAGATGCGGCGCAGGCACCTCCCCCGGGTCCTGCTCTCCGACGGCACCGAGCCCGAGGCCGTGGGGGCGGCGCCCCCCACCGAGGGCGCGCTGACGGGCACACCGGCCTCGCCGGGCACCCTGACCGGCACCGCACGGGTCGTGCTCGACCCGGTGGGAGCGCATCTCGAGCCCGGAGAGATCCTGGTCGCGCCGTCCACCGACCCCGGATGGACCCCGCTCTTCCTGACGGCGGGCGCGCTCGTCATGGAGATGGGCGGGGCGAACTCCCACGGCGCGGTCGTGGCCCGTGAGTACGGCATCCCAGCCGTGGTCGGGGTCGCCCAGGCCACCTCGCGGATCACCACCGGCCAGAAGATCACCGTGGACGGCACCTCCGGAGCCGTCATTCTGGACCCGCCCTCAGAGGCACCTCCCTCTTCGTGACGGGGAACAGCGAGGCCGGGATCACGCGGACCAGCGCTTCAGAGCGTCCGGCGAGCAGCGGGCCCATGATGGCCAGCACGAACACGTAGCCCGCGATGAAGGGGGCCAACCGGCCGTCGAGCCCGGCCCCCAGCGCGAGCGCGGCCAGGATCAGCGCGAACTCCCCCCTCGACAGCACGGTGAGCCCGATGTTGATCGCCTCCTGACGGCCGTACGAGTGCAGGCGTGCGGCGATCACTCCGGCGAGGAGGTTCAGCAGCACCGTCAGCACGACCGCGATAACGATGGGGACCACCACCGGCCCGAGATCACCCGGGGCGATCGACAGGCCGAACGAGAAGAAGAACAGCGCGGCGAACGCGTCGCGCAGCGGATGGACGAGCGTGCGGATCCGGGGCGCGGCGTTCGTGGTGGCCAGGATCAGGCCGATCATGAAGGCGCCGATGGCGTCGGAGACGCCGAGCTCCTCAGCGAGGCCCGCGGTCAGCACGGCCAAGCCGGTGAACATCACCACGAGCAACTCGTTGTCGCGGGTCTCCACCAGCTTGCCGACGAAGCGGGAGCCCCACCGTGCCACGGCGGTCAGCACGATGAGGAACGCGAAGGCCTTGGCGACCGCGATGACCGCCTCGCCCGCGGTGTCGGCGTGGCCGAGCACTGGCTGCAACAGGGCCAGATAGAGCGCGAGGAAGATGTCCTCCACGACGATGATGCCGAGGATGAGGCGGGTCTCCGGATCACCCAGCCGCCTCAGGTCCACGAGTAGCTTGGTGACGATCGCCGACGACGAGATGCCGATGACCCCTCCCAGGACCAGCGCCTCCCTGCCGCCCCAGCCGAGCGCGAACCCGAACGCCAGCCCGCCTCCCACATTCAACAGCAGGTAGATCCCGCCGGCGGCCAGGAGCCGGCCACCTCCTTGGACGATGTCGTCGAGCGAGAACTCCAGCCCCAGATAGAAGAGCAGGAAGATGAGGCCGAGCGCGGCGACGACCTTCAGGTCGGCGGGGTTCTCCACCAGGGCGAGCCCGGGGGTGTGCGGGCCGAAGATGATCCCCGCCAGCATGAACAGGGGGATGGTCGGCAGCCCGATCCTCGCGCCCAGCCGCGCGACGACACCGGCGGCGAGGAAGGACCCGCCCAGGGCGACAAGCTCGTCAGCCAGTGCCATGGTGTCTCCCTTCGCGGCTGAAGAGGGACAGGGCGGGAACGTGTTGATGGGTCATCGGTGACCTCCGGCAGGTCGTCGTCGCTGTCAGAGCGCGCGGAGACGATCTCGGACCGGTCAGGGGCGGATCGTCGCCGCCACCGGGCTCGGCGAAGCCCGGGATCACGAGGTGTCAGAGACCGATGGCCGGAGGGGCACGGGGCAGGGACGGCTCGTACGCCGCCCGTCCGTGGAGGGGTGCGAGGCGCTCGCCGGCCAGGAGCCCGCCCACCTGCCCGCCGGCAGGAGAGACGGCCGAGGACGGCAGGTCCGCCGAGCCGGTCTGCGGGGGGACGATCCGCTGCTGCGCCGTACTCGGCAGCGCTTTGACGAGCAAGGGCCCGTCGGCGGCCGTGATGTCGGGGGAACGTCCGTGGAACTCCGCCGGCCCGCCATGGGAGAGGCCGAAACCGGTCAGGGCGGCGAGCAGGACCACGAGGGTCGCGTACACGAGAGGGGGAACCGCTCTGGGAACGGCGATCGCATCCGATCGTCTCCTCAAGCGCCTGGTCCCCTCTCTTTGGCGTGCGCCGATTTTATCATTTCACCTCAAACCGACCACAACGCTGGAGTCCTTGGGGGGCAGGACGGCATGGGGTCTGCCAGGGTTTACCGGCCTGGGACTACCGAGGTGGACCGGCCCGGGTCTACCGGGAGCAGGCCGGCCCGGGTCTACCGGGAGCAGGTCAGGTCGGGTTTATCGGGAGCAGGGCAGGTTGAGGGTCATGCGGAGGAGGGTCAGGAGATGCCGGACGGTCATAGGCCCTCCCGGCACCCATTTGATCGGGTGACCCCATTGACACCCACCCAGCCCATCACCACCCCAACACCGACCAGATAGAGACCTACCCGGAGCAGGACGGCCCGGGGCCTGCCGGGGTGAACCCGCCCGGGACTATCGGGAGCAGGCCGGCCCGGGTCTATCGGGAGCAGGCCGGTCCGGGTCTATCGGGAGCAGGTCAGGAAAATGGACCTACCGGGGGCGAACCAGGCCGCAGGCCACCGGAACGGACCGGACCGCGGGCCACGGGCACGGACTAGGCCGCGGATCGCAGGAGCGAACGCGGGCCAGGTCTGCCGGAGACAGACCAGTCCGGTCCTATCTGAGCCCGCCAGGCTGAGGATCATGGAGATGAAGGTCGGCGGTTTCCGTCACTGGGACGCCGTGGCGTCAGCTCTCCGGGAGGCACTGTGTCTTGCCGGAGATCTCCACGTTGGGTTGCCGGGTTCGTAGCGTGACCGTGAAGACGATGCCGAGGGACCGCTTCTCCAGCACGCTGACGTTCACGCCGAACTGCGCGTGTGGTCCCTCGGCCTCCTGGTAGCCCATCGTGTGGAACTCGCTGGCCAGCGCGGATGTGACCGCCGCCGACGCCTGTGCCGGGTCGATGCCTTGTGGGAGGTCGCCTGTCATCGTGTAGAGGCTCCGCTTGGTGCCCGCCTGGCAGCCGGAACCGTCGGTGGTGAGGGCCGTGCTCTTGCGTGCCAGCTCGATCCGGCCGAGCACGGCACCGTCCTGGCGCAGGACGCTTGTCGTCTCTCCGAGCGACGGCCCGGCCCCGCAAGCGGTGGCCAGCACGAGAACCAAGGCGCACACCCCGAGACATCGCATCCCGGCCACTTTACCGATCATCCAGCCCCCTTCACGAAGCCCGGCGGCCACCTCCCGACTTCGATACCCATGAGCCATGAGCTGTGCCGGCCGCGCTCGACGATGAGCCACGAGCCACGAGCCACGAGCCATGAGCCATGAGCCATGAGCCATGAGCCACCGGTCACGATGCCACGGTCGGCGTGCTGAAGGCGGCGTTGACCACGGTCATCGCCGCCTTCGGAGCTCACGGACGCGTTTGGGCGCCCTCAGGCTGCTCATCTCCTTTGTCCGGCGTTCTGGCGCTGTGGAGAACGTCATAGAGGAGCGCCGCGACCGCGGCGGCCGAACCGAGCGGCACAGCCCAATCCGGTTGCAGTGCCGTGATTCCTCCGACGGCGGCGGCGACCGCCACGATGGCCACCGCTCGCCAGGCGCGTGGTCGCGATACTCGTGGGCGCTCGCGGAAAAGAAACCTGATCATGCCTCCCACCCCTCTGTTCAAGGCCGCGGCTCGGACGGCACTTTCGCGGCACCTTTTTTTGGACTCGGCGTCGCGGGAGAAGAAAAGGTGTCCGCAAGCGTGACAAGGACCATGACAGGCGAGAGCGTTGAGCACTCTCGACATCAGATGCGTCGGGTGAGACTCCATTGTCGCCGCCATCGGCATTCCTTGTCCGCGTCCGCAGAATAATGCCCGACATCTCTAGAGAACAATGGCATGATCGACATCGGGATATACGCCGGTAGGCATGGGAATGTGTTTCGCAGGATATCCGCCGTGAAAGCGCCGGCGCACGTGTGATTCGATCGTCGAGGGGAACCACCGACCTGCTGTGGCGTTCGAATCCACCGCAGTTACTTTGCTGTCACCTCACAAGGTCATCATCTTGCGATAGGTCGCCCTCGTCCACGTATCGTCGGCAGGTTCGATGGGTTTCCCGTCGACCTCTACCCAGGCGTGAAAACGATAAGGATCGACGGCCACGCCGAGACACCAGTCCAAGCGGCGAAAGCTCAGCGCCGCCCACACCACGGCTGCGAGCGAGATCTCCAGGCACGCGGCGCGCCCCGGATAGTGGCGGGCGACTCTGTGGACGGTCGCCACGATCCGCGCGGCCTGTTCGGCGGTTACCGGCTTGCCTATCTGTCGGATGCGAGCACGGCCGACCATTCGGCATACCCGCTCGAAGCGCAATAGCAGCAGCGCGCAGGCCAGCGTCAAGCAGACGATCGCGACCGCCTTCGATGGGAGCGTCGCCTTCGATTCGAGGGGGGCGGCATCGACCATCGGAATGCCCACGGTCCGTTCCGGCAGGCTCACCTCGAGCACACCGGAGCGCACGAGATGGTCGAGCAGCAGGGACACGTCCTTGCGAATCCGCTCGACAGGGACGTGCGGATACCGGAGTGTCAACGCGACCACTCCGTCCTCGAAGCCGCCACCGCTGTTCCAAATAGTCAGCAGGTCTGCCGCCGTGGAGTTCGTGGCATAGAGAACGTCAGCGGCTCCGTCGAGCAGGATGGCGCCGTGCGGAGAGTCGGAATGCCGGCTCATACGGGGGGACAGGCGGAATCGGAGCATGACATCAGCTCGCTGTGTCCAGGCGCATCCAGATTTCAGATGCCAGCAGCCGGTTGAGCGGGCCCATCGGTACGGCGACGCCGGTGAAGAGCTTCGAGAGCGTGGTCCGGACCGCGCCAGAGTCGATCACACCCAGCTTGGCCAAAACGGAGTCGTCGAGAAGAGCCATGATGTCCGACCGGGCCTGCCGGGCGCCGCGATATTCCTCCGTCTGATGATTGCCCTTGGTGGCCCGCCCGGTGATCTCCGTCGGCACGAGTCCGTGCAGTGCGGCGGCGAGAAGAGGCTTGAACAGGCGATGATGGGTTCTCTGCGTCACCGGGAGGCTCAGGCAGGCGTCCACCACAGAGTTGTCGAGAAAGGGTGCGTGCACCGCCACACCGTCTCGGGCCCCCAGCTCTCGCAGGTATCGCTGAGCCTCCGCCGCGCTGCGCAGCTCGGTCAACACCGCTTGCGTGCCCGGGGTGATGCCGCGGGGAAGGGCTTGGAGGATCGCCGGATCCTCCGCAGCGGCCGCCAGGGCCTCCCGCATGTCGGCTGTCAGCCAGCAAACGACCTCTTGGGCTGGTGTGAGCCGGCTGTGTCGCGTATCAGGGTGACGCAGCCGGCGCGCGAGCCGGCGCAGAGCCATACGCTCGCTGGTGCAGGCCTGGAAAGCCACCTTCGCCAGCGTCGCCGCTGGAGAGACATGACGGACACGTGCGAGAGCCGTACCGTCGCGAACCGTGCGAAGCACGGCGCCTTGGCGGGCCAGATCGACAAGTCGCGAGCGTCCCGCCCAGAGCAGCGCGTCGCCGCCCTCTCCGGTGAGGTGCACACCAGAGGACTGGGCTGCTGCCCACTGGACGCGCAGGCGGGCCCGCCGGTACGCGAGCGCGCACGAGGTGGGCTCGCCTGGGACGAACATGTCGGCGTCGAACAGTCCACGGTAAGGCAGCGTCTCCTTACCTCCGTGAACCACGCTGAGCTTAAGCGCGTCATCGAGATCTGCCGCCCGGACCGCTTCAGCTAGATCTGCGGTGGGCGCCGCGCGATTGTGGTAATTCACCGCGCGTATCGGACCGCCCAGCAGGTGCGCGGTGAGACACGCGATCGCCGCGGAATCGACCCCGCCGCTGAGGTCGGTCGTTATGGGGCCGCGAGGACCGCGCCTCTCAATCGCGTCAACAAGAGATCTTCGTAGCGAGTCGGCGGCTTCGGTGAAGGTCACTCCGTGCCTCGGAAGACGGTCATGGTACCGGCGTGTCCGGACACCGTCGCGCGTCACCTCGAGCATGGTGGCTCCCTCGACCGGATACACGCCGGTATAGGGAGACCTGCCGAGATGGAGTCGCAGGGTATCCGCGAAGGCAATACGAGCGGCCGTCGCCAAAGAATCAGGCGCCCTGCCGTGTAGCGCTGCCACGACACGGGAGTGCGTGGCCATGACGAACTGCCCGTCACATATCGAGAAGTGGGCGGTGAACTGGCCTGCCAGGTCGGTGTAGAGGAGAACCCGGTCGGGCTGCGCCACGAGACACAAGTACGCGCCCGGCCAATCGGTCAAGCGATCGAATTCGCCACGCTCCGCCACCACTGAGAATTCCTGTCGCACCTGCGCCTCGGGCAGCAGACAGTGACCGAGAACGAGCAGCCGGCTCGGACCACACACGGCGGTGATGATCTCGGACTTCTGCCAGGGACCGTAGGCTCGCACCGACTCGGCGCCCGGCCAGACCAGGTCGCCGGGTAACCGCATGCCCGGCATGGGGCCGCAAAGGCGACCGTCCTTGTGACCGACGGCGACGAAACCCGGCGTTCCCCGCGTTATACCTGGCAGCTTGGAGCTGTCGAGGTTCGTAGGTACCAAGTTCATGAGAGTCATAGGGGCATTAGTAGTAATACTGCGAGTTCGCGTCGGCGTTGCCGCTCGACGAGCTACCCCGGAATTGGTCGCGGAGCCGACCTAGGCGGATCAGAACAGGCGGTTCGTAAATCGGATCCGGTTCGTCTCGCCCGGCACCTTCACCTGGGACATCAGCCTCAAAACCGCCCGTATCCGTCATAAACCACCACCTGTGTGAGTGCCTCCTGCCACCTCGCCGGAACGGCGTATCTCTGACATTCCGCATCCATGCGTCCGATGAGTAGCAGGACTCTAGCTGACGATGTTCCTCCACGATGAGGCTTCCGTCGTTCGAGCAGGGCCGACCCCAAGCTCAGGTCAACACTGATTCATTCACTCGGGCTGAACTCGGCGTCGAGGGCGGGACCACGGATGCCCAGAAGCAGCGCACCCTGGGCAGGCGCGTCAGGCAGCGTACTCCACACCACATCGAGTTCGTGTCCTTCTCCTTCTTCCGCGGGGGCGGCGGAGCGTTCCAGAGCCTCCCGGCAGTGCTTGAGAACCAGTTCGCGTCCCTCGGCGAGATCGCCCGCGAGAATGATGACATTGGGATCCAAGATGTCGCGTACGACAGCCAGACCCTCTCCCAGTAGCGTCGCCGCGTGACGAAGAGCACCGATACAAACGGGGTCATTTCGATTGGCCCCACCGACCACGTCAACAAGGGACCGCAGTGTCTCTCTCCGTGTGACGCCCCGTGCTCGACGTACGTCCTCCAGTACGGCCTCCGCGCCGATGTACCTCTCCAGGCAGCCTTTGCGCCCACACCAGCAGAGGAGGCCGTCGGCTCTGATCGCATGGTGTCCGATGTTCGCGACCGCCCCGCGGCGGCCTCGAATGAGGAGGTCTCCGATTATCACCCCGGCATCCACATGCGTGGAGGACATCACGTAGACCAGCGTTTCCTGTTGTTGGTGGCGATAGGTGCGCTCCGCCAGCGCACCGAGATTGGTGTCGCTGTCCATGACCACCCTGGGACACCAAGCCTGCGGGCCTTGTGTCTTCATGATGGCGGTTCGCAGACTCTCCCGAACCCGGAGGGCGAGGTCGTCCTCACCGTTCGCCCAGGGAGGCCGATGTACCAGCCTGTGATTCCGCGGATTGACCTTGGCCGGAACGGCCATGCCGACGGTGACGATATCGGCGTGGCGCTCCACCTCCATCGCAAGGGATTCGACCGCCGCCACCACTTCGTGCAGCCAAGCGGCCACGCCCGATTCGACGCCTACATCGATGACTCTTTTCCGGGCGTCCTCATAATGGTGATGAAAACCCCGGGCGATCACCGTGGTATGCCAGAACCCGAGGCTGATGCCCACGGCGACGCCCGTTATCTTCGCCAACCGGACGATGCCGTTTCGTCCGCCGGGCGCCTCTGCAATCTCGTCGTCGACCAACCCGCTGACCGCTTTGGATACCGTTGACGGCGAAAGGGAAGTACGAAGCGCCAGTTCCGCTCTGGTGTCGGGGTGGCACATGAGCGCTCTGATGATTTTGAGTCGATTTTCCTCTTTAACGCCGGTCGGCTGGCTCAGGAGAAGCCGTGCTTCACGCACCGATGCCTCGCTAGGAAACCACGGTGGTTCGATTCGAACGATGGATGCCTCGATCGTCGCACAGTACGTCTGAATCGAAAAGAAGCGGTCAGTGGAGAATGACGCCGCCCGTTGAATTACACCGGCGCGTGCGGGCGGAGCGACTTGGCGATTCGAGTGCTGGGCGGACGGCGGGCCTTGATGGCCAGTGAGCATGATGCCCAGGGGCAGAGGCTCCACGGCGCGGTTCCGGGGTTCCACGTATCGACATCCGGTCCTCCGCGGAAGACCATCGGGGGTAAGGTACTAGAGTCCACGACTAGAATTAGATTCGGTTAGATGGGTGACCATGCGTATAGGGCTGTATCTCAACGAGTCCTCGGGTCCGGACGCGATCGCCAAGATGGGGGAGAAGATCGCCCGGGCGGCCGACGACGGCTTCGCCTCGGCCTGGGTCTCCAACATCTTCGGGCTCGACGCCCTGACCGCTCTCGCGGTCGCGGGAAGCCAGGTGCCCGGCATCGAGCTCGGCACCGCCGTGGTGCCGACGTATCCGCGCCACCCCGCCGTCCTCGCCCAGCAGGCCCTCACCACCGGTACGGCGCTCGGCGGGCGGCTGGCACTCGGCATCGGCCTGTCGCACCAGATCGTCATCGAGAACATGTACGGGTACAGCTTCGACAAGCCGGCCCGGCACATGCGGGAGTACCTGTCGGTACTGATGCCCCTCATGCGCGGCGAGTCGGTCGACTTCGACGGTGAGACCATCAAGGCCCACCTCGGCCTGAACACCCCGAGGGTGGGCGAGGTGCCCGTGCTGATCGCCGCCCTGGCTCCGATGATGCTGCGCCTGGCCGGCGGGATGGCGGACGGCACGGTTCTGTGGATGACCGGCCCGAAGACCGTCGCCGATCACGTCGTTCCCGCCATCACCGAGGCGGCACGGAACGCGGGACGCCCCGATCCCCGGATCGTCTGCGCCCTCCCGGTCGCCGTGACCGATGACGTAGAGGCGGCCAGGGCCCGCGCCGCCGAGGTCTTCGCCGTCTACGGCCAGCTTCCGTCCTACCGCGCGATGCTGGACCGCGAGGGCGCGGAAGGCCCGGCGGACGTCGCCATCGTGGGCGACGAGGACGAGGTCTCCGCCCAGATTCAGACTCTCGCGAAGGCCGGGGTCACCGACTTCGCCGCCGCCACGTTCGCTTCCGGAGACGACGCGGTACGCACCCGAGAGTTCCTCCGGAGTTTGGTCTCCTGAACGGCGTTTCCAAAGAGCCCGGCGGGGATCGCTGACCCACCGGGTTCTTTGACGTTGTCGTCGATCGGCCGGGATCTTCGGCGTTCCGGTCGATCCGCCGAGATCTTCGGCGTCGTGATCGGACCGCCGGGATCTTCGGCGTTCCGGTCGATCCGCCGGGTTCTTCGGCGTCGTGGTCGGGCCGCCGGGATCTTCGGCGTCGTGGTCGACTTCGGTAGGTCCCTTTCTGGCCGATTTCGGGGTGGTGATGGGCCGGGTGGGCATCAACCGGGTCACCCGATCAAACGGGTGCCGGGAGGGCCTATGACCATCCAGCATCTCCTGCCCCTCCCCCACATGACCCTCAACCCGACCTACTCCCGGCAGACCCGATCTGATCTGCTCCCGGTGGACCCGGGCCGGTCCATCTAGGCGGGGCCGGGGCTGGTCCACCCCCCGTAGGCACCGGGCCGGCTTGCTCCGGCAAGGCCACCTTCAGGCCGGTGCCGGGACGTTATGGGCCGGGTGGGCATCAACCGGGTCACCCGATCAAACGGGTGCCGGGAGGGCCTATGACCATCCAGCATCTCCTGCCCCTCCCTCACATGACCCTCAACCTCACCTGCTTCCGATAGATATGGGCCGGCCCTTCCCGGTAGACCCGGGCCGGTCCATCTAGGCGGGGCCGGGGCTGGTCCACCCCCCCGTAGGCACCGGGCCGACCTGCTCCGGCAAGGCCACCTTCAGGCCGGTGCCGGAGCGGTTAAGGGCTGGGTGGGCATCAACCGGGTCACCCGATCAAACGGGTGCCGGGAGGGCCTATGACCATCCGACATCTCCCCACCCTCCCCACATGACCCTCAACCCCGACCTACTCCCGGCAGACCCGATCTGATCTGCTCCCGGTAGACCGCGCAAGCCCCCGCTGAGCAACAGTGGAGATCGAGCGAACCGTGGATGCCGTGTCAGAACACCTCGGTGATGTAGCGGCGGATGAGGGTGGCGATGACCTCGTTGCCGTCCGCGGCCCAGATGTCGGCGTTGAAGATCTCTACCTCGACCGGCCCCCTGTACCCCGCGGCCTCGACGGCGGCGCGGAGCGGCCGGAAGTCGATCACGCCGTCGCCCATCATGCCGCGGCCCATCAGGATGTCCGCCGGGAGCGGTACGAGGAAGTCGCAGACCTGGAAGCTCGCGATGCGGTCACCCGCCCGCGCGATCTGCTCCAGCACGCCGGGATCCCACCAGACATGGAAGGTGTCGACCACCACTCCCACCGCCTCGGCGGGCCAGCGGGACGCGAGGTCGACGGCCTGGCCGAGCGTGGACAGCACGGCCCGGTCGGCACAGTACATCGGGTGTAGTGGCTCCAGCGCCAGCCGCACCCCCGTGTCCAGCGCGTAGGGGACGAGCTCACCGAGCGCCTCGGCGACCCGGTCCCGGGCTCCGGCCAGATCACGTGACCCGGCAGGCAGCCCCCCGACGACCAGGACCAGGCAGTCCGCACCCAGCGTGGCCGCCTCGTCGATCGCGCGCCGGTTGTCGTCGAGCGCGGCGGCGGAGGCGGTGGGGTCGGCGGAGGTGAGGAACCCGCCGCGGCAGAGCGACGAGACGCGCAACCCTGACTCCCGTACGAGCTTCGCACTCTCGGCGAGGCCGTGCTCGGCGATCTGCTGCCGCCACAACCCGATCGCCGGTATCCCGGACCGTACGCATCCCGTGACCGCTTCCGTGACCCCCCAGTGGCGGGTCGTCCACTGGTTCAGGGAGAGCCGGGCCAGCCGCGGATCCCCCGGTCGCGGGGTCTCGATGGACGCCGGGCGCCCGGACGGCACGTCCACCGCGAACCCGCCGCTCATATCGCCACCCCGCCGACACGGGCAGAGCCCACGAACCCGCCGCCCATACCACCCCCACCGAAACCGGCAGAGCCCACGAACCCGCCGCTCATGCCGCCACCCCCGCCGTGGCCAGGAGGGCGCGCATGCGGGATTCGGCGAGGGCGGGGTCGGGGAAGAGACCGGCCTGGTCCGCCAGGCGGAAGACCTCGGCGAGGTGCACGATCGAACGGGACGACTGCGCTCCGGCGACCATGGCGAACGCGTCCTGGTGCCCGGCGAGCCATGCCAGGAACACGATGCCGGTCTTGTAGTTGTACGTAGGAGCCTCGAATATCTTGCGCGACAGCGGCACGGTCGGCTCCAGCAGGGTCCTGTAGCGAGCCACCTCGCCGGCGTCGAGTGCCTGCAAGGCGGCGGAGGCGACCGGGGCGATGGCGTCGAAGATGCCGAGCAACGCGTCGCTGCCCGATTCGATGAGCGGCGTGTAGTTGAAGTCGTCTCCGGTGTAGAGCCGCACTCCGGGCGGGAGCGCGGCGCGCAAACCGGCCTCGTGGTCGGCGTCGAGCAGAGACACCTTGACCCCGTCGACCCGGGCGGCGTTGTCGTTGATCAGGGTGAGCAGCGATTCGGTGGCCACCGAGATGTCGTCTGACCCCCAGTAGCCCGCCAGCGACGGGTCGAACATCTCGCCCAGCCAGTGCAGGATCACCGGCCGCTCCGCCTCCCGCAGCAGCGGCCGGTACACCGCGTGGTAGTCCTCCGGCGTACGGGCGATGGCCGCGAGCCGGCGGCTGGCCATGAGGATCACCCCGGCCCCGGCCGACTGGACCAGCTCCATCTGCTCGCTGTAGGCGCGCAGCACGTCGTCCCGCGTGGCGGCGTGCGGCGCGTGGTCGGTGCCGGCTCCGCAGGCGACCAGCTCGGCCGGATCGCCGAAGCCCGCCGCCTCGGCCGCCGTACGCCGGATCAGCTCCTGGGTCGCGGCCCAGTCGAGGCCCATGTTGCGCTGGGCGGTGTCCATGGCGTCGGCCACGCGGAAGCCGTACGACCACAGGTGGCGGCGGAACCGGAGCGTGGCCTCCCAGTCGACGGCCGCCGCCGCGCCCGGCGTGTTGTCCCCGAGCGGGTCGGCGACGACGTGCGCGGCCGCGTAGGCGACGCGGGACCGGGGCGGTCCGGGCGGGCGGGGCCAGTCGGCGGGGGCCCGCAGCTCGTACGCCGAGAGCTTCCCCTCGGCCGTGGGCAGAGTGATCACAGGCCGAGCTCCGGCAGTTCAACGCGGCGGCCCTCGGCCGAGGAGCGCAGCCCGGACTCGGCGAGCTGGACGCCCCGTGCGCCGGCGAGGAAGTCGTAGGGGAAGGAGGTGTCCTCCACGACGGCGCGCACGAACATCTCCCATTGCACCTTGAAGCCGTTGTCGAACTCCTCGTTGTCGGGGACCTCCTGCCAGTCGTCCCTGAACGAGTGGGTGACGGGAAGGTCGGGGTTCCAGACGGGCTTCGGCGTGGTCGCCCGGTGCTGGATGCGGCAGCCGCGCAGCCCGGCCACCGCGCTCCCGTGCGTCCCGTCGACCTGGAACTCCACCAGCTCGTCCCGGTTGACGCGGACGCACCAGGAGGAGTTGATCTGGGCCACCGCGCCGCCGGAGAGCTCGAAGATGCCGTAGGCCGCGTCGTCGGCCGTGGCCTCGTACGTGCCGCCGTCCTCGTCGACGCGCTCCGGGATGTGGGTGACCACCCGGGCGGTGACGGCCTCGACGCGGCCGAAGAGGTTCTCCAGCACGTACGACCAGTGGCAGAACATGTCGAGCGCGATGCCGCCGCCGTCCTCGGTGCGGTAGTTCCACGACGGCCGCTGCGCCGGCTGCCAGTCGCCTTCGAAGACCCAGTAGCCGAACTCGCCGCGTATGGACAGGATGCGGCCGAAGAAGCCGCCCTCCACCAAGCGCCTGAGCTTGAGCAGGCCCGGCAGGAACAGCTTGTCCTGCACGACGCCGTTCCTGACGCCGGCCTGGGCCGCCAGCCGCGCGAGCTGGACGGCCTCCTCCAGCGTCTCCGCGGTCGGCTTCTCGGTGTAGACGTGCTTGCCGGCCTCGATCGCCTGGGTGATGGCCTTGACCCGCGCCGGGGTGACCTGCGCGTCGAAGTAGATCTGGTTGCCGGAGTCGCTCAGGGCGCCCGCGAGGTCGGTGGTCCAGTGCTTGAGATTGTGCCGCTCGCAGATGTCGCGCAGCTTGGACTCGCTGCGGCCGACCAGGACCGGCTCCAGCAGGATCCGCCCGCCATCGGACAGGGCGACGCCGCCCTCTTCGTTGATGGCCAGGATCGAGCGGACCAGGTGCTGGCGGTAGCCCATGCGACCGGTGACACCGTTCAACACAACGCCTAGGGACCGTGTCGTCACCCAGGGCCTCCTTCTTGCTTCTCGGACAGGCGGGTAAGCGCTTTCTTCCCCCGCCGGCCTCGATGTGACCTGCGACCAGCGGGGTGAACTCCGTGCTGTGGACTTCGAGCCGGCCAGGGCCGTGGACGCGCCGGCTAGTCGGCCGGCGAGCCGGCGCCGAGCAGTTCCCTGATGCGGGTGGTGGCCCTGGCGAACTCGGGCCGCGCCATCGTCGCGGCGTAGTCGCGCTCGTCCGGGAGGTCCACCTCGATGAGCTCCGCGACCGTCCCCGGCCGGGCGGTCATCACCACGACCCGATTGGCGAGGTAGACCGATTCGGCGATGGAGTGGGTGACGAGAAGCACCGTTGTGCCGGTCTCCCGCCAGATGCGGTGCAGTTCGACGTTCATCTGCTCGCGCGTGAGGGCGTCCAGCGCGCCGAAGGGCTCGTCCATCAGCAGCACCGGCGGCGTGTGCAACAGCGCGCGGCAGAGCGCGACGCGCTGCTGCATGCCGCCCGACAGCTCGTGGGGAAGCGCGTCCTCGAAGCCGGTGAGGCCGGTCAGCTCGATCAGCTCGTCCGCCCTGCGGCGGGCCTGGGCGGACGGCATCCCGCGCATCTCCGCCTGCAGCAGGATGTTGCGCCGCGCCGACCTCCATTCGAGCAGCGCCGCGCGCTGGAACACGTACCCGATGTCGGGCCGGGGCCCGGTGACCAGGTCGCCGTGCAGGCGTACGGCTCCGGTGGACGGCCTGAGCAGGCCCGAGACCAGCTTGAGCAGGGTCGACTTGCCACAGCCCGACGGGCCGACGATGGAGACGAACTCGCCGGGCGCGACGTCCAGCGAGACCTCCCTCAGCGCGATCACCTCTCGCTTCCTGGCCTGGAACCGCACCGCGACGTCGCTGATCTCGACCACCGCCGCCGTCTCGCGCGTGCCGGTCCTGGTGGACGCCGGGGCCGTCGCGGTGTCCGCCACGGCCGCCTCCTCTCCGGCGTCCGCTGGGGGACGCCCGGTGTGCGGGTTGCCGGTCATGGGGTCATCCCTTCGGGGCGACACTCTGGTCCCAGTAGGTCGCCGGCGGCTCGGCCTTGGGGATCACACCGGTGCGGACGAACGTGTCGATCGTCGCCTTCCAGTCGGCCTCGGCGTTGATCCCCGGCACCTGACCCTTGGTCGCGTCCGTGTGCAGGAGAGTCAGCGTGGTCTTGAGCTGGTCGAGCAGCACGGTCTTGTCCGGAAGCTGCTCGGAGGCGCCCTGCATGGCGTCCACCGCCACGTCGGGCTGCTTCTCCGCGGCGGCCCATGCCTCGCTCGTCGCCGCGACCATGCGCTTCACCAGGTCGGCCTTGCTCTCCAGCGTCTTGGTGGAGGTCAGCAGGCCGTTGCTGAAGAAGTTCAGCCCGAACTCGGAGAAGCGCAGGTAGGACACCGGCTTGCCGGACTTGCTCTGCATCGTCGGCCCCTGGTCGGAGGCGTACCCGAGCAGGGCGTCGGCCTGGCCCGACATCACCGCCGCGATCTTGCCCGCGGGGTCGGTGTTCTGCAGGACGACATCGCCATCGCTCATCCCGTTCTGCTTGAGGAAGGCGGGGAAGGTCTTGGACAGCGCGTCACCGGCCGTGGCGGCGATCTTCAGGCCCTTGAGGTCGGCGGGCTTGGTGATGTTCTTGGACGTGAAGAACTGCACGGAAGCGGGCGTGGTCTGCAGGTAGACGCCGAGACTCTTGACCGGGACGCCCTGGCCGACCGCGGCCAGCAGCGCCGGGGTGTCGGCCCAGCCGAAGTCGGTCTGGCCCCCGCCGGTCGCCTGGATGGTCTTCACCGAGCCCTGGCCGGCCTGGATCGTCAGGTCGATGCCGTGCTTGGTGAAGATGCCCTGCTTCTTCCCGAGATAGAAGGGCGCGTGCTCGCCGTACGGATACCAGTTGAGGGTGAGGGTCACCGGTTCGGGCCCGCCGGGGGACGCGGCGGAGTCGCTGGGGGAACCGCCCCCGCACGCCGCGGTGAGCGCGACCAGCGGGAGGAGTGCGGCGGCGAGAGTACGGAGTCTCATGGCATTCCTTCTTCAGAGAGTGGTGGTGACGGCTTCGCCACGCCTGCTGGCATGCCAGGGCAGCATGAGGCGCTCACCGACCTCCACCAGGGTGAACAGGACCACCCCGATCAGTGACATCAGCAGGAGCCCGGCGAAGAGCATGGGGGTGTCGAGGTTGCCGTTGGCCTGCAAAATCACGTAGCCGAGACCCTCGTTGGCGCCGACGAACTCCCCGACCACGGCTCCGGTGACCGCCAGGGTGACGGCGACCTTCAGGCCGGAGAACAGGTGGGGCAGCGCTGTGGGGAAACGGATCTTGACGAACGTCTTGAGCGGGCTCGCGTTCATCGTCGCGGCGAGTTCGAGCATCTCAGGGTCGACCGACTTCAGGCCGGTCACCATGGAGATGACGACGGGGAAGAAGGCGATCAGCACCGCGACGACGACCTTGGGGGCGAGGCCGAAGCCGAGCCACACCACGAACAGCGGAGCGATCGCGATCTTGGGGATGACCTGGGCGAAGAGCAGGATGGGGTACAAGGTCTTCTCGACCGAGGCCGAGTAGACCATGATGACCGCCGCCAGCACGCCGACGATCACGGCGATCACGAAGCCCAGGATGGTCTCGTAGGTGGTGACCCAGGTGTGCTGCCACATGTAGGGCCACTTGTCGGCGAGCACTCCCAGCGTCATGCCGGGTGAAGGCACCAGGTACGCCTGCACGAGGTTGGTGGCCGTGATGGCCCACCACGCGGCGAAGCAGGCGGCGAGAAGTGCCACGGGCCGCCACGATCGCTCCACGGCGCGCAGCACCCGTTCCGGGCCGCGGCCGCTGTCGAGGCTCACGATGACCCCTCCCTCTCCTCTCGCCACGTCACCACGACGATGATCGTGAAGCGCTTTCTCGTAGATCGGAAAGCGCTATCGGAAAGCGCTTTCTGGGCGTACCATAAATTCCGTCTCGCAGGATGGTCAAGGGGGTTGATAACAACGTGCCCGAACAGCCGCAGGTGACCCTCGACGATGTCGCCCAGGCCGCGGGGGTCTCGCCGGCGACGGCGTCCCGGGTCCTCAACGGCGCGACCCAGGTCCGGGCCGATCTTCGAGATCGGGTCCTGGAGGCCGCCGGGAGGCTCGCCTACACGCCGAACCCCCACGCCCGTGCACTGGCCCGTGCCTCCAGCCCCGCCGTGGGCGTGATCTGCCACGACATCGGCGACCCGTACTTCGCCGGCATCGCCAGGGGCGTCATGCGCACCGCCGCGGAGGAGGGCCTTCAGGTCATCCTGGGCAGTACCTTCCGCGAGCGCGAGCGCGAGGTCGCCTACGTCTCCATGATGCGCGGCCAGCGCGTCCGGGCGATCCTGCTCATCGGCTCGGGGTTCGAGGACCGCCCCTGGCAGAAGGCGATGCAGGGCGAGCTCGCCCCGTACATCGCCGCCGGAGGCAGGGTGGCGGCGGTGAGCCGGCACCAGGGCCTGCGCGTGGACACCGTCCTTCCGGAGAACCGGGAAGGCGCCGCCGCCCTCGCCGGCGCCCTGCTCGCTCTCGGGCATCGCGACTTCGCCGTCCTCACCGGGCCCGCCTCGCTGACCACGGTGGTCGACCGCCTCGGCGGGTTCAAGAACGCGCTCGCCGAGGCCGGTGTCACCCTGGCCCCCGACCAGATCGTGGAAGGCGCCTTCACCCGCGACGGGGGCTACGAGGCCGCCACCGAACTGCTCCGCCGAGGGCTCCGGGCCACCTGCGTCTTCGCCCTGACCGACGTCATGGCGGTCGGCGCGCTGACGGCGCTGCGCGAGCACGGGCTGGCCGTGCCGGCCGACGTGTCCCTCGCGGGCTTCGACGACATCCCCATCGTCGTCGACCTGACCCCGCCGCTGACGACCTTCCGGCTGCCGCTGGAGGATCTCGGCAGGCGCGTCATGGCCATGGCGCTCCAACCGGCCAGGGCTCGCAGCCGCACCGATCGTGTCCTGGGCGAGGTCGTCCTGCGCGAGAGCACCGCGCCTCCCGCCCGGCCGGCCGGGTGGAGCCCCGCACCACCCGCTGAAAGGATCTCCCAGTGACCCTGGCCGCGCTCTCCATCGACCAGGTCGAAACGTTCGCCGTCGCCCTTCCGACGCTGCGCTCCTTCGGCGTGTCCGGCGGCTCGGTGGCCGTCGCCGGACGTCCGAGCATCCGCGTCCTGGTCAAGGTGAGCGCCGACGGCGTCCACGGGTGGGGTGAGGCCACGCCGATCCCCGCCTGGACGTACGAGACCACCGAGTCCATCGTGACGACCATCGACCGGTACCTGGCGCCTGCGGTCGTCGGCCGTCCCGCATGGGATCTCGACGGGGTGACCACGGCGTTCGACCGGGCCATCAACCGCGGTTTCTCCATCGGCGCGCCGCTCGCCAAGTCCGCCGTCGACATCGCCCTGCACGATCTGCTGGGCAGGGCCGCCGGGGTGCCTCTCGGCGTGCTGTGGGGGCAGCGTCGCGCGGAGGAGGTCCAGCTCGCCTGGATCGTGTCCGGGCAGACCGCCGAGGAGGTCGCCGACTGCGTGGCCGAGGGCAGGCAGGCGGGCTACCGGGCGTTCAAGGTCAAGATCGGGCTGCACTCCGAGGAGACCGACCTCGGGGTCGTGGCCGCCGTCCGTGCCGAGGCCCCGGAGGCGCCCCTGTGGGTCGACGCCAACCAGGCCTACACCTGCGACACCGCCCTGCGGCTGGCGGGAAGGTTGCTGGAGCTCGGGGTCACCGCGTTCGAGCAGCCGCTGCCCGCCAACGACGTCGCGGGCCTGCGGCGGCTGCGCGATGCCTCTCCCCTGCCTGTCGCGCTCGACGAGAGCCTGCGGCACCCGACCGATCTGGCGACCTTCGTGAAGCTCGGTGCGGTGGACGTGGCGATCGCCAAGGTGCAGCGCAGCGGCGGGCTCACGCTCTCACGTCGGCTGTGCCAGCTCGCGGAGGACTCCGGTGTCAGGCTGATGGGCTCCGGCCTCACCGACGGCGACCTCGGCCTCGCCGCCTCCCTCCACCTGTTCTCCGCGTACGGCATCACCGGGCCGGTCGACCTCAACGGGAGGCAGTTCATCGAGTCGGCCTACGCCACCGGCGCCACCGTCAAGGTCGCCGACGGGGTCGCCCACGTCCCCACCGGTCCGGGGCTCGGCGTGGAGGTCGACGAGGCCGTGGTCCGGCGCCTGGCGGTCGACGTCCTCACGGCGCGAAGCTGACCCAGGGCCCCCAGCGCCATCTGGTTTGCGGCCGCCTGGATCAACGGTATGGTTGTGGAACACCGACGCGGGGTGGAGCAGCTCGGTAGCTCGCTGGGCTCATAACCCAGAGGTCGCAGGTTCAAATCCTGCCCCCGCTACAAAGAAGGCCCTGGTCACCGGCTCCCGGAGACCAGGGCCTTGTTCGTTGGCGCCCATCGGCCCCGGCTCTCGCAGACCCGCTCACAGACGTGAGGGCCGGGGTGGGACCGGCACGCGGGACAGGTCCTCCGCGACCACGATCTCTCCGGTGAAGTGCCTGCGGGCCTGGGCACCGAAGGTCTCGGGGGCGGAGTAGCGCTGGGAGAAGTGGGTCAGGACGAGCCGGCGTACCCCGCACTCCTGGGCCACGCGGCCCGCCTCACCGGCGGTCAGGTGCCCGAAGTCGTGCGCCAGGCCCGCGTCCTCGTCCAGGAACGTCGACTCGATCACCAGCAGGTCAGCGCCGTCGGCCAGCGTGAACACGCCTTCGCAGAGGCGGGTGTCCATGACGAAGGCGAACCGCTGTCCCCGCCGATGCTCGCTGACCTGGTCCAGCGTGACCGTGCGCCCAGCGACCCGGATGGCGCCCTCGCGCTGGAGCTCGCCGACGCGCGGGCCCCTGACGCCATGGGCGGCGAGCCGGTCGGGCAGCATCCTGCGCCCGTCCGGCTCCACCAGCCGGTACCCGTAGGTCTGGATCGGATGATCCAGCGGATGCGCCTCGATCCGGCCGAAGCCACCCTCCGCGATCACTCCGGCCGCGTGCACCGGCTCGGGCACCAGCGTGGCCGTCTCGTGGAACGCGCTCGCGTGCCGCAGCCGCGCGAAGTACTCGGCGCCGGAGGCCGGGAAGTGGGCGTGCACCGGGTGGGGCACCCGGTCGAGGGACATTCGCTGGATCACCCCCGGCAGGCCGAGGCAGTGGTCGCCGTGGAAGTGGCTGATCAGGATCCGGTCCACGTCGGTGGCGGCGACCCCCGCCAGGATCATCTGCCGCTGGGTGCCCTCACCAGGGTCGAACAGCAGCCCCGCGCCGTCCCAGCGCAGGAGGTATCCGTTGTGGTTACGGCGCCGGGTGGGCGTCTGGCTGCCGGTACCCAGGACGACGAGCTCTCGCGCTGACACCCGCGCCACGATAGGCCAGGAGCCCCAGGCGACAAGGACTCCGAGGGGAAACCGGCCGAAAGTCGCTGGCGCGGTGTCATGAACGTTCACCGGGTCGGCCGCCGCAGACGGCGCCGGCATCGCCGTACCGCATCTCGCCGACCCGGCGCCGGATACAGACCACCACGGAGGCGGGAAGAGCGGCGACCCCGCGCCGGATACAGACCACCACGGAGGCGGGAAGAGCGCCGACCCGGCGCCGGATACAGACCACCACGGAGGCGGGAAGAGCGCCGACCCGGCGCCGGATACAAACCACCACGGAGGCGGAAAGAGCGGCGACCCCGCGAAGGGGAGTGGACACCGCGCTACAGGTGCTCGGTGAGGAAGGTGGTGGTCTCGGTGACGGCCTGGGTGACGTAGGGCTCGGTGTCGTACAGGTCGATGTGCAGTTTCGCGTCGAGCCAGACGAGCTTCCTGGGCTCGTCGAGGCGCTTGTACGCCTCCTCCGCGCCCTCCGGCGAGCAGAAGCGGTCGACGAGGCCGTGCACGATGAGGCCGGGCTTGGGCGACAGGAAGTCGGCTCCCATCATGTTGTCCATGGTGATCAGCTCGCGGATGGACGCCCGGGTGATCTCGTTGACCCACGACGGCGCGGCCGACCGGTCGGTGCCGTAGTAGGCGAACGGCTCGTCCCCGGGCATCGCGGCCTCGCCCGAGAGGGCCACCGCCGGGAGGTACTCCACCTCGCCGCCCTGGTCCTGCCGTTCGAGCACCTCGGAGAAGGACGCCAGCGCCTCCTGGTACCCCTGGTCGGACATGCCGGCGCGCATCGCGTACGGGTTGTTGTACGCGCCCGCGATCCCCACGAAGACCTTCACCCTGGGGTCGAAGGCGGCGAAGCGGAGCGCGTATCCCCCGCCGAGGCAGATGCCGACGGCGCCGACGCGCTCGCCGTCCACCGACGGCAGGCCGCGCAGGTACGACACGGCGGCACGAAGGTCCTGGAGTTTGCCCTGCGGGTCCTCGTGCCGCCGGGGCAGGCCGCCGGACTCGCCGAAGTTGCGGTGGTCGAACGCGAGCGTGACGTACCCCGCCTCGGCGAGCCGCGCCGCGTACAGGCCGGTGACCTGCTCTTTCACCCCGGTGAACGGTCCGGTGAACACCAGCGCCGGGTGAGGGCCCTCGCCCTCTGGCACCCTGAGGTCGCCGACGAGCGTGACGTCGCCGGCGGTGAACTCCACTCGATCAGCCATGCCGCAAGTCAACCGCATCGGCCGCCGGCCTGTTCCCCTCCGGCCCAGGAAGAGGACTCCCCGGCCGGAGGACGGGCACGGCAAGGACTACTGCTCGAACCACCGGCTCAGCCACTCGACCACGGCCCCCACGAAGACCAGCTTGTTGACCGTCCTCACGGTCTCGTGGCCCTCGTCGTCGAACAGCAGGTACCGGCACGGGATGCCCCGCGCCGTGGCCGCCGCGACGACCTGCTCGGCCTCGTACACCGGCACGTTGGTGTCCTGCGCCCCGTGGACGACCAGCAGGGGCGCGGTCAGCCGGTCGAAGGAGTGGAGGGGCGACAGCGCGTGCAGCAGTTCGCGGTCGGCCACCGGATCGCCGTACTCGGAGACGGCCGCGGCCGCGATCCACGGCTCGGTGCGAGCGTAGAAGGTGGCGAAGTCGGCCATCCCGCACACGTCGACCCCGGCGCGGAACAGCTCGGGGTAGGTCACCAGGGCGGCGAGGGTGAGGTAGCCCCCGTAGGAGCGGCCCATGCAGGCGACCTTGCCCGGGTCGGCGACCCCCGTCCGCACGACGTGCTCCACGCAGTCGGCCACGTCGTCGATGGCGTGGAAGCGCAGGGCGTGGTTGTCGGCGTCCTGGAAGGCGCGCCCGAACCCGGAGGACCCGCGGACGTTCGGCGCGAGCACGCTGATGCCCGCCGCCACGAGCCGCTGGAAGAGCGGGTTGAACGTGGGCCGTTCCTGGCTCTCGGGGCCGCCGTGCAGGTAGATGACGCAGGGGCCCCTGGACGGCCCCGCGCGGTACAGCCAGCCGGTCAGCTCCAGGCCGTCCCGGGCGGGGAAGCGGATCAGCTCGGCGTCGATGCCCTCGAGGAGAGGGGCGTCACCGATCACCCGGCGGTAGGTGCCGGTGGGGAGGTCGCAGAGCAGGACGTAGGAGGGCGTGTCCGGCCCTTCCGCGGTCATGACGGCCAGCGTGCCGTCGAGGGACAGCCGCACGGAGCCGACCACGTCCGCCGGCGGCGGCGGAAGCGGCCGGGTGACCCCCTCGATCAGGTCGGCCACTTCCAGCTCGGAGCGTCCGGCGACGTTCCAGACCAGCACGGCGACCGTGCCGTCCACGCTGACGGCGAACCGGTCGAGCTCGGCGTCCTGGCGCTCGGCGACGACCCGGGGAACCCCGCCCACCGGCATCGCGAGCAGCGCCATGCGGTCTCGGCCGGCGTTGGAGCGGATGTAGGCCACCTCGCCGTCGGGGGACAGCGTGCCGACGTCGGTCGTGGGCGGCAACAGCGGCCGCTCCTTGCCGAAGGGCAGGTCGGCGACCGACATCTCGCGCATGCCGCGGGGCCCATGGCGCAGCAGCACCCGGCTGTGGTCGCGGCTCACCGCGCTCGGCCACATCAGCGGGCCGACGGCGATGGTGTCGCGGTGCCCGAGACCGGCGTCGATGAGCACCGCCTCCGTCGAACCGGAGGGGGCCAGCTCGGCGACCAGCAGCGTCGACCCCTGGCCGGTCCACCGTACGAAGACGGCCGAGCCGCGCGCGGGGATGTCGGCCGGCCCGGCGAGCAGGCGGCGGTCGCCGCCGTCGGGCCGCACCGCCCACACCTGGGTGTGCTCTCCCCCGCCCGGGGAGATCAGGACGGCCAGCCACTCGCCGTCGGGCGACCACAGCACGTCGCCGACCGGTTCGGGGCCGGTGTCGACCACCCACGGCTCCGGGAGGCGGGCGGAAGGCGGCGCGAAGCCGCCCTGCAACATCGCGTCGGGCCCCACTCCGGCCTGATCGGGCAGCGGCTGGATCCAGGCGCGCGGCGAGCCGTCTCGGTCGCTGACGAACGCGACGGCCTTGTTGTCGGGTGACAGTGCGGGGAACCGGCAGGTCCACGAAGCGTCGACGGTCAGACTCCTTGGGCTTGCAACCACAACTCCAGGAGACCAAGTTGCCACAAAGCGTTGGCTCCCAGGGTCGTTCTGTGGTCATCCGGCGCGTCGAGCAGTTTGTCCACCATGGCCGGGCGGAACAGGCCACGCGATCGCGCGGCCGGGTCGGTGAGGGCGTCACGGACCATCTCCAGGAACGGCCCGTGGATGTGCCGGATCGCGGGGACGGGGAAGTATCCCTTGGGACGGTCGATGACCTCGTCCGGCACCAGCCCGCGGGCGGCGGCCTTGAGCACTCCCTTGCCGCCTGAGGCCAGCTTGAGCTCCGGCGGGCACATCGCGGCCAGCTCGACCAGCTCGTGGTCCAGGAACGGCGTGCGCGCCTCCAGCCCGAAGGCCATCGTCATGTTGTCGACCCGCTTGACCGGGTCGTCGACGAGCATGACGTTGGTGTCCAGGCGCAGCACGGCGTCGAGCGCGGTGTCGGCGCCGGGCATGGCGAGGTGGTCCCGGACGAACGCCGTGCTGACGTCGTCCTCGATCAGGTAGTCGGGTCCGAGGACCTCGGCCAGGTCCTGGTGGGTGCGGTCGAAGAAGACCTTCGCGTACGCGTCGGCGGCCTGCGCGAGCGGCACGTCCTCCAGGGGCGGGTACCAGTCGTAGCCCGCGAAGACCTCGTCGGCGCCCTGGCCGGACTGCACGACCTTGACGTGCCGGGACACCTCCTCCGACAGCAGGTGGAAGGCGACGCAGTCGTGGCTGACCATGGGCTCGCTCATGGCGGCGACGGCGTTGTGGAGGGAGGGCAGGAGCCGCCGGTCGTCGACGAGGATGCGGTGGTGGTCGGTGCCGAACCGCCGGGCGACCAGGTCGGAGTAGGAGAACTCGTCCCCCGACTCACCGCCCGCGGCGTGGAATCCGACGCTGAACGTCGCGAGGTCGCGCTGCCCCTCCTCGGCGAGCAGGGCGACGATCAGGCTGGAGTCGAGCCCGCCGGACAGCAGCACGCCCACCGGTACGTCCGCGACCCTGCGCCGCCGTACGGCCACCCGCAGCGCGTCCTGGACGGCCTGACGCCACTCGGCGGGGCCCATCTCGCCCATGCCCGCCTGGAGCACGTCCAGCTGGACCGCGCCGGATCCCGGCACACCGGGCTCCCGGGGGCGCGTGAAGGCGGGGTTCCAGTAGTGCTCGTCGTGCGACGTGCCGTCGGGCTCGATCGTCCGTACCGTGGCCGGCGGCAGCTTCTCCACGCCGGCCAGGATCGTCCGGGGCGAGGGCACCACCGAGTGGAACGTCATGTAGTGGTGCAGCGCGACCCGGTCGATGTCCGTACGCACCCCGCCGCCCGCGAGCAGCGCGGGCAGCGTCGAGGCGAACCGGAGCCGCGCCGCGTCCCGGGTGAGGTACAGCGGCTTGATGCCGAGCCGGTCCCGGCCCAGCACGAGCCGCCCGGTGTCCCGCTCCGCGATGGCGAAGGCGAACATCCCCTTGAAGTGGTCCACGCACCGGTGTCCCCAGTGGCGGTACGCCTTCAGCAGCACCTCGGTGTCGGAGGTGGAGAAGAACCGGTAGCCCTCCGCCAGCAGCACCTCGCGCAGTTCCCGGTAGTTGTAGAGGCAGCCGTTGAACACCCCGGCAAGGCCCGCCTCCGCGTCCACCATGGGCTGCGCGCCGCGGTCGGACAGGTCGATGATCCTCAGCCGCCGGTGGCCGAGCCCCACCGGGCCGAGCGCCCACAGGCCGGTGCCGTCCGGGCCGCGCGCGGCCATCGCCGCCGACATGCGCTCGATGGCGCCCACGTCCGCCGTACGGCCGTCGAAACGGATCTCCCCGCTGAGGCCGCACATCAGGCGTCCACCCGCATCAGCCAGGTGTCCTTGGCCCCGCCGCCCTGGGACGAGTTGACGATCATGCTGCCGGGCGGGGCGACCCGGGTCAGCGCCGCGGGCGGGACGAGCAGCTGCTTGCCCATGAGGACGAACGCTCGCAGGTCGACGACATTCGGGCGCATCCGCTCGCCGTCGAGGGTGGGATGCGTGGACAGGGAGACGGTCTCCTGGCCGACCCAGCGCTCCGGCTCGGCCATGATCTGCTCGCGGACCGCGTCGAGCTCCCGCGCCGAGGCGTCCCTGCCGATGGTCACCCCCTGCCCTCCGAAGCCGTCCACCGGTTTGACCACCAGCTCGTCGAGGCGGTCGAGCACGTGCTGCCGGTCCTCGGGGTCACGGCAGAGGTAGGTGGTGACGTTGGCAAGCAGGGGACGCTCTCCCAGGTAGTAGTCGATGAGGCGGGGCACGTAGCGGTACAAGGTCTTGTCGTCGGCGACGCCGTTGCCGGGCGCGTTGGCCAGGGTCAGCGTTCCGTGCTCGACGGCGTTGAGGAGGTCGGCCCCGATCGGGCCTGCCAGCAGGTCGTCCTCGTCGATCCTTCGGTACAGCACGTCGACGCGCCGCCCCGCGGCGTACACGACGCCGTCGCGGACCGTGATGTCGGCGGCCTCGGCGAGGATCACGCCCATCTCCTGGGCCAGCGTGCGGTGCTCGTAGTAGGCCGGGTCCTGCGCCCCGGAGGTGACCACGCCGAGGACCGGGTCGCTCGCGGGAGACGCCGCGAGCAGGGCGTCCCGCAGCAGGGCCGCGGTGCCCTCGGGGTCCAGGACACTGGAGCGGTCGAGCTCCGGAAGCACGTGTGCGGCCATCCGGCGGTTGCCCACCGCGTAGCCGATGCCGGACGGCACCCGCAGGTTGTCCTCCAGGACGACCCACCGCCCGGCGCCGTCGCGGGCCACGTCCAGGCCGGCGACCGAGCACCGGATCGACCCGGCGTGCACGCGCCATCCCGCGGGCCGGTAGCCGGGCGACTCGTCCACGACCCAGGCGGGAAGCACGTGGTCCTTGATGACCTCCCGCCGGCCGTACACGTCGCGCAGGAAGGCCTCCAGGGCGCGGACGCGCTGCGGCATCCCCTCCTGGATCTTCGCCCAGTCGTCGGCGGCGATCAGCCGCGGCACGAGGTCCACCGGCATCTTGGTGTAAAGGTCGGTCGCCTCCCGGTCGGAGGCCTCCCCCTCCAGCCCTTCCAGGGCCTTGACCTGGAACGTCATGCCGGACTCCCGCATGTAGCGGTTGCGCGCCGTCTCCCGTTCCCTCAGCTCCACCGGGCCGAGCCGGTCGAGCACCTTGAAGACCGGCTGGTACGGCTCGCGGACGGTGCCCTCGATGACGGCCTCGTCCTGGACGCCTTCGTAGCCCTTGAGCAGGGTGGTCTCCAGGCCCGGGTTGGGACCGCCGAACGCGGTCTCCCAGACGTCCGAGCGCGTCTCCTTGACCAGCAGGTCGACGATGTCGGACAGCGACCCGCCGCGCTCCAGCACGCGCCGCTGGCGCGCCGCCGAGCTGCCCGTGGCCAGCGCCTCCTCCGACAGCGTCGTGACCAGGTCCCAGTCGCCGGTCGCCTCCAGCTGGGGGCGCAGGCCGGCGAGCATGCGCCTGACCACCTCGGCCGCCGGCAGGGCGATGCCCTCCACCGGGTCGACGAGCATGCCTTCCAGCCCCGACCGCGCCGCGCGCCAGGTCGCCGCCCGGACGATCTCCAGGCGGATGTCCGGCTTCGGCCCCTCCTGCTCGATGGCGTGCAGCTCGCGCAGGACGATCGCGCGGAAGATGCCCGCCAGCAGGACGACCTTGCCCACGTTGGGGCAGGCGTCGCACATACGGAGCTCCACCGTGGACACGTGCGCGGAGGGACGGACGTCGAAGTAGATCATCCCCGGGTCGCTGATCACGCCTGACCGCACGAGGTCGGCCACCATCTGGTCGTACTCGGCGGCGGAGTTGAACCGGCGGACCGGGCCGGTGGTGGGCCAGCGCTGCCAGATGAGCGTGCGGTAGCTGGCGTAGCCGCTGTCGGTGCCCAGCCAGTACGGCGAGCTGGCGCTGAGGGCGAGAAGCGGTGGCAGCCACGGGGACACCCGATGCGCCACCTCGACCGCCAGATCGCGGTCGGCGACGTCGACATGCACCTGCGCACCGCAGATCAGCTGCTCGCGCGTGAGGAGCTGGTAGTCCTCCAGCATCTGCTCGTAGCGAGCGTCCGGCGAGATCCTCAGCGCCGCCGGGTCGACCAGCGGCACCCCACCCGCCGCCACGATGCCGAGGCCGAGGCCGTCCGCCGCCTCGATCACCGTCCGGCGCAGCGCCGTCAGGTCGTGCCCGAGATCCTCCAGCCGCACGTACGGGCGGCTGTTGGCCTCGACCACCGAACGCAGCAGCTCCTGCGTGAATCGCTCCTCCGGTAACCGCTGGAGAAGCTGGTCAGCCCGTGGTACGAGGTGGCGAGTTCGAAGATCCACGACGTGGAACTCTTCCTCGACGCCTACGGCGACCGATTCCGCGAGACCCGTCATCCCACCATCCTTCGTACGCCCATTACCGGGGGTGTTGTAGGGCCTTCTGCCCACAAAGCACCCAAATGCACGTCACGACTGGATTCTTCGCGTTGTGATTTCCTCGCCCCACACGGTCGTGGTCACTGAGCGTCACTGGATTGGTGACCAACGGCACGTGCCGCCGCCCGTCGGTGACGCTCAGGAATCGAAGCCCAGGCCCAGCCGGTCGAGGGTGCGCAGCCACAGGTTGCGGCGGCCCTGGTGGGCGTCCGCCTGGGCGATCGACCAGCGCGTGAGCTGGATGACGCCCGACCGGATCGGCTCGGGTGGGAAGGGAATCGGCTTCTCGCGCACCATCTGCAGCCGCGTCCGCTCGGTCCGCTCCCCCGACAGCAGGTCCAGCATCACGTTGGCCCCGAAGCGCGTCGCCCCGACGCCGAGGCCCGTGTAGCCGGCGGCGTACGCCAGCCGTCCCCGGTGGGCCGTGCCGAAGAACGCGCTGAAGCGGCTGCAGGTGTCGATCACGCCGCCCCAGCGGTGGGTGAACCGCAGGTCGGCGAGCTGCGGGAACGTCGTGGAGAAGTGGGCGGCCAGCGTCGCGAAGGTCGCGTCGCGCTGGTCGTACTGCTGCCTGACCCTCCCGCCGTTGTAGTACACCGCGTCGTACCCGCCCCACAGGATGCGGTTGTCCTCGGTGAGCCGGTAGTAGTGGAACCGGTTGGCCAGGTCGCCGATGCCCTGCCGGTTGTGCCAGCCGACCGACCGCAGCTGGGCGGGGCTGAGCGGCTCGGTCATCAGCGCGTAGTCGTACACCGGCACCAGGAAGTTCTTCAGCCGGCCGAGCAGCGGCGGGAACACCCCCGTCCCGAGGGCCACCCTGCCCGCGCGCACCTTGCCGTGCGGGGTCGTCAGGTCGATGGCCGTCCCGTCGTCGCGAAGGGAGCGGACCGGGCTGTGCTCGTGGATGCGCACGCCCAGCGACAGGCACGCCTCCCGCAGGCCCCAGGCGAGCCGCGCGGGGTCGACCATGGCGCAGCCGTCGCGGTCCCACTGCCCGCCGACGTAGGTCGGTGAGCTCACCTCGGCGCGTGTCTCGCCGGCGTCGAGGAGCCGCACGTCCATGCCGAGCTCGCGGGCGATGCCCGTGTCCTCGGCCATGGCGTCGAGCTGCCACTGCTCGGTGGCCACGTGCAGCTCTCCGGTGCGCTCGAAGGAGCAGCGGATGTCGTACCGGGCGACGGTCCGCTCGATCTCGTCGAGGTTCTCCCGCCCGAGCCGTACGAGCGTGGAGATCTCCTGGGGCCAGCGCACGAGGCCGTTGCCCAGCCCGTGGGTGAGGCTGGCGACGCAGAAGCCGCCGTTGCGCCCGGAGGCGGCCCAGCCGATGCGCCGGCCTTCGAGCAGCACGACGTCCAGCGAGGGGTCGCGTTCCTTGGCCATGAGGGCGGTCCACAGGCCGGAGAACCCGCCGCCGACCACGGCCAGGTCGGCGGTCGTGTCCCCGAAGAGCCGGCGCAGCGGCTCGGGTTTGTCCGGACTGTCCAACCAGTACGGCTTCCGCTCCGCGTCAGCCAGTGCTTTCAGCGGATCCACGAATTCCACGTCCTAACGAACTGCGTTGGTTCCGTGCCTGCCGGTGCCGAAATGCGCTCCGGGAGTCAGGCGCGGCGCCGGGAGGTCAGCGTGTTGACCACGGCGATCGCCACGCCGACCGCGAAGATCAGCGTGCCGAGGATGTTGACCTGCGGAGGCACCCCGATGCGGACGGCTCCGTAGATCCACAGCGGGAACGTGATGGTCGCGCCGCTGGTGAACTGACTGATGACGAAGTCGTCGATCGACAGGGCGAAGGCGAGCAGCGCGCCCGAGACCACGCCCGGCAGGATCATGGGGAACGTCACCCGCCAGAAGGTGATCCACGTCGAGGCGCCGAGGTCACGCGCCGCCTCCTCGATGGACCCGTCCAGGCCGACCACGCGCGCCCGTACGGTCACCGCGACGAACGACACCGAGAACAGCACGTGCGCGAGGACGATCGTCATGTACCCGGTCTGCACCCCGAGGCTGATGAACAGCGACAGCAGCGAGGCGCCCATGACCAGTTCCGGCGAGGAGATCGCCGCGAACATCACCAGGTTGGTCGCGGCCTGGCCGCGGAAGCGGTAGCGGCCGAGCGCGATGCCCATCAGCGTGCCGAGGACGGTGGTGATCAGCGTGGCGAGCAGGGCGATGCTGATCGAGTTGGTCACCGCGGCGGTGAGGTCGGGGTAGTCCCCGAGCCGTCCCCACCACTTGAACGTGAAGCCCTGCCAGCTGACGTTGGACTTGCTCCGGGTGTCGTTGAAGCCGAAGGCGATCATCACCGCGATCGGGGCGAACAGCCAGAGCAGGACCAGCCAGGTGTAGCCGAACAGCAGGCGGTCGCCCCACCTGACCCGCCTGCGGCGTCGCGGGCCGACGGCGGATGCCTCGGCCTCGGCCGGAAGCGCTGGGCTGAGTGGTCCGCTCATCGGGCCGCCGCCTCCAGGACGTTCTCGGTGCCGAGTGACTTGGCGTACACGAAGATGCCGATGAGCATCGCCGCCATCAGCGTGAAGGACAGCGCCGCGCCAGCCGGATAGTCGTTGTTCACGAGGTACTCCGTCTGGATGATGTTGCCGATCATCGTGTTCGCCGGCCCGCCGAGGATGGACGCGTTGACGTAGTCCGAGGTCATCGGGACGAAGGTCATCAGCACCCCCGCGAACACGCCCGGGAGCGAGAGCGGGAGCACGATCTTGGTGAACGCGTCGCGGCGGTTGGAGTACAGGTCGTAGGACGCCTCGATGACGCGGGGATCGACCCGCTCCAGCGCGACGTAGATCGGCAAGATCATGAACGGCAGGTAGTTGTAGGTGAGACCGCCCACGACCGCCACCGTCGTCTGCAGCACGTGGAAGTCGGCCGACAGCAGGCCCACGTCCTTCAGGGGCTGGAGCAGGATGCCGTCGTCGGCGAGCAGGAACTTCCACGACACGGTGCGCAGCACGAACGACACGAAGAAGGGCAGCAGCACCAGCAGAAGATATGTGGACTTGCGGGCTCCGCCCTTGAACGCGATCCAGTAGGCCACCGGATACGCCAGCGCGATCGTCAGCGCCGTCCCCGCCAGGCCGTAGGCGGCGGACCGCAGGAACTGCGTCTTGTACTCGACGAGCGCGTCGGTGAAGTTGGCCAGCCGGAAGGTCTGGACGAAGCCGTTCACCACGTCGCCCTCCTGGGTGGAGACCGAGGCCATGAAGACCAGCGGCACCACCAGGAAGATGACCAGCCAGAGCCCGCCGGGCAGGATCAGGAGATACGGCGCGAACTTGCGTCTCATCTCGCCCTAGCCCTGGGCGATCGGCTGGAAGATCCCCTCGAAGACCTTCTCCTCGGCGGGAGTCAGCGTCTTGTACGAGCGCAGCCGAGCCATGTCGGACTCGGAGGGATAGATCAGCGGGCTGCTCGCAAGGAGTTCGAGGCTCTTCTTGTCGTCGCCGGTCGCCTTGTCGGCCTTGGCCTTGATGATCTCCTGCGTTCCGGGGACCGGGGTGATGTAGTTGATGTACTCCGCCAGCGTCGCGGCGACCTCGGGCTGGTACGCGAAGTCGATCATGGCCAGCGCGTCGACCGGGTTCTGCGCGGTCTTGGGGATGCACAAGTTGTCGGTCCAGATGTTGCCACCCTCTTCGGGGACGACGAACCTCAGGTCCTGCCCCTCGGCGACCTGCTGGTAGATGTCACCGGACCAGGCCATGCACATCCAGATGTCCCCGCGGACCAGCGCGTCCACGTAGTCGTTCTCATAGTATTTCCGGACAATTCCGGCGTCGCGCTGCTCCTGGAGCTTCTTGCCGGCCGCTTCCCAGTCCGCCTGGGTCGACTTGTCCGGGTCGACGCCCAGCAGGAACATGCCGAAGTTCGCGAGCTCCTGGCTGTCGAGGAGCATCCCGACCTTGCCCTTGTACTTGGGGTTCCAGAGCTCCTTGATGCTCGTGATGTCCCCGTCGACGTACTTGGGGTTGTACGCGATCCCCGTCAAGCCCGACTGCCACGGGACGGTGAAGGTGTTGTCTGGGTCGTACGACGGGTTCTTGTACTTCGCCCCGGCGTTGGCGGCGAAGTTCGGCAGCTTGGAGTGGTCGAGCTGGACCAGGTACCCGAGGGCGATGGCCCGGCCGAGCTGGATGCCGTTGGTCATGACCATCAGGTCGTAGCCGATGTCCTGACCGGCGGCGAGCTGCGGCTGGATCTTGCCGAACCAGGTGGAGTTGTCCTGGATCGCCTCCTGGTAGGTGACCTTGACGCCGGTCTCCTGGGTGAACTTCTCCAGGGTCGGGTACTTCTTCCCGTCCTTGTCGATGTACAGGGGCCAGTTGGCGAAGCGCAGGACGCCGTTCTTCTTCTTGTCCGCCCAGTAACCGGCGGCGGCGCTCGGCTTCGGGGGGTCCACCCTCTTGCCCTGGACGCCACAGGCGGCCAGGGCGAGCGCGGCGGCGGACATGCCCGCCACGCGGAAGGCGTCACGACGGGTTATGCGGGAGCCCTCACGGCTGCGGCTCTGGGTCAAGCCACGCAGGAACGCCGGGTCATGGAGAGGGTTGATCATGAGGTGGTTCAACTTCCTATTGCGTACGAGTGTTGCGGCAGCCACGACAGCCAGACCGAGTCACCGCGCTCGGCCGTGATGCTGCTGTCCTTGGCGTTCTGCTCGAAGACTGTGAACTCGGCGCCACCCGCGAGGTTCACCGCGTAACTGTTGTAGGTGCCGAGGTAGACGACCTCGGCCACGGTGCCGCGTACAGCGCTGAGGTTCGCCCCCGGCTCCTCGTGCGTGATCCTGATCTTCTCCGGGCGTACGGTGACCTCCACCGAGCCGCCCTGGAGGGTGCCCGCCGCGACCGGCACGAGCACCCGGTCGAGCTCCCCGACACGAATGGTGGCCGTGCCTCCGTTGACCTCCTCCGCGATGCCGGTCAGCAGGTTGGAGGTGCCGATGAACCCCGCGACGAACTTGGTCGCGGGACGCTCGTAGATCTCCCTCGGCCCGGCGAGCTGCTCGACCCGGCCGTCGTTCATGACGGCGATACGGTCGCTCATGGTGAGCGCCTCGTTCTGGTCATGGGTGACGTAGACGAACGTGATGCCGACCTCGCGCTGGATTCTCTTCAGCTCGATCTGCATGGCCTGACGCAGCTTGAGGTCCAGCGCGCCGAGGGGCTCGTCAAGCAGCAGGGCGCGGGGGTTGTTGACCAGCGCCCGGGCCAGCGCGACCCGCTGCTGCTGGCCGCCCGACATCTCACGCGGGCGCCGCTTCTCGCGGCCGGTGAGATCGACGATCTCCAGCATCTCGCCGACGCGGCGCTTGATCTCCTGGTCGGGCACGCGCTTGCGCCGCAGGCCGAAGGCCACGTTCTCCCACACGTTCATGTGCGGGAAGAGGGCGTAGGACTGGAACACCATGTTCACGTCGCGCTTGTTCGGCGGTACGTCGGTGACGTCATGCCCGTGCAGCCAGACGGTCCCCCGGGTGGGGTCCTCGAACCCGGCGATCATCCGCATGGTGGTGGTCTTGCCGCAGCCGGAGGGACCGAGCATCGAGAAGAACTCACCCTCGGAGATCGAGAGGCTGACCCCCTTGACGGCCTGTACGACCTCACCGTGCGCTAGATATTCCTTGACGACCCCGTCGAGTTCGATGGCGGGCACCGGGGAGATGTCGGAGGCGGCCGCGGAGACCGCCTCCTTGCCCGCCTGGATTTCGATCATTCCAGGCTATCCCTCTTCTATGTCGACGGCTGACCGTCGATGTAGTGCATGTGCGCCGGCTCGGCCGTCATTCACCGATGTAGTGCATGACGTGCTTGACCCGGGTGTAGTCGTGCAGGCCGAAGACCGACAGGTCCTTGCCGTAGCCCGAGTGCTTGAAGCCGCCGTGCGGCATCTCCGAGACGAATGGGATATGGGTGTTCACCCAGACGACGCCGAAGTCCAGTCGCCGGGACATCCGCATCGCGCGGCCGTGGTCGGAGGTCCACACCGACGCCGACAACCCGAACATGACATCGTTGGCCTTGGTGAGGGCCTCGGCCTCGTCGGAGAAGGTCTGCACCGTGATGACCGGCCCGAAGACCTCGGTCTGGATCATCTCGTCGTCCTGCCGCAGGCCGTCCACGACGGTCGGCTCGAACAGGTACCCCTTCTCGCCGATCCGCCTGCCGCCGGTGACCACCTTCGCGTGGCCGGGCACGCGCTTGAGGAAGCCCTCGACGCGGGCGAGCTGGTTCTCGTTGTTGAGGGGGCCGTAGTAGGCGTCCTCGGCGTCCAGGCCACCGGTCTTGGTCGCCGCGGCCGCCTCGGCCAGCGCCGCCAGGAAGGGCTCGTGGATGCTCTCGTGGACGAGCACGCGGCAGGCGGCGGTGCAGTCCTGGCCGGCGTTGTAGAGGCCGGCGCCCGCGATGGCCTCGGCGACCGCGCCGATGTCCTTGACGTCGTCGAACACGACGACCGGCGCCTTGCCGCCCAGCTCCAGGTGGACCCGCTTGAGGTCGTCGGCCGCGGACTTGGCGACCTGCACGCCCGCGCCGACCGAGCCGGTGATGGCGACCATGGAGGCGGACGGGTGGCCCACGACCTTGGCGCCGGTCTCCCGGTCGCCGACGACGACGTTGAAGACACCGGCCGGCAGGATCTCGCCCATGATCTCGGCCAGCTTCACCGTGGAGACCGGGGTGGTGTCGGAGGGCTTGAGGACGACCGTGTTGCCCGCGGCCAGCGCCGGGGCGATCTTCCAGACGGCCATCATCATGGGGTAGTTCCAGGGGGTGACCTGCCCCACGACGCCGATCGGCTCGTGCCGGATCACCGAGGTGTGGTCGGCGAGGAACTCGCCGGAGGTCGGGCCTTCGAGCGTACGGGCCGCTCCCGCGAAGAAGCGGAAGTGGTCGGCGGCGGGCGGGATCTCGTCCTCCGCCATGCGGGCGCGGGGCTTGCCGGTGTTGAGGCACTCCGCCTCGACAAGCTCCTCGCCTCGTGCTTCGATGGCGTCAGCGATCTTCAACAGGTAGCCGGCGCGCTCGGCCGGCGTTGTCTGCCCCCACGATTCGAACGCGGAGATCGCCGCGGCGTAGGCTGCGTCGACGTCCTCCTGGCCGGAGACCGGCGCCTGGAGGTAGACCTCCCCGGTGCTCGGATCGATCACATCGGAGAACCGGCCGCTCTTGGCGTCGACAAGCTCACCGTTGATGAAGTTCTGCAGACGGGTGGTCAACGTTGACCTCCTCGGGAGGTGGCTAGTTGTGGCGACTCTGACAGAGACCAGAGCCAACAACAAGGGATTTCGTCGCGAATATATCAAATCGCTACGAATTCGCTTGACAGTGGACCATGAGCTGACAACATGTCGCACCAAGACGGCAACATGGCGGGGACGGCCCCGTAACGGGTTTGCGGTAGCAGGCGTGATGCCGCCAGGCTCGGGTGGGCAGCCGCAGGGTGCCACGCTCGCGGTGATCGACGGGGTGCCAGGGAGGACGTACCGAGATGACGACGCCGCCGAAGGCGCGACGGGAAAACAACCACGACGCCAGACCAGGTCCGGTGGTTCTGGACGAGATCTCCAAGCAAATCATCGAGGAGTTGCAGGCCGACGGGCGCAAGGCGTACGCGGCCATAGGCAAGGCCGTCGGGCTGTCCGAGGCGGCCGTGCGCCAGCGCGTGCAGCGACTGCTCGACGCCGGGGTCATGCAGATCGTCGCCGTGACCGATCCGCTCACGCTGGGCTTCCCACGGCAGGCGATGATCGGCATCAAGTGCGAGGGCGACCTTGAGACGGTCGCCGACAAACTGTCATCGATCGACGAGATCGACTACGTCGTCCTCACGGCGGGCTCGCTCGACATCATGGTGGAGGTCGTCTGCGAGGGCGACAACCACCTCCTGGAGATCCTCGGCAAGATCCGCGCCATCCCCACGGTCCGCGCCACCGAGACCTTCGTCTACCTCAAACTCCGCAAACAGACCTACTCCTGGGGCACCCGCTAACCCGCCCGGCCGGCGTCAGACCCGCTGTTCCTGGTCTTCCACTCGTGCGTCGCCGCGGTCGAGGACGTCGGCGATCTCCGCGAGGAAGGCGTCGACCTGGGCCACGGCGTAGCCCGACTTGAAGACCACGGTGGAGAACGTCGCCTTCCTCACCTGTTCGGCCGTGAGCGGGTGGCCGGTCGTACCGCGCAGGGTGGCCACGATGCGGTCGAGGAAGACGTCGACCTCGTCCTCGTTGTACCCGGCCCCGAGCCGTCCCGGGCGGAAGAGCACCCGCTCGACCCGCACCGCCTGCGTCTCCATCCAGGCCGCCGTCAGCGCCTCGGCCACCGCAGGTTCGTCGGCGGCGACAGAGGCGTCGGACCGGCCCAGACCCCCGGTGCCTTTCGCCGGTTCACCGGTAACACTCCTGGACTCCCAACGTTCCCCGCCCGGCCTCCCGGGACGCCCCCCGACCTCATTCCCCGGTCCTCCGATTGGCTTACCTGGTTCCCTGAGCGGCTTCCCGAGTCCTTCGACCGGATACCCCGGTTCCCCGAACGCCGTTCCAGGCTCCCCGAACGGCTTGCCCCGCTCACCGGTCGTGTACCCGGACACCCCGACCGGACTCCCCGGTCCTCCGATCGGCTTCGCCAGTTCGGGAAGGGTGGGCGCCTCGTCCTCCTCCATCAACTCCTCCGGCGACTCATGGGACGACTCCGCCGCGCTGCCCGCCTCCCCGCCTCCCGACCCCGCCGGAGACCCCCCCGGTCCGCCGAACGGCCGGATCTTCGCCCGCGATCCATTTCCCTCCACCGGTGCGCCATAGGCGGGTACTTCCGGTGAAGTCGCCCCGGTTATGGAATGGGCTCCCTCCCACGGCGCCTGAGCCTGTTCGTCCGGTAGCTCGTCCCCTGCCTGCGGGATGGCCCGGGCAGGACGGCCGCGGGTCTCCACCGCCACCACGAAGGCGTCCAGCGCGTAGTCGACCGCGACCTCGTTGTATCCGCCCAGTTTCGTGTTGAAGCGGGACATGCGGATCTCGTCGGCGGTGACCGGGGGGCCCTCCAGCAGACCTCGGCCCAATGTGGCCTCGATGCGCTGGATAAGGGCGTCGACCTGCTCGGGGTCGTATCCGGTCCGCACTCCCAGCACACGCGGAAAACGGTTCACGCCGTCGTCCCTCCGATCCGGTGCCACCTCTACACCAGGCTCCCCATTCTGATCGGACGCGGTGGCGAAATCCAGGCGCCGGCAGATCCGGCGAACCCGGGCACTCCCGGTAACCCACGGACCGGCCGCTGCCCCAGTCCTGGTGCCGGAGCATGGCCTCGCCCGCACCTCACTCCGTCGACCGGGGCAATCGAGCCCTGATGTCCTTCGCCTCGATGTCCTCGATCTTGATGTCGACGAAGCCGAGGCTGGCCATTCGCTCCCAGATTTCGATGGACGGAGCCTTCCCTCCCGTGGTCACTCTCAACTCGCCGCCCGGTCGCAGTACCCGGAGTATTTCCGCGAACGCTCCCCCGTCGTCACTCCAGAAGGCGATCCCGCCTCGGACTGCACTACCGACGCCCCCGAGGCCGGTGATCTCGCCCATCCGGGCCAGACCTCGGAACGCCTCATCACTCAGCTCCGTAAAGCGCCCCAACCGCTGAGCCAGTTCCCGCCCCGTCCACAGCACAGGGTCGGAGTCCTTGTAGAGCCTCAACCTCTGTGCGAGCTCGGCGGGAGATCCGGCCGACTCCGGAGCGAACCCTTCAGCCTGGGCACGTTGATAAAGTTTGACCAGCTCCGGCAGCCATTGAATATTGGTGACCCCCAACTCATCTCTCAGATAGTCGGGGGAATTAGCGTCCAACACGGCGTACGCCCCGATTGCCGCATCGTCAGGCGCCTCCCCCAACCGCTGCAAACCCCTGGTGTTATAACCTCTCCACAGCAGGGGGTCCAGTGTCATCGTAGGCACGAGCGTGTTGACCAGCTCGGTCCGATCCCGAGAAAGCTCGGGAGCCAATCCCAATTCCTGGGCCTGCTTAAACAGGCGCGTCAGCGAAGTAAGTTGGCGGCCAGCGGCAACCTTCCGAGTGCGCGTCGCCGCTCATCCCGTCAACGCCGGGCTGACTCTCCGGGTCCGCCGTCCCGGTGACCGACTGCGGGCACGCTGCTCGACGGAACCAAGGTGGCCTGCCGCGCAAGAAACCTCAAGATGGTGACGGCGGCGGCGAGACCGAGGAGGGACCGGTTGACGGAGGCCACCGGCCCCGACATCGCTTGGAGGTCACTCCGTCGACGCGGGCGTGCGAGCCGTGATGTCATACCCGTCATAGTTATTGATCTTGATATCGATGAAGCCGAGACGAGTGAGGTCCTCGCGGATAGCGTCGATCGGAGCCAGACTTCCCGTTAACAGTCTGAGTTCACCTCCTGGTCGCAGCACCCGTGCCACGGCCGCGAGCGCACCCCGATTGTCACCGGTGAACGCGGTGAATGGCACGCACTCGAAGTAGACTCGATCGATCGACGCGGTTCGCAGCGGAAGGTGGCCTACATCCCCCACGATATCGGGTTTTGCGTCCACGACGATGTTGATGGCTATTCCGCTTTTTGCGGGAAAGCCACCAACGCGCCCACCGCCGATGGTCAACTGGGCCTCTTCGCCAAAAGCATGGGGCAGCCATGGTGTCTCCCATGTTGGATTCATCTCTGCGTATCGCTTCAAGACATCGACAAGCTGTCGGCCGTCGCGGGCCGAGGCCGGGTTCAGGCCGGCTTCCTCGGCACGTCGGTAGAGCTCTACAACCGACCATTTCCCACCGATCAGTTCCAGTTCCTGAGCGATCCTCTCAATTGGATTGGCTCCCCCTCGGACGGAGGTTGGGACATCCATCCCGGTGATCTGGCCCATTCGAGCAAGACCGCGATATGCCTCATCGCTCAGCTCCGTATAACGACCTAGCAGGTGAGCGGTCTCTCGCCCCTTCCACAGCAGAGGGTCGGAGTCCCTATAGTCAAGCATGCTCGTCCAGAACGAGCCCTTCATGAACCCCTCAGCCTGAGCATGTTGATACATCTTGACCAATTCCGGCACCCATTGGTCAATTCCGATCTTCATCGCGATCTTTATGTGACTAAGTTCACTGGGCCGCCGGTAGTAGAAATCCTCATTCATCGTGGACATCTCGCCGAGCGCTCGGAACGCCGCATCGTCAGCCTCCCCGAGCGCCGTTGACAGTTTCGAGTTGTAACCCCTCCATAGCATTGGATCCTGTGCCATCGAACGTTTCAGCGTGTCGACCAGCTCTGCCCGGTTCCGAGACAACTCTGGAGCGAATCCATTCTCTTGCGCCTTCTCATACACGCGCTTGAGTGATTCAGGAATGTATGAGGCGGTCAGATCCAGCTCTGCCGCGAATTCCAAGAAGGCACGGCGGCGTGACTCTCCGTTCACCAGGGAAGGTTCGAGAATCTTGTACATCTGATCCGAGGAGGAAAGCCCCGCCATATCTGCGACCGACCGCCCATGCGGACGTGCCGATGATGGGAGATCGTGAGTCGCGAGCGCGTCGTCCGAACCTACAACGCGCTGCTCATGAATCAGGTCCGGCCCACCGGGTGAAGTGATGGCGGATTCAACGTCACCGGTTCTGAGGGGTCGAGAGCCCGCCGATGCGGCTTCTGCGATGTGCGCAGGGGCGCCTGCTTCATGAATGCCCGCCACATGTGCCGAAACGCCGGCATGGGGTATGTCGAGCGGCCGCGGCCGGTCTGCAAGGCCCGGGCGATGCGCCTTGAGCACCTCATGTGGCTGCTGATCATGGGTAGGACGCGGTGCCTCTCGTGGAGCCGGCTCAACGCTCCCCGGAGCGTGTCGAACCGGCGCCTGACCGGCAACAGCGCGCTCCTCTTGTAGAAACCCCTTCAGCGCCTCGGCCAACTCGGCCCGGTTGGCCGCCCGCAACGGATCGAAAGCCGGGACCCCACTTAGCTCCGCCCCCCTATAAACCCTGTGCAATTCGGTGAGGGTGTACGGCTCCTTGACGGTATGCGGACCGCCCTTGTCGATCCCCACCTCATCGGCGAACCGGTAAAGTTGATCAGCCATCCGGGAAGGGGAACCGTCAGTTGCGGGATCGAGAATCCTGCCCATATGGCCAAGCGCGTACGCCATACCGGTGGGCATGTCAAGCGGCCGCACATTCGCGTACCTCGCGACGCTTCTTCCCCATTCGGGGGCGATCTCATCATGTACGACACGATCAGGAAGCCTTGACCAGATTGGTGAATAGCGCGCCGCTCCTCCCAGGCCGGGATCGGTCACCCTCCTCGACTTGGAGCCTGCCTCCATCTGGGACGCTTTCTCGGCCTCTATCGCCCTGTCGAGCTTCAGATAGGTCTTGGTGAGCTCAGCTTCAATAGCACCCCGTTGCCGGTTCGTAAGATCTGGGGCCTGAAGTAGCCGCGCCACTTCTGCCTCCTGGCGCCGCAGGAACTCCTCCGTCCTGAGCCTTGCCTGCCTGGCGGCAACGTCGCCCTCATGCCATTCTCGGTACGATCGCAACCTGGCTGCAAGTTCTCCCACCGTCGGGACTCCCGACAGATCAAAGCGGATGTACCCGCTTTGCATGGCCTGGTCGTAGAGCTTCACCAGGTTCCGCACCGCATTGGCGGCACGGGTCTCGGCAGGGCCTAGTCCGACCTGCCGGTCCAGATCTCCGACCTGCCTGGCCAGATCAAGGACCAGCTCTCCCGGTGAGGTCGACCGGCTGTCCGGCGTCAGATGGTCCACGTGCATGACGATCCGGCCGAGAGTCTCACTCTCCCCGATCGTCAAGCCGGCGGTACCAGTGGCGGCCGCGATCGTCCTACCCGCTGAAACCGCCCCGGGATCGGCCCCAGCCCACGCAGGCGGCCCGGAACTCTCACCCGGTGAATGAGCCGGCGCGGGAGTCGGCGTCTCTGCTGGAGTCAGGTCAACGCCGGCAGGGACATGATGCGCCGAGGTCCGGCCGGCACCGGCTCGTTCCCATTCGAGATACCCCTTCAGCGCCTCGGTCAACTCGGCCCGGTTGCCGGCCCTCAGCGGATCGAAGGCCGGGACCCCACTCAGCTCCGCCCCCGTATAAACCCTGTGCAGTTCGGTGAGGGTGTACGGCTCCTTGACGGTATGCGGATCGCCCTTGTCGATCCCCACCTCATCGGCGAACCGATACAAGTTGTCGGCCATCCGGGCAACGGAGATGTCGCCCGAGGGATCGAGAATCATGCTCATATGGCCAAGCGAGTAATCCAGACCAGGGGGCCTATCAGGCGCCCACAAGTGCGCCTGATTCGCGATCCAGTCTCCCCTGGCCGGGACGATCTGATCGTGACCGATAAGACTAGAACGCTGGGACCATGGTGGCGAAACGCGAGCCTCTCCTCCCACGCCGGGATCAGCCGCCCTCCTCGACTTCGGGCCTGCCTCCCCCAGGAGCCGCTGCTCTTCACGCTGCGCCCTCTGCAGATCCAGGCGCTTCTCGACAATGTTCGTCTGAATCTCGCGCATTCGCGGAGACGTCGAGGGCACTCCGTCACGACTCGCCTGCGCCGATCGCGACTCCCAGTACGACACGTCCGTCTCCGCCCGACGCCTTGCCCACCCCGCGTCACTGCGCCCGGAACTCCACTCCTTGAACTCTTTCAGGGTGTGTGCCAGTTCCGCCCCCGTCGTCGCTCTCGACGGATCGAACCGGACGTACTCGCTGCGCTCGGCTTGATCGAACAGTGCCACCAGGTTCCGCACCGCATTGGCGGCAGGAGTGTCGCCAGGACGCAATCCGACGTCACCGGCCAACTTAAGGACCTGCTCCCCCGGCACGACGGACCGGCTTCCCGGCGTCAGATGTTCTACAGCCTGAGCGACCCGGCCGAGAGTCTCACTCTCCCCGATCGTCAAGCCGGCGGTACCAGTGGCGGCCGCGATCGTCCTACCCGCTGAAACCGCCCCGGGATCGGCCCCAGCCCACGCAGGCGGCCCGGAACTCTCACCCGGTGAATGAGCCGGCGCGGAATGCGCATTGATGATCTTGTCGATGGTGCCACCAGGGCCGGTGGACGCGGTCCCCGCCGGACCGGTCTCCGTGGTTCGCAGGGGAACGACCGGGTCGGACTTGATCGCCGCTGGATGCACAGGCGGATCCCCGGCGCCGGCCAGGGCGGTGCCCATACCGCCGAGCGTCCCAGCTGAGGAGTGGACGGTGGACTGGGCCAACGGCGGGCGGGATTCCCCGTGAGTGCCCGCTGCCGTGGAGGACGCGCCGGGACGACTGGACTGGGCGGCTCCTTCACTGCCCCCGACCAGCGAACCGGCATGTCCGGCGTCGGTGGACGCGAGTCCCGACAGTGCCGTGTGAGCCGGTGCCGCACCACCCTCGGTGGTGGACGCGAGTCCCGACAGTGCCGTGTGAGCCGGTGCCGCACCACCCTCGGTGGTGGACGTGTGGAGGGACGTTCCGGGTACGGCTTGGGCATCGCCATGGTGGGGGGTGGGCCCGACGCTTCCCACCACGCCGGATGTCAGTGCCTGGAGCAGGTGCGTGCCGTCGAGATCGCCGCTCAGGGCCAGCAGGGGCACCGCCGCCCCGACGTTGGACACCCCGCCGATGGCCGCCTGGCCCCAGATGCCCTGGGAGAATCCGGCCAGTCCAGCGTGCGGCAGTCGCGCGGCCGCGAAACCGAGCCCGCTGAACAGCGCCCCGCCCGCGAGACCGGTCGCCGTCGACATCCCGATCGAGGACCAGTCGAAATCACCGGTCTCCCGTATACCCCCCGGCGCCACCATCTGAGCGGCCTGCACCCCCAGGTCCATGCCCCCTGAGATCGCGCCGAACTTCAGCATGTTGATCAGCACTTGACGTTTCAACTGCTCCAGCGACAGCCGGGTCAGCAGAACCCGCGGCTGGATCACCGCCCAGCCAGCGGGGTTCCATATCAACGCCACGATCGCGATCGCCAGGGCGATCAGCGTGGCCCAGGTCATCCACTGGGTGTACTGCGTGCGCACCGCGTGCTCACGCAGGGCCTCGGCCTCCACGGCGATCGCCTGCTCGATCTGGGCGACGAACTCGGCGACCCCCACTGGCGCCGAACCCTGACCTCCCAGGCCCTTCCACAGTTCGGCGAACTGCTCCTGCGCAGCTCCCTGCCAGCCGACATCACCGAGCAAGGAGTCGACCCTCGCCACCTCCTGCTCCCGCACCCCCTTGAGCCACTCAGCGCACCCGGCGAGCGCCTCACTGGCCGCCACCAGCTCGTCCACCTCGGCATCGGGATAAATTCCCCCCGTGAGATACGGCACGAGCGACCGGAAAGGACCAGGAAGATCGTCAAGATCCATACCCATCCCCGCTCCTACCGGGGCTGGATCGTCGAGAGAGCTTCCGCCTGTTGGTAGTTGAGCTGGGCCTGCCGCAGTCGCTGCGTGTAATCCTCCTGCAGCCTTTCCCGCAGGAAGCCCAGCGCCGCGTCGATCGCCTCTAGACGAGCCTGGTGCTGCTCCATGTAGGCATGGCCGTAGTCGTCCTCGGTCACGACGACTGGAATCTCGCCCTTCACCGCCTGGAACTTCTCACGACCCTTGCCGATCAGCCCGCCCACCTCATGGACGGCATCGGCCAGGCCTCGGAGAAGCGCCTGATCGGCCACCAATTGATTCCGGTCCGGCATAAAGTCCCCCAACACCCCACCCGATGGACTCGGCAGCCTAGTCGATCTCGACCTACACGTACAGCGCACTCACGGCAAACACGACAACATTGCAAACGGAAGCGACATCGATTGGCTTTCCTCTCAAACCCGGACAGAGAGCTGTTATACCCCCAATCACCTCCCGCGCCCTTGGGGCCCGAGCCCGCCACTATCACCGCCCTCCGGTGCGGTACGCCTCCCCTGCGTCTGTCCGCCGTCTCCGCCGCGCTCTCCTGTCGCCGGGTACCGTTTGCACCGGTTGGGAGGACCGTGGCCGTTCCGTGGGTGCGGAGCTGGAATTCGGGTGCGTCATCCCTGGTCGATGCCTGCGGAGAATGGTGGGTCGATTACCGGGATGTGGGGGTCGAGCTGTTTCCGGTTCGGCGGCATTCTTGGTTCCGGCGCCTCTGCCTGGCGGACTTTCGCGGGAACGCGGGCAGAGGCGTCCGCTTGGTGTGACCTGGCCCTGCTCGTAGGGCCACGACTGGCTTTCTGCCGCCACACTTTCCCCGCTACGATGCGATGGCATCCGCTCTGGAATCTCTACCCGCGAGGAGACCAGGGACAATGGGGGAATTTGTCGGCTTAAATCCGCATGGGGTGCGGTTACTGATTACCGCTCTGGGAGAAACCGCCCAGCGCGCTGCGGCGTTGAAGCCCTATCTGTCGGCTTCGATCACCCAAGCCGGGGTCGACTGGCCCGCAGGCCCGGCCACCGAGGTCCTGGACCGCTGCCTCCAGTTCCTCACCGCCGCCCACGCCGACCTCTCCTGGCGCGCTCAGACCATCGAGCGCATCGAGAACGCGTCGTCCAAGGACGGAGTGAAGGGCGCGGAGTTCCCCTTCCCCAGCGCCGCGTCCGCCCACGCCGCCGGGATCATCGCGGGTGACCTCGTGAAAGCGGCCTGGGCCGCGTACCAGGCCGACCCCACCGTGACGAACCGGCGCGAGCTGCTGTCGGCCCTGGCCGACCGGCAGGGCAAAGCCAGTGATCCCGAGTACGCCGCGGGGTTGCTCAACCAGCTCGGCGCCTCGGCGTTCGCCGGCATCCTGCGCGCCGCGAGCCTCAACGACCAGAACAACCGCATCGGGTACGACCCCACCGACCTGGCCAGAGTGCGCAAGCAGCTGGGGCCGCTGGCCGAGGCGTTCGCCGCCGCCGACCCCACCGGCGCCGCCCCCGCCGATCTGCGCACCCGCCTGCTCGACAAGACCCCGCTCAGCGACCTGGCCGTGCTGCTGGCACTCGCACCGCAATCCACCTCGTTCATCGTGGCCGCCGGGACCAAGCTCGCCAAAGCCAGCGGCTCCAAGAGCCCTGACCTCAACTGGAACACCCACTGGCTCGTCAAGTCCCTGACCCATGACATCGCAGCCACCCAGCAACTCCTGGCCGACCCCGACACCGCCGAACTGCTGCTGCGCCCCGCGACCGTCAAAGGCACCGCCACGCCAGGCTTCGAAAAGATGCTGGCCGACGCCTTGAACAAGGCCCTCGCCCCCGAAGCCGGCGACGACACCCTCCGCCGCACCGCCTGGATCAACACCATCAAAGCCCTCGGCGACCCCGCCGCCTGGTCTTCACTGACGCCCTCGACCGACCAGAGAACCGGAATGCCGACCCCCTCACCCATCTCTCCGGTTCTAGCCGAACACATTCGTCAATACCTGCCGGACTTCGCGAGGATCTGGATGGCATCGGACCCCGAAAACGAGGCCGTCAAGCCGGCTGCTTGGAAGGACTTATCGGCTTCCGAGATCACGATGTTCTTGGGAAGTCTGTCTCGTGATCCTGCGGCATTGTCGGTGTTGGAGAAGAACTACACAGCCTTTGTCGGCAAGGTGGACCTGGGTGAGGGGCACCCGTTCGGCGACGCCGCTACCGAAGGTGAGCGGCAGAAGCAGCGGAACGTGTTCTTTGGCAGGGCAAGCGTCGCCGCCGCAGTAGCCTCGCTGCTGATAGGCGGACTTCACAAGGCTGACCTCAGCGAAGAGGAGGCCCGAGACACACAGATCCAGCTCATGCTCTTCCCACTGGACCTCGCCGTAGGCGCTTTCAGCGGTGGAGTAGGTGGCCATCTTGTTCTGGAAACGGCCATTGGAAAGGCAGCCGATCTCTATGTGAAGAACCCCGGGCAGGACCTTTTGAGCGAACTGTGGGACGGAGCACCTCCTGAGGAGGCCACCAGACTGACCAATGCCCTGGTCAATCGGCAGATGGCCGCTTTCGTCGCCTCTCGGCAGCAGCATGGCCTTAGTCCATTAAGCAAGAGTGATGTGAAATATACCAAGAACACTTTCCGAGGCTTACTGTTACCAGTAGTACTTGAAGCTCTCAAAGAACGGGGAGGGTAGTCATGGCAAGCGGTGGTGAGCTGCAACGTCAGGCCGAGGAAAGGGAGCTACTCGCGGCCCGATTTGATAAGTACGCTCAGGATCTAGGCACACTGTTCGACCAGATCAAGACTGGATCTGTGGAAGGGGGTCCAATCTGGACCGGGCCTGCGGCACAGCGCTTCGAGCGAGAGAGCAGCCTGCATCGATCGGATATAGATCGCCTCATAGAGCAATGCCTCTTGTCCGCACGCAATCTTCGATCCACCGCACAGCGGATGCGAAAGGAGGCCGAGCAGGTGACCGCATCACCCTGAATGTCAACTCATCGGAAGGCAATCTGTCTTGGCACTCACCTTGATATTAGGAACAGCAGCTTGCACGATCAGAGTAAATGTGATGCCGGGATCCTTCTTATGGAAAACTCCGATGCTCTGTCCCGGATCATTGACCGAACTGACACTACGATCAAGCTCATAGCCCAGAACGCGCAGTGAAGATCGCATAGGCTTGGCCGTTAAGTCGGCCAACTCTGCCGATGTCGTCCCATCGACCTTACCGAAATCACCGGTAGCCTGATATGTGCGGCGCGAAGTGCCTTCCGGACAACCGACAGGATCGTCACCACCCTCACCGCCTTGGTCGATGACTCTTTTGTTCTCCATAGACTGAGACGCCATGAGTTCCGTGCCATCCTGGACCATTACTCTCGTGGCTCCAAGAAGAGTGGGACTGCTTCTACTGCACGCAGCGGCCAGCAGAAGGACAAAAGCGCACACGGCGACACGTCGCATTCTGACGACTCTACTGGCCACTCGCTCCTCTTGAGGGTGACGCAATCTGAATGTGACCCCTCCCCGTCTCATCGACCGGGCATCGGGCCTGGTGTGAGACCGAGGCCGCGTAGTCCTTCATCGAGATCACGGACGTAAGCGTTGGTCGCCCAGGGCTGGAGACGGCGCCGAGTGGCATGAAGGCTTTGTCCAAGTCGGGCCGAGCTGTGCTGCTTCGCGATGCGGATAGTCGCCATGAGCTGGTCACAGGCCGCTGGGATTTCTCGCTTCAGTATGAGAGCTTGAGCGTATTCCAGCAAAACGAACGCGCGTTCCCGCACTACGTGATCAGGCAGGGATGCCAGCGTCTTCTGGCTTTCCGCGATCACCGCGTCAGGTTGGTTCAGCCTGGCGAGACAGAATCCAGTATTGCGTTGGACTCGCTCGGGCGAGAGCCAGCGAAGGTGCGGACGATCTTCGCCATTACGTGGTTGATCCACCAGCTTCATAGCCCGATCCATGGCATGCAAGCTTCCGGCGGAGTTACCGTCGACCGCCAGCGCGCGGGCCAGACTGGTTGCGGTGGCGGCCATTTGCAAGGAATCGGAGCATCTACGAGCCCAACCCTCAGCAGCGAAAGCGTGGGTTAACGCTATGGCTGGTTTTCCCTGATAACGCCAGGAGTGGGCCAGGAGCCCGTGGAGGTGCGCGATGAGCGTGGCGTCATCCAGCTCGTACGCCGCCCCCAAGCCTTCCTCGTAACGCTTCGAGGCACCGACGTAGTGACCAGAGTCGTAGTGCAGCCAGCCGCCCAGGTGGCTGAGGCTCCAGTAGGCGGTGATGAGGCGGTCGCGGAGGACCGGGGACAGTGAGTAGCTCTTGAGCAGGCGGGCTACCAGGTCGCGCTGGGTGTCGGCCATGTGGATAAGGGTCGCCGGGCCGTGTGTCTCGTCCAGCCGCCAACTGTGGGCGATCAGTTCCTCCAAGCTGGTGACGGTCGCGGCATCGACGCGGCCGGGGGTGCGCAACGCGTTGGCGAGCCGTAGCCCCTCGTCCGGGGAGAGGTGCCGTAGCAGGCCGAGGGCAGGCGGGCCGCCGAGGGCAAGGGCCAGCTCGAACAGCAACTCGCGTCGGCGCACGTCGGCCTCCTCGGCGCTGAGCACCCGGAGAACCTCAGCGCAGTTCGCGGGAGAGAGCCCGCAGGCTGCCTCCGGCATCTGTGCCGTCCACTTCGCGGCGGTCGCCTCCATGCTCGCACGAGACGCGCCGGCCGCCACGCGGCTGTGGTGGGTGGGCTGACAGGGGTCGAGGTGACGGTAGTCGGTGGCGTTGAGTGCCTGGCGGTCGAGCGGACTGTAGGTGGCATAGTCGTCGTCGCCGACCAGACGGCGGGCGGTGGTCTGGTAGATCCGGGCCAGCGTGGTCAGCGCGCGGACCGGCGGGCGGCGACCGGCCCCCGGATGGATCTCGTAGTCGTACAACCGGGCGTCACGCAGGCTGGCGGCTCCAGCCGGGTCCAGGTCGTTGAAGGCGTTGACCACATCGGACACCGTGCGGCCGTGCGCGAACCGGTAGAGCCGCAGCGGACTGACCTGATGATCCAGCGCCAGCACGTCGGCGATCTGGTCATAGGTGAACCCCTTGGCCCGCAGCACATCGCCGCGCCGCCGCGCGTTTAACAGGATGCGGTAACCCTCTCCGGTCATGATCGGCGCCTTCCGAGCTCATGCTTGTGACCTGGTCTCTCAACAGGCCAGGTAAATGGATTACAACAGAGAGTATAGGATCTGCTACTAACAGTATAAGAACTCGCTTGGTTGCAGTCCGGGCTGTCGTGGCGTTCCACGAACGTTCGCCGGTCGGTCGCCGTAAGGGTGGCGCCGGTGTCGCCGTACCTATGGCCGGCCGCTTCGGCGCCGGAGAACCATCCGCTGGGGCGGAGGAATCAGGGTCCGGGGGCATCCGCGGGGCGCGGGGACCAGCGTGCGGCCCTCGCGATCCACCGCGAAGCCCTGGGGCTGCTGGCAGGCGAGTTGGCCGCCGGCATCGACGAAAAGCTACCCATGGCCGAGCGGGCGGCAGCGGTGGCCGAGATCCTCAGCCGCTCGCTCTCCGGCAGGGTGGTGCTGTGCGACCTCTTCGGCGCACAGGGCAGCGTCCTGGAACACAACGTCTCCGTCGAGGTCGTAGCACGCTACAAGCGCGCCTCCCTGGAACGCCTGACAACCATGACCGCCCTGATCCAGAGGCACCTTCCGGAGCTGGGCAAGAACGCGACACTGTTCAGCCTGCAGACCATGGTCATGGCCGGCGCTCTGTCGGCGTACAGCACACCCCCACCCAGCCTGCAGGCGGCCTACCAGGCCGAACCCGAGCTGGCCCGCTTTCACTTGGAGCTGGAGGAATACCTGAAGCTGGCCCTGACCGCGACCCTCCTGGGCGTGCTACCCCGCCGCTGACCCGTACTTTCCTCCGGCACCCCCGCCGGGCTCCGTTGATCATCAAATCGGATCAGGCCGCACCCGGACGGCCGGCCAAGGCGACGGCTGTGCGTGACGGAGCGCGGCCGGTTGGTGGATCACGCCGGGTCGGGGTGCAGGATCCCTGCGGCGCTCTCCCCCGGTTATCGCAGGTCAGCATGCCTGCGGGGTGATCGGTTCCTGCTCATGCGCTGGGGGCTGCCGCCGGGAGCGAGAGAGGCGACAGTGCTGGACGGTGCGGGACCAGCCCGCCGCGCGATCCAGAGGAGGTGGCCCACGTGGCCGACCGAACCACCGAGAGCCAGGCCGCCTACGACGGGGTGGCGAACCCCGAGATGGATGCGGAACTCGTGATGAGGGCGGAACCCGTGACGGGTGCGGAATCCGAGATGGTGTGGCGCCGGACGTTTCCCGGTCTTCGCGAGCAGGCGTCCAGAGCGCGAGCCCTGGTGAGATGCCTCCTGGCCGACACCCACTGGGTGGACGACGCGGAGTTCGTCGCGGCCGAGCTGGTGAATAACGCCCTCCTGCACACGAGGTCCGGCGATCCAGGCGGGTACCTCGTCCTCGAACTGGTCCGCCGGCCGAGCGACATCCGCGTCGGGGTGTACGACCTGGGTGGTGACCGGTCGCCGGACCTCGCCGTGGCCATCAAGGACATACAGCCAGATACGCCGCGTACCTCTCCGGCGTCCGGCCGGGACGATCACGACCTCGATGGAGACCTGACGGAGAGCGGACGTGGGCTGCTCACCGTACGCCGGCTAGCCTGCCGGGTCGGCTGCCAGGGTGATCCGGCGGCCGGGCATCTGGTGTGGGCCCTGTTCACCGCCGCCGGGCGGCCGTCGTCATGACGACCGGGCCGAGGACGGCCGGGCTCGGCCGATACGAACACTGGGTGCGGGCGGGGCTGGGCCGCCTTCGGGCCGAATTCCCGCATCACGGCTTTCTGGTGATCAACCACGGGTGGTACGCCGTGCGCGGGCGCGGAGCGATCATCGTGTCGTCGGGTCCGGAGGAACTGCGCCGCGCCCTGGCGCACGCGGCGTCCCACACCGGCTGATCCGGTACAGAAACCATCGCGGACCGTCGGCCAGGGCGCAGATGTGCGATAAGCGCATTCACCGTCCCCTTAGCGGCCGGACGGTAGGCTGCCGAACCTATGCGGCTCGCGAACCTTTCCTTCCGCTACGCCCGTCGCACCCCCTGGGTCCTGCACGATGTGGATCTCGACCTGCCGCCGGGCACGGTCGCCGAGGTCACGGGTCGCAACGGCGCCGGCAAGTCCACGTTGCTCAGGATCCTGGCCGGGACGACGCACCCGAGCCGGGGTTCGGTCAGCGACCGGCCGCCCGTCGTCGGGTACGCCCCCGAGATCTTCCCCGTGGAGCAGCCGTTCACCGTGAGCACGTACCTCACCCGCATGGCGGCGGTGCGCGGGGTGTCCCCCTCGGCGATCGGGCCGTGGATCGAGCGGCTGGCGATGGACACCTTCCGCGACGTGCCGCTGAGCGAGCTGTCCAAGGGGAGCGCCCACAAGGTCGGGCTCGCCCAGGCGCTGCTCGCACCGCCCGGGCTGCTGATCCTCGACGAGCCCTTCTCCGGCCTGGACGCACAGACCCGTGCCGAGCTGCCCCAACTCATCGACGAGGTCGCCGGCGGCGGCGGCATCGTCGTGGTCAGCGACCACCAGGGCGGCCTGGCCGACCATCCCGGAGCCGTCCACCTCAAGGTCGAGAACGGCACGGTCCGCCCGGCCCAGCCCACAGGGCCACTGCACTCCACCGGCACCCACTCCAGCTTCGGCTCGAACTCCGGGATCCACTCCGACTCCGAATCCGACTCCGACTCCGAATCCGACTCCGAATCCGGCTCCGGCTCCGGCTCGAACTCCGGCTCCGGCTCCGGTGAGGGAGGGGAGCCCACGGACCGGCTTCCGGGGAAGGCGGTCATCGAGATCCTGGTGGACGCCGCCGACGCCGAGTCGGTGGCGCGCAGGCTCCAGGCCGAGGGCTACGCAGTCGTGATCCGGACGGAGGTCCGATGACCGCGCAGGGCGAGGAGCACGCGAGCACAATGGGCACCCCAGGCGGCGTCCGCCCGGCCAGGGGCGCGACGACGGCCGGGGACGACACCAGCGTGACCAGAGGTGCGATGAGACCTATAGCGGCACTCACCACCTTCAAGATCGCCGCTTACCTGCGGTCCCATCGCGTGATCCAGCCGTTCGTCGGGCTCCTGGCGATAATGATCATCCTGTACTCGGTGCGGGTGGCCGCCGGTCAGGAGCTCTCCTCATACGCCGACTCCGCGGCGCTGCTCGTCCCGGTGTTCGCGTGGGCCGCCCGCGGGCTGCTCGACACCGAGCCGGACGTGCAGCGGCTGATCTCGGCCACGGCGGCCGGACGTCCGGGGCGTGAGGTGGCGAGCGGCCTGGCCGCCGTGGTCACGGTCAACAGCGGGCTGGCGGCTTTCGCCCTTGTCGTACCGCTGGTCATCGGTTTCACCACGACGCCCGGCGGGACGGTCCTGGTCGCCGGGCTGGCCCTGCATCTGCTCTCGCTGCTCACCGGCACCGCCATCGGAGCGCTCACCAGCCGTCCGATCTTGCCGGATCCGGCCGTCTCCGTCCTCGCCATGCTCGGTGGCTACGCCGCCATACTGCTGGTCAGCCTGGCGCCGATCACCTGGCTGACCGTCCCGGTCATCAGCTGGATCCGCGCGGCGAACCAGCCGTACTTTCTCAGCCGGTCGCTCCCTGAGCTGTCGGCGATCACCGTCGTGTGGTGTGCCCTGGCCCTGACCGCCTACATCCGCCTCCGCCGCGTCCGGCCGTAGCCGCCCGGCAGAAGCGGACGCCCTATACCGGCATTCCGGCTGTACGCCTGCGCCTTTTGCTCAGGCGCACGTCGTACACGCAGGCCCCATCGGCCTGCGACCAATCATCTTCACCGCCAAATCCCCCACATCACCCTCATTACGGCATTTGCCGATAAATGCAGATATATTAATTCTCCCCTATTGATAAGCCCTTGCGGAGAGATCTCGATCCCGCTGACACTCGCACCGGCGATGAAATAACTTTGGCGCACGAATCCCGCTTTCTCGTCAGGCAGGAGCGCGCGCCATGAGCCCGAACGGCCGAATACTGATCATCATCACCATCGCGACGATCCTGTTCGCCGTCGGACGGCATTTCCAGCGGACCGTGGACACCTGGGCCGGACGAGGCAAGGCCATAAAGGCCGTGGCGGACGCGAAGGGGAAGGTCCCGGGCGCGAAGTCCGCCGCCTGGTCGGCCGTCCGGCGTATGGCGCTGATCGGCGCGGGCACTTTACTCCTGCTGGCATTGCTCGCCAACGCACTCCGATATATCTGACCCGAAAATTCTCTCTGAGCAACCACACCCGGCGCGCCCCGAGGCGACCGGTGGGACGCACTCGGCCGGTCGAACACTCCCCGACCGAAGGTCACCTCAAGGGGTCGGGTAGTCGTGGCCCTGGGCCGTCAACGCCCAGCGAGCAACGTGCGGCTTCGCGAGTGGAGGCTCTTGGCGACGGCCTCACGTATTCCGGGTGTGCCGGCCAGGAGGCCCTCACAGGATGCCCGGGCCTGGGGTATGCGCGCCACGAGTTCGGTGACGACATCGGCCAGCCCGGCGTCAGCGGCACCAAGGCGCCTCTCAAGCCGCTCGAAGGTGCGGATGGACACCGCGTCGAATCGCCTCAGGCCGGCGAACTTCAGCCCCAAGGTCTCCCCTTCCCCCATGTACGGAGCCGTACTCACCAGGTCGTACACCGGTGAAATCCAGAAGGTAGCGGAACGGCAGCAGGGTGAAGTGCGGGACACCCGCATCGTGCTGCAAGAACTGCACGGCCCGATGCAGAGCGTCCTCACCGGCCTGGTACGCGGCGTCGCGTTCCTCCCCAGGGAAGTCGCTGACCCCGCGACGGTTCCTGTCGTCGAACTCCAGCCGGATCTCGCGCTGCACGTCCGGGCCACGGCGGGCCAGGATCGCGTACAAGACGGTGTCGTTGTCGATCCGCCCGAACCAGAGGCGCTCGTCCAGGTGCGCGGAGATCGCGTCGATCGTCAGAGACCGGTCGTTGCCCTCCTCGTCGCCGGCATAGAGCGCCGAAAAGATCTCCGCCCTGCTGAGCCGCTTTCCGTAGTTGTTCATCCGGTCGAAGATGTCCTGGAGGACCTCGGCCTTCTCCTGCTCGACCTGATATGCGGGTATCGGATACTGCCGGAGGACCGTGGTCAGGTTGAACGCTTTGTCCTGAAGGTCAGATATTTCAGGGTGTGCGGCGAACCAGGTCAGCACCTTCCGCAAATCGAACAGCGTCGGAAGAGGGATCACATGGGGGACGTCCACTGATTGCCGAGGAACGAACCTTTCTTCGCGCAGGTCGTAGGCAAGCGCGAAACGCGACTCCCTTGCCCCCGTCCTCGTGCAGCGCGTTCGCGAGACTGACCACACGCTGCTGTCCATCGACCACCCAGAGCGACTGATCTAGACGGGGAGCGTCGATTTGGAGCGCTCCCAAGGTGAGCCGCTGTCTGGGTGCCCGCCGCACCCAGAGCAGCAAGCTTCCCACCGGATATCCCTTGACAATACTGTCGAAAGGCGGATCACATCCTCCCGCCCCCAACGGAAATCTCGCTGAAAGTGCGGCACGCGGACTTTCCCCTGCCACGCCATGGAGACCAGCCGTTCGACGTCATAGGTGGTCGCGCTGGGGCGTGTGTCCAGGCCGTTGCTCATCATTCCTCCGGTGTAAGGGGTACTCATCCTTGCAAAAGTCCCCGACCATTTCGACGCGATAGCGTCCCATGCTGCGAGAAGATCACGACCCAGGGCGTGCCCGGCAGCGGGCTACCGGATCGAGCGGTTCGCGGCCACTCCGTTGCGGGCCAGGGCGTCGGCGCGGTCGTTTTCCGGGTGGCCGGAGTGGCCTTTCACCCAGAACCATTCGACATCGTGGGCGGCCGTGGCCGCGTGCAGCCGTTGCCAGAGGTCGGCGTTCTTGACCGGCTGCTTCGCCGCCGTCTGCCAGCCGTTGCGCCGCCAGCCGTGCACCCACTTGGTGATGCCATTGCGCACGTACGTGCTGTCGGTGTGCAGGCGCACCGTGGCCGGCCGGGTCAGGGTCTCCAGCGCCATGATGGCGGCCATCAGCTCCATGCGGTTGTTGGTCGTCTGCGGCTCACCGCCATGGATCTCCTTTTCGCGTTCGCCGTAACGCAGCACGGCGCCCCAGCCGCCCGGACCGGGATTCCCGCTGCACGCCCCGTCGGTGTAGATGTCCACGACCGTTCCGGTCGCCCGCTCCTGTTCCATGACCACCGGTATACGCTCCTGCTCCATCGATCTCGCGGTCGGCCCGCACCAGTCCTACCACCCGTGAGCCCCGTCCAGATCCGGCCTCTCGAGCCGCGACGGCTCGCGGGGGGACCCGGTCGGCGTCCAGGCCGCCTTGACAGGTTCGGCGAAGCGTGATTTTTCAGGATGATTCCCATTCGTCGTCCTCGGGTGAAGCGTGGATCGTCGGGCGCATCGATTCGGGGGACTTCATAGCGGTGCCGTACGCGGGGCTGCGGGCCATCCAGCTCCTACAGCAGGACCTCTCGGTCGAGGAGACCGAGCGTCGTCTCCTGGAGGAGACCGGTGCGCGCCTTGACGTCCCGGGCTTTGTCGAAGGGCTGACCGCGGCGGGCCTGGTGGCGGCCGTGGACGGCGACCCGACCGGCTCCCGAGCCGCCGGCCGTCACCCTGCCTGCCCGCAGGGTGACCGACGCGGACGTGGTCACGCCGTGCCTGGACGCGCTCGTCCGGCTGTACGACCAGGGCGAGGACCTGGCCGCCTACCACGAACGTGAAGTCGTACCGCTGGACCCGCCAAAAGTCCGCTAGCGCGCGGACGGTTGTCGGGCCGCTCCAATATGGTGCGGCCATGGGGAATTTCGTACTGGTCGCAGGCGCGCGGCTCGGGGCATGGGCGTGGGACGAGGTGGTGCCGCATCTGCGCGCGGCCGGCCATGGCGCTCACCCGGTGACGCTGTCCGGTCTCGCCGAGCGGCGGGGTGTGCCGGCTGGGCAGCAGACCCATGTCCAGGACATCGTCGACGAGGTCGAAGGCAAGGATCTGCGCGATGTCGTCCTGGTGGGTCACAGCTACTCGGGCATCCCGGTCGGTCAGGCCGCGGAGCGGATCGGTGACCGGCTGGCCCACGTGGTCTTCGTCGATTCCAGCGTTCCGGCCGACGGCGAGGCCTTCGTCTCCGCCTGGCCGGACGGTGGGGCGATGGTGAAGGCGACGATCGCCGAGAACGGCGGATTCTGGCCGCTCGTGCCCGCGGCCCACTACGACGGCCATGGCCTCACCGACGAGCAGATCGCCCGGATCCTGGACGGCTCGACGCCGCACCCGGGTGCCACGCTGACCGAGCCCGCCGTGCTGGCACGGCCACTTGACGAACTCCCGGCGACGTACATCCAATGCCTGCCCGCCGGAGCCGAGCCCGACGACGACGTGGCCGACCTGCTGGCCGGCAAGCACTGGCGGCTGGTCCAGATGGACACCGGCCACTGGCCGATGTTCTCCCGGCCACGCGAACTGGCGCAGATCCTCCTCCAGGCAGCCGGGGAGTAGACCGCCTCAGGCGCCGCCGGTCGCGGGCTCGGGGGTGGCCGCGGCGAGTTGGCCGCAGGCGCCGTCGATCTCGCGCCCTCTGGTGTCCCGTACGGTGACGGCCACGCCGTGCGACTCCAGCCTCCGGACGAAGGCGCGCTCGTCCTCGGGGCGTGAGGCCGTCCACTTGGAGCCGGGGGTCGGGTTGAGCGGGATCAGGTTGACATGGACCAGCTTGCCCTTGAGCAGGCGGCCCAGCAGGTCGGCCCGCCACTCCTGGTCGTTGATGTCCTTGATCAAGGCGTACTCGATCGACACGCGGCGCCCGGTCTTGGCCACGTAGCCCCACGCGGCGTCCAGCACCTCGCCGACCTTCCATCGGGTGTTGACGGGCACCAGCGTGTCGCGCAGCTCGTCGTCGGGGGCGTGCAGGGACACCGCCAGCGTCACCGGCAACCCCTCGTTCGACAGCTTCTCCATCGCCGGGACCAGGCCCACCGTCGAGACCGTGACGCCTCGGGCGGAGATGCCCAGCCCGGCGGGGGCGGGATCGACGATGCGGCGCACCGCGCCGATCACGGCCTTGTAGTTGGCCAGCGGCTCGCCCATGCCCATGAAGACGATGTTGCTCACCCGTCCGGGGCCGCCGGGGACCTCGTCGCGGGCCAGCGCGCGAGCACCCGCGACGACCTGCTCGACGATCTCCGCCGTCGACATGTTGCGGGTCAGCCCCGCCTGTCCTGTGGCACAGAACGGGCAGTTCATGCCACATCCGGCCTGGGAGGAGACGCACATGGTCACACGCTCGGGGTAACGCATCAGCACCGACTCGACCAGCGCTCCGTCGAAGAGCCGCCACAGGGTCTTACGGGTCGCGCCATCGTCGCAGGTGATCTCCCTGACCGGGGTCAGCAGGCTGGGCATCAGCTGCGTCACCAGCTGGTCACGTGAGGTGGCCGGCAGGTCGGTCATGTGCTCGGGGTCGGTGGTCAACCGCTCGAAGTAGTGCCGCGAGAGCTGGTCGGCGCGAAAGGGCTTCTCGCCCAGTTCCGCGACAGCCGTACGGCGCTCCGCCATCGTGAGATCGGCCAGGTGGCGTGACGGCTTCGCCCGTCGTGGGGCGACAAAAGTTAGCTCGGCGGACATGTCCTTCTCTTAACGGTTTGCCGGAAGCTGTACTGGACAGCCAATCCGTGTGATCTATTGCGATCCTCGGCCGAACGGGGAGACGTCCACCGGAAAGGCGGATGAGCGTTGGGCACCACCGATGTCGTTCTCACCGACACCAGCCCCTACGGCAGTCGCGCGGTGACCGTCGAATACGACGGGGTGTCTTCGGTAGCTTACCTTCGCGACGCCGAGGGCGGGATCCACGGAGCCGTATGGCTCGCAAACCATGGACAGGCGCCCTCTTTCGTGGACATGGACCGGATCGGTGCCGGCCTGGCCCCCGTCATGCCCGTCGCGAACACCCGCGCCCCCGAGGGAACGCCGCCGTTCACAGCGGACGAGCTGGAGGTGCTGTGGTTCGAGGAGGGCGACGGAGCCGCCCTGTACCGCAACGGCGAGCTTCTGGCCGTCATTCCCGGCTGGTCGGATCTTGAGCGCGGGATGCCCGGTTACGCGAGGGACGCCGTCGGAGAGTCGCCCTACGCCTGGTCGCTGGACGAGGCGCTCGAAGGGCTCGCGCCACGGATCGCCAAGGCGCGCTCGTACTGGGAATGGCGGGACGGCGACGGCGCCTGGCCCTCGTTCCAGCAGTTCGTGATGAGCCACCTGGACGCCAGGGTCGGCCCCGCCGGGAGGTACTGGGACGTCGGCGGCGACCGGCTGCCCACCGTGGGGATCACCGAGCGCCCCCGAGACGGCTACACCATGCTCTCCACGGTCGGGATGAGCTGCCAGCGCATGCCCACGGTGGAGCAGTACATCGAACGGCCGGACACCTACACCCGCATCGAGCTCGCCATCGCCACCCGCGGGGAGGTGACGGAAGCGGCGCAGCTCTTCCTCTGGCTGGCGCGGTATCCCTGGCACTCGGTCACCTGGCTGGGGCACGGCCACACCGCCCGCTGGTACCGCGAACCGGACTCGTTCCCGCTCGGCCCGGCCTACCAGGGGGTGCTGATGCTGGACACAGTGCCCGGCTTACCCGACTTATCGGGATTCGCCTTTGGCGGCGACGAGGTCCGCTGGCTCTGGCTGGTGCCTATCACCGACCAGGAACTCCACCTGGCCGCCGACCAGGGCCACCAGGCCCTTCCCCTGTCCGGACGCATCCCCTAGATCACATGGGCACGAAGACGGCCAGCAGCAGCCAGACGGGGACCAGAGTGGCGAGCAGGGAGTCGAGCCGGTCCATCATGCCGCCGTGACCCGGGAGCAGGGTGCCCATGTCCTTGATGCCGAGATCGCGTTTGATGACCGACTCGACCAGGTCGCCCAGGGTGGCGCACGCGGCCACCACCACGCCGACGATGGCGCCCTGCCAGTATTGGCCGTCGAGCAGGACCCGGACCATCAGCGCGCCGCAGATCAGGCAGGCCAGGACCGACCCGGCGAACCCTTCCCACGTCTTCTTGGGACTGATCGCCGACATCTGGTGCCTGCCGAAGAGGATGCCCGCGAAGTAGCCGCCGATGTCGCTGCACACGGTCACCGCGATGAAGATGACCACCCGGTCGGCACCGTCGGGCTTGGCCAGCATCAGCGGGACGAATGAGGCGATCAGCGCGGGATAGACGGATGTCAGGACGCTCGCAGTGGCGTCACGGACGTACCCATCCTGTCCCTGGAACATGCGCCGGCTCAGCAGGGCCAGGACGGTGATCGTGAAGCTGCCGAGCAGCCAGATCGGACCACCCCAGTACGCTCCCGCGATCATGGCGACGAGCCCCGCCAGCACCAGCGGCGCCGGTACCCGCACGTCCCGTACGGCGAACGCGCGGGCCATCTCGACGACGCCCATCCCGACCGCCGCCAGGAGCACCACCAGGAAGAGGACCTTGAAGACGTAGAGCGAGCCGATGACCACGGCTCCCAGGGCAAGGCCTACAGCGATCGCCGCGGGAAGGTTACGGCCCGTACGAATACGCCCCGGCCTGCCCACCGCACCGACGGGACCCGCGGAAGGGCCCTCGCCACCTTCAGGGTGCCCTCCGCCTCCGGGAACCACGGACGGGCCCTGGCCGCCTTCGGGGTGCCGCTCCCGTTCGGGAACCGCGGGAGGGTGCTGGCCGCCTTCGGGGCGGTCCGCGGGGCTTCCCGGCGGACGCTCGTCAGACCGATGGCTGCCGGCCGGGCCGGTGCCGTCCGCCGCCGTTCCTTCCACAGTGATCCCACTCTCGTACCCGTCAACCACGCTCGGCGGCCCACTCTGCCAGTACCGCCGGGCGGCGGGGAGGGAGCGCGGTGGGCCGGAACGTGGCGAAGGCGCCCCCACTCGCGGCTAACACCGGAGTGGAAGCGCCCCCAACCTGACCTGCGACTGCTACCGCGCTCAGACTTCGAGCAGCTCGGATTCCTTGTGCTTCAGCAGCTCGTCGATCTTGGCGACGTGCTTCTGGGTGAGGTCGTCGAGCTCCTTCTCGGCCCTGCGGACCTCATCCTCACCGGCGTCACCGTCCTTGACCATCTTGTCGAGGGTCTCCTTGGCGTGGCGACGGATGTTGCGCACCGAGACCTTGCTGCTCTCGGCCTTGTTCCTCGCGACCTTGATGTACTCCTTGCGGCGATCCTCCGACAGCTCGGGGAACACCACACGGATGACCGCGCCGTCGTTGCCGGGGTTGACGCCCAGGTCGCTGTCACGGATCGCCTTCTCGATGGCGGTCATCGCACCCTTGTCGTAGGGCTGGAGGATCACCATGCGGGCCTCGGGAACATGGAACGAGGCGAGCTGCTGCACCGGTGTCGGCGACCCGTAGTAGTCGACGTTGATCTTGTTGAACATGGAAGGGCTTACCCTGCCGGTACGGATCGCCGCGAAGTCCTCCTTCGCGACACCGACCGCCTTGTCCATTTTCTCCTCGGCTTCGAAGAGGGTTTCCTCGATCACAGCGGCTCCCTATTTCCCTGCCGGACTCACCAGCGTGCCGATCTTTTCACCGCGGACCGCCCGCAGAATGTTCCCCTCGCCCATGAGGTCGAAGACCACGATGGGCAGGCCGTTGTCCATGCACAGACTGATCGCCGTGGCGTCCATGACCCCAAGGCCCCGCGTGAGGACCTCGCTGTACTCGAGCTGGTCGAAGCGGACGGCGTCAGAATTCTTCCTCGGGTCGGAGTCGTAGACCCCGTCGACCTGGGTGCCCTTCAGCAGCGCCTCCGCCCCGATCTCCAGCGCGCGCTGGGCGGCGCAGGTGTCGGTGGAGAAGAACGGCGATCCGAGCCCGGCGCCGAAGATGACCACGCGCCCCTTCTCCAGGTGGCGGATGGCACGGCGGGGCAGGAACGGCTCGGCGACCTGCTGCATCGTGATCGCGGTCTGGACACGCGTCTCGATGCCACGCTTCTCGAGGAAATCCTGCAGGGCGAGGCAGTTGATGACGGTGCCGAGCATGCCCATGTAGTCGGCGCGGGCGCGGTCCATGCCACGCTCCGACAGCGCGGCGCCGCGGAACATGTTGCCCCCGCCGACGACCACCGCGACCTGCACTCCCTCGCGCACGGCCTCGGCGACCGAGTCGGCGAGCTTGGCGACCACCACAGGGTCGATCCCCAGCGGCTCGGCGCCCGCGAACGCCTCGCCGGACAGCTTCAGCATGACGCGCTTCCACCGAAGCGGCCAGTTGTACGACGAAGCCGCCGACGTAGCGGGTTGTTGGTTCTCCTGCACGACGGCGGCCTCCTCGGTGATGTTTACGAAGCTGGTCAGACCCTCTTGGGGCTAAGCCTATGCCTGACCGACCTTGTAGCGAGCGAAGGCCAGAACCTTGACGCCCGCCTCGGAAGCGACTTTGCTGATCGTCTTTTTGGGGTCCTTGACGAAGGACTGCTCAAGCAGCGTGAAGTCCTTGTACCAGCCGTTGACGCGGCCGTCGACGATCTTGCCGATCGCGGCCTCCGGCTTGCCCTCCTCGCGGGTCATCTGCTCGAAGACCGTGCGCTCCTTCTCGACCACGTCGGCCGGGACGGAGTTGGGGCTGAGGTACTTGGGGGCCATCGCGGCGGTGTGCTGGGCGATGTCCTTGGCGACCTCGGCGTTCGGGGTGTCGAGCTGGATCAGGACGCCAACGGTCGGGGGAAGCTGGGGGTCGGTCTTGTGCATGTAGGAGGCGACGAAGCCACCCTCCAGCACCACGAACCGACGGACCTCGATCTTCTCGCCGAGCGCCGCGTTGGCCTCGTCGAGGTGCTCCTTGACGGTCTTGCCGTCGAGCTCGGACTCCAGCAGGCTCGGCACGTCAGAGGGCCGGGAGACGAGAACGTGGTCGACGACCCTGGCCGCGAGCTCCTGGAACCGCTCGCCCTTGGCGACGAAGTCGGTCTCGCAGTTGAGCTCGAGCAGGGCGCCGAGGGACTCGCCCTCGTGCTTGACGGCGATCAGGCCGTTGGAGGCGGTGCGCGCCTCGCGCTTGCCGACGTCCTTGGCGCCCTTGACGCGCAGGATGTCGACGGCCTTGTCGAAGTCGCCCTCCGACTCCTCGAGCGCCTTCTTGCAGTCCATCATGCCGGCGGCGGTCAGCTCACGAAGCCGCTTGACGTCGGCCATGTTCACGGAAGCCATTGTCTTTTCCTCGTCGAGTCGTCGTGGATCGGGTGGGCGCGCCCTGTCTGGCACGCCCACCCGGTAAGAGCCTTGCTAGCCGTACGGATGGTGACCGTACGGTCTGACGCGAGCCTCAGGCCTGCTTCTCGGTGTCCTCGGCGGCCTCGGCCTCGGCGGCGGGGGCCTCGGCGACGGTCTCCTGCGCGGGGGCTTCGGCGACCGCGTCGGCGGGGGCCTCCACGGCCGCGTCCTCGACCGGAGCCTCGGCGGCGGCCGGGGTCTCCTCGGCGGTGACCTCGGTCACGGCGGCTTCCGGAGCGGCTTCCTCGTCACGCGCCAGGAGCTCGCGCTCCCACTCGGCCAGCGGCTCGGCGACGGCGGTGCCGGAGGGCTTGTCGTCGCCGCGCGTCGCACCGGCGCGGGCCATCAGGCCGTCGGCGACCGCGTCGGCGACCACACGGGTGAGCAGGCTGACGGCGCGGATCGCGTCGTCGTTGCCCGGGATCGGGTAGTCGACCTCGTCGGGGTCACAGTTGGTGTCGAGGATCGCGACGACCGGGATGTTGAGCTTGCGGGCCTCGCTGATCCCGATGTGCTCCTTCTTGGTGTCCACGATCCACACCGCGCTGGGAACGCGGGCCATGTCGCGGATACCACCAAGGGTGCGCTCGAGCTTGTCCTTCTCGCGGCGGCGCATCAGGAGCTCCTTCTTGGTGAGCCCGGAGCCTGCCACGTTGTCGAAGTCGAGCTCCTCGAGCTCCTTCAGACGCTGAAGCCTCTTGTGCACGGTGGAGAAGTTGGTGAGCATGCCACCCAGCCAGCGCTGGTTGACGTACGGCATGCCGACGCGGGCGGCCTGCTCGGCGATGGCCTCTTGGGCCTGCTTCTTGGTGCCGATGAACAGGATGGTGCCGCCGTGGGCGACGGTCTCCTTGATGAAGTCGTAGGCGCGGTCGATGAAGGCCAGCGACTTCTGCAGGTCGATGATGTAGATGCCGTTGCGCTCGGTGAGGATGAAGCGCTTCATCTTCGGGTTCCAGCGACGGGTCTGATGCCCGAAGTGAACACCGCTTTCGAGCATCTGCCGCATGGTGACGACGGGGGCCATGAGTATGGTCCTCCTGGGTAGAGCGCCGTTGAAGACGCGTGCCTCGGTTGTATGCGGAAGCCTTCGGCTCCCGCCCTGACGCCCTGAGTCGTCCCATCCGGATCGAGATCCGGACCGAGAGGACGATTCGCCTGTGGGCGTGCGAAGTCGGCCCGTCTGACGAGCCATGAAAAGTGTACCCGGAACCGAGCGACTCCCAGCCCACCGGACAAGGTTCCTTACCACCCAAGTAAAGTCAGCTCAGCCCTCTACGACGTCAAATCACACAGACGGCCCGCACACCCACGACCTCCTAGGGCCGCGATCGGCACCGAACCAGCGCTCGGTCGCCCGGCCCACAACCATCCGGCTTGAGACCACGAAAACGGCCCGTGCGACCTCCTGGGGCCGCGATCGGCACCGATCCAGCGTTCGGTCGCCCGGCTCATAACCATCCGGCTTGAGACCACGGAAACGGCCCGTGCGCCTGTGACCTCCTAAGGCCGTGATCCGCTCTGGTTCCTCGGGAAGAGCTGGATGATCCCCTGGACCAGGCGGGCGTCCGGCGGCGTCTCCTCCTGTGGGCGCGACTTGGCGAGGTAGGGCTGCAGGATCTCGGTGACCTGCCGGCCCAGATCCGCCAGCTCCTCGGCGTTCACCCGAAGGAGCATCTGGTTCAGGGTCGCGGCCTGCCGTCGTACAAATGCTGACCGCGCCTGTCGCGCTGGTCACCGACGCGGCGTCGTTCCTGGTCTCGGCCGTATGCCTGCGTTCGATCCGCTCTCCGGAGAAGACCGATCCGTCGGATGCGCCCACCGGCCTCCTGATCGACATACGAGAAGGGATACGCGCGGTCGTGACCCACCGTGTACTACGGGTACTGATCGCGGCAGGAGTGGTGCTCAACTTCGCGTCAGCCGCCCAGACCGCGTTGTACGTCCTCTTCGCCGTCAAGACGCTCGGGCTGCCTGCCGGGGTTGTCGGGCTGCTGACGGCGTCGTTCGGCGCGGGCGGACTCCTCGGGGCTGCCGTGGCGCCCCGGCTCGCCCGTCGTTTCACCGAGAACCGGGTCATCCTCGGCGCCGTCATCGTCTTCCCGCTCGAATCCGCGGCGCTGGCCTTGGCGCACGGATCATCCTCGGTGCTGGTCCCATCGCTCATGGCCGCCTACGCGATCAGCGGTGTGGCGACCGTCGTCTTCAGCGTTTGCTACGGGGCCGTCCAGCTCCGGGAGTCCCCACCTGAAATGCTCGGCCGGGTCAACGCGATCATGACGGTCTCGACGCTAGGGATCATGACGCTCGGTGGCGTCGTGGGCGGCGTGCTGGGCGAGGTCATCGGCCTCCGCCCCACCCTGTGGACCTGCGCCCTCCTCACCCTCTCCGCCATCCCCCTCATCTGGCTCTCCCCCCTCCGCCGCCCGCTTCCCACCACGCCCTAGAAATCGGCGATGCCGTACGGCGGCCGATCTACCGAGCGCGGGTGGACACGGCAACGACGGCCTCCGCCCGGGAACGGCCATGCCGTACGGTGGCCGACCCTGCCGAGCTGGGTGCACACAGCACCGGACGCCCTCCGCCTGGGGACGGCGATGCCGAGCGGTGGCCGGCCGAGGCCGGTGGACACGGCACTGGACGACTCCCGTCTCATGAGCTCGGCTGGCCCCTAGACCCACTCCGGCGGATGTTCCCCCCGGTTCGGCGGTGGCGAGGGCCAGTACGGTCTCGCGTCATCTATCCGGCCGGGGGCTCTGACATAGGTGAGGTTCCCGAACGAGCTGCCCATCTGCTCCAGCAGATCGTCCACCTCGGGCTCTCCCTGGCCCATGGCCTCCAACCGTCCGAGCCCGTCCACCCAGAGCGCCGTACGGGCGAGAGCCACCTGCGCGTGCCACGAGCCACCCTCGGCCTCCCTACGGAGCAGCCCGGCGATCACTCCGAGTGCGGCGAGCCAGCCGGTGGCGTGGTCGAGGACCTGGGCCGGGAGCGGGACGGGCCGCTCTCCCCCGCCTCCCTCGTGGGCGATGCCACAGACCATCTGGACCAGGCTGTCGAATCCTCGGCGCTCCGCCCAGGGGCCGCGCGAACCGTACGCCGAGATGTCGACGCAGACGATGCCAGGCCTGATGGCCGCCAGTTCCGGGGGCCCGAACCCTAGCGCCGCCAGCGCCCCCGGCCGATACGACTGCACCACCACGTCAGCGCCCGCCACGAGCCTTGTGAAGGCGGCCGCTCCTTCCTCCGTACGCAGGTCAAGCTCGCACGACCGCTTCCCGAAGGCCGTACTGATCACCAGCCCCGGCACCTCCGGCAGGTGAGCGGCCCCGACGCGCAGCACCTCGGCCCCATAGGCGGCCAACGTCCGGGTGGCGACCGGCCCCGCGATCACACGCGTGAGATCCAGCACCCGAACCCCCGCCAGCGGCCGCTCCACTCCTCCACCACCACCCACGAATACATCTCCCAAACCACCAGCAGCCCCACCGGCCCTACTTCCCGGGCCACCGAGGATTTCTCCGGCACCACCGCCAGCCACTGCTGGACCACCATGAACGCGTCCGGAACCACCGCGAACTACCGCCGGACCACCCCCGACACCACCGCGAACCACAGCGGAACCACCGCGAACTACCGCCGGACCACCCCCGACACCACCGAGAACCACAGCGGGACACCCGCCTCCTGAACCGGTGTCGGTCGTGGCAGGGCCCAGTCGGTCGAGACCGATGAGGGGAAGTTCCGCGACCGCGCGGCCCTGCGGGTGCTCTTGCCACTCCGCGCGGCTCCGCATCGCGGCGGCGCACCCTCCTACGTCTGTGACGGCCTGCTCGATGTCCCGCGCGGTACGGCCGGCGCAGGCCTTGGCGACCTCGGCCCTTTCAGCGCTCGGATGAAGATGGAGCGCCCGGAGCACGGCGTCCCGATGGTGATCGAAGTTGCAGTGCAGCCGAACCCACCCATCAGCCGCCTGGTAGTCGCCCGACAGTGACGCCCACAGCACCGGCGCCTCACCATCGATACGGAAGTAACGCTCGTCCCTGAATGCGACGGCGGACTCACGGACGTCAACGGCGACCGTGGAGATGCCTCTTGAATCGGGCTCGGTGGACGGTGCCTCGGCAGATCGAGTGCGCCCCAGGATCGCGACGGCGGCTGTCACCGCTCCCACACATGCGGCGGCGGCCGTTCCGACCTTGAAGATCGACGGGAGCACCGGATCGTCCCCGGAGACCTGAACCGGAGGCAGATCAAGCCCTACCTCGGCTCCGAGCTTCTCAATGATCCGATCGATCATCTGGGCACCCTTCCTCACGTGCCATACGTAACCACGTGCCCCGCCACCCAGCGCACCTGACCCACCCCACGCCGAGCCTCACCTCGCCTATCACCCCACCCCGCCTGCTACCACCACACCCCGCCCGCCACGCGAAACCCGACCCACCACCTGACGAAGGCCCCCTGCTCAGCACACACGCTGCCTGCACCCGCACGAATCGATATCGCGGCGATGAGGCCTTCCGCGACCCGCAGGCCGTCACGGTGGAAGACCCGCTCGACCCCGAACGCGGCGGTACCGGTCACATCAGGAACATCACCTCCGAGATGGATCGATGACCAGCCCCTCACCGACCATCACCCCTGCCCGATGGACACGGCCAGCCACACGACGAACGTCACCTTCCGCGACCGAAGTGACCGCACCGACGGTGGACCTCACCTCCACGAACGTCACCTTCCCCGACCGAAGTGACCGCGTCGGCGGTGGAGCTCACCTCCGCGATGACCATGGCCTGCCGCCTGATGGCACCGGGCTTATGCACAGAGCGGCGCTCGGTAGCTCCCCTGCCCGTCGCTTCAGGCCAGTCTCCTTCTGTGCGACTGCTGAAGATCCGACTGACGGTGGTGTCTCTCCTCACCCTCGCCATGACGTCCACGACCCTGCCCACCAAGGGAATGGCAGCTCCAGACCCCACAACCCCGGCAACCCGCGCAAACGCTACAAATCAGGGAAGCCCCACAGACCCTGCGAATCCTGCAAACCGCGACCTGGATGAACCGGACCTCTCCCACCCCCAATCCACCTCCCCGCTCTCCCCTCCTCAGGCTGGTAGGGAAGCACCGGCTCCGGGGACTCCCCGATGGCGCCTACCGCTCGACCATTCGCCGAACGTCCTGCGCCGCTTCGCTCCGCCCGCTCAGCCATGGCTTCCCGGGCACCGAGGAGTCGACCTGGTCGCGCAGGCCGGCCAGGTCGTCAGAGCCGCCGGCTCGGGGATCGTGGGGTACGCTGGCCCGCTCGCGGGCCGGGGCGTGGTCATGATCGTGCACCCCGACGGGCTACGCACCACCTACCTGCCCGTTCACGCGTCGGTCCGACATGGCCAGGTGGTGAAACTCGGTGACGTCATCGGCGTGGTCGAAGAGAGGACCGGCCACTGTCCGGCATCGTGCCTCCACTGGGGACTGATCAAGGAGACCCGCTACCTTGACGCCCTGCTCCTCCTGGGCCTCGGCCAGGTACGCCTACTCCCAAGATGGCGATGACCGCCGAACCTGACTCCCTGACCCAATCAAAGCGACCCACCACCTAGACGCCCTGCTCCTCCTCGGACTCGGCCAAACGCCTGCTGGGTCTGACCGGCGGCTCAGGTGCCTTGCTCGTGTGGGCATGACGGCGGTACGCGCGAAACCAGCGCGCACCAGGGCACGTTCGGTCCCATCCGTGTGGCCCCGATGCTTAGCCGACTCAGCGGCTGTAGGCCCAGATCGCACCGCTGCCGCCAGAAGGTGCCGCGCCGACCGCCCAGACGGAACCCCCGCTCTCCAACTGGAGGGCGAGGTCACGGACGGACGCGTTCCGGATCGGGGGAGTCGGAAAAGCGCCCGGCTCGACACCATCGACGCCGATGTGCAGAAACTTGCTGCCTCCGCCCTTGGCGTTGTAGACGATCCAGGCCCCGCCTCTGCCGTCGGGCTCCGCCTGGGCGCGCGGCTGGATGCCCGGTTCACCACGAACCTCGAAGTTGAAGCTGCCCAGATAGCCGGTCAGCAGCAAAGTCTCACCGCAGAAGGAGCGCTTCGCACTGCCGCACGGCCAGGCGACCCAGCCGACGGCCATCACCCGGCCGGTCTCACCGTCGACCGCGACATCCGTCAGCTCCGAGATCTGGCCCGAGTGTGCGGACGGAATCGCTGGAAGTGCAACCGCGCGCCAGGCCGTGCCGGTCCAGCGGGCCAGAGCCGCCGTGCCCCGCACCGAGCCCGCCGCCCACTTCCCGTCGAGTCCTTTGACCACGATCGGTGTGTGGACCTTGCGCCACACCGACCCGGACAGGCGCCGGAGCGTGGACCGCGCCTTCCACCCGGCCTTACCGGCCGACGGGAACGTGCTTGAGTTCTCGATGACCCACAAGTTCTCGCCGATGGCGTACGCCCGATCCACCCGGCCGTGGCGCCATCGCTTGACCTGCCAGCGCTTGCCGTCCCACCGGGCGTATCGCGACGTGCCGAACGCCCAGACCCTGGTGTCGGACGCCGACGTCAGCCGCTTCACCCGGAAGCCCGGCCCGGTGACGCGCTTGAAGGCGGACCGGCCGCCCTTCAACAGAAGCGACTCGGCGCCGGTCGATCCGCGATCCGGGCGCCGTGTCCCGGCGACCCAGACCGCCCCACCCGGCGTCACCGTCACCGCGTCGTAGGAGTCTCGGCGGTCGTTATGGACGACACTCCACTGACCGGTCGGCGCCACGGCGTGGGCCGCGGCCGACCCCGTAATGACGAAAAAGGCGACGGCTGCAGCGGTGCCCCGAGACAATATTCCCATAAGGGTGAGACGCGCCGTTCGCAGGAAAAGTTGGCATGCCGGCGGGGCATAGGCTGGCGAGATCCGGACCTACCGCGCGCCATCGATCGCCACGCCATCCGCGCACTGTGGAGTACGGCAGGCCACCGGGTGATCGTCGACGCCACGCTGCGGACGGCCGCGCGATCACCCCGTCGCACGTCACCCTTCCCCTTCCTCGGTCACCATCACCCGTCGCGCGTCACCGGTCACCATCAGGTCACTCGTCACGCGTCACGCATCACCCGTCACCATCCCCCGTCACCATCAATCACCCGTCACCCCTCACCCCTCACCCGCCATCACCACCCCTCGCCATCCGTCACCGGTCACCGGTCACCCGTCACCGGTCACCCGTCACCCGTCACCCGTCACCCGTCACCCGTGTCAACGGACACGCCGATCTCCTGATGGGCGGCCAGATTTCTCCAGGCTGATGGCCA
>NZ_BAAAZR010000034.1:0-506 GCF_039537005.1 Sphaerisporangium flaviroseum | reverse complement strand
CTGGTTCTTCACCCCTGTGCCGGTCTTGGTGGCCAGCCGGCCGAAGGCGTCGTAGACGAAGGCGGTCGTCGTGGTCGTGGATGCTGTGATGCCAGCGCTCGCCTGTCCCACGCCGACGACCGGGGTGTCCTTGTCGGACTGGATCTCGGTCTCTGCAAGGGCCCGGTTGTAGACGCGGACCTCGTCGATGAGTCCGGAGAAGTACTCACCCCAGACGCTGTTGCCGCCGATCCGCAGCGGACCGCCATCGGCACGCAAAGAGCCGGAGAAGTCCTTTGTCGCGGTCTTGGCACCGTCCAGGTAGAACTGGAGCTTGGCGCCGTCATAGGTGAGGGCGATGTGTGACCAGGTGTCGAGCGGGAGGTCCTGGGGGGAGTCGACGTTGCCTTCCAGCCCGTCGGTGTTTACCGTCCAGCCGTTGGGTTGCGCCCCGTTGGAGGCATACAACCCGTAGGACATGCCGCCGGTGAATTCCTTGAGGACGACCTGCCGCCAGTTGTCCAGGA
>NZ_BAAAZR010000033.1:0-506 GCF_039537005.1 Sphaerisporangium flaviroseum | reverse complement strand
CTGGTTCTTCACCCCTGTGCCGGTCTTGGTGGCCAGCCGGCCGAAGGCGTCGTAGACGAAGGTGGTCGTCGTGGTCGTGGAGGCTACGATCCCAGCGCTCGCCTGTCCCACGCCGGCGACCGGGGTGTCCTTGTCGGACTGGATCTCGGTCTCTGCAAGTGCCCGGTTGTAGACGCGGACCTCGTCGATGAGTCCGGAGAAGTACTCACCCCAGACGCTGTTGCCGCCGATCCGCAGCGGACCGCCATCGGCACGCAAAGAGCCGGAGAAGTCCTTTGTCGCGGTCTTGGTGCCGTCCAGGTAGAACTGGAGTTTGGCGCCGTCATAGGTGAGGGCGATGTGTGACCAGGTGTCGAGCGGGAGGTCCTGGGGGGAGTCGACGTTGCCTTCCAGGCCGTCGGTGTTGACCGTCCAGCCGTTGGGTTGCGCCCCGTTGGAGGCATACAGCCCGTAGGACATGCCGCCGGTGAATTCCTTGAGGACGACCTGCCGCCAGTTGTCCAGGA
>NZ_BAAAZR010000032.1:45622-120519 GCF_039537005.1 Sphaerisporangium flaviroseum | reverse complement strand
GTAACCACCTCAAACCACCACAAGTTCAGCGCCACCCCGTCGCCAGGGCAACCCGTCTAGCTTACTCGGCTGTCCCTCCGATGTCCAGTCGAACCAGTGAAAAGTTCGACTTGATCTCGTACGGGCAACACCATAGAGCCGGATCCTCCGTCAGAGACGGCGAATCCGAGAGCGTGTCTCCGGGATGCCCGGGAGCCAGGCGCCTGTTCAGGCAGCCCGTCGTTCCCTGGGGCGAAGAGAACATTAGGCGGCGTCCGGGTGTCCGTCAAATCGCTACGGCCGCCGATCGCGCAGCTCAGCCCCGGGCAGGCCAAACTCTCGCCGATCCGCTACAGGACTGTTACCCGATATGCCTCCGGCCCCTGGCGGCAGACGCCTGCCAGGGGCCGGAGAAGGGAACGGGAGACGCTAGCCGGCGACGACCTCGACACCGCCGACCGAACGCTTGCCGCGCCGCAGCACCAGGAACCGCCCGTCCAGCAGGTCGCCGGCGGCCGGGATGTACGCCTCGTCGGTGATCTTCACGTTGTTGAGGTACGCCCCGCCCTCCTTGACGGCACGCCGCGCGGCCGACTTGCTTTCGACCAGCCCGCTCTCGGCGAGCAGATCGATGTACGAGGCGCCGAGCGCGGGAACCGTGACCTTGGGCACCTCGACCAGCGCGGACGCGAGGGTTCGCCCTGGCAGCTCCTCCAGCGAGCCCTGGCCGAACAACGCCGCCGAAGCGGCGATGACGGCGGCGCACTCATCGGCGCCGTGCAGCAGTGTCGTGAACTCCTCGGCGAGCGCTCGCTGGGCCTCACGCGCCGCCGGGCGCTCCGAAGCGCTCTTCTCCAGCGCCTCGATCTCGTCCCTGGACCGGAAGCTGAAGATCTTCAGGAACTTCACGACGTCGCGGTCGTCCGAGTTGAGCCAGAACTGGTAGAACGCGTACGGCGAGGTCAGCTCGGGGTCCAGCCAGACGGCCCCGCCGGCGGTCTTGCCGAACTTGGTGCCGTCGGCCTTGGTGATGAGCGGCACGGTCAGAGCGTGCACGTGCCCGCCCTCGACCCGGCGGATCAGGTCGCAACCCGCCGTGATGTTGCCCCATTGATCGCTGCCGCCGATCTGCAGCGTGCAGCCGTACCTGCGGTACAGCTCCAGGTAGTCGTTGGCCTGCAGGATCTGGTAGCTGAACTCCGTGTAGCTCAGCCCCTCCCCCGCCAGGCGCGCCGAGACCGACTCGCGGGCCAGCATGCGGTTCACCGGGAAGTGCTTGCCGACGTCACGCAGGAAGTCGATGGCCGACAGCCCTTGGGTCCAGTCGAGGTTGCTGGCCAGGACGGATCCGGAGTCGTCGGAGAGGTCGATGAACTTCTCGACCTGGACGCGGATGCGCCGCACCCACTCGGCGACGACCTCGGCCGAGTTGAGCGATCGCTCCTCGCTCTTGCCGCTGGGGTCGCCGATGAGGCCGGTCGCGCCGCCGACCAGCCCGATGGCCCGGTGACCGGCCCGCTCGATGCGGGTCAGCGTGAGGAGGGGGACGAGGTTGCCGACGTGAAGCGAGGGCGCGGTCGGGTCGAACCCGCAATAGACCGTGATCGGACCCGCGGCCATCGCCGCCCTCAGGGCGTCGATATCGGTGGACTGCGCGATCAGGCCGCGCCACGCAAGGTCATCGAGGATGTCGGTCACGATCCTGGCCTTCATGGTTGGTACGACGGATGAATGTACGGCTTTCGCCTGCCTTACAGCCTGCCCGATCATCGCCCCACTCCGCCACTTGAAAGCCGCAGGGTGAGCAGGCACCCCGGGGTCAGCTCGGCCTGGTCTTGGGCACGTGCTTACGGTATGGCGAGACGGTGGGGTCCCCCTCGATCCAGAAGCGCCACGGGGTGTCGGCGGCGGAGGAGACGCCGGTACGCGGGCCCGAACGGATCAAGGTGGGATCCACAGGGTCCCCTTCCAGCACCCGCAGCTCCGCCGAACCTGAGCCGGATTCGACCCCTGGTCCCGATTCCGAGCAGCAGTCGAGGCCGTTGTGCTCCCGCCCGAGGCCCAGCGCCACGGCAAGCCGTGCGGGGCCGCGCGCGAGGTCGCGCTCGTGGATCGTACGGTTGCGGCCGGTCAGCGGCGGGGTCGTACTGGGCCGGTGGCGACGTGTGCGGGCCACCTCCACCCCCTCGATCACCTCGCCGGCGCGCAGCAGCACACCCGAGCCCATCCCCTCGGGCAGGCAGACCAGGTTGACGCAGTAGTGCATGCCGTAGGTGAAGTAGACGTACAGGTGGCCGGGCGGCCCGAACATGACGGAGTTGCGGGGAGTGCGCCCCCTGTAGGTGTGGGACGCCGGGTCCTCCCCCGGCGGGCCGTACGCCTCGACCTCGGTCAGGCGCACGGCGACCGGCCCGTGCACGAGGACGCGCCCGAGCAGGCCGGGCGCCGTCTCGAAGGAGGGCCGGTCGAAGAACTCCCGGTCTAGGATCCGCTCGCCCACGCTGCCTGACCATCGACGATATCGCGGAGGGCGACGAGCTGGTCGCGGACCCGGTCCGGCGCGGTGCCGCCGAACCCCTTGCGCGACGCGAGGGCGCCCTGGACGTTCAGCACGTCGAGCGCGCCCGGCACACCGCCTTCGTCCCCGGGGACCACGACGCCGCCAGGGCCCTCCGCGAAGTGCGGGGAAATCTTGGCGAGGTCCTCTTCGGTGAGCTTCTCGAAGGTGGTGTCGTTGACCTGGCACCACACGACGAGGTGGCCGACCGCCTCGTGGGCGTCACGGAACGGCACGCCCTTGCGCACCAGCAGCTCCGCGAGGTCGGTGGCCAGGGCGAAGCCCTCGGGCGCCGAAGACTCAAGGCGGGCGGTGTTCACCCGCATGGTGGAGACCAGGCCGGACACCGCGGGCAGGACCAGCAGCAGGGTGTCGACGGCGTCGAACACCGGCTCCTTGTCCTCCTGCAGGTCGCGGTTGTAGGTGAGCGGCAGGCCCTTGAGCGTGGTCATCAGCGACACCAGGTCGCCGATGAGCCTCCCCGCCTTGCCACGGGCCAGCTCGGCGACATCCGGGTTCTTCTTCTGCGGCATGATCGACGAGCCCGTGGAGTACGCGTCGTCCATCTCGATCCAGTGGAACTCCTGCGAGGCCCACAGGACGATCTCCTCGCCCAGCCGCGACAGGTGGACACCGATCATCGCCGCGCAGAACAGGAACTCGGCCGCGAAGTCGCGGTCGGCGACGGCGTCCATGGAGTTGGGCGCGGCGGAGTCGAAGCCCAGCTCCTCGGCGACCGCCTGGGGGTCGAGGGGCAGGGACGACCCGGCGAGCGCGCCCGCGCCGAGCGGGGAGACGGCCGCGCGACGGTCCCAGTCGCGCAGCCGGTCGATGTCGCGGGCGATCGGGTGGACGTGCGCGAGGAGCTGGTGCCCGAACGACACCGGCTGGGCGTGCTGCAGGTGGGTCATGCCCGGGGCCGCGGTGGACGCGTGCTCCTCGGCCTGGCTCATCAGCGCGGTCTCCAGCTCGACGAGCCGGGACACGATGTACCTGACGTGGTCGCGGAGGTAGAGGCGAAGATCGGTGGCGACCTGGTCGTTGCGGCTGCGACCGGCGCGCAGTTTGCCGCCGAGCGACCCAAGACGCTCCAGGAGCCCGCGCTCCAGCGCGGTGTGGACGTCCTCGTCGGCCACGGTCGGCCGGAAGTCTCCGGCCTTGCAGGCCTCCTCGAGGTCGTCGAGGGCTCCGATCATGCGTTCGAGCTCAGCCGCGCTGAGCAGCCCCGCGCGGTGGAGGACCCGGGCGTGCGCGCGCGAGGCGAGCAGGTCGTACGGTGCGAGCCTCCAATCGAACTGCACGCTGACCGAAAGGCGCGTCAGCGCGTCCGCCGGACCGCCCTCGAACCTGCCACCCCAGAGCCGCATGGGCTTGCCACCCTCAGCCACCGTTCTCCTCTTCCCCAGATCCAACGCTCAATCCGCGACCATAGCCCAAACATGCCCTGTCAGCCGAGACGACCGTCCCGGGCAGCGGCGATCTTGGAGGGCAGGCTCCAGAGCTGGACGAAGCCCTTTGCCAGGGACTGGTCGAAGGCGTCGCCCGTGTCGTAGGTCGCCAGCGAGAAGTCGTACAGGGACGCCTCGGACCGCCGGCCGGTCACGACGGCGCGCCCGGTGTGCAGGGTCATGCGGATGTCGCCGGACACGTACTTCTGCGTGTCGGCGATGAAGGTGTCCAGCGCGTGCTTGAGCGGAGAGAACCACAGCCCGTCGTAGACGAGTTCGCCCCAGCGCTGGTCGACCGAGCGCTTGTAGCGGGCCAGGTCGCGCTCGACGGTGACGCTCTCCAGCTCCATGTGCGCGGTGATCAGCGCGATCGCGCCGGGAGCCTCGTACACCTCGCGGGACTTGATGCCGACGAGCCGGTCCTCGACCATGTCGAGCCGTCCGACGCCATGGGCGCCGGCGCGCTGGTTCAGCTCGTCGATGATCTGGAACGGGGTGAGCGGGCGCCCGTCCAGGGCCACGGGCACGCCCGACCGGAAGGAGATCAGAACCTCGTCGGCCTCACGCGGCCGGGCCGGATCGGAGGTGTAGGAGTAGACGTCCTCGATCGGGGCGTTCCAGATGTCCTCCAGGAACCCGGTCTCGACGGCCCGGCCCCAGATGTTCTGGTCGATGGAGTACGGCGACTTCTTGCTGACGTCGATCGGCAGGCCCTTCTCCTCGGCGAAGGCGATGGCCTTGTCGCGGGTCCAGGCGTAGTCACGGGCGGGGGCGATGACCTTCAGGGCGGGGTTCAGCGCGGCCAGGCCGGCCTCGAACCGGACCTGGTCGTTACCCTTGCCCGTGCAGCCGTGCGACACGTGGGTGCCGTTGAACCGCTCGGCGGCCGCGACCAGGTGCTTGACGATCAGCGGCCGGGACAGCGCGGAGACCAGCGGGTAGCGGTCCATGTAGAGGGCGTTGGCCTGCAGGGCGGGCACGCAGAAGTCGGCGGCGAACTCCTCGCGCGCGTCGACCACGACCGACTCGGCCGCGCCGCAGTCGAGCGCCCGCTTCCGGATGACCTCCATGTCCTCACCGCCCTGGCCGACGTCGACGGCCACGGCGATGACCTCGGCGCCGGTCTCGTCGGCGAGGAAGGGGATGGCCACGGATGTGTCGAGGCCCCCCGAGTAGGCGAGTACCACCCTGTCGGTCATTGCTCTGCTCTCCAAAGGAAGAAGTCTCTGTACGACGTGCCGGGAACGCCCGCCTCACGCGGGCTGACTACGTCGATCCGTCAGCTTGAGCAGCGACTCCGCGAGAACGGCTCCGCCCGCCGGATCGCGGCTGATCACCAGGATGGTGTCGTCCCCGGCGACCGTGCCGAGGATCGACTCCCAGTCGGCGTGGTCGAGGGCGGAGGCGAGGAACTGCGCCGCGCCCGGGGGTGTCCGCACGATCACCAGGTTCGCCGAGGCCTCGGCGGAGACCAGGAGCTCCTCGGCCACCCGCCGCAGCCGGGACGCCGGGGTCTCGCCCGCGCCCATGCGCGTCAGCGGGATGCGCGCGCCGCCCTCGCCCGGCAGCGCGTACACCAGTGAACCGTCGTCGGCCCGCAGCTTCAGCGCGCCGAGCTCGTCGAGGTCGCGGGACAGCGTCGCCTGGGTCACCTCGACCCCGCTCTCGGCCAGCAGCCTGGCCAGCTCCGGCTGCGACTTGACCTTGTGGCGGTTGACCAGGTCGGCGATCTTCGAAAGCCTGCCGGCCTTGGTCAGTGGGACGGTCATCGGGCCACCAGCCACTGGAGCAGGGCCTTCTGGGCGTGCAGGCGGTTCTCCGCCTGGTCCCACACCGCGCTGCGTGGGCCGTCCAGCACCTCGGCGGTGATCTCCAGGCCGCGGTAGGCGGGCAGGCAGTGCAGCACGGTCACGTCGGGGACCGCCGCGGCGACCAGCCCGGCGTTCAGCTGGTAGGGCATGAGGGCGGCGACCCGCTCGTCCTTGCCGTCCTGCCCCATCGACACCCAGGTGTCGGTGGCGAGGACGTGGGCGCCGCGGGCAGCCGCGACCGCGTCCGACAGCACCGTGACCGAGCCGCCGGTGGACGCGGCGATCTCGGCCGCGCGTCCGAGTATCAGCGAGTCGGGGTGGTAGCCGGCGGGCGCGGCGATGCGGACGTGCATGCCCGCGGTCGCGCCGCCGAGCAGGTAGGAGTGGGCCATGTTGTTGGCGCCGTCACCGAGGTAGGTGAGCGTCTGCCCGGCCGACGTGCCGCGCCGCTCCCGCACGGTCAGCAGGTCCGCGAGGACCTGGCAGGGGTGGAACTCGTCGGTCAACGCGTTGACGACGGGCACCGACGCCACCGCGGCCATCGCCTCCACCCGCTCCTGGCCGAAGGTGCGCCAGACGATCGCGGCGACCTGCCGTTCGAGGACGCGGGCGGTGTCCTCGATCGGCTCCCCCCGGCCCATCTGGGAGCTTCCCGCGTCGATGATCAGCGGCTGGCCGCCGAGCTCGGCGATGCCGACCGCGAAGGAGATGCGGGTGCGGGTGGAGTGCTTGTCGAACAGGACGGCCACGGTCATCGGCCCCGCGAAGGGGTGGTAGCCGTACCGGTCCTTCTTCATCGCCATGGCCAGATCGAGCACCTCGGCCTGCTCCGCCGGGCTCAGGTCGTCGTCCCGAAGGAAGTGCCGGACGGTCACGGGGTCACCTCCGCGAGGATCGCGGGGAAGGCCGCGAGGAAGGTCTCGACCTGCTCGGCGGTGATCACCAGCGGTGGCGCGATCCGTACGGCGTCGGGCTGCACGGCGTTGACCAGGAATCCGGCGCGCTGCGCTGCGGCCTGCACGTCGGCGGCGCGATCGGCGGTGAGCACGACGGCCAGCCACAGTCCCCGGCCGCGCACGCCGGAGACCAGCGGGTGGTCGATGGCGGCGATGCCGTCGGCGAGCAGCTTCCCGACGGTGCGGACATGCTCCAGCAGGCCGTCACGCTCGATGGTGTCCAGCACCGCGCGGGCCGCCGCGGCGGCGACCGGGTTGCCGCCGAACGTGGAACCGTGGTCCCCCTTGGCGAACATCGTGCCGGCGTTCCCGAAGCCGACGCAGGCGCCGACCGGCATGCCGCCGCCCAGGCCCTTGGCCAAGGTGAGCACATCGGGGACGACACCGTCGTGCTGGTGGGCGAACCAGTGCCCGGTGCGGCCGATCGCCGACTGGATCTCGTCGAGCACCAGCAGCGCCCCGGTGGCGTCGCAGATCTCCCGGACGGCGGTGAAGTAGCCGTCGGGCGGCGGGACGACCCCCGCCTCGCCCTGGGTGGGCTCCAGGAAGACCGCCGCGCAGTCCGGCGTGACGGCCTGCTTGAGCGCGTCGGCGTCCCCGTACGGGACGAAGCGCACGTCGGCCGGGAACGGCCCGAACTGGTCGCGGATGGAGGCCTTGCCGGTCAGGGACAGCGCCCCCAGCGTGCGGCCGTGGAAGCTGTTCTCGGCGGCGACGAAGTACTTCCTGCCGGTGTTCCTGCCGTAGCTGATGGCGAGCTTGAGCGCGCACTCGTTCGCCTCGGTGCCGGAGTTGGCCAGGAAGACGCGGCCCGGGGCCTTCAGCAGGCCGAGGAGGCGTTCGGCCAGCAGCACCTCGGGCTCGTTCACGAACAGGTTGGAGGTGTGGGCCAGCGTCGCCACCTGCCGGGACACGGCCTCCACCAGCGCGGGATGCGCATGGCCGAGCGAGCTCACCGCGATGCCCGCGATCAGGTCGAGGTAGCGCCTGCCGTCGGCGTCCCAGAGATGGCAGCCCTCGCCCCGCACCGGCACCACGGGGGGAACCCCGTAGTTGGGCATGAACGCGGCCTCGAAACGCTCCCTGAGCGAGCCGGCGCTCGCGGCGAGCACGTCCGCGCCCGTACCAGTCGCACCGGTCATGACTCCTCCTGCGGTAACACCATGGTCCCGATCCCCTCGTCCGTGAAGATTTCGAGCAGCAGCGCGTGCGGCACCCTGCCGTCGAGCACGTGAGCCTGGGCGACGCCCCCCGTGACGGCGGTCAGGCACGCCTCCATCTTGGGCACCATGCCGCTGGACAGGCCAGGCAGGAGCTTGGTCAGTTCGGTGGCCGTCACCCTTCTGATCACCTCGGAGCCGGAGGTGTCCCCCGAGGCCGGCCACTCGGCGTACAGGCCCTCGACGTCGGTCAGCACGACGAGCTTTCCTGCGTTCAGCGCCACCGCGAGCGCCGCGGCGGCGGTGTCGGCGTTGACGTTGTAGACCTCGCCGTCGTCGCCGCGCGCGATGGAGGACACGACCGGGATGTGCCCGTTGTCGATCAGCGCCCGCACGGCGCCCGCCTCCACCTTGACGATCTCGCCGACCTGGCCGATGTCGACCTTCTCCCCGTCCACCTCGGCGTGCTTGCGCTCGGCGGTGAACAGGTGGGCGTCCTCGCCTGACATGCCGATCGCGAACGGCCCGTGCCGGTTGATCATGCCGACGACATCGCGGTTGACCTGGCCGACCAGCACCATGCGCACGACCTGCATCGCCTCGGGGGTCGTCACTCGGAGCCCGGCCGTGAAGCTGCTCTCGATGCCGAGCCTGTCGAGATGGGCGTTGATCTGCGGGCCGCCGCCGTGCACGACGACGGGCTTGAGACCGGCGTGCAGCAGGAACACCATGTCGTCGGCGAAGCTCTCGCGCAGCGTCTCGTCGGCCATCGCGTGGCCGCCGTACTTCACGACCACGGTCTGGCCACGGAAACGCTCCAGCCAGGGCAAGGCCTCGATGAGCACGGCCGCCTTGGCGTGCGCCTGGGAGCCGGGTCCCGCCCTCAAGCCGCTCACGTCGAGTACGCCGAGTTCTCGTGGACGTAGTCGGCGGTGAGGTCGGTGGTGTGGATGGTGGCGCTGTGCGGCCCGGCCGAGAGGTCGACCGTGATCGTCACATCGCGGGGGCGCAGGTCGACCTTGGCCCGGTCGTCCCCCGCGGCGCCGCCCCGGCAGATCCAGATGCCGTTGATCGCGACGTTGACCCGGTCGGGCTCGAAGACCGCTTCGGTCGTGCCGACCGCCGACAGGACGCGGCCCCAGTTGGGGTCCTCCCCGTGGATGGCGCACTTCAGCAGGTTCGACCTGGCCACCGCCCTGCCGACGGCCACGGCCTCGTCCTCGTGGGCGGCGCCCACGACCTCGATGGCGATGGCCTTGGTGGCGCCCTCGGCGTCGACCTGAAGCTGCCTGGCCAGGTCGGCGCAGACCTCGGTGACCTTCTTCTCGAACTCCGCCGGGTCGGGGGTGATCCCCGAGGCCCCGCTCGCGAGCAGCAGCACGGTGTCGTTGGTGGACATGCACCCATCGGTGTCAAGCCGGTCGAAGGTGAGGCCGACGGCCTTGCGCAGCACCCGGTCGAGCTCGCTCGCGGGCACGTCGGCGTCGGTGGTGACCACGCTCAGCATGGTGGCCATGGCGGGGGCGAGCATGCCGGCGCCCTTGGCCATGCCGCCCACCATGTAGCCCTCGCCCCTGCGGAAGGAGATCTTGGTGACGGTGTCGGTCGTGCGGATCGCGTCGGCGGCGGCCAGGCCGCCGTCCCTGGTCAGCTGGGCGGCCACCAGGTCGAGACCGGGGAGCAGCCTGTCCATCGGCAGCCGCTCGCCGATCAGGCCGGTGGAGCAGACCGCGATCTCGCCCGCCGAGTCGCCGAGGACTTCGGCGACCTTCTCGGCGGTGGCGTGGGTGTCCTGGAAGCCGGCCGGGCCGGTGCAGGCGTTGGCGCCACCGGAGTTGAGGACCACCGCCCTCACCCGGCCACCGGTGAGCACCTGCTCGGACCACAGCACGGGGGCGGCCTTGATCCGGTTGCGGGTGAAGACCCCGGCGGCGGCGCGGGATGGGCCGTCGTTCACGACGAGGGCGAGGTCGCGGGCGTCCCTCGACTTCAGACCGGCGGCGACGCCGGCGGCGCGGAAGCCGAGGGGCGCGGTGACGCTCATGCCCGTGCTCCAGTCGACGTCGCGGGAACGATGGGGGCTGTCTTCTCGCTGCGCACGCTCACGGGGCGACTCCATTGAGGGGAAGGCCGAGCTCTTCTGGCAGGCCGAGGGCGAGGTTGGCGCTCTGGACGGCACCGCCGGCGGTGCCCTTGGTCAGGTTGTCGATGGCGACGACGGCGACGACACGCCGCGAGCGCTCGTCGAGGGTCACCTGGAGGGCTGCGGTGTTGGCGCCGAGGGTCATGGCCGTCGCCGGCCAGGTGCCCTCGGGCAGCAGGCGCAGGAACGGCTCGTCCTTGACCGCCGCCGCGTACGCCTCGCGCAGCGTGGCCGCGGTCAGCCCGGGGGCGGCGGGAGCCGTGCAGGTGGCGAGGATGCCGCGACTCATCGGGACCAGCATCGGGGTGAAGGACACCCGCACCGGCCTGCCCGCCACCTTGGAGAGGTTCTGCTCCATCTCGGGGGTGTGGCGGTGTGCGCCGCCCACGTTGTAGGCGCCGGCGGACCCCATGACCTCGCTGCCCAGCAGGCTCGCCTTGAGCGACCGGCCGGCCCCGGAGGTGCCGCTGGCCGCGACGACCACGACGTCCGGCTCGACAAGGCCCGCGGCGAACGCGGGGAACAGGGCGAGGGTGGCCGAGGTCGGGTAGCACCCGGGCACGGCGACACGCTTGGCGCCGCGCAGGACCTCGCGCTGGCCGGGCAGTTCGGGCAGCCCGTACGGCCAGGTGCCGGCGTGGGCGCCGCCGTAGAAGTGGACCCACTCGGCGGCGTCCTCGAGCCGGAAGTCGGCGCCGCAGTCGACGACCAGGGTGCCGGGGCCGAGTCGTTCGGCGATGGCGGCGGACTGGCCGTGGGGAAGAGCGAGGAACACGACCTCGTGGCCCTGGAGGGCCTCGGCCGTCGTGTCCCGCAGGATCGTGCCGGCCAGGGAAGGCAGGTGCGGCTGGTGCGCGCCCAGGGCGCTGCCCGCGCTGGAACCCGCCGTCAGCGTGCCGATCTCGATGGCTGGGTGGGTGAGAAGCAGGCGCAGCAACTCGCCGCCGGCGTATCCGCTGGCTCCAGCTACAGCCGCTCTCATCGATCCCCCTCGCATGACCATTCACTCGACCTCATTACCTCTATAGAGAAAAAGTATGCATGGCAAAGCATCTTCATGCAAGCCGACATGGTGGTGAGGGTCGCCCGGCTCCCCCTCTGTTATACGTACCTACCGGTCGGTATCGTCATTTGTCAGCAAAGACACCAACTCACCCCCGGGAGTCACCGCGCATGACTGTCACTCACGACCAGGTCCAGGCCCAGCTCACCGGACCAGGCCAGCTCTTCGAGATGGACGAGGTCGAGATCCGCGGGAACAAGCTCCGGACCTGGAAGCACGCCCCCACCACCTTCCGGGCCCTCCTGGAGAACAGCCGCTTCCACGGCGACAACGTCTTCCTCGTCTACGAGGACCAGCGGATCACCTACGAGGAGCACTTCCGCCGGGCGGCCACGCTCAGCAGGCGGCTCGTCGAGGACTTCGGCGTCACCAAGGGCGACCGGGTCGCGATCGCCATGCGCAACTACCCCGAGTGGGTCATCGCGTTCTCGGCGACCCTCGCCGCCGGAGCGGTGGCCGTACCGCTCAACGCCTGGTGGACCACTCCTGAGCTGGAGTACGGCGTGACGGACTCGGGGGCCAAGGTCGTCATCGTCGACGGCGAGCGCGCGGAGCGGCTGCGGGAGATCTCCGTCCCGATGGTCGTCACCCGCTCCGCCGGTGAGCTGCCCCCCGGCGCCCGGGAGTTCGACGAGGTGCTGGGCGAGGTACGCGCCGACGTGACGCTCCCGGCGGCCGAGGTGGGCCCCGAGGACCCGGCGACGATCTTCTACACCTCCGGGACGACCGGCCGCCCCAAGGGCGCGCTCGGCAGCCACCGCAACCTGGGCCAGTCACCCATGACGGTCGCCTATGCCCTGCTGCGCAGCGTCGCCATGGCGGGCAAGGACCCGGCCTCGGCGGCGGGCACCCGGCGGATCACCTTGCTCACGGTGCCGCTGTTCCACGTCACGGGGTGCTTCGCGGTGATGACGGCCACCATGTTCACCGGCGGCGGGCTGGTGCTGATGTACAAGTGGGACCCAGGACAGGCCCTTCAGCTCATCGAGCGCGAGAAGGTGACGATCCTGACCGGCGTACCCACCAACGCCTGGCAGCTGCTGTCCCATCCCGACTTCGGGAAGTACGACATCTCCAGCCTCGGCGGAGTCAGCTACGGCGGCGCCCCCGCCCCGCCCAAGCTGCTGGAGCGCATCAACGACCAGTTGCCGCAGCGTCAGGCGTCCAACGGGTACGGGATGACCGAGACCACCGCGCTCGCGATCTACAACAGCGGGCCCACCTACGCGGCCAAACCCGACAGCATCGGCCTGCCTCTGGCCGTCTGCGACGTGCGGATCTCCGACCCCCTCGGCAGGGAGCTGCCGGCGGGCGAGGTCGGCGAGCTGTGCATGCGCGGCCCCAACGTGATCATGGGGTACTGGAACCGCCCGGAGGCGACCGCCGAGACGTTCGTCGACGGATGGCTGCACACCGGCGACCTGGCCAGAATCGACGAGGAGGGCTTCGTCTACATCGTCGACCGGGCCAAGGACATGGTCATCAGGGGCGGCGAGAACGTCTACTGCGCCGAGGTGGAGGCGGCCCTGTTCGAGCACCCCGCCATCGACGACGCCGCCGTGATCGGCATCCCGGACGACGAGCTGGGCGAGCAGGTGGGCGCGGTCGTGCGGCTGAAGCCCGGCGTGCAGGCGACGGCCGAGGAACTGAGGGAGTTCCTGAGCGGCGTGCTGGCGCCCTTCAAGATCCCGGTCCGCTACTGGTTCCGCGAGGCCGAGCTACCCCGCAACCCCGGCGGGAAGATCCTCAAGACTCACCTGCGCAAGGAGACCCTGGGGCTCTGAGCTCCGGCGCCGGGGTTCAGGGTCCCGCCGCCGCGTAGGTACGGCTCGCGCGGCGCCCGCGTCGCGCGAGCGGTACGCGAACAAGGGCGGTCCGAGCGCCAGGACCGTCCACGCATGAAGGCGGTCCACGCACACGAACCGTCCACGCACGAGGGTGGTCCGCGTACGAGGCGGCGCTGGGGGGCCGGTGCTGTGTCAGCCCTCCGCACCCCTGAGCTTGGGCTCCCCCGAGAAATCGGTTGCCCGCCACTCCCCCGACCATTCAGACTTGCCGCCTGTGCCCACCAGCCCATCGCGATCGCTGAAGACGCTCCTGCTCCGCCTGCGCATGGATCTGAGCCCGCTCCGGGACTCCCGTGACTTCCGCCTCCTGCTCGGCTCCGGCGTGATCACCATGTTCGGCAGCGTGCTGACCATGGTCGCCGTGCCGTACCAGATGAAGCAGCTCACGAACTCCTACGTCGCCGTCGGGCTGGTCAGCCTCGCGGAGTTCGTGCCGATGGTCGTATGCGGCCTGTGGGGCGGAGCGATCGCCGACGCGCTCGACCGGCGCAAGATCGTCATTCTGTCCGAGGTAGGCCTCTGCCTCACCTCGCTCCTCCTCATGCTGAACGCCCTCCTGCTCTCCCCGCAGGCCCAGATCCCCGTGCTCTACGTCGTGGCCGCGCTCGCCGCCGGGCTCTCCAGCCTCCGCGGCCCCAGCGAGCAGGCGATCATCAACCGGGTGCTCAAGCTCGAACAGATGGGCGCGGCCTTCGCCATCCAGGGCCTCGCCCGCAACGCGGGGATGATCGTGGGCCCGGCTGTCGGCGGGATCATCGTCGTCACCTTCGGCCCGGCGACGTCCTACGGCCTCGACATCGTCTCGTTCCTGTTCTCGCTAATCCTGCTCATCCGGGTACGGCCGGTCTCCCGGCCCGGCGACGCCGCCCCGGCCTCACTGACCTCGCTGGTGGAGGGGGTGAGGTACGCCATCCGGCGGCCCGACCTGATGGGCACCTACCTGGTCGACATCGCGGCCATGGTCTTCGCCTTCTCCAACGCGCTGTTCCCGTTCCTCGCCGACGACCTGCACGCGTCCAAGGAACTCGGCGTGCTGTACGCGGCCGGGGGCATCGGCTCGGTGATCGCCTCTGCGACGTCGGGCTGGACCGCGCACGTCCACCGCCATGGCCGGGCCGTCATCGCGGCCGCCGCCCTGTGGGGCGCGGGGGTCGCCGTGGCTTCCCTCATGCCCAACATCTGGCTGGTGGCGCTCTTCCTGGCGTTCGCGGGAGGCGCGGACATGATCAGCGGTGTGTTCCGGGGCATCATCTGGAACCAGACAATTCCGGACGAGTACCGCGGCCGGCTGGGGGGCATCGAGTTGCTGTCCTACTCCACCGGCCCGATGCTCGGCGACGCGCGGGCGGGATTGCTCGCCCAGGTCGGCGGTACCCGATTCTCCCTCGGCTTCGGCGGCCTGCTGTGCATGGGCGCGGTGGCCGCGATGGCGGCCGTACTCCCCAAGTTCAGGTCCTACGACGCCCGCACCGACGAACACGCCCTCGCCGAACGCGCCCGCCGCGAGCAACCAGCCACCACGTGACCGAAGCACCAGGCAGGAGGGGAACCACTTGCTACGGTGGGATGCATGAAGGTCCAGGTCCGGAGCGAAAATAATGACAAATTCGGAGCTACCCGGCTGGTTGATCCCTCCTCCTGAGGGGTTCTACGCCGAAGACCTCGATCACCTTCCGGATTTGCCTCCGCACACAGAGTTGATTGATGGAAGCTTGGTGCTTGCGAGCCCGCAGAAAGACTTCCACACTCTGATGCTGTATCTGCTGGAGAACGGCTTGCGCCGCGCGGTTCCAGCCGATCTGCGCGTGCGTCGCGAGATGAGCGTGATTCTGGGCCCGCGGCAGCGACCAGAGCCGGACGTCATCGTCTTTCATGCCCGAGCTCTCCGAGGCCCTGACGCCACGGCCTACCAAGCCGAAGATCTAGTGCTGGCGGTGGAGGTGGTTGCCCCCGAGTCAGAAGAGCGCGACCGCAAGCGGAAGCCGTTGTTGTACGCCGAGGCGGGCATCCCTCACTTCTGGCTGGTCGAGAGCTCCGAAGGACGTGCCGCGGTGAACGTCTACGAGCTGGACCCGACGACGCACAGCTACGTCCTGTCCGGCAGCCAACAAGGACGTGTACGGCTCACGGTGCCGTTCGACATCGACATCGACTTGACGGAGATCGACAGGCTCTGACGTCCTCTCCGTGCCTTCAGGTGGGAGACGCTCACCCGCCGGGCGAATTCCAGCTTTGCCGTAGGCCACCACGGTCGCGTACGACACCACCGACGCCGACCGCTCCGCCATGGTTCCTCGCGAAGGCCGTCGGATACCCGCTGCCGATGTCGCGGCAAGTCTCTCCGCCGGCCTGGTCGGTGACCTGTACGTTCGGCCTGGTCCGGTACGCACGGATTCAATCCCGAGGTGAGCCGTTTCGGCTGTGTCCGGTGGTGCGGCGTGGGAGCAGCGAGCCCCTTGGAGCGGAAGCCCGGACGCCTCGCGATCGCCGTGGGGCACGGCCGGTACGCCCCGTGCGCCTCAAAGGTCCATGCGGGATAGGAGCCGTCATGATCCGAGTGCGGTTCGCCTGTTGCTGTCTGGCTGCTCGCATGGTTGCCGCGTCCGCCACCTGCGCTCCCACAGCAGAGCGTGCGGCCGGCAAGGTGCCGGTCGCGGTCACGATGCCGGTCGCCGCCACGGTCTCGCAGCCACCGTCCGAGACGCTGTCGCCTCTGTTGGAACAGGCGCTTCCGAATGTCAAGGGCAAGACGTTCACCTCGGCGATCGTAGAGTTCCCGCCCGGCGCACGCGCGGTGCCGCATCGGCACGGCAAGGCTTTCGTCTACGCCTACGTGCTCGAGGGCACCGTGCGCAGCGGGCTCAGTGGCGAACCAGTGCGCACTTACCGCCAAGGCGAGAACTGGGTCGAGCAGCCGGGTGCCCACCATGTGCTCACGGAGAACATCAGCCGGACAGAACCAGCGAAGCTGCTGGTCAGCTTCGTCTCCAATACGGGAGACAAGCTCAAGGTCGAGGATCCGCCGAGGTAGGGCAGCTGCCGTACTACGGGGTCATGGGCATTGAGGTTCTCACCGGGTTCGCCGCCATGCCATGACTCGCGCTATGACGGCAAGTCATGATCTCTGGGACCGATATCACATCGGCCATTGATCCGGTGTGGGCGCGAGCGTATGTTCCTCCCAAAACATCCGAGTGCACCTCATGTTCTGGGGGTTCTCCTCATGCACGCACGTCTCCGGCGGACGATCACAGTGGCCTCCGCGCTGGTGATCCTCGCGCTGGCATCCCCCGTCGTGCCCGCATCGGCGGCCACCTACACCGCCGACGACTACTGCCTCGGCGAATGCGCCGACGTGTTGCCGCCAGGCCAGAACGGCAACGCGACCCTGGTCGAGATCCTCGCCAACCAGTCCCTCGGCACGATGCCACGGCACAGCAACGATCAGCTCGGCAAGTACGCCGACCTGATCTCCGGCTACACCGGGCTGACCGAAGACCAGATCAGCACCTTCTTCAACGACGGCTCCTTCGGCGTTCCCGCCGGACAGGTGGAGAGCACGGTGAGCCCCCGGTCGGACGTGACGATCGTCCGTGACCGGGCGACCGGCGTGCCCCACATCACCGGGACCACCCGGGAAGGCACCATGTTCGGCGCCGGGTACGCGGGCGCGCAGGACCGCCTGTGGCTGATGGACCTGATGCGGCACGTCGGCCGCGGTGAGCTGACGCCGTTCGCCGGAGGCGCTCCGGGCAACCGTGCGCTGGAGCAGAGTGTCTGGCGGAACTCCCCCTACACCGAGGCCGACCTCCAGGCGCAGATCACCAGGCTCAGGTCCGCCGGCGCCCGGGGCGCCCAGCTCTACGACGATGTGGAGGACTACATCGCGGGGATCAACGCCTACATCGACCACTGCATGGCCAACCGCAACTGCCCCGGCGAGTACGTCCTGACCGGCCACCTCGACGCGATCACCAACGCGGGCGGGCCGCAGGACTTCACCATGACCGACCTGATCGCGGTTGCCGGTGTGATCGGCGGGCTGTTCGGCGGAGGCGGCGGAGCGGAGATGCAGTCCGCGCTGGTGCGCGTCGCGGCCCGCGCCAAGTACGGCACCGCGGCCGGCGACCAGGTCTGGTCGGCCTTCCGCTCCCAGAACGACCCCGAGACCACGCTCACACTGCACAACGGCCAGAGTTTCCCCTTCGGGAACGCGCCCGCGGCCACAGGAATCGTGCTCCCCGACGCGGCGACGACGGCGCCGGTCGACATCACCCAGAACGAGTCGGGATCGGCGACCACCGCGACATCGTCGTCCAAGGGCGTGCTCGACGGGCTGACCGTGGACAACTCCAAGCCCGGCATGTCCAACGCCGTGGTCATCTCGGCCGCCAAGTCGAAGTCCGGCCATCCGATCGCCGTGTTCGGCCCGCAGACCGGCTACTTCGCCCCGCAGCTGCTCATGCTGGAGGAGCTCTCCGGGCCCGGCATCAGGGCGCGCGGCGCGGCGTTCGCCGGGCTCAACCTGTACGTGCTGCTCGGCCGGGGTACGGACTACGCCTGGAGCGCGACCTCGAGCGCCCAGGACATCACCGACACCTACGCACTGCAGCTCTGCGACCCGGCAGGCGGGACGGTCACCACCGCCTCGGATCACTACCTCTACCACGGCACCTGCACGGCCATGGAGACCCTGAGGAAGACGAACTCCTGGAAGCCCAACACCGCCGACTCCACCGCGCGCGGTTCGTACGACCTGGTGATCCAGCGCACCAAGTACGGGCTGGTGACCTGGCGCGGCACCGTCAACGGGCAGCCCACCGCTTTCGCCACCCTCCGCTCGACGTACCAGCACGAGGCCGACTCGGCGGTCGGGTTCCAGATGTTCAACGACCCGGCCCAGATGGGTGACGCGGCGGCGTTCAGGAACTCGGCCTCCTCCATCGGGTTCGCGTTCAACTGGTTCTACGTGAACTCCTCCGACTCGGCGTACTTCATGTCCGGCAACAATCCGGTCAGGTCCGCGGTCTCCGACCCGAACCTGCCGATGACGGCCGACGCGGCACACGAGTGGGCCGGCTACGAGCCGACCACCAACACCGCGACGTACGCGGCTCCCACCACCCATCCGCAGACGGTCGACCAGGACTACCTGGTCAGCTGGAACAACAAGCAGGCCAAGGACTACGGCGCCGCGGACGGCAACTTCAGCTTCGGTCCGGTCCACCGGGTCGACCTGCTGGACGCTCCGGTCAAGGCGGCCCTGGCCGGGTCGGGCAAGCTGGACCGGGCGGGCACCGTCAAGATCATGGCCGAGGCCGCGACGACCGATCTGCGCGGCAAGGAAGTGCTGCCCCACCTGCTCCGGGTGATCAACAGCGCGCCCGTGTCCGATCCGGCACTGGCGTCGGCGGTGTCCGGCCTGTCGGCGTGGGCCTCGGGGGGCGCGAGGAGGCTGGAGACCTCGCCGGGCAGCAGGACGTACGCGAACGCCGACGCCATCCGAGCGTTCGACGCGTGGTGGCCGCGGCTCGTCCAGGCGCAGTTCAAGCCGGGTTTGGGCGACGGCCTCTACCAGTCGCTGGTCAACGCCCTGCAGATCAACGAATCACCGTCGGGCCACCAGCAGGGAGACCTGTCGAACCTGCCCTCCTCGGCCAGTGAGGCCCAGGCGCACAAGGGGTCGGCGTTCCAGTACGGCTGGTGGGGTTATGTGAGCAAGGACGTCCGGGCCGTGCTGGGCGACGCGGTCCAGGGGCCGCTACGGGCCAAGTACTGTGGCGGCGGCACGGTGGCGGGATGCCGCACGGTGCTGCTGAACAGCCTGTCGGCGGCGCTTGCCGAACCGGCGACCACCACCTACCCGGCGGACGACGTCTGCGCGGCCGGTGACCAGTGGTGCGCGGACGCCATCCGGCACTCGCCGCTCGGTGGGATAAAGCAGTCGCTGATCTCCTGGCAGAACCGGCCGACGTACCAGCAGGTCGTGTCCTTCCCGGCGCACCGCGGTGACACGATCACCAACCTGGCCGCCGGAAGAACCGCCAGCGCGTCCAGCTCGCAGCTCTTCCTGCTGTACCCGGCGAGCAAGGCGGTCGATGGCGACCCCACCACCCGCTGGTCGAGCGCCTCCAGTGACAACCAGTACATTCAGGTCGACCTCGGGTCGTCGAAGACCGTGGCGCGGACGGTGCTGCGCTGGGAGGCGGCCTACGGGGCGGCGTACCGGATCCAGACGTCGGCCGACGGCTCCACCTGGACCACGGTGTACTCCACCACCACCGGGAACGGCGGCGTGGACAACGTGACCTTCACCCCGACCACCGCCCGCTACGTCCGCATGCAGGGCGTCACGCGCGGAACCTCATATGGCTACTCACTCTACGAGTTGGAGGTCTACCCTCGCTGACCCCCCCAGGAAGCCACTGAGCCCGAACGGGGATGGCGGTGCGCCCAATCCACCGCCATCCCCATCGACTTCTACGGCACACCCACCGGTCACCCACCGTCGACGGCGCCGATCACCCCCGCCCCCCACCCCACCGCCGCGGCGCCAAACCCCATGACACCCAATGCGACAGAAGGGACGAGCGACCCGACCATGCACCACCCAGCCGGATGGCCCGACCCAGCACCCCATAGGTAGACGGCCCGACCGAGCACCCCATCGCTAGACCGGCCCAGCCGGGCACCCCATAGGTAGACGACCCAGCCGGGCCCCATAGGTAGACGGCCCAGCCGGGCACCCCATAGGTAGACGGCCCGACCGAGCACCCCATAGGTAGACGGCCCGACCGAGCACCCCATAGGTGGACGGCCCCGCCGAGCACCACGTATGCGTCACCGGCCGGGCACCACATCGGTGGGTGGACCGGCCGGGTGACGCATATGTGGGTGGGTGGGTTAGGTGCCGCGGAGGTGGGCTCCGGTTTGGGTGGTGGCGAGGGATACGGCGGCGTCGCGGGCTGCGGTGGTCTCCTCGACGGTCAGGGTGCGGTCGGGGGCGCGGAAGCGGAGGCTGTACGCCAAGGACTTCTTGCCCTCGCCGACCTGGGAGCCGGTGTAGACGTCGAACAGGCGGATCGACTCCAGCAGCGTGCCCGCGCCCTCGCGCAGGGCCGCCTCGACCTCGGCCACCGGCACCTCGGCCGGGACGACCAGCGCGACATCCTGCGTGGCGACGGGGTAGGACGAGACGGGCTCGGCCTGCACCGGGTCGGGCAGTGCCTTCTCCAGCACCGTCAGCTCCAGCTCCATCGCGCAGGTGCGGGGCGGCAGACCGTACGCCTCGACGGCGCGCGGGTGCAGCTCACCGGCGTGGCCCAGCAAGGTCTCCCCCACATACAGCGCGGCGCACCGGCCTGGGTGCCACGGCTGGTGCTGGTCGGCGCGGACGGTCAGCTCGGCACCGGCCTCCCGCGCGACCGTGCGGGCGGCCTCGATGGCGTCCGCCCAGCTCGCCGGGCGCCCGGCACCCCACCAGCCGGACCGGTCGTGCTCCCCGGAGAGCACGACGGCCAGCCGGCGGGGCTGCCGGGGCAGGGCCGCCTCGATGGTGGCCAGCTCCTCGGGGGAGGGCCTGCGGTCGACGCCGAGCACCGGCGCCTTCGACGGCGCGCCCGCCTCGGGCCGGTAGACCAGGCCCACCTCGAACAGCGCCGCATCGCCGAACCCGCGCCCGACGTTGCGGACCAGGGTCTTGAGCAACCCCGGCAGCAGCGTGGTGCGCATCAGCGGCTCGTCCTCGCTCATGGGGTTGGCCAGGCGGACGACCCGGCGCCGCGCGTCGTCGGCGGGAAGCTGCAGGTTGTCGAGGTCGCGCGCGCCCATGAACGGATAAGCGAGGGTCTCGACGTAGCCGGCGGCGGCCAAGGCGCGGCCCATCCGGCGGCGCAGCCGCTGGGCCTCGGTGAGACCGGCACCCGCCGGAGCGGCCGGCAGGACGGAAGGAAGCCTTTCGTACCCCTCGAGCCGGATGACCTCCTCGGCGAGGTCGTTGGGGTCGGTCAGGTCGGGACGCCAGGAGGGCGGTGTCACCGTGAGCAGCTCGGCCGGGTCGGGCCGGCTCGGGCCCTCCAGCACGTCGGCCGGCACCGCGGACGGCGCCTCGGCGCCCTCCCCCCGGCCCGCCGCCTGGCTGACCACCGTGCACCCGACCTGCTCCAGGCGGTGGACGACCGTGTCGCGGCCGTAGGCCAGGCCCGCGACCCGGTCAGGATGGTCGGCGGGGATGGTGATCGTGGCGGGCTCGACGTCGACGAAGGCGTGGGTCACCCCGGCCTCCGCCGTGCCGCCGCCGAGCGCGACCAGCAACTGGACCGCGCGCCACGAGGCGTACAGCGGGAGCTCGCGGTCGACGCCGCGCTCGAAGCGACGCGACGCCTCGCTCACCAGGTTGTGGCGCCGGGACATGCGCGCCGTGCCGGTGGCGGAGAAGTGCGCGGCCTCGATCACCAGGTCGGTCGACGCGTCGGAGATCTCGGTCTCCAGGCCGCCCATCGTGCCGGCCATGGAGATCGCGCCCGAGGAGTCGGTGATCAGGATGTCGTCGGGGTGCAGCTCGCGCACGACGTGGTCGAGCGTTTCGAGGGTCTCGCCGGGCTCGGCCCTGCGCACCACGATCGGCCCGCTCAGCCGGGTGCGGTCGAAGGCGTGCAGCGGCTGGCCGAGCTCGATCATCAGGTAGTTGGTGATGTCGACGGCCAGGGAGACCGGCCGCATGCCCGCGCGCGCCAGGCGCACCTGCATCCACATCGGCGTCTCGGCGGAGGGGTCGAACCCCGAGACCGAACGCAGCACGAACCGGTCGCACGCCGAGGGATCGGCGATCGACGCGGGGTGGGACTCCTCGGTGAAGACGGGAGGCTCCACGTCGGCCGGGTCGCGCCACGGCACGCCGAAGGCGGTGGCCGCCTCGCGGGCAACGCCTCGGATCGACAGGGCGTACCCCCGGTCGGGGGTGATCTCCAGCTCGATCACGTCGTCGCGCAGGCCCAGCAGCTCGACCACGTCGGCGCCCAGGTGGGTGTCGGCGGGCAGGATGAGGATGCCGTCGTGATCGTCGCCGATGCCGAGCTCGCGCGCGGAGCAGATCATGCCGTCGGAGACGTGACCGTAGGTCTTGCGGGACCCGACCTCGAACCCGCCGGGCAGGACCGCCCCAGGGAGCGCCACGGCCACCCGGTCGCCGACCGCGAAGTTGGCCGCGCCGCAGATGACCCAGCGCGGCGCGGCCTCGCCGACCTCGACCGAGCAGTAGCGGATGGGCTTCTTGAAGCCGGTGAGCTCCTCGATGGAGAGCACCTCGCCGACGACGACGTTCTTGATGTCGTCGCCGACGGACTCGATCGACTCGAGCTTGAGCCCGGCGGCGGTCAGCTTGTCGGCGACCTCGTGGGCGGTGACGGCCGGCAGGTCGACGTACTCCCGCAGCCAGGAGAGCGGGAATTTCATCAGACCTCCATACCGAAGGGGAGCGTGAAGCGCACGTCTCCCTCGACCATGTCTCGCATGTCCTCGGCGTTGTGGCGGAACATCAAGGTCCGCTCGACGCCCATGCCGAAGGCGAACCCGCTGTAGCGCTCGGGGTCGACGCCGCAGGCGACCAGCACGCGGGGGTTGACCATGCCGCAGCCGCCCCACTCGATCCAGCCTTCGGACTTGCAGGTGCGGCACGCCGGGTTGCCGGGTACGGCCGAGGCTCCCCGGCAGACGAAGCAGCGCAGATCCATCTCGGCCGACGGCTCGGTGAACGGGAAGTAGTTGGGCCGGAACCGGGTCTTGATGCCGTCGCCGAACATGACCTCGGCGAACCGGTCGAGCGTGCCCTTCAGGTGGGCCATGGTCAGGCCCTCGTCGACCGCCAGGCCCTCGATCTGGTGGAACACCGGGGTGTGGGTGGCGTCGAGCTCGTCGGTGCGGAAGGTCTTGCCCGGCGAGATGACGTACACCGGCAGCTCGCGCGAGAGCAGCGCGCGGACCTGCACCGGGGAGGTCTGCGTGCGCAGCACCATGCCCGAGTCGACGGACTCGACGAAGAACGTGTCGTGCTCCGATCGGGCCGGGTGGTCGGGCGCGATGTTGAGGGCGTCGAAGTTGAACCACTCGCCCTCCAGCTCAGGGCCCTCGGCGACCTCGTAGCCCATCGCGACGAAGGCGTCGGCGATGCGCTCCTGCAGTGTCGTGAGGGGGTGCCGCGCGCCGCGCGGCGAACGGTCCCACGGCAGGGTGACGTCGACGGCCTCCTCGACCAGGACGCGCTCGTCGCGCTCGGCCGTCAGCACGGCCTGCCGCGTGGCGAGGGCCTCGCCGATGGCCTTGCGCGCCCCGCCGATGCGCTTGCCTGCCTCGGCACGGGCCTGGGGCGGCAGCGCGCCGATCTCGCGGTTGGCGAGCGCGATCGGTGACCGGTCGCCGGAGTGGGCCAGCCGCACTTGCTTGAGCGCGTCGAGGTCGGCGGCCATGTTGATGGCGGCTACGGCTTCGGCCTCCATGCGCGCCACCTCGTCGGCGTGCAACGGCGTCACCTCGACCGGATCATAGGTGTTCGACAAGAGAGAGCTCCGTATCCAGGGCTTGAGCGGGCACGATTCTAGTCCGTTCAGAGTGGCGGACCGGCCGCGGGCGACGGGCTGTGGACAACTCCCGCGGTCGGGCGCCGGGTGCGATCGAAGGGGCCGCCACCGAGGCTCCCGCGATCACGTACCGGACGCGAGCGAGAGGCCAGCCTCCACGATCACATACCGGACGCGAGCGGGAAGCCGTCGGAGCCTCCTTGATCGCCTGCCGGACGCCGGGCCGGGAAGCCGTCGGGGCCTCCCGTGATGGAGCGTCCGGTCGCGACGCGGCCGGGCCGGCGGTCGCCGGCATGCTGTGGAGCCCACCGGCCGTCCCGGGCGACGCCTCAGGCGAAGTCGGGGGTGCCGGCGGGCATGGTAAATCGGAACTCGGCGCCGCCGCCGGGCGCCCGCTGCACGCTGATCGTGCCGCCGTGGGCCTCGACGAGGCCCTTGACGATGAAGAGGCCAAGGCCCGTGCCACCGCGGCGGCGCCCGTTGCCGCGCCAGAACTGCCTGAAGACGCGCGAGGCCAGCTCGGGTGCGACACCCTCACCCTGGTCACGCACGGACACGGCGACTCCCCACTCGACAGGCTCTACCACTATGGTTACGGTACCGCGCCCGTGGCGCACCGCGTTTTCCACCAGGTTTCCGAGGATCTGGTCGATCTTGTCCTGGTCGAGCCACATCTCGGGCAGCTCGCCAAGCTCTTCGAGCCGGAAGCGGTCTTCCGGCTCGCCCGCGGCCACCCGCCCCGCGATGATCTTACGCGCTCGGGCGGGGATGTCGACGACCTGGCGATGGATCTGCAGCCGCCCCGACTCGATGCGGGACACGTCGAGCAGCTCGGTGATGAGCCGGGTGACCCGGTCGGCGTCGGCGTTGACGGTCTCCAGCATCACGCGCTTCTGGTCGTCGGTGAAACGACCCCATTTCGCCAGGAGGGTGGCGGTGAACCCCTTGACGCTGGTCAGCGGGGAGCGCAGCTCGTGGGCCACGGTGGAGACCAGGTCGGCCCGGCTGCGTTCGAGCCGGGCCCGCGCCGCGGCGCCCCGCAGCGTGACCACGACGCGGACGACGTCCCCGCCGCGCACGGGCCGGCGCACGAAGCGTGCGGCCACCAGAAGCTCCTGGCCGCCGGGCAGGGAGAGCGAGCACTCGGGCTGGCGGCTGCGGGTGCGCAGCCCTCCGTAGGCGTCGAGCCACTTCCACCAGTCGCGGCCGTCGTCGTCGCGAAAGGGCAGCACGTCGGGAAGGTGCATTCCGACGACGGTCTCCTGCTCGACTCCGGTGAGGCGGGAGGCGGCGCAGTTGAAAGCGGTCACCCGGCCCCGATCGTCGGTCACGATGACGCCGTCGGGCAGGTCGTCGACCTCGATCGAACACGCGGCATCGGCGCCCTGTCGGTGGGTTTTTCCGCCGCGCACTATCGCCTCCTCGACCCTACAGGGCCGACAATAGCGGGTTTCCCGTGCCGGACGGCAGCCCTAGTCTCGGCGTGGGACGCCCTTCGTCGCCCATAAGCCACTCCTTTGGGACAAACCCACCACGCTGCCGGCATGGTCGGCCTAGGCGGAACGCTGGGCCCTCGCCGAGGCGTACAGGCACACCGCGGCCGCCGTCGCCAGGTTGAGGCTCTCGGCGCGACCGTAGATGGGCACCCGGACGACCTCGTCGGCGAGCCCCAGGATCTCCTCGGGAAGCCCCCACGCCTCGTTGCCGAAGATCCACGCCGTCGGTCCGTCCAGATCGACGTCGTCGAGCGTCTTCGTGCCTGCCCCGTCGGCCGCGAGGACGCGCAGCCCTCTCTCCTTGAGGTGGCGCACAACCTGGACCACGGAGGCCGAGGTGACGACCGGAAGGTGGAACAGGCTTCCCGCACTGGCCCGTACGCACTTGCCGTTGTAGGGGTCCACGGAGGCGTCGGTGAACACCACGGCGTCGGCTCCGGCCGCGTCCGCCGTGCGCAGGACCGTGCCGGCGTTACCGGGGTCGCGTACGTGCGCCAGCACCGCGACCAGGGCGGCCCCCTCGGCGACACCCTCGGCCAGCGGAACGTGGACGAAGCGGCAGACGGCGAGCAGCCCCTGCGGGGTGACGGTCTGGGCCAGTTCGGCCATGACCTCGCCGCTCGCGCCGTGCACCGGTATCCCGGCGAGCCGGGCCGCGGTCACGATGTCGGCGTACCTGATCTCGGCCTCGGAGGTGGTGAACAGCTCGACGGCCACGCCCGGCAGGGCGAGCGCCTCCCTGACCGCCTGGGGACCCTCGGCCAGGAAGGCCCGGTCACGGTCCCTGAAGGCCCGCTTGGCCAGGCGCTTCGCCGCCTTGACCCGCGGAGATTTGATGTTGGTCAGCTCGGACCCGGCCACGTACCCCCCTGGAGAACCACTGAACCGCTACTGCGTCCGTGCCACCCGACCGGGGTGGCCACCGGGAGACGCGCCCGGAAACAGTGAACGACCCGTTCCGCTGGAGAACGAGTCGTTCACTGGGCCGTACGTCGGTCAGCTCGCCACCGGCGCGTTGACGTCGGCAGGCAGTGCCTTCCTGGCGGTCTCGGCCAGCGTCGCGAAGGTCTGGCTGTCGTTCACCGCGAGGTCGGCGAGGATCTTACGGTCGACCTCGACACCAGCGGCCTTCAGGCCCTGGATGAACCGGTTGTAGGTGATGCCGTTCGCGCGCGCCGCGGCGTTGATGCGCTGGATCCAAAGGCGCCGGAAGGTGCCCTTCTTGTCCTTACGGTCGCGGTAGGCGTAGGTCAGTGAGTGGAGCATCTGCTCCTTGGCCTTGCGGTACAACCGCGACCGCTGACCCCGGTAACCACTCGCCCGCTCGAGGACGACGCGGCGCTTCTTCTTGGCGTTGAGCGCCCGCTTTACGCGTGCCATTGTTCTATCTCCCCGGGGGTTCGGTTACTTGCCGAGCAGCTTTTTGATCTTCTTGGCATCGGCATCGGACAGGACGACCTCAGGCGCGAGACGACGCGTCCGCGTGGAGGGCTTGTGCTCGTTGTAGTGGGCACGGTTCGCACGCCGGCGAATGATCTTGCCGCTCCCGGTGATGCGGAACCGCTTCTTCGCACCGCTGTGCGTCTTCATCTTCGGCATGTCAGCCGTGTCTCCCTCATTCGTCCGTGCCGATATCCCGGGTCAAGGTACCCCAGCCGGGCGGGTGCCCGGCCGCGACCCGACCCGGTCTCGGTGTCTTCTGGCGTCCCGCCGAGTCGTCAGGCGGGGCGCGTCACTCCTGCGGTTCCGATGCCCCCGCCATGTCTGGATCGAGGCTCATGTCCGCCTCGCCCTCCGCCGGATCGCCGGAGGTTCGCGCGCGAGCCGCGGCCTTCTCGGCCTTGGCTTCGGCCTTCTTCTTGTGCGGCCCGATCACCATGATCATGTTTCGGCCGTCCTGCTTGGGCTGGGACTCGACGAACCCGAGGTCCGTGACATCCTCCGCCAGCCTCTGCAGGAGCCTGAAACCCAGCTCGGGACGGGACTGCTCACGTCCACGGAACATGATCGTGACCTTGACCTTGTCCCCCGCTTTGAGGAACCGCACGACATGACCCTTCTTGGTCTCGTAGTCATGCGGGTCGATCTTCGGCCGGAGCTTGATCTCCTTGATGATCGTGTGCGCCTGGTTGCGGCGCGCCTCGCGTGCCTTCATCGCGGACTCGTACTTGAACTTGCCGTAGTCCATGAGCTTGCACACGGGCGGACGAGCCGTCGCCGCGACCTCGACGAGGTCAAGGTCGGACTCTTGGGCCAGCTTCAGCGCATCGCCGATGGAGACGATGCCGACCTGCTCGCCGTTCGGGCCCACGAGGCGCACCTCGGGAACGCGAATACGCTCGTTGATGCGGGGCTCAGTGCTGATGGGACCTCCTAGGTACCTGGCATTTATCCGCGTCGGTGCTCGACCGTGCTGGGAAGTCTCGCGTACATGCGAAAAGCCCCACACGTCGCGCATGCGGGGCCACCGAGCTCTGAGACCATGACGATCGTGAGCTCACCGGAGGAAAGTCCGGTAGTGATCCTTGACCCGCCGACCTCTCGGCCGAACAGGTGGGAGGAAGACCTCCGCTTGCGCGTCCAGCAGCCATGCCGGACCGATCAAGCAACAACACTACCACAACGCCGAGTGCCCGCCGAATAGTCCCCCGCCCTGTCACCCAGGCGTGGCCGTGCTCGGCGAGGGCCGTCCCACCAGTGCGGATCGTCTGAGGATCTCGCCCTCACCGGCCGCTCGGACGACCTCCACCGGGACCCCTGCTCTGCCGGTGTACAGCTCCACCTGGCGTACGGCCTGGTGGAGCAGCATGGCGAATCCCCCGACCACCGTGCCGCCCGCCGCCCGCACCGCCCGTGCCAGCGGCGTCGGCCAGGGAGCGTAGATGACGTCGAGCACGGCCGGCACGCCGGCCAGAGCCTCCGCGTGGGCGTCGGCCGCTCCGGAGGGCAGCGTGGAGATGACCAGATCGACGTCGAGGACGGTGTCGAGCTTGTCGAAGGTGTGCACGCCGAGCGTCATGCCGAGCCGCTCGGCGACCTCCGCCGTCTCCCTGGCCCGCCACGGGTCGCGGGCCACCAGCGTCGCCTCGGACAGTCCTAGCTCGCGGAGGGCGGCGAGCGAGGAGCCGGCCGTGGCGCCGGCGCCCAGGACCGTCGCGGACCGGGGTGCCATGACCCCCGACTCGGCCAGCGCCTGGACGATGCCGTGTACGTCGGTGTTCTCGCCGTGCCTGGCGCCGTCGCGGAACACCACGGTGTTGACCCCACCGACCTCCACGGCCAGGTCGGCCACGGTGTCCAGCAGGGGAAGCACCGCGCGCTTGAGCGGCATGGTCAGCGACAAGCCCGCCCACTCAGGGCCCATCCCCGACAGCAGCCCCTCAAGAGCGTCCGCGTCGCACTCGATCGCGTCGTACCTCCAGCCGCGAAGGCCGAGGGCCTCGTACGCGGCCCGGTGGAGGCACGGCGAGAGGGAGTGCGCGATCGGCGAGCCGAGGACGGCGGCACGCCGCTCCATCAGCCCACCCCGTGGTTCTTGTTGAACTCCTCGGCCAGCTTGAAGAACTCCGCCTCGGAGTCGGTGAACTTCGTGATCCCGCGCTTGGGGTCGGTGGTCACGAAGAACAGCCAGGAACCGTCGGCGGGGTTCAGCGCGGCCTCGATGGCGTTGTCACCAGGGTTGCCGATGGGACCGGGCGGCAGGCCGAGGCGAGCGTAGGTGTTGTACCGCGACCTGCTCTTGAGCTCCTCGTGGGTCGCGGCGATGCCGTACTTGTTCAGCCCGTACATGACCGTGCTGTCCATCTGCAGCTTCATCTGCGGGTCGCGGTTGAGGCGGTTGTAGATCACTCGTGCGACCTTGGGCATGTCGCGCCGGTTGCCGGACTCCGCCTCCACGATGCTGGCGATCGTCAGCACCTCCAGGGGAGTGCGGCCCACCTGCTTGGCGCCTGCGACCAGGCCGGCCTCGTCGGCCGCGTGCTTGTAGCGCGCCACCATGGCGGCGAGGAGCTCGTCGGGGCTGGACTTGGGCGAGACCTCGTAGGTCGCGGGGAAGGCGAACCCTTCGAGCCTGCCCTTGGCGTACGACGGAAGGCCGAGCGCCTCGCGGTCCTTGGCGGCCTTCTGGAACTCCGACACCGGCCTGCCGGTGGCGGTCGACAGCTGCTCCAGGATCTGCGAGAGCCGCAGCCCTTCCTTCACCGTCACGGTGGTCTGCAGCCGGCGCTTGGGATCCAGCAGCGGGACGGCGTTCTGCGCTGCCATGCCCTTGCGCAGTTTGTACTCTCCGGGCTGGAGTGAGGCGCTCTTGCCCGCGGCGCCGATGGCGTTCACGAACGCCCGCTCGCTCGCCACGACACCCTGGTCGACGAGGGTCTGGGCCACCTCGGTGGCGCTCTGCCCGGCCTTGATCTCCACAAGCACCTCGCCGGAGCCCTGCCCGGTGAAATCCTTGGGGATCGTGATTCCGCGGATCCAGTTGTAGCCGTAGTAGCCGCCGACGCCGAGGACGCCGACGATGATGACCATCGCGACGAAGAAGGCCACGAAGCCTTTGCGGCGCTGGCGGCGCTGACGGCGCCTGCTGCGGCTGCGCGCGCTCCTCGAGGAAGCGCGAGACCTGCGCCGGGGACCTTCGTCGTCCTCGGCACCCAGCAGACTATCGAGGTCCATGTCGTTCATAGGTGCGCTCGCCAATCTCCCGGTAGGACCGGCCCGTCGTCAAGCGAGTGCCCCAAATTGGGGGGACATTCCAGGCAAGCCGTCGTCCGCACACCTGGGGTCGCACCGGCCCGGGCGGCCGGACGCCGACGGGGGGCAGTGGCGGTCCCGCGGGGCATCAGTGCTGCCCGAGACGTTTGTTCAGCTCTTCTCGGAATTTCACGAACTCACTCTCTCTGTCAGTGAATTTCGTGATTCTACGCTCTGGGTCGATCGTGACAAACCAGTACCAATCGCCCGTAGCCGGACGAAGCGCTGCACGAAGCGCCGCTTCACCGGGATTGCTGATCGGCCCGGGCGGCAGCCCGGGATGCATGTAGGTGTTGTAAGGGGTGTCGCGCTTGATCTCGGCGAGTGACGCCACGATGCCGTGCTTGCCCAGGCCGTACATCACCGTGCTGTCCATCTCCAGCTTGGCTCGGGACGCGAGGCGATTGTAGATCACCCTGGCGATCTTCGGATAGTCACTGTCCCTGCCCCCTTCGGCCTGCACGATACTGGCGATGACCACCACCTCGCGCGGAGTGAGGCGCTGCGCGGCCGCGCCCGCCTCCAGGTTCAGGTGAGCGGCCGCGCGCTTGAACCTGCGTACGGTCGACCGCAGCAGGTCGCGTGGGGTCGTCGAAGGCTCGATGTCGTAGGTCGCCGGGAACAGGAAGCCCTCGACGGCTCCCTTGGCGTACGACGGCAGCGCCAGCTCATCCGGCTTGGCGATGACCGCGGCGAGCTCCGCCGCCGCCAGACCCGAACCCTGGGCCAGGCGGGCCACGGTCTCCACCGCGCGCAGCCCTTCAGGAACCGTCACCCGCCTTCGGATCTTGGACTGGGGGGCCAGGAGAAGGTCCAGCGCCGAGGAGGCGGCCATCCGCTTGCGCAGCAGGTAGCGGCCGGGCCGCAGGCTGCCCGACTTGCCGCGCTCCTCCACGGCGTTGACGAAGGAACGGGCGCTGGCCACCACCTCCGCGCGCACCAGGACGTCGGCGATCTGCCCGGCGCTCGCCCCTGGAACGATCTCGACGACGACGGGAACCGAGCCCTTGCCGTCGAAGTCGTCCGGCGCCATCAGGGGCCCGAAGAGCGCCAGAGCTCCGATGAGCCCGGCGGCGACCAGAACGGCGCTCCCGCCGCCCACCAGCAGCAGCAGCGCACGCCTGCCGCGCCCGGCACGGGCCCGCCGTTCGACGGGCTCCTCGGGGGCACGCTCCTCGGTGAAGGCGATCAGGTCCTCGGCGGTGTCCGGGTCATCGGGCCTGTCCGGGCCGTCGGGAAGGCCCAGGGGCCCTTCCGCACGGTCGGGGCCGTCGGGGCCGTCCGAGCCGCCGGCGTCGTCAGGGCCGCCGGCGCCGGCGGGCCGGGTCACCGTGCCGGCCCGGCGCTCGATTCCCCACCGGGGCGCTGCCCCGGCGGCTCGACGGATCTGCCCGGCGGCGCGCCGCTCGCCCTCTCGGCGTCCAGGGCGGCCTGCAACAGCACCACCGCGGCGGCCTGGTCGACCACCTCTCGCTGGTTCTTCGCCTTCACCCCGCTGGCACGCAGGCCCTGCTGAGCGGTCACGGTGGTCAGCCGCTCGTCGTACAGGCGGACCGGCGTGGGCGCGAGCCGTACGGCAAGCCGGCCCGCGAACTCCCGCGCGGCGACCGCGGCGTGGCTCTCACGGCCCGACAGCGAGGTGGGCAGGCCGACCACGATCTCCATGGCCTCGCACTCGCCGGCGATCGCGGCGATGCGGTCGAGGTCGCCTCGTCCCCTGCGCACGGTCTCCACCGGCGTGGCCAGCAGCCCGGAGGGGTCACTGCGGGCGACGCCGACGCGGACCGATCCCACGTCGACGCCGAGCCGCACACCGCGTCTCACCGCGCCCTCCGGGCACGCGAGCCCATCAGCCGGATGTCCACGATCAGGAGAGCGTCTCCTGGATCGCGTGCTCGACGGCGCCGAGCGCGTCGCCGATCGCCTCCGGACGGGCTCCGCCACCCTGCGCGACGTCATCCTTACCGCCACCGCCACCCCCAAGTGCCTTGGCGGCGACGCCGACCAGTCGCCCGGCCTTGAGACCCCGGGTGCGCCCCGCATCGTTCACAGCGGCGACCACGACCGGCCGGTCTGCTGGCACACCGGCGATCACGATCATCGCAGCGCGGTCACCGGGGAACCGGCCGCGCACGTCGAGAGCGAGTTTACGCAGGTCATCGGCTGATGTTCCGTCAGGCGCGCGGTGGGTCACGACCGAGACACCGCTGATGTCGCGGGCGGAGGCGGCGAGCTCACCGGCCACCGCGAGCACCTGGGCCGAGCGGAGCCTCTCGAGCTCGCGCTCCGCCGTGCGCAGGCGGGTGACGATGCCCTCGACGCGCTCGGGAAGCTCCTCGCGGCGCGCCTTGAGCTGCTCGCTGAGCTGGGCGACCAGCACGCTCTCTCGGGCGAGGAAGCGGAAGGCGTCGATGCCGACCAGGGCCTCGACCCGGCGCACGCCCGCGCCGATCGACGCCTCGCCGAGCACCTTGACCAGGCCGAGCTGGCCCGAGCTTGCGACGTGGGTGCCGCCGCACAGCTCCCGTGAGTAGTCGCCGACCTCGACGATGCGGACCTCGTCGCCGTACTTCTCGCCGAAGAGCGCCAGGGCGCCCATCGAGCGGGCCTCGTTGAGGGAGGTGTGGTAGGCGTGGACCTTCAGGTCGTTGATCAGGATGGCGTTGACCTCGTCCTCGACGTCACGCAGCACCGTCGGGGGGACGGCGCCGGTCGCGGTGAAGTCGAAGCGGAAGCGCCCCGGGGAGTTCTCGGAGCCGGCCTGGGCCGCGCTCTCGCCGAGCGCGTTGCGGAACCCTCGGTGGACGAGGTGGGTGGCGGTGTGGCTGCGGGAGATCGCCCGGCGGCGCTCGATGTCGATCTCGGCCTGGGCGAGTTCGCCCACGCGCAGCTCGCCCTCGCGGACCTTCCCGCGGTGCACCACCAGGCCGGCGAACGGCGACTGCACGTCGACGACGTCGACCACGGCGCCGCCGGTGCGGATGACGCCCTGGTCGGAGAGCTGGCCGCCGCCCTCGGCGTAGAAGGGGGTGCGGTCGAGCACGACCTCGACGGTGGTTCCGGCGCCGGCCGCCTGGACCGAGGCCCCGTCGACGAGCACGCCGATGACGTTGACCTCGGCGGTGGTCTGGTCGTAGCCGAGGAAGTCGACCCGGCCGGCCCTGTCGAGCATCTCCCCGAGCACCGAGATGTCGGCGTTGCCGGTCTTCTTCGCCGCGGAGTCGGCCTTGGCGCGGTCGCGCTGCTCGTTCATCAGGCGGCGGAAGCCGTCCTCGTCGACCTGGAGGCCCTGCTCGGCCGCCATCTCCAGCGTCAGGTCGATCGGGAAGCCGTAGGTGTCGTGGAGCTGGAACGCCTGGCTCCCCGGCAGGGTCGGGGCGCCCTTGCGCTTGGTCTCCTCGACCGCCGCGTCGAAGATCGCGGTGCCGGTGCGCAGGGTGCCGAGGAAGGAGGTCTCCTCGGCGTCGATCACGGTGTGGATGTGAGCGGCGTCGTTCTTCAGATCGGGGTACTGGTCGGCCATCACCTCGATGGTGGTCGCGGCGAGCTCGTGCATGTAGCGCTCCTCGCCCGCGCCGAGCTGGCGCAGGTTGCGGATGGCGCGGCGCAGCATGCGGCGCAGCACGTAGCCCCGGCCCTCGTTGGAGGGCAGCACTCCGTCGCCCACCAGCATGACGCCGGCGCGCAGGTGGTCGGCGACCACGCGCAGCGAGACGTCGGCCCGGGTGTCGCGGCCGTAGCGCGACTTGGTGAGCTCGGCCGCCCTGTCGAGGATCTTGTAGGTGGTGTCGATCTCGTAGATGTTGTCGACGCCCTGCAGGATGGCCGCCATGCGCTCCAGGCCCATGCCGGTGTCGACGCTCTTGGCGGGCAGGTCGCCGAGGATCGGGAAGGCGTCCTTGCCGCCGCCCGCGCCGCGCTCGAACTGCATGAAGACGTTGTTCCACACCTCGAGGTAGCGGTTCTCGTCGGCGACCGGGCCGCCATCGCGCCCGTACTCGGGGCCGCGGTCGTAGTAGATCTCCGAGCACGGCCCGCACGGGCCGGGAACGCCCATCGACCAGAAGTTGTCGGCCATGCCGCGGCGCTGGATGCGCTCGGCCGGCACGCCCACCTTGTTGTGCCAGATGTCGAAGGCCTCGTCGTCGTCGTGATAGACGGTCGCCCAGAGGCGATCCTCGGGGAAGCCGAAGCCTCCCTCGGACTCGGGCTTGGTCAGCAGCTCCCAGGCGTACGGGAGGGCCTGCTCCTTGAAGTAGTCACCGAAGGAGAAGTTGCCGAGCATCTGAAAGAAGCTTGCGTGCCGCGTGGTCTTGCCGACCTCGTCGATGTCGAGGGTGCGTATGACCTTCTGGGCGCTGGCCGCGCGCGGGAACGGCGGCTTCTTCTGGCCCAGGAAGTAGGGCTTGAAGGGCACCATGCCGGCGTTGACCAGCAGCAGCGTCGGGTCCTCTGCGACAAGACTGGCCGAGGGCACGACAGTGTGGCCGCGCTCCTCGAAGAAGCGCAGGAAGCGGCGGGCGATCTCTGCCGACTCCATCTCAGCGGCCGTCCTTTACGTCGTGGTTGATGTCATGAACACTGTCGAGTCCGTACCTGGCCCGCAGCTCGGACTCCCGGCCTGCCGAAAGGCGCCGGACCTCCTCGGCGAACAGGCGCGCCTCCGCGGCGAGGCCCATCGCCCGCTCGCCCGCGCGGCGGGCGACATGGTCGGGCTTCAACGCTTGCAGCTTACGCATCACCCAGACCGCGATGTACGCGCCCAGGGCCATGTAGAACAGTCGCCGGATCACGGACGCCGCCCTTCCCCGCCCGAGGGGGGCAACGCGGACCGGCGGCGCCCGGCGGCGGCGCGGCGCACGCCGTGGAGCAGCGCCGAAGCCTTGATCAGCGGCTTGGCGAACAGCGTGGAGGCGACGCCGGTGACCTTCAGCATGTGGCCGCTGACCTCCTTCATGTTGCCCGCGATGGCCTCGACGGTGACGAGCTGGCGGTTGGTCTCGGCGACCGTGACGCTGACGTCGTCGAGCAACGGGATCACCCGGTCGCTCAGGTCGGCGACCATCTTGGTGGTCTGGGTGAGCAGCCGGGCCAGCCTGACCAGCACCACTACAAGAAAGCAGACCAGGATCGCCCAGAACAGGGCGACGATGAGGCCGGCGACCTCTCCCGCGGTAAGCATGTCGATGCGTCCCCTCGTAGGTGACCTACGGCTGTTCGGCCGGGCTGGGGCGGTGGAATGGAGAGACCCTATCGCGCCCGGGCCCTGTGCCCGCGCTCAGCGCGCCTAACCCCGGACCCGGCGGGCTCACTGCCGTCCGCGCAGAAACTCCCGGATCTTGGCCCAACGGTCGGCGAAGTGCGCCTCCCCGCCGTGGCGGGTCGGCTCGTAGTAACGGCGCCCGCGGATCTCCTCGGGCGCGTAGTCCTGCCTCACCAGGCCGTGCTCGAAGTCGTGGGGGTACTGGTAGCCCTTGCCGTGGCCGAGCTTGGCCGCGCCGGGGTAGTGCGCGTCGCGCAGGTGGCCGGGCACCTGCCCGATCAGGCCCCGCCGGACGTCGTCGGAGGCGGCGCCGATCGCCTTGATGACGGCGTTGGACTTCGGGGCCAACGCGCAGTGGATGACGGCCTGGGCGAGGTTGAGGCGCCCTTCGGGCAGCCCGATCAGCTGCACGGCCTGGGCCGCGGCGACCGCGACCTGCAGGCAGGTCGGGTCGGCCATGCCGACGTCCTCGGACGCGAAGATCACGATGCGCCGGGCGAGGAACCGGGGGTCCTCCCCCGCCTCGATCATGCGGGCCAGGTAGTGCAGCGCGGCGTCCACATCGGAGCCGCGCATGCTCTTGATGAACGCGCTGATGACGTCGTAGTGCTGGTCGCCCTGTCTGTCGTAGCGCACGGCGGCCTTGTCGACCGCCTTCTCGACGGTCTCCACCGTGATGTCGCCCTCGGGGACGAGCAACGCCGCCGCCTCGAGATAGGTCAGGGACCGGCGCGCGTCTCCCCCGGCCAGGCGGACCAGGTGGTCCATGGCCTCGGGCGCGAGCCGCACCCGCCCTCCCAGGCCGCGCGGGTCGCCGACGGCCCGCTCGAGGACGTCGTGGACGTCGGCCTCCGACAGCGACTCGAGCGTCAGCAGCAGCGACCGCGAGAGCAGGGGCGAGATCACCGAGAAGAAGGGATTCTCCGTGGTCGCGCCGATGAAGGTCACCCAGCGGTTCTCCACGGCGGGCAGCAGTGCGTCCTGCTGTGCCTTGTTGAAGCGGTGGACCTCGTCGACGAACAGCACGGTCTGGCGTCCGGTCATGCCCAGCTCGCGCTTGGCCTGCTCGATGGCCGCGCGAACCTCCTTGACCCCCGCCGAGACCGCCGAGACCTCCACGAACCGCCGCTTGGTCACGCTGGCGACCACATAGGCGAGCGTGGTCTTGCCGGTGCCAGGAGGGCCCCACAGGAACAGCGACATGGGCGCCTCGCTCTCGACCAGCCGCCGCAGGGGCGTGCCCTGGCCGAGCAGGTGGCGCTGGCCGATCACCTCGTCGAGCGAGCGAGGCCGCATGCGCACGGCCAGCGGCTCCTGGCTCTTGTGGGCTTCCTCCGCCGCCGAGTCGAACAAACTCTCCACGCGTTGACACTACCGCCGATAGAGAACGTCCACCGTGTCGTGGTGAGCGCCCCAGGTCAGGTCGAACGTCCAGCATCCAGGCTTCGGCACGTTGATGATGCTCGGATAGATCTCGCCGGGACCTGCCCCGTCGGGGAAGGCGGCGCGGACCACGGGCTCGGCGGCCCCGCGGGGCCGGGCGACGACGCGCAGTTCGTTGGAGTCACGCGGCAGCCGGACGTACCAGAGGACCTTGTTGGCCGGATTTTCAGGGGTGCCGGCACGCAGGTCGACGAACGGGTACGCGAGGGCGTTCCCCTCACGTCCGACGACGAAGGGGAGGCGGGGGGCGTTCACGGACGCCCAGGCGGGCGGCCGCCCCGACTGGGCCGGGGTGTCCCCGCAACCGCCCTCGGCCCGCTCGCCGCTCGGGCGGGTGCTCGACGGCGCCACGGGCGGGCTCGGCGTCGCGGGAACGGACGCGGAGGGAACGGACGCGGAGGGCCGGGCCTGCGCGGCGGGGTCGCCCGAGGACGAGGGTGTGGCCGGGGCGCAGGCTGCCGCCACCAGGCAGGCCGACACGATGGCTGTGCGTTTCATGCCGGTACTACCGTCTCCGCGGCCGTGAGGTTCCCGCCGGCCGGGCCCCGCGTGATCGCGCCCGGCCCGCCCGCCTCGGCGATCAGCCCCAGACCGCGATGGCGCCGGTGTGCCCGGCCCGCAGGACGTAGAACCCCGCCAGCAGGGCGAGCACCACGGTGACGGCGGACAGGAGCCCGGTCGTGACCCTGCCGAGCTTGAGCGACGAGTAGACGAGCAGCAGTGATGCGACGCCGAGGCCGAGGGCGCTCAGCACCAGGGGGTTGGCGAAGCTGGAGTGTTCCATGATCCGCTGGCCGGTCGCCCCTTCGGGCAGGCCGTCGGCGAACATCCGCGCCTCGAACGCCTCACCGCTCTGCTTCGCCGCGAAGGCGGTGGCCGGGGCGGCGATCGCGAGCAGGATCACCGCCCACCGCAGGGACGGGCGCACGCGCGGGACCACGCCGTACACGACGGAGCCGAGCGCCAGCAGAGGGATGAAGATCACGGCGGAATGGACGATCAGGGGGTGGGCGGGCAGGCCGAAGAACTCGTCGAACATGTGGTGACTCCCATGAAGTGGCTAGTCCCTTATACGGTTCCGCCGCCGCCCAGGTTCGCCCGGGAGGCACCGGATGGTGCGGCGACCCCCTTCGACCGCGTGAGCCGATCATGCCGGTGATCGCGTCAAGGCGCCATAAGGAGTTCCCCGTCGCAACTTTCCGCACGGCAAAGACAGTGCCGGGCCAAGGTCATGGATGATCTTGAAACCTGCTCGAACTGGGCGTTTTATACAGGCTCAACGCAAAGGCCGGTACGATTCCGGAGCACATAAAGTCATCTATCGGCAATTGGAAGGCATACCGTGACCGACGTGGATCGCCAGACCCAGCTGGCACGGGAGCATCGCGAGCGGCAGGAAGAGCGGGCCAAGCCCACCAGCACGTCCAAGCGGGGCATCATCCTCGGTGCCGGAGTCGGAGTGCTCGTCGTCGTGGGCGGCGTCATCGCCGCCACCACGCTCTTGGGGGGCACGGAGGACGTGAAGCCGAGCGCGGCCCCCTCCCCGTCCGCCTCTGTCTCGGCCGGCGCATCGGCTCCCGCCGCGCTGCCCAGCTCGACGGCCGCCCCGGTCGCCCCGGGCTCCGTCTCCTGCGCCTACCGCAAGGACGACAGCGGAGGCCCGGCCAAGAACGTGGGCACGCCGCCGTCGAAGCCCGATCTGAAGGCCAAGAACATGACGATCACCACCAACCAGGGCACGATCGTCATCGAACTCGCCACCGCGCAGGCGCCCTGCACGATCAACTCGTTCGAGTTCCTGGCCAAGAAGAACTACTTCGACAACACCCGCTGCCACCGCCTGGCGACCGTGGAGACCACCGGCCTGGGCATGCTGCAGTGCGGCGACCCGCTGGCCAAGGCCGACGGCAAGAGCAAGGACGACGGCACCGGCGGGCCGGGCTACCTGTTCGAGGATGAGAACCTGGGCGGCATCCCCCTGGGCAGGGGCACCGTCGCCATGTCGCAGGCCTCCGAGGACGCCAACTCCAACGGCAGCCAGTTCTGGATCTCCTTCTCCGACGAGAACACCCAGCTGTCGTCCGCGGGCGCCGCCTTCACGCCGTTCGGCGTGGTGGTCAAGGGCATGGACATCATCGACAAGATCGCCAAGGGCGGCATCATCCCCTTCAACGGCGACCCGATGGCCGACGTCAGGGGCGAGGGCTCCAACGCTCCCAAGCTCCCGGTGATCATCAAGGACATGAAGATCACCCGCTAGCGAACGTCGCCACGGGTCCCGTCCGAGCGATCCCGTCCGAGCCGAAAAGCAGAGCCCCGGCGCCATGTGCGCCGGGGCTCGCCTCGTTGAACGGGACCGTCAGGAACCGGTGGCCCGCGGCGCGGCGGCGGGAGCCTTCCCCGCGTCGACGCCGGCCTCCTTGCGCTGCTCGGGCGTGATCGGCGTCGGAGCGGCCGTGAGCGGGTCGAACCCCGAGGCGGTCTTCGGGAAGGCGATCACGTCACGGATCGACTCGCCGCCCGCGAGCAGCATGCAGATGCGGTCCCAGCCGTAGGCGATGCCTCCGTGCGGCGGCGGGCCGTACTTGAACGCCTCCAGCAGGAACCCGAACTTGCTCTCGGCCTCCTCCTTGGAGATGCCGAGCACCTCGAACACCCGCTGCTGCATCTCGGCCCGGTGGATACGGATGGAACCGCCACCGATCTCCATGCCGTTGCAGACCATGTCGTAGGCGTACGCCACGGCCTCGCCGGGGTGGTCCTGGAAGTTCTCCGCCCACTCGGGCTTGGGCCCGGTGAACGGGTGGTGCACGGCCGTCCAGCCGGTCTGGCGCCCCACCTCGTCGAGCACCGGCTCGAACATCGGCGCGTCGACGACCCAGAGGAAGCTCCACTGAGACTCGTCGATCAGGCCGCAGCGCCGCCCGATCTCCAGGCGCGCGGCGCCGAGCAGATCGCGGGAGGCCGACGGAGCCCCGGCGGCGAAGAAGACGGCGTCGCCCTCGGAGGCGCCCGCCGCGGCGGCCAGCCCGGCGCGCTCCTGCTCCGAGAGGTTCTTGGCGACCGGGCCGCCCAGCTCACCGCCCGGCTGCACCAGGACGTACGCCAGGCCCCTGGCCCCGCGGGACTTGGCCCAGTCCTGCCAGGCGTCCAGCTCCTTGCGGGTCTGGGAGGCGCCGCCCGGCATCACCACGGCGCCGACGTAGGGCGCCTGGAAGACCCGGAAGGGGGTGTCCGCGAAGTAGCCGGTCATCTCGACCAGCTCGCAGCCGAAGCGCAGGTCGGGCTTGTCGGAGCCGAACCGGTCCATCGCCTCGCGATAGGTCAGCCGGGGAAGCGGGGTGGGCAGCTCGTACCCCACCGTCTCCTTCCAGATACGGCCGATCAGCGACTCACCGAGGGCGATCACGTCGTCCTGGTCGACGAAGGACATCTCAACGTCGATCTGGGTGAACTCCGGCTGCCGGTCGGCGCGCAGATCCTCGTCGCGGAAGCAGCGTGCCAGCTGGTAGTAGCGCTCGAGGCCGCCCACCATGAGCAGCTGCTTGAACAGCTGCGGCGACTGCGGCAGGGCGTACCAACTGCCCGGCTGCAGGCGCACCGGGACCAGGAAGTCGCGGGCGCCCTCGGGGGTGGACCGGGTGAGGTCGGGCGTCTCGACGTACACGAAGTCGTTCTCGCGCATGACCTCGTGTGCCAGGTAGGTGGCGGTCGAGCGGGTGCGCATGGCGTGGGCGACCTGCTGGCGGCGCATGTCGAGGTAGCGGTACTTCAGCCGGGCCTCTTCCGAGATGCCGGCGCTTCCCTCGATCGGGAAGGGCAGCGGCGCGGACTCGCTCAGCACCTCCACCTCGGAGGCGACGACCTCGACCTGGCCGGTGGGCAGATCGGGGTTCTCGTTGCCCTCGGGGCGGGTGCGGACCTCTCCGACGATCCTGACGCAGTACTCCGAACGGAGATCGTGCGCGTGGTCCTCCTCGCGGAAGACCACCTGCGCGGAACCGGAGGCGTCGCGCAGGTCGATGAAGACCACGCCACCGTGGTCACGGCGGCGTGCCACCCACCCTGCCAGCGTCACCTGCCGGCCGGCGTGCTCCTTGCGCAGCGATCCGGCGGTGTGCGTGCGGATCATTTGGTCAGTTTCTCCTTCAGCTTCGTGACGATCTCAGCGAGTGGTACTGCGGTCTGGTCGCCACTTTCCAGGTGCTTCACCTGCGCCGCCCCGGCGGCGATGTCCCGGTCGCCGAGGATCACCGCGTATGTGGCCCCGGAACGGTCGGCGCCCTTCATGGCGCCCTTGAGCCCCTTGCCGTCGAAGGCCATGTCGGCGGCCACGCCCGCCGCCCTCAGCTCGTTGACGAGCTTGAACATGCGCCGGGCCGCCTCCTCGCCGAGCGGCACACCGTACACGGCGACGCGCGCGGGCACCTCCTGGGCGAGTTCCTCGGCCTCCACTGCGAGGATGATGCGGTCGACGCCGACGGCGAAGCCGATGCCCGGCAGCGCCGGGCCTCCGATGTCCTCCGACAGCCCGTCGTAGCGGCCGCCGCCGCCGATGCCCGACTGGGCGCCGAGCAGCGGGTGGTCGAACTCGTAGGTGGTGCGGGTGTAGTAGTCGAGGCCGCGCACCAGCCGCGGGGCGTCCTCCCACGGCACGCCGAGGTCCTCCAGCAGGGAGCGGACCCTGTCGTGGTGGGCCTTGCAGGACGCGCAGAGGTGATCGGTGATCAGCGGGGCGTTCTCGACCTGGGCCCGCACCTCGGCGCGCTTGTCGTCGAGCACCCGCAGCGGGTTGATCTCGATGCGCTCCCTGGTGGCCTCGTCGAGGTCGAGCCCTCGCAGGAAGTCCTGCAGGGCGGCACGGTAGGCCGGGCGGCACTGCTTGCATCCGAGGGTGTTGAGCAGCAGCCGCACCCGGGTGAGCCCGAGAGCCTGGTAGCCCGACCAGGCGATGGCGATGGTCTCGGCGTCGACCGCCGGGTCCTCGGTGCCGATGGCCTCCACGTTGAACTGCTGGAGCTGGCGGTAGCGGCCGGCCTGCGGGCGCTCGTAGCGGAAGGCCGGGCCGGTGGTCCACAGCTTGACCGGCAGCTGGGCGTTGTGCAGGCCGTGCTCCAGCGTCGAGCGCATGACACCGGCGGTGAACTCGGGCCGGAGCGTCACCGAACGGCCGCCCCTGTCGGCGAAGGTGTACATCTCCTTGGACACCACGTCGGTCGACTCTCCGACACCGCGGGCGAACAGCTCGGTGTCCTCGAAGACCGGCACCTCGATGTAGGAGTAGCCGGCGTTCTGCGCCGCGGTGGCGAACGCCGCGCGGACCGCCAGGAACGTCGCGGAACGCGGTGGGAAATATTCTGGTACGCCCTTGGGCGCCTGAAAGCTCATTACAGTCCCCTGGTTGGGCCTGCGAACGGCGCCGCCTCGGCGAGGTAGGGGTTAGTGGCGCGTTCGCGGCCGATCGTCGTATGTGGTCCGTGACCGGGCAGCACCGTCGTGTCGTCCGGCAGCGTCAGGCAGACGTTGCCCAGGCTGCGCAGGATGGTCTGGTAGTCACCGCCCGGAAGATCGCTTCGGCCGATGGAGCCGGCGAACAACAGGTCTCCCGAGAACATCACACGCTCCCCGGGAAGCCGGAACGTCACCGACCCCCTCGTATGCCCGGGCGCGTGGTCGACGGTGATGGCCATGCCCGCGAGCTCGAGCACGGCGCCGTCGGAAAGCTCACGCACGTCGTCGGGCTCGGTTAACTTCAGCCCGCCGAAGAGCTGCTGACCGGCCATGAGCGACAGGCCCTTGCCCGGATCGGTCAGCATTTCGCGGTCCTCGGGGTGAATCCAGGCCGGCACGTCACGCGCTCCGCAGACCGGCGCGACCGACCACACATGATCGAGATGACCGTGCGTGAGCAGCACGGCGACCGGCTTGAGCCGGTGCTCGCGCAGCATGTCGTCCAGGCCCTGGACAGCGTCCTGACCTGGGTCGACGATCACGCACTCCTCGCCCGCGGCGGGAGCGACGACATAGCAGTTGGCCTGGAAGGAACCTGCGGGAAAGCCGTCGATGAGCACGGAAACGGTCCTCGGTGTGATCGATCTCGTCAAGGAAAGCGGATGGGAATGTAACCGAAGGGTACCGGTGCGGGTCGCCGGGCTGCGAACCATTGCCCGTTGGCCGATACGATTCGCCCACTCCATAAAGGTGGCGGTCGTCCAGCGAGGCGGCCAAACACGATCAACTCGGACAGTCGGGAGGGCTCAGCGGTGGCGACCGGCAAGGACCGTCAAAGGCAGTTGGCACGGGAGCATTACCAACGGCAGATGGAAGCTCGTGCCGCGCGGCAGGCTCGGACGAAGAAGTGGGCCATCATCGGCACCAGCGCGGGCGTGCTGGTCGTGGTGGGCGCCATCTTCGGTGCCGTCGCGTTGATCGGGGGCGGAGACGCCAAGACCGAGGCCGCGACCGCGACCGCCACGCCTCCGCCGTCGTCGGCCCCTCCATCCGCGGGACCGCAGCCCAAGCCGTACGACGCGGCGACCGGCACGTGCGACTTCGTCGCCGACAGCAGCGGTGCCCCGGCCAAGAACGTGGGGCTGCCGCCGGCGAAGGCCGACACCTCGGCCAAGACGATGACGCTCGCGACCAACCAGGGGAACATCGTGGTGAGCCTGGCCACCGACAAGGCGCCCTGCACGGTGAGCTCGTTCGCCTTCCTCGCCGCCAAGAAGTACTTCGACGGGTCCAAGTGCCACCGCATGGGGCCGGCGAGCTTCCCCATGCTGCAGTGCGGCGACCCGCTGGCCAAGGGTGACGGCAAGAACCCCACCGACGGCCAGGGCGGCCCCGGTTACCGCTTCGCCGACGAGAACCTGAACGGCGCGAAGTACACCCGCGGGGTGGTCGCGATGGCCAACAGCGGGCCCAACACCAATGGAAGCCAATTCTTCATCATCTTCGGTGACCTCCAACTGCCCCCGAACTACACGCCGTTCGGTACCGTCACAAAGGGGCTCAAAATCCTCGACGATGTGAGCAAGAAGGGCGTCCTGCCCGGGGGGATGGGCGATGGCTCGGGAGCTCCCAAGGACCCGGTCGAAATCAAACACGTGACAATCTCTGGCAAGAGCTGACGTAATACAACCAAGGACGCATCGCGTCCTGGAGGCTGATTCGAGTGCGGGAGGACACGGTGAGCACCGACCCGTGGGGCCGGGTAGACGACGACGGCACCGTCTACGTTCGTACGGCCGAGGGAGAACGGGCCGTCGGGTCCTGGCAGGCCGGTGAACCGGAAGAGGCCCTCGCCTACTTCCATCGGAAGTACGACGAGCTGGCGACCCAGGTGGAGCTGCTGGAACAGCGGCTCCGCGGCACCGACCTGCCACCCGCCCAGGCCGAGGCGACGATCGTCAAGCTGCGCGAGTCCATCTCCGAGGCGCACGCCGTCGGCGACCTCGCGGCGCTGGAGAGCCGCCTCGAAGCGCTCACCGACCTGGTGGGCAAGCGCCGAGAAGAGGTGAAGGCCGCCCGGGACCAGGCACGCGCCCAGTCCCGGGAGATCAAGGAACGCATCGTCGCCGAGGCCGAGCGCATCGCCGAGGACACCACTCACTGGAAGTCGGGCGGCGAGCGGCTGCGCCAGCTCGTCGAGGAGTGGAAGGCCGCCGAACGCATCGACCGGGTGACCGAGGCGGCCCTGTGGAAGCGGCTCTCCGCCGCCCGCACCGCCTTCGCCAAGCGGCGCAAGTCCTACTTCGCCGGGCTCGACGAGCAGCGGGAGTCGGTGCGCAGCATCAAGGAGCGCATCGTCAGCGAGGCCGAGGCCCTGGCGACCTCCACCGACTGGGGCGAGACGGCTTCGGCCTACCGCGAGCTCATGCGGCGCTGGAAGACCGCCGGCCGCGCCTCCCGCGAGGCGGAGGACGACCTGTGGAACCGCTTCAAGGGGGCCCAGGACCAGTTCTTCCAGGCCCGTTCAGCGGTGTTCGCCGAGCGTGACGCCTCTCTCCGGGAGAACGCGGAGGCCAAGGAGCGCATCCTCGCCGACGCCGAGCGCATCCTGCCGGTGACCGACGCCCGGTCCGCGCGATCCGCACTGCGGGGCGTGCTGGAGCGCTGGGAGGCCGTCGGGCCGGTGCCGCGCGAGGTCAGGGACAAGCTGGAGGGCGGCCTGCGCCGCATCGACGAGGCGGTCCGCAAGGCCGAGGAGGCCGAGTGGAAGCGGTCCAACCCCGAGGCCCGCGCCCGGGCGCAGACCACCGTCGACCAGCTGCGCAGGACCATCGAGCAGCTTGAGGGCCGGATGGCCAAGGCCAGGGCCGCCGGCAAGGACAAGGACGTCAAGGAGGCCGAGGAGGCCATCGCCGCCCGCCGCTCATGGCTGGAGGAGGCCGAACGCACCCTCGCCGAGTTCTCCTGACCGGCGAGAGCCGGCCGGGCCCGAATTGACCGGCGAGGGCCGTTCGCGTTCGGAGGGTGGTCGGCGAACGCGGCCTCGTCGCGCTCCCCTGGCCGGGGGCCAGGCCCTTAGGGGCGACCCCGGTCCCTCCGCCGCTCGGCGGGGGGATCAGTTGGTGACGCGGTAGACGTCGTAGACGCCGGGGATGTTGCGAACGGCCTTCAGCACATGGCCCAGGTGCTTGGGGTCGCCCATCTCGAAGGTGAACTTGCTGACCGCGGTGCGGTCGCGGGATGTGGTGACCGAGGCGGACAGGATGTTGACGTGCTGGTCGGACAGCATGCGAGTCACGTCCGACAGCAGGCGCGGCCGGTCGAGCGCCTCGACCTGGATGGCCACCAGGAACACCGAGTCGTCGCTCGGGGACCAGCTGACCTCCACCAGGCGGTCGGGCTCGGACCTCAACTGCTCGATGTTGGGGCAGTTGGTGCGGTGGACCGAGACGCCGTGACCGCGGGTCACGAAGCCCACGATGTCGTCGCCCGGCACCGGGGTGCAGCAGCGTGACAGCCGGACCCAGACATCGGAGTCGCCCGCCACGATGACGCCGGCGTTGGTGCCGGTGCGCGGCCGGCCACGCAGCTTGGTGGGGACCGCCGCCTCGGCGATGTCCTCCTCGGCGCCCTCGACCCCCCCGAGGGACTGGACGAGCCTCTGCACGACCGCCTGAGCGGCCGTGTGCCCCTCTCCGACGGCCGCGTAGAGCGCGGAGACATCGGGGTAGCGCAGGTCCCTGGCGAGGGCCAGGAGGCTCTCTCCGGACATCAGGCGCTGCAGCGGGAGCCCCTGCTTGCGCATGGCCCGCCCGATGGCCTCCTTGCCGGCCTCGATCGCCGTCTCGCGGCGCTCCTTGGAGAACCACTGGCGGATCTTGTTGCGCGCGCGGCCGCTCTTGACGAACTTCAGCCAGTCGCGGGACGGCCCGGCGTCGGGCGACTTGGAGGTGAAGATCTCCACGGCGTCGCCGTTGCTGAGCCGCGACTCCAGCGGCACCAGGCGGCCGTTCACCCGGGCGCCGATGCACCGGTGGCCGACCTCGGTGTGCACGGCGTAGGCGAAGTCGACCGGCGTGGCGCCCTCAGGCAGCGCGATCACCTGCCCGCGCGGAGTGAAGACGAACACCTCGGACACCGACAGGTCGAACCTCAGCGACTCGAGGAACTCGCCCGGGTCGGCCGTCTCCTTCTGCCAGTCGAGCAACTGGCGCAGCCAGGCCATGTCGCCCGCGGACTTCATGCGGGCTCCGGCGGGCCCGGACACCCCGATCTCCTCTTTGTACTTCCAGTGGGCCGCGACGCCGTACTCGGCGCGGTGGTGCATCGCCCGTGTGCGGATCTGCAGCTCCACCGGCTTGCCCTCGGGCCCGATGACCGTCGTGTGCAACGACTGGTACATGTTGAACTTGGGCATCGCGATGTAATCCTTGAACCGGCCCGGCACGGGATTCCATCGCGCGTGGATCGTTCCGAGCGCGGCGTAGCAGTCGCGCACCGTGTCGACCAGCACGCGGATGCCCACAAGGTCGTAGATGTCGTCGAACGCGACCTCGCGCGCGATCATCTTCTGGTAGATCGAGTAGTAGTGCTTGGGCCTGCCCTTGACCGCGGCCCGGATCTTGGCCTCCCGCAGGTCGGCGGAGACCTTCTCGATCACTTCCTGCAGGAACAGGTCGCGGCGCGGGGCCCGCTCGGACACCATGCGGGCGATCTCGTCGTAGCGCTTGGGATAGAGCATCCCGAAGGCCAGGTCCTCCAGCTCCCACTTGATGGTGTTCATGCCGAGCCGGTGGGCCAGCGGCGCGAAGATCTCCAGCGTCTCGCGGGCCTTCTGCTCCTGCTTGTGCCGGGGCAGGTAGCGCAGGGTGCGCATGTTGTGGAGCCGGTCGGCGAGCTTGATGACCAGCACCCGGATGTCGCGGGACATCGCCACGACCATCTTGCGGACGGTCTCGGCCTGGGCCGCGTCGCCGAACTTGACCTTGTCGAGCTTGGTGACGCCGTCGACCAGCAGCGCGATGCTCTCGCCGAAGTCGGCGCGCAGCTCTTCGAGCCCGTAGGCCGTGTCCTCCACGGTGTCGTGGAGCAGAGCGGCGCACAGGGTCTCGTCGTCGGTGCCGAGCTCGGCCAGGATCGTCGCCACCGCCAGCGGGTGGGTGATGTAGGGGTCGCCGCTCTTCCGCTTCTGGTCGCGGTGGTGATAGGCCGCGACGTCGTAGGCGCGCTCGATCACCCGCAGATCGGCCTTGGGGTGGGTGGCTCGAACCGTCTTGAACAGAGGCTCCAGAACCGGATTCATCGCGCCACCCCACTGCCCCCCGAACCGGGAAAGCCTGCGGCGTACGGCAGGCGCCGGTTTCTCGTCCGTGCCTGCGGACATGGCTAAACCCGTCTCGTCCGCGGGCGCGGAAACCGGCTCAGGGGTGTCGGTCACTTCGGGCAAGGCCACATCACGGGGCACTCAGACTCCTCACGTCGAGTCCAGATCCTCCAGTGTATCCACGCTGGGGACACCGACCTCGCGGGAGTGGATCAAACGGCCACCAAGGCGCGCACATCGACGTCGCCCAGGCGGTCTCGGCCCCTGAGGAAGGCGAGCTCCATCAGCACGGAGAAGCCCACGACCTCGGCACCCGCCCGGCTGACCAGCTCCACCGCCGCCCGAGCGGTGCCGCCCGTGGCGAGCACGTCGTCGACGATGAGCACGCGGTCGCCCGGAGCGAACGCGTCGCGGTGCACCTCGATGACGGCGGAGCCGTACTCCAGATCGTATGACCCTTCGAACGTCTCGGCAGGGAGTTTGCCCTTTTTCCGGACAGGCACAAATCCGGCGCCCGCTTGGTAGGCGACCGGTGCCGCCAGGATGAAGCCCCGGGCCTCGATGCCGACGACCTTGTCGACGTCCAGATCGAGGGCGAGCGCGTCGATCACGGCGGAGAACGCGGTGTGGTCGGCGAGCAAGGGGGTGATGTCCTTGAAGACCACACCCGCCTGGGGATAGTCGGGCACGTCCCTGATGCGGCTGAGGATGGTGGTGACGAGGTCGGTCATGCGGGGGTCCCTTCAGGCAGAGCGAAGCGCCCCCGTGGTTTCCGATGGGATCACGGGGGCGCCGAGGACGTGCCTTGCTAACGCTTCTTTCGCTTGGCCGAGGCGACCGCGCCGTTCGACGAACCCGTGGAGGTGGCCGCGGCGGGCTGCATGCCCTTGGCCCGGGCGGCGTCCTTGACGGCGGAGCCACGGCTGGAGTGGAGCCGCTTGGCGATCGCCAGGTACTTGGGCTCGCGCTCCTTGAGGCGCACCAGCAGCGGGGTGGCCACGCACAGCGAGGAGTAGGTACCGACGATCATGCCGACGAACAGGGCGAGCGACAGGTCCTTCAGCGTGCCCGCGCCGAACAGCGTGGTGCCGATGAACAGGATCGCCGCCACCGGCAGGATCGCCACCAGCGAGGTGTTCAGCGACCGGATCAGCGTGTGGTTCAGCGCGTTGTTGGCGGCCTCGGTGTAGGTCATCTTGGAGGCGGTGCCGAGCTTGGCCGTGACCTCCTTGATCATGTCGAAGACGACCACCGCGTCGTACAACGAGTAACCGAGGATCGTGAGGAAGCCCAGCATGGTCGCCGGTGTCACCTCGAACCCCGACCATGCGTAGACGCCTGCGGTGATGACCAGGTCGTGGATCAGAGCGACCACCGCCGCGAGCGCCATCTTCCACTCGAAGGCCATCGTGAGGTACAGGATGATCGCGATCATGAAGACGATCAGGCCGATGACGGCCTTCCTCAGCACCTCACCACCCCAGGTGGCACCGATGATCTGCTTGTCGACCTGGTCGCCCGCGACCTTGAACTTGTCGGAGATGACGTTCTGGACCCGGGTGACCTCGGAGGGCGTGAGGCTCTCGGTGGTCACCCGCCAGCGCTTGCCCGCCTCCTGCACGATGACCTGGTGAACCCCGGCGCCCTCGACCGTGGACCGCACTTCCTGGATGGTGGACGTCGCGGGCTTGGTGAAGCTGAAGACCGATCCGCCCTTGAACTCGACGCCCAGGTTGAGGTTCTGGAAGACCAGGCCGGCGATGGAGATCAACAGCAGCAGCCCGGACAGGCTGTACCACAGCTTGTAGCGCCCGACGAAGTCGATGTCGACCTCGCCGCGGTACAGGCGGCGCCCGATTACCCCGATGCGCGACATCAGCCCTCCTGCGGAACGGTCGTGCGGACGTCGGACGGCTCGCGGCTCATGCGCTCGGCGTCCAGTCCGGAGAGCCTGTGGCCCTTGGCGAAGAATGACAGCTTGGCCAGCGCCGCGACGAACGGCTTGGTGAACAGGAACACCACGGCGATGTCGATCAGAGTGGTGAGACCCATCGCGAAGGCGAACCCGGCGACGCCGCCCACGGCCAGGAAGTAGAGCACCAGGGCCGCGATGAACATGACCGCGTCGGCGATCAGGATCGTGCGCCGCGCTCGCACCCAGGCCACCTCGACGGCCACCCGGAGGGATCTCCTGCCCTCCTTCATCTCGTCACGCATGCGTTCGAAGTAGACGATGAAGGAGTCGGCGGTGATACCGATCGAGACGATCAGGCCGATGATGTGCGGCAGCGACAGCCGGAAGTTGGCGTTGTGGCCCAGCAGGACCACCGCCTGGTAGGTCAGGATCGACGCCACCGCGAGGCTGGCCACCGCGACCAGGCCAAGGCCCCGGTAGTACAGCAGGGAGTAGAGCACGACCAGGATGAGGCCGATGCCACCCGCCAGCAGGCCGCCCTGAAGCTGGTCGGAGCCGAGCGTGGAGGAGACCTCCTCGATCGAGCTCTGCTGGAACTTCAGCGGCAGCGCGCCGTACTTCAGCTGGTTGGCCAGGTCGCCGGCGGTCTTCTGCGTGAAGCTGCCGGAGATGCGGGCCTGGCCGCCGGGGATCGGCTCCTCGATGACGGGAGCCGAGATGACGACGCCGTCGAGGACCATGGCGAGCTGGTTGCGCGGCTGAGGTGCAGAGGTGATCTGCCCGGTGATCTGCGAGAACTGGCTGGCGCCTTGGCTCTTGAAGTTGACCGAGACGACCCACTCGCCCGTGGTGGAGTCGACGCCCGATGAGGCGCCGGAGACCTCCGTGCCCTTCACCGCCGCCTTCTCCAGGACGTACTTGGCCGCACCGTCGTCGCTACAGGCGACGAACTGCTTGTTCGGATCGTCCTGGGCGCCCTGGCCGCGGTCCTTCTTGGTGCAGTCGAGCTTCTTGAACTGCTCGACGACCGCGGGGTCCACGCCGGTGAAGTCGACCCCGGCGAACGGGTCCTCGGAGGCGGGGTCCGCGGGCTGGCCCGACGGCGCGGTCGGCTGCGGAGTCGCCCCGCCGCTCGGCTTGGCCGGCTTGCCCGAGCCCGACGCGGACGGCGCGGGCGTCGGAGCGGTCAGCGCCGAGGACAGCGCCCGCCCGGCGGGCGTGCCGGTCGGCGCCGGCTTGGCCGTCGACGAGGGCTTGGCCGTCGATGACGGCTTGGCCGAGCCCGTGGGCGAGGGGCTGCCGGACGGCACCGGCGTGGCGGGGGCGGTCGGCAGCTTGCCCGGCATGGCGTTGGCCGGCGCCACCGCGAGGACTTGACGGAACCGCAGCTCGGCCGTGGTGCCGATGAGCTTGACGACCGCCTCCGTCCCCGCTCCGGGCACGGAGATGACGATGTTGTCACCCGACTTGGCGACGTCGGCGTCGGACAGGCCGGTCCCGTTCACCCGCTCACGGATGATGTTGACGGCCAGGTCGAGGCTTTCCTGGGAAGGAGCCGCGCCGCTCTGCGTGACCGGGGACAGCGTCACCGTGGTGCCGCCGGCGAGGTCGAGCGCATACTTCGGGACGAACGCCCTTTGCAGGGCCATCGTCGCGCCCATGGCGAGGATGAGGGCCAGAAGCGCCAGGAGCACACGTCCCGGCTTACTCTGGCTACTGGTCGATCGGGCCACTGGTGGTCAGTTCTTTCGTCAAGGGGTTTGCGGTGAGCCTACTCAGGACTTCGTGTTAGTCGAGCCCTCGTCTCCCCTGCGGTCAGGGGTGTCGATCACCGTCTCGTCGGCGATGGTGTCAGGTACATCTTTTCCATTGTCCACCGTCTCCTCCTCCACCGGCGTCAGCACGCGGCCGATGGCGGCCTTGATCCAGCGGGTCTGCACGCCGGGCGCGATTTCGAGGACCACGTCGTCGTCCTCGACGGCCGCGACGGTCGCGAACAGGCCCGTGGTGGTCATCACCCTGGAGCCCGGCGTCAGGCTGCTCTGCATCTGCGCCTGCTCCTGCTGCCGCTTGCGCTGCGGGCGGATGAGCAGGAAATAAAAGACCACGACCAGCAAGATCAGTGGCACGAATGATCCAAGGCCCTGCACGGGGCTTCCTTCCGGTAAGAACTGACCGGCCTGGAGCCGGAGGTCTGGCGGCGACGACACGGCCGCACGCTGACTCGTCAGCGTACGCGGCGGCCAAGCCACGGAGTTTAGGCGAGCTTGTCAATGCCCGGCAACGAACCCACGCTCCGGCACGCTGGAAAGTTCCCGTTGTCACCGATCTGTGACCAGCCGATACAGCGAACTTGAAAGTTTCAGCCGTGGCCGGCCCGGTGAGCGCGAGAAAGCCCGTCGGAGCAGGGAAACGACGTTCGACCAGGGCCGGCGAGCCATCGTCGCCTCCGGCGGCTCGTTGTCAGGCCCGCCGGTCAGGACGCCTGGCCGGGATCGTCGAAGAGCGAGGGGTGGCCGATCGCGCCGAAGGCCTCCGGAGGCGGCGTCAGGCCCAGGTGTGCCCAGGCGGACGCCGTCGCCACCCGTCCGCGGGGAGTGCGGGCGAGCAAACCCTGGCGTACGAGGAAGGGCTCGGCGACGACCTCGACGGTCTCGGGCTCCTCCCCCACGGCCACCGCGAGCGTGGACAGGCCGACGGGACCACCCCCGAACTTGCGCAGCAGGGCCCCGAGAACGGCGCGATCGAGGCGGTCGAGCCCTTCGGCGTCGACCTCGTAGAGGTTGAGGGCCGCGGAGGCGATGTCCCTGGTGATGAGACCGTCGGTGCGCACCTCGGAGAAGTCGCGCACCCGTCTGAGCAGGCGGTTGGCGATGCGGGGCGTGCCACGCGACCTGCGGGCGATCTCGTGCGCCCCCTCGTCGGGAAGGTCGAGCGACAGCAGGCGCGACGATCGGCGCAGCACCTGCTCCAGCTCCTCGACGTCGTAGAAGTCCATGTGGGCGACGAAGCCGAACCGGTCGCGCAGCGGGGCGGGCAGCAGGCCGGCCCGGGTGGTCGCCCCGACCAGGGTGAAGGGGGCGATCTCCAGGGGGATCGCGGTGGCCCCCGGCCCCTTGCCCACCACGATGTCGACCCGGAAGTCCTCCATGGCGAGGTAGAGCATCTCCTCGGCGGGACGGGCCATGCGGTGGATCTCGTCGATGAACAGCACCTCGCCCTCGGACAGGGTCGAGAGGATCGCCGCCAGGTCTCCGGCCCGCTCCAGCGCGGGCCCGGAGGTGAGCCGGAGCGGCATGCCCAGCTCGGCCGCGATGATCATCGCCAGCGTGGTCTTGCCCAGCCCCGGCGACCCGCTCATCAGGACGTGGTCGGGCGGCCGGTTGCGGCGGACGGCGCTCTCCAGCACCAGGGAAAGCTGCTCGCGCACCCTGCCCTGGCCGATGAACTCGCTCAGCCGCTTGGGCCGCAGCGCGGACTCGATCGCCTGCTCGTCGCCCTCGGCGTCGGGGGACACAAGATCTCTGTCCAGGCTCATGTGGTGCCCCCTATCGAACGCTCAGGGCCCGCAGGGCCGCTTTCAACAGGGCCGCGACGGCCGGGGTGCGCCCGGCCGCCAGATCCGCGTCGGCTTCGGGCGACACGACCGCGATGGCCTCGTCGGCGTCCTTGGCGGAGTATCCGAGGCCGACGAGCCCGGCGTGCACCTGCTCGCGCCAGGCCGGCTTCTTGGCCCTGCCGTTGAGCGCGGCGGTGACGGCGGCGTCAGGGGTGCCGAGCCTGTCCTTCAGCTCCAGGATGATGCGCTGCGCGCCCTTCTGCCCGACGCCGGGGACCATGGTGAGCGCCTTGACGTCGGCGCTCGCCACCGCGACCCGCAGGGCGTTGGGCGTGTGGACGGCGAGCATGGCCAGCGCGAGCTTCGGGCCGACGCCCGAGGCGGTCTGCACCATCTCGAACACCGCGCGCTCGTCGTCGGTGCCGAAGCCGAACAGCGTGAGCGAGTCTTCACGGACCACCAGGGAGGTGGCCAGGCGGGCCTGCTCCCCCGGGTGGAGCGTCGCCAGCGTGCCCGGCGTGCAGTGGACGAGGATGCCGACCCCGCCGACCTCGACCACCGCCGAGTCGGGGGCGATCGCGGCGACGCGCCCGGAGACCGAAGCGATCACAGAGCCGCTCCCTTCGCGGAACCGGCGCCGGACGTGCCCGCCGCCCCGGAGGCGCCGGGAACGCCGCGGGCTCCTGTCGCACCGGGCGCCCGCCGTGACGGGGCGCCTTGCGGCCGGGCGGCGCTCTTAGCCTTGGCCAGGGCCTCGGCCAGGCGGTTCTGGGTACTGCCGCGCCAGATGTGGCAGATGGCGAGGGCCAGGGCGTCGGCGGCGTCCGCGGGCTTGGGCATGGCGTCGAGCCGGAGCAGCCGGGTGACCATCGCGCCGACCTGGGCCTTGTCCGCGTTGCCGTACCCGGTGATCGCGGCCTTCACCTCGGAGGGCGTGTGCAGCGCGACGGGCAGGCCACGCCGGGCGGCGCAGACGATGGCCACGGCGGAGGCCTGGGCGGTGCCCATCACCGTGCGGAGGTTGCTCTGGCTGAAGACCCGCTCCACCGCGACGGCGTCGGGCTTGATCTCGTCGAGCCAGCGCTCGATCTCGCCCTCGATCGCGACCAGGCGCGAGCCGATGTCGTCACCGGCGGGAGTGCGCGCGACGCCGACCTTGACCAGTGTCAGCGCGCCGCCGGCGCGCCCTTCGACGGCACCGAGGCCGCAGCGGGTCAGCCCGGGGTCGACCCCCATCACCCGCAGCTCAGGTAGCCGCACCGACACGCCTCCCCAGACCGCCGAACACCTGTTCGGCCCCGAACTCTACCCCGGCCACCACGGCGGCGCACCACCAACACGCCGCCCCCGAAGCCCGCCGGTGGCGCGGATCAGAAGTAATCGATCATGTACGGCTTGGCGGCGAAGGCGGCGCCGAGCAGGTCGTCGATCTCCGGTGCACCGCCGGTGAGCAGCCCGGCGCGGCGCAGGGCGCTGCTGTGGACGCCCGCGAACAGGGCGGACATGCCGCCGATGGTCAAGCGGGGCACTTCGGCACCCGGCGGCGCCGTGACGAGGATGGCGGCGCCGTGGCCATCGGAGACGGAAAGGCGCCACACGCCGGAGTTGGCCGGACGCTGCGGGTCGTCCACCTCGACCACGGCGTCGACCTCGACTCCGGCGGGGTAGCCGCGCCGGGCCACGGCGGACGGAAGGTCGACGAGGCGGAACATCCAGCGGGCCTGCTCGACCGAGTCATCGGACCGCTCGCGCAGCAGCCACAGCACCGGGTCGTCGGGCTCCAGGCTCGCCGTCACCGTCGTGGCGATGGAGGAGGCCGTGCCGACGAGCGACCACAGGGCCCGCGCCGTCGCCTCTGACCCGGCCACCAGGTTGTCCACGTCGATGTCCCCGCCACTCCAGCGGTAGAGGACGAACCCGTCGTCGGCCATGTAGGCGAAGTCGTCCTCGTCCTGCAGCCACAGGCGGATGAGGCGCTCCTCCCAGCCCAGCGGCCCCGAGGCGCGCGTGGCGGCGTAGACCCGCTCGATCATGCCGCGCAGCTCGGGGGCGTCGTCCGGGGCCATGCGCCTGAGCTTGACGCCGCCGTCGCGGGCGCCCAGCGTGCGAAGGGCCTCGGCGGGCAGCGTGACGCGGTTGCGGGACCCGGCGTGCTCCCAGCCCAGGCCGCGGTAGAGCGGGGTGGTGGCGGGGTAGAGCGCGGAGACGACGTGGCCGAGCTCGGCGCAACGCTCCAGCACGCCCCGCATCAGGAAGCGGCCGACGCCCCGTCCGCGATCTTCCGGGGCGACGGTGACGCCGGCGACCCCGCCCATCGACACCGGGCGGCCGTGCCACCACTGGTCGTAGGAGTGGATCCGGGCGGCGCCGAGCAAGCGGCCGCCGTCGAAGACGCCGAGGTAGCGGCCCTGCGCCAGCGACGGCGTCACCCTGGCCCGCCACGGCTCGATGCTGTCCGCGGGCAGGAGGCCGAAGGCGCGCTTGCGGCCGTCGAGCACGGCGTCGAGGTCGTCGGCCGTCACATCACGAATGTCCACGACCACCCAACCTATGGCCCACGCCAATGGCCGGTCGAATCGTTTTCGCCCCCCGACCTGGCCCGTTCGCCTTTTCTCGCCGTCCCGGCCGCCACCCCCGGCCCGGGCCGGGGGCGCGCCGTGGCACGGGTGGATCAGTCGAGCTTGGCCAGGACATCGTCGGAGACGTCGAAGTTGGCGTAGACGTTCTGCACGTCGTCGCTGTCCTCCAGGGCGTCGATGAGGCGGAACACCTTGCGCGCGGCGTCCTCGTCGACGGGAACGCTCATCGTCGGCAGGAAGCCGCTCTCGGCCGAGTCGTAGTCGATGCCGGAGTCCTGCAGGGCCTTTCGGACCGGGACCAGGTCACCGGCCTCGGACACGACCTCGAAGGAGTCGCCCAGGTCGTTGACCTCCTCGGCGCCGGCGTCCAGGACGGCCGTGAGCACGTCGTCCTCGCTGAGGTCGCCCTTGGGGACGATCACGACGCCCTTGCGGTTGAACATGTAGGACACCGAGCCGGGGTCGGCCATGGAACCGCCGTTGCGGGTCATGGCCACGCGTACCTCGGAGGCCGCGCGGTTGCGGTTGTCGGTCAGGCACTCGACCAGCACCGCGACACCGCCGGGCGCGTAGCCCTCGTACATGATGGTCTGCCAGTCGGCGCCGCCGGCCTCCAGGCCGCCGCCGCGCTTGCGGGCGCGCTCGATGTTGTCCACCGGCACCGAACTCTTGCGCGCCTTCTGGATGGCGTCATACAGCGTCGGGTTGCCGTCCGGGTCGGGCCCACCGGTCCGGGCCGCCACCTCGATGTTCTTGATGAGCTTGGCGAAAAGCTTGCCGCGCTTGGCGTCGATCACGGCCTTCTTGTGCTTCGTCGTCGCCCATTTGGAGTGGCCGGACATCGGCTAGAGCTCCCTCACCATCTCGACAAAATACGAATGAACCCGCGTGTCCCCGGTCAGCTCAGGGTGGAAGGACGTCGCGAGCAGAGGTCCCTGCCGGACCGCGACGATCCTATCTCCCGGCTCGGCCAGTCCCAGCACCTCGACATCCGCGCCGACGGACTCGACCCAGGGGGCCCGGATGAAGACGGCGCGCATGAGACCACGTCCCGCGAAGTCCAAGGATGCCTCAAAAGAGTCGACTTGGCGGCCGAAGGCGTTGCGACGCACCACCATGTCGATGCCGCCGAGCGTCTGCTGGCCCTCGATGCCGCCCTCGATGCGGTCGGCCAGCAAGATCATGCCGGCGCAGGAGCCGTAGGCGGGCATGCCCGACTTGACGCGCATGCGCAGCGGTTCAAGCAGGTCGAACGCGTCGGCGAGCTTCCACATGGTCGTGGACTCCCCGCCGGGGAGTACCAATCCGTCCACCGCTTCGAGCTCCGCCGGCCGCCTGACGGCCACGGCGCTCGCGCCGGCGGCCTCAAGCGAGCGGACGTGTTCACGCACGTCGCCCTGCAGGGCGAGTACGCCGATCGTCGGCGCAGACGTCACCGGTGTTCCTCTCCATCACTGCTCGAATGCTCACCACGCTCGAGGCCGCGGCCCGGAGCCGTCTCCTGCGGCCGGGCCGGCGCCCTCGCAGTGGCCGCTCCCCCGGGCGGCGCCTTCCCGGCGCCGTCCCCGTGTGCGGATCCCCGTGGAACGCGTACGTTCCGAAGCGTACGGCCATGCGGAACAACGTCCCAAACGGCCTGCGGCTTCCCTCACGCACGAGCGTGATCGGGAGACCGGTCAGGTCTGCCGCAGGAGCCTGGGGGCCTTGTCCGCGACGAGGAAGGCGGCGGCGCGCACGGCGGGGGCGCCGGGGATGCTGACGTACCGCACGATCTTGAAGTCCGCGGTGAGCACGGTGGGCTCCACCTTGAGCATGAGGTAACCCCGTTGCCGCAGGTGGAACCGCAGGTGCGGGTTCTCCGCGAGCAGCGAGTCCCTGGCGCGATCGAGGTCATGGCCGTCGCCGCCGCTGCTGACCGAGGTGACCGCGAACTCGGTGCCGACCACGCGGGACGAGGAGTCCTCGTAGTCGAGGACGAGGTCGCCGGCCCAGTGCGAGTGCACGTCACCGGTGAGAACGACGGCGTTGCGCACCCCCGCGTCGACCCAGCCGCGGGTCACCCTGGTCCGCGACCCGGCGTAACCGTCCCAGGCGTCCTGCCTGACGACCTTCCCCGATCTGGAGTTCTTGCCGCGGTGGCCGAAGAACACCTGCTGGCCGATGATGTCCCACAGCGCCTTCGACTCCCGGAACCCTTCGAGCAGCCACCGCTCCTGCTCGGCCCCGATGATCGTGCGGTCCTGGCCCAGTGTCTCGGGGCACGCCCTGAATCCGGCGCCGCAGAGCGCCGGGTCGCGGTACTGGCGGGTGTCGAGCAGGTGGAGGGTGGCGAGGCTCCCCCACCGCAGGCGCCGGTAGAGCTTGATGGCCGAGCCCTGCGGCAGGGCGGTCCTGCGCAGGGGCATGTGCTCGTAGTAGGCGTGGAACGCGGCTTCGCGCCGGGCGGCCGGCAGCAGGCTCATCCAGTTGTTGCGGACCTCGTGATCGTCCATGATCACCACCCACGGCGACGCCGCGTGGGCCGTGCGCAGGTCGGGGTCGGTCTTGTAGAGGGCGTGCCGGCGCCGGTATCCCGTCAGCGTCTTGGCCTCCGGCCCTTCGTGCTCGCGTACGTTGCCGCCCGGGCACTGGTGCTCGCCCTTGCCGTGCTCGTAGATGTAGTCGCCGAGGTGCAGCACCAGGTCGGGGCGTTCCTGCGCCATCCTTGTGTAGGCGGTGAAGTGCCCGTGCTGGAAGTTGGCGCACGAGGTGACGGCCAGGTTGAGCGAGGCGGGGAGCGAGGCGGACGCGGGCGCGGTCAGCGCGCGCCCGATGGGCGAGACGTACGGCCCGGCCTTGAAGCGGTACCAGTACTCCCGTCCCGGCTCCAGCCCGGTGATCTCGGCGTGCACGCTGTGCGCCCAGTCGCGTACGGCCTCCTCCGTGCCGCGCCGTATCACCCGCGCGCAGGCGGGGTCGGCGGCGATCTCCCAGTAGACCGGCACCGGGGCGGGGGGCATGCCGCCGAATCCGTCTTCGGCGAGGGGCACCGGGGCGAGGCGCGTCCACAGGACGAAGCCGTCGGGGGCGGGATCCCCGCTGGCCACGCCGAGCGTGAAGGGGTCACCGAAGGACGCGCGCAGAGGCGGCACCCCCGATGCCAGCCCCATCACGAGGAACGATCGCCGGTCGATCACATGACGATCATCAACTATTCACAGCAAACGCCGGGTATAGGGACACCCAGGTCAGAGGGGATATTTCCGGACGATCAATCGCGTGCTCCGGCACCCCACGGAGCGGGGCGCCGGAGAGCGGAGACGGTTACCAGCCTCGGGTGGCGAGACGCTCGGAGTCGGGCAGGGTGGCGAGGTTGATGCCGACCATGGCCTCGCCCAGGCCCCGGGAGACCTTGGCGATGACGTCGGGGTCATCGTAGAACGTGGTGGCCTTGACGATCGCGGCCGCACGCTTGGCCGGGTCACCGGACTTGAAGATGCCCGAGCCGACGAACACGCCCTCGGCGCCGAGCTGCATCATCATCGCGGCGTCGGCCGGGGTGGCGATGCCGCCCGCGGTGAACAGCACGACGGGCAGCTTGCCGGTCTTGGCGATCTCGGCGACGAGCTCGTAGGGGGCGCGGAGCTCCTTGGCGGCGGCGTAGAGCTCGGCCTCGTCGAGCGCGGCCAGGCGCTTGATGTCGCCGCGGATCTGCCGCATGTGGCGGGTGGCCTCCACGACGTTGCCGGTGCCGGCCTCGCCCTTGGAGCGGATCATCGCGGCGCCCTCGGCGATGCGGCGCAGGGCCTCGCCGAGGTTGGTGGCCCCGCAGACGAAGGGCACGGTGAAGGCCCACTTGTCGATGTGGTTGGCCTCGTCGGCCGGGGTGAGCACCTCGGACTCGTCGACGTAGTCGACGCCGATGGCCTGGAGCACCTGGGCCTCGACGAAGTGGCCGATGCGGGCCTTGGCCATGACGGGGATCGAGACGCCCGCGATGATGCCGTCGATCATGTCGGGGTCGCTCATGCGCGACACGCCGCCCTCGGCGCGGATGTCGGCGGGCACACGCTCAAGGGCCATGACGGCGACCGCGCCGGCGTCCTCAGCGATCTTGGCCTGCTCCGGGGTGACGACGTCCATGATTACGCCGCCCTTGAGCATCTCGGCCATGCCGCGCTTCACGCGGGCGGTGCCGGTGACGGCGGTGTCGGTGACTTCGGGGGTGCTGCTGGACACGGTCTTTCCTCACGAGCGCGACAATGGGTTCCCGTCCCATGTTAGGCGCTGATCAGCATGGTGCCTGCCCGTCCGGACCGTCACATATGGCGGGCGTCTTTGGACATGTTGTACGGCTCGGGCCTGGTGAGGGCGTCCTCACCCGCCGCGGCCGCCGGGCGGGGGCTCACGGCGGCGCGGCCGTTGCCGGCGACTCTCCGCTGGTCAGGGCTGGACGGGCCTGGGAGCGGCGAGCACGATCCACACCTGGCCGCGGCTGAACGCCATGGGCCGGCCGTCCTCGGTGGTGAACTCGGTCCCCGCCTTCTCCGACGAGCGCGACCATTTCGCCTTGTAGGCCTTGCCGTCGCGCAGGACGACGGCCTTGCCCTTGCCGGTCGTCTGGATCAGCGGCGTGTAACTGCCGGTGAAGTCGTGGAACTCCGACCTGGTGGTCTTGGCGTACTGGACCACGATGGTCGGTGCGCCGAGCTGGCCGCCCTCGGCCGCCATGTTCTTCTTGCCGTCCTGCGCCACGAGCCAGCGCTTCTGGGCGGCGGACCACGTGAACGTGAACTGTGCTGCCGGATATTTTACTGAAAATGACTTTTTGGGGGTTCCACCCTCGGGTGCGTCGCCGAAGGTCAGGCCGATGTCCTTGGCCCGGCTCGCCTTCGGCGCCCCCGCGAGCAGCTTGGCGGTGTCGGCGAAGAGGTTGTAGGGGGCGACGCGACCCGGCTGGCGGAAGTAGGCGCCCGGCTTGCTGCTGTCGGAGACGTCGAACAGCGGAGCCTCCCTGACCAGGGGCACCATCTTGGTCTGCACACCTGAGTAGGCCAGCGCGGGCCTTCCGAACATCGGCAGCAGGTGCAGGTCGGAGATACGGGCGCTGCGTACGGGCCCGACCTTCTCCGGAATCTTGGAGGAGAAGATCGCCATCAGGCGGGTCAGCCCGCCCTCGACCTGCTCGACGTACACCAGGTCGGCGCTGCGCAGGCCCATCTGCGGCCGGCCCGCGGCGGTGTTCTCGATCTTCACGGCGAGCACGGGCTTCCGGCTCCCCACCGGCTGTCCGGTGAACGGGTGCTCGGGCGGCGGGGGCGGCGTCGCCGGCGACGTCACGACGGGCTCCGCTCCCTGCGCCGCCGGTGCGGCTCCACCGGACGATGAGCACGCCACCGCGGGCGCTAGAACGGCGGTTCCCGCAAGCGCGCTGCCAATCACCCGATTTAACCGCACAGCTCCACTCCTCCCGAAATATCCTGAAATCGCCATGAGCTTACCGATGGTTGGCAACAGGTTTCTGCTGGTCCGGCGGAAGTTTCCATGATTCACAGCCGAGTCCGAGTAAAGCCAGGTCAAGATCCCAGGCGAGAAGCATCGGAAGCACTGGAAAACCCGCCCAACCACCCACCGGCCGCCTGTATCACCGCGAATCCACCACAGAAGGACGGCCAGGACCAGCGGACGACCACCGCTGATGGGCGGGGTGAGCAGTCGCGGAGGGGAGCGATCGCGGGTCGTCAGGACTGCTGGGCGAAGGACACCGGCTCGTCGTCGTCGATCTCGAAGTACGAGGGGTACTCGGTGTGGCCGGCCAGGCGCAGGGTACGGGCCAGCCAGGCGCGCTGGGCCTGGCGGGTCACCCCGACCGCGTTGTTGTAGAAGCGGCGGGAGTAGATCACCTTGGTGACGGCGGTGTCGAGCTCGGCCATCAAATCGGACCCCGCGGGGGTCTCGGCCAGCCGCTCACGGAAACGCTCCTGGTCCATGACGGCCCGCAGGGTGCGCGACAGGTCGCTCTCGGCGTGCTCGCGCTCGTCCGGACCCGCCGTGCGGGCCTCGTGCGTGGCGGCGGCCAGCACCAGGCTGGTCGCCGGATCGAGGACCCGGGACGCGGCCAGCTCCATGCACACCGCGGCCCGGCGTATGAGCGCCGCGTCCAGGGCGGCACGGGCGGTCTCCAGGCGGATGTGCAGGCGGTCGAGCCGCCCGGCCCGCCAGGAGATGTAGACGGCGGCCAGCACGACCATCACGCCCACCAGCAGGATGAGCATCGTGGTGGTCACAGGGGGTCACCCCCGCGGGTCCGGGCGCCCTCGGGCACTCGGGCCGCGGGCTCGGCAAGGTCGTCGGAGCCGAGCCCCCGGCCCTGCTGCTCCTCCTCCACGCCCCCCACCGCGGTCGCGGTGACGGTCTCGTAGACCCGTACGACGTCGCGCGCCACGGTCGACCAGTCGTACTTGCGTACGGCCAGGCGCGCCTCGGCGGCCAGCCTGGCCCGGCACGCCGGATCGTCGAGAAGGGTGGCCGCCTCCCTGGCGAGCGAGGCGGCGTCCCCCGTCACGAACAGGGCGCCGGCCTGGCCCTCGCCCAGCACCTTGCGGAACGCGGGGATGTCGCTGGCCAGCACGGCGGCACCCGCCGCCATCGCCTCGGCCAGCACGATGCCGAAGCTCTCGCCGTGGGTGTTGGGGGCGCAGAAGACGTCGACGGAGTGGTAGGCGCGAGCCTTCTCCTGCTCGCTGACCATGCCGAGGACGCCGACGCGGTCGCGCAGCGAGGGGGGGACCTTGGCCAGCACGTCGGAGGCGTCACCGGGGCCGGCGATGAGCAGCCGCACGCCGGGACGCTCCGGGGCCAGCTTGGTGAACGCCTCCAGCAGCACCGGCAGGCCCTTGCGCGGCTCGTCCATGCGGCCGAGGAAGCCGATCACCCCTCCGTCGGGGCCCCAGCCGTCGAGCGGTTCGGCCTCGGCGTACCGGCTCACCGTGACGCCGTTGGGGATCAGGACGGCGTCGCCGCCGAGATGCTCCACCAGCGTCTTGCGCGCGGCGTCCGACACGGCGATGCGGCCGGTGATCTTCTCCAGGGCGGTGTGCAGCACGGGCGCCGAGACGGACATGGCGCGCGAGCGCTGGAAGGAGGCGTGGAAGGTGGCCACGATCGGGCCACGGGCCGCCCAGCAGGCCAGCAGCCCCACCGACGGCACGGCCGGCTCGTGGACGTGGAGCACGTCGAACCGGCCCTCGCGCAACCACTTCCGCACGCGGTTGGCCGACAGGAACCCGAAGGCCAGGCGCGCCACCGAGCCGTTGTACGGCACGGGGATGGCACGCCCGGCCGAGGTGACGTAGAACGGCAGCGGTGCGTCGTCGGAGGCCGGGGCCAGCACCGAAACGTGGTGGCCGTCGGCGATGAGGGCCTCCGCCAGATCGCGGACATGGGCCATGACGCCGCCTGGAACATCCCAGGTGTACGGGCAGACCATGCCGACCCTCATGGTGCCGTCACCGTGGCTCCAGGTCGTCGAGCCAGAGTCGCTGCAGCATGTGCCAGTCCTCGGGGTGCTGGGAGATGCCTTCCTGGAAGGCACGCGCCATGCTCTGCGTCATGACGGCGACCTTCTCCTGGCGCGTGCCCTCGGCGGGGACGGGGATCTCCTCGTGGATGTGCAGCCCCCAGTCGTCGCCCTCGAACCACAGCGTCGCGGGGTGCAGCGCCGCGCCGGTCTGGACCGCCAGCAGCGCGGGACCGGCCACCATGCGCGTCGTGCCGTCGAAGAAGTCGACCTCGATGCCCTTCTCGGTGAGGTCTCGCTCGGCGGGCAGGCACACCGGGCGTCCGGCACGAAGCCTCTGGGCGAGGGTGCCGAAGGCGTGGGCGGTGCCGCCTCCCTTGGACGTGAGCGGCAGCACCTCCATGCCGAGGCTCTCGCGGAACGCGACGAACCGCTCGTACAGCGACTCGGGCTTGAGCCGCTCCATGACCGTGGTGAACGGGTAGCCATTGTGGATCAGCCAGGCACCGGCGAGGTCCCAGTTGCCCATGTGGGGCAGGGCGAGCACGATGCCCCTGCCGCCGTCGACGGTCGAGAAGATCCTCTCGCCGCCGGTGGTGTGCATGCCGCTGAGGATGCGCTCCTTGCTGATGGCCGGAAGACGCAGCGCCTCCATCCAGTAGCGGAAGTAGGAGCGCATGCCGGCCCGGCTGAGGTCGCGGATCGACGGATCCGCCGCGTCCTTGCCGGTCACTCGGGCGAGGTTGGATTCGAGGCGGCGCACGAGCTTGCCGTGCCGCCACCACAACAGGTCGGCGACGAGACGGAAGGCCCACGCGGCCACCGGCTCGGGCAGCTTGGGCACGAGCACCCAGCCAAGGTGGTAAGCCCAGGCAACGAGCCGATCAGTCAACGCGAGGTTCACCCCCAGAAATCGATAACGAGACCAGTCCTCGATGGAAACGGTCCCAGGTTCATGTTGGCACCGTCTGGCGGTAAACGTGGATGATCCGCTGCCCGACGGTGAACGCGCTCGCGGCGGCGAGGAGCCAGAGGCCCACCGCGAGGATGTACGGCACCCCGAGCCCCGAAAGGCCGGCGGCGACGAGCACGACCAGCAACCGCTCGGACCGTTCCGCCAGGCCCACGTCACAGCTGAGGCCGAGCCCTTCGGCGCGCGCCTTCGCGTACGACACCACCGCCCCGGCGACCAGGCAGAACAGCGCGACGCCTGCCAGGACCCCCTCGCCGGTGGCCATGAACCACAAGATCAGCCCTGAGAAGATCGCGGCGTCGCCGACGCGGTCGAGGGTGGAGTCGAGGAACGCCCCCCAGACGCTGCCTGTGCCCAGCATCCTGGCCATGACGCCGTCGAGCAGGTCGGCCAGGACGAAGACGGTGATGACCACCGAGCCCCAGAAGAGCTGGCCCCGCGGGTAGAAGCCGAGCGCTCCCGCCGCGACGCCGAGCGTGCCGAGGAGGGTGATGACGTTCGGGCTGATCCCAAGGCGGGCGAGCGCCCGGCCCAGAGGAGTGAGCACACGGGTGACGGCGGGGCGCAGGAGCTTCAACATCGCGGTCCGATCGTAGGCCACATGGGGCCCGTGGTTCGAACGAAGCGCCTGATGTGACCCACCGCACGCGAATCGGGTGCGAGGAGTCGGGGAACGGGGAAGGAGAGAAGACGGAGAGAGAAGCGGTCGGCGAACACAGGGCCAAGACGAGACGTCATTTCGCAAGCACTTTTGCCTGTCCCCTCTTGTGATACGCGCCACAGAGGTAAAGGGTGTTATGCACCGCGCTCTCTCGGGCGGCGGGCGCGGCGGCGGACGATGTGGCCGCGCGCGGCCGCATCTCACGGCGAGACGCGGGAGGCGACGTGCCGGAGAGAACGACGGGCGGACCATCAGGAGCCGCGGGCAGGGCACCCTCGGCCGACCGGCCGGATGCGGTGCGCAATGTCGCGCTGGTCGGCCATTCCGGATCGGGCAAGACGACGCTCGTCGAGGCCCTTCTGGCCGCGACGGGCACCATCCAGCGCACCGGCCGGGTGGAGGACGGCACCACGGTCAGCGACTTCGACGAGGTGGAGGTGCGCCAGCAACGCTCGGTGAACCTCTCGGTCGCGCCGCTGGTCCACAACGACATCAAGATCAATCTGCTGGACACGCCCGGGTACGCCGACTTCGTCGGTGACCTGCGGGCGGGGCTGCGAGCGGCCGACGCCGCCCTGTTCGTCGTCTCGGCGGCGGAGGGCATCGACGGGCTGACGCGCATGCTGTGGGAGGAGTGCGCCGCGGTCGGCATGCCGCGGGCGGTGGTCGTCACCAAGATCGACCACCAGCGGGCCGACTTCGACGAGGTGGTCGCGACCTGCCAGGACATCTTCGGCGACGGGGTGGCCCCGCTCTACCTGCCCGTGGTGACCAACGGCCACGTGAACGGCCTCATCGGGCTGCTGTCGCAGAAGTTCTACAACTACGCGACCGGCACCCGCACCGAGAACGCCCCGGGCGCCGGTTACCAGGAGCAGATCGAGGCGTACCGCGGGACGCTGATCGAGGGCATCATCCAGGAGAGCGAGGACGAGTCCCTCATGGACCGCTACCTCTCCGGCGAGGAGATCGACACCAAGGTGCTGATCGACGACCTGGAGAAGGCCGTGGCCCGAGGTGGCTTCTATCCGGTGCTGGCCACCTGTGCCACTCCCGGCTCCGGCGCGGTCGTCGGCATGATGGAGCTGCTGGAGATCATCACCGCCGGCTTCCCCTCGCCCATGGAGCATCCCCTGCCGGAGATCAAGACGATCGACGGCCGGCCGGCGCCACGCATGGAGTGCGACCCGGACGGGCCGCTCGTCGCCGAGATCGTCAAGACCACCAGCGACCCGTACGTCGGGCGCATCAGCCTCGTGCGGGTCTTCTCCGGCACGCTGCGCCCCGACATGGTGGTGCACGTCTCGGGTCACGGCCTGGCGGAGCGCGGCCACGAGGACCACGACGTCGACGAGCGCATCGGCGCCCTGTCCTCGCCTCTCGGCAAGATCCAGCGCACCACGACCAAATGCGTCGCGGGCGACATCTGCGCGGTGGCCAAGCTGAGCAGGGCCGAGACGGGCGACACCCTGTCCGACAAGGACAATCCGTTCTGCGTGACGTCCTGGGTGATGCCCGACCCGCTCCTGCCCGTCGCCATCCGGGCCAAGTCCAAGGCCGACGAGGACAAGCTGTCGCAGGCCCTCGGGCGCCTGGTGGCCGAGGACCCGACGCTTCGCCTGGAGAACAATCCAGAGACGCGCCAGCTCGTCCTGTGGTGCATGGGCGAGGCCCACGCCGACGTGCTTCTCGACCACCTGGCCAGGCGCCACGGCGTCGAGGTCGAACGGGTCGAGCTGCGGGTGCCGCTGCGCGAGACCTTCGGCGGCAAGGCTCAGGGCATGGGCCGCAACGTCAAGCAGACCGGCGGCCACGGTCAGTACGCCATCTGCCACGTCGAGATCGAGCCGCTGCCGTCGGGCGGCGGGTTCGAGTTCGTCGACAAGATCGTCGGCGGGGTCGTGCCGAGGCAGTTCATCCCCTCGGTCGAGAAGGGCGTGCGGGCCCAGATGGATCGCGGAGTGCTGGCCGGCTATCCGGTCGTGGACATCCGGGTCACCCTGTACGACGGCAAGGCGCACTCGGTCGACTCCTCGGACATGGCCTTCCAGATAGCCGGGCAGCTCGCGCTGAAGGAGGCGGCGGCCAAGGTCCCGGCGTTGCTGCTTGAACCGGTGGACGAGGTCTCGGTCCTGGTCGAGGACGAGCACGTCGGCTCGGTGATGTCCGACCTGTCCTCGCGGAGGGGACGCGTCCTCGGCACCGAACCTGTCGGCGTCGGTCGCACTCTGGTCAAGGCCGAGGTGCCCGAGCTGGAGATCACCCGGTACGCCATCGACCTGCGGTCCATGTCCCACGGCACCGGCACCTTCCAACGGAGCTTCCTGCGGTACGAGCCGCTGCCCTCCCATCTGGCCGAAAAGCTCAGGTCGGCCTCGGACTAGGACGGCATCACGGCGAACGACGCCCATCCGGCCGGCTCGCGCGCCAGCGCGTACCGACGGGTGGGCGCCGGGCGCCGCGCGGTGACCGGCTCCTGGGAGTGTTCTGGCCTGCGGATGGCGGCGTTGGCGCCGGGCATATCCGTACAAAGCGGTGCATTTCATCGCCCCCGAGGTAAGGCGATTGTCACCCGCGCTCCGGCGGCGCCCGCTCCGTCCTGGCGTGGCACGGCCGCCCCGGCACGCGCGCGGCCGTGGAGCCGCAGGTCCATCGCGGGATCCGCCGTGGCGCGGCGGGCCCGCGCGCTTCTTCGCCCGTGCGCATCATTGGTAACGCTCGCCCCACTGGTCGCTACTGTCACAGAGGCATCACAATACGATTTCTTTTATTGGGCCTTAGCAGCACTTTGCCAATGCCAGACTGATGTCCCATGCGAAACGGACATCGGCCCTTGCTCGCCGCGGCCACCCTCGCGGTGGTCACCACCGGCGTCGCCTACGTCTTCGGGCCCGGCGCGGCTCCGGCGGACAGCGAGACCAGGCCCGCGGCCCGGGCCGCCGCCCGCCCCGCCACGGCGGAGGCGTGCCAGGTGAACGCCAAGTACCCCAAGCGGCAGCTCCGAGGCGTGTGGATCGCGACGGTGCACAACGTCGACTGGCCGTCGAAGACAGGGCTCGACCCGGCCCGGCAGCAGGCGGAGTACATCAAGGTGCTCGACAACGCGGTCAAGCGCAACCTCAACGCGGTGTTCGTCCAGGTCCGCCCGGCCTCCGACGCGTTCTACAAATCCCCCTACGAGCCGTGGTCACAGTGGCTCACCGGCACCCCGGGCCGCGACCCGGGCTGGGAGCCGCTGCCGTTCCTGATCGCCGAGGCGCACAAGCGCGGCCTGGAGTTCCACGCGTGGTTCAACCCGTACCGCGCGGCGGACAAGGACGACCTGAGCAAACTGCCGGCCGACCACCCCGCGCGCCTGCACCCCGAGTGGGTCGTCAAGCACGAGGGCAGGGCTTACTACAACCCCGGGCTGCCTGCGGTGCGCGCCCACACCGTCAAGGTCATCAAGGACGTCGTCCAGCGCTACGACGTCGACGGAGTGCACTTCGACGACTACTTCTATCCCTATCCCGGCAGGGGGACGAAGTTCGCCGACGCCGCCGCCTTTACAAAGTACGGCAAGGGCAAGGCGCTGGCCGACTGGCGCCGTGACAACGTCAACCAGCTCGTCGCCCAGGTCGGCAAGGCCGTCCACGAGGTGAAGCCCTACGTCAAGTTCGGGATCAGCCCGTTCGGCATCTGGCGCAACAAGTCCAGCGATCCGTCCGGCTCGGACACCAAGGGCCTGTCGGCATACGACGCGATCTACTCCGACGCGCGCGCCTGGATCAAGGCCGGTTCGGTCGACTACGTCATGCCGCAGCTCTACTGGCCGCGCGGCTTCGCCGTCGCCGACTACGCCAAGCTCGTCCCGTGGTGGGCCAACGCGGTCAAGGGAACCGGCGTCCACCTCTACATCGGCCAGGCGCTCTACCGCGTCGGCGCCAAGGACGTCGCGGCCTGGACCAAGTCCGGCGAGCTCCCCGCCCACCTCACGCTCAACCGCAAGCACCCCGAGGTCCAGGGAGACGTCTACTTCAGCGCCACGCAGCTCGGCAAGAACCCTCTGGGCGTGCTCGACAAGATCGTCAAGGACCACTACCCGCGTCCCGCGCTGCCCCCGCTGATCAAGGGACTCGGCGGGAAGGCTCCGGCCGCTCCGGCCGGCCTGCGCAACGCCGGCGGGACCTTGACGTGGAAGTCCGCCCCCGGCGCCCGCGGGTACGCCGTCTACCGGGTCGCGGGCACCAAGCCCGGCGACTGCCCCACCACCGACGCCCGCAACCTGCTCGCCGTCGTGCCCGCGACCGGCGCGGCCGAGCAGTCGTACGTCACCGGTTCCGGCGGCACCTATCTGGTGAGCGCCCTGGACCGCCTCGGCAACGAGGGCGACGCCGTCACGGCCGTACTCCCCTGATCGCCGTTAACGCCTGATCGCCGACCTCTGCGATCGCCGCCAACACCCGCCCGCCCCCCGTCCAGGATCATCCTGTCGCGGCACCCCGCCCCGACCGTCCGGGCTCACCTTCCCGTGAGCGGTCCGGACGGGAGGGGCGGAACGCTGTGAGACTCGGCTTGCGCGGACCGCAGGGGAACCTGGCTTAAGGTGCGTGGTGGGGATGCCCGGGTTCACGGGTGAACCCGGCGCGGCTTTCCGGTGAACCCGGCGCGACATCCACATTCAGGCGAGGTTCGAGCGCGGTTTCCTGGACCTCGCCGCGGACTTTCCCGTACGGTGCCAAGGATTTGCCGGTGAGCGGTTTTGGGAGGTCAGTGGTGAGGCGGGCGCTCGGCGCGTTGGCCGTGATCATGTTAGGGCTGATCATGGCCCCCGCCGCCGCACGGGCGGACGTGCCCGGCCGCGCGGCACTGACCGACACGCCTCGGCGGGCGACCCTGGCGGATGCGCCCGGCCGCGTGGCGCTGATCGGTGTGCCGGGGCTCCACTGGCACGACGTGAACGCCACCGACACCCCCAACCTGTGGCGGCTGGCGGGCCAGAGCGCGCTCGGCTCGCTGTCGGTGCGCACGGTCGGACGGATCACCTGCCCCTACGACGGGTGGCTGACGATCTCCGCCGGAGTGCGGGCCGCCGTCGGCTCCCGGTGCGGGCCACCGCCCGCCCTCGAACAGGAGGGCACCGGGGCGGTCATCCCCGACTTCGACTGGCTGTGGACCGTACGCGACGTCAAGTACGCCGGCACCCTGGGCGCGACCGCGCACGCGGCCGGCCAGTGCACCTCGGCGGTCGGGCCCGGCGCGGCCCTCGCGCTGGCCGACCGCGCCGGGCGGGTCGACCGCTACGCCCCGACGCCCGACAAGGTCACCGACTGGTCCGGCTGCGGCCTGCTGGCCGTGGACGTCGACGACCTCATCCGCCCCTACATCGACGCCGAACGGCTGTCGGAGGTACCGGAGAAGCTCTCCCCCGGGCAGCGCAAGGACGCACTGCGAGCGGCGGACGCCAAGGCCGGCACCGTGCTCGGGCACCTGCCTCCGGACACCACCGTCCTCCTCGCCGGGCTCGCCGACCATGGATCGGAGCCGCACCTGCGGGTCGCCATGTGGCGGGCGGCAGGCACCGGGGGGCACCTGCTCGGGGGCAAGTCGACCCACCGGGACGACATGGTGATCCTGCCCGACCTCACGGTCACAATGCTCAAGACGGCCGGGCTGGCCGTTCCCGCCACCATCATCGGGGCGCCGTTGGCGGCCACCCACCCGGCGACCGCGGACGAAGGCGCGACGGCGCTGCGGCACGCCGACATCGCCGGGCAGACCATCCGCGAGGTGGGCGGCCTGTTCTTCACCACCCTCGCCGCGCTGCAGGTGCTGTTCTACCTGGTCGCCTTCATCCTCCTGCGCCGCCGCCACGCTCTGGGCGCCGTGCGGATCGCCGCCCTCAGCCTGGCGTCGCTACCGGTCTCGACGTACGTGGTCAACCTGACGCCCTGGGACCGCGCGGCCGTTCCGATGCTCGCGCTGGTGGCCGGGATCGTGGCCTGCGCGACCACGCTGACCGTCCTGTCCTTCGCCGTCCCGGCCCTGTGGTCGCGCCTGCGGGGCCGCCCGGGCGAGGGAAGCGTGCTCGGCCCGCCGTCGGTCGTGGCGGGCGTCACGGCGGCCGTGCTGCTCGGCGACCTGCTCACCGGAACGCCCCTGCAGCTCAACAGCGTCATGGGCTACACCGGTGTCGTCGGCGCCCGCTACTACGGCCTGGGCAACATTCCCTTCGCCCTGCTCGCCACCGCCGTCCTGCTGGTCACCACGGCGGTCGCCGACGGGCTGGTGCGGGCGGGCCGCCGCCGGGTGGCCGTCGCCCTGGTCGCCGGCCTCGGCGGCTTCGCGATGATCCTCGACGGCTGGCCAGGGGTCGGCAGTGACTTCGGCGGCGTGATCGCCTTCGTGCCGGGCATCGCGGTCACCGCCCTGCTCGTGGCGGGCAAGCGGGTCTCGATCCTCAAACTGGGCGCCTTCTGCGTCGCCGGCGGCATCCTCGTGATGGGCATCGCCTACCTCGACCACCTGCGCCCACCCGCCTCGCAGACCCACCTCGGGCGGTTCGTCGGGCAGATCTTCGACGGCACCTTCCTGCCGGTGATCCTGCGGAAGCTGGGGGCCATGCTGAGCACCCTGCTGTCGCCCAACCTGATGCCCATCGTCATCGCGGCGTTCGCGTTCCTGATCTTCGCGCTGTTCCGGCCCGGCGCCGCCAGTGCCGGGGTCCTGCCCGTGGTCTTCGAACGCGCGCCGATGCTGCGCGCGGGCCTCATCGGCTCGCTGGTCAGCGGGGTGGTCGGGATGCTGGTCAACGACTCGGGCGCCGCCGTGCTGTCGATGTCCCTGGCGCTGGCGGTGCCACTGGTGCTGTCGGCCGGGATCCAGGCACTCGCCCCCTCCTCACCCGAGCCCTCCCCCGTCCTGAGCCCGCTACCGACCTGAGCGAACCTTGCTCTGTTTCGGCTCGGGCCGGTTCGTCACGGGGCCGAGCCGGTATCCCTTCGACGAGCAGAGCCGGACCGGGAGTCACCGGAGAAGGGTCAGGCCGGGGATCACCTAGGTCACGAACCGCCCTCGCCTCGTCCGGTCAAGTTCCTGCTCAGCCTGCCTTCGGTGGCTTTCACACCGGGGTGGGCAACACCCGGGTACCCCGATCAAACGGGTGCCGGGAGGGCCTTCACGCCGACAAACGACCTGTGCGAACCACCACACCCACGCCCCGCGTCACCCCGGCCGGCAACGCCGAAGGCCGGTGTCGACGGGCCGTAGAGCCTGACTCAGGCGGGCCAGGCGTCGGCGAGGATTTCGCGGGTGTCCAGGAGCAGTTGCGGGAGCACCTTGGTGTGCCCCACCACCGGCATGAAGTTCGTGTCGCCGCCCCAGCGGGGCACGACGTGCTGGTGCAGGTGACCGGCGATGCCCGCTCCGGCGACGTGGCCGAGGTTCATGCCGACGTTGAAGCCCTGCGCGCCGCTCGCCTTGCGCAGCGACAGCATCGCGCGCTTGGTGAAGTCGGCCAACTCCGCCGTCTCGCCCTCGTCGAGGTCCACGTAGTCGGCGACGTGCCGGTACGGGCAGACCATCATGTGCCCGGAGTTGTAGGGGTAGAGATTGAGCACGGCGAAGACGGAGGAGCCGCGTGCGACGATCAGCCCGTCCTGGTCGCTCATCGTGGGGATCTGGCAGAACGGGCAGCCGTCACCGGGGCCCGTCCCGCTCGGCTTGTTCTCTCCCTTGATGTAGGCCATGCGGTGCGGGGTCCAGAGACGCTGGAAGTTGTCGGGGTCTCCCGCACCGGGCTGCTCAATCGGCTCCTGCATGCCTTGCAGCATAGGACGCCGGGGCACGGCGGAGTCGGGCGGGCGCGTCCTAATGAGGGACGACGAATCCAGTGCCATTCGGCAGAATCCCACACGGCCCACAAGCAGGACAGGTATGACGGGGAGGTGTCGCGTGGACCTCGATCCCGAAACCGACATCGGCCCAGAACCCGAGGAGCTTCAATGACCGACGCCATCTCGACCGAGGAATCGACCGTGGAAGGCCAGTCCCCCGACGAGGAGTACGCGGAGCCGGCGCGAGCGTTTCCAGATGGCGTGCCCGCTCCGTCCCCCGTGCCCGGACACACCCTGGGAGAGTCCCCCATGACCCACGGCGGTAACGGCGCGAGCGGCGCCGGCGGGATCGCCGAGGACCCCTACCCCACGTCCGGTGTGAGAGGACGCATCAAGGTCGCCGACGAGGTCGTGGAGAAGGTCGCCGCCCTCGCCGCGCTGGAGATCACCGGGGTGGCCGACCTGGGCGGTGACCTCGAACGGGCGCTGGAGTCGGTGCGCGACCGCATCGGGGTCGGCTCCAAGCGGCCCGACCAGGGTGTCCGCGCCCACATCGAGAACGCTCAGGTCACCGTCGACGTCACCATCGTGATCGAATACGGCCACATCGTCATGCAGGTCGCCGGCGACGTCAAGATCAATGTTGCCCGCACGGTGAGCCACATGCTGGGGATGCGGGTCGTCGAGGTCAACGTGACCGTGGACGACGTACGGCTTCCCGGCGAGCCGCAGCAGGAGAGGCCCGACGGCGACCACGTGGAGAGCTTCTAGCGGATCGGTGACCGAACGCCCGGACGCGTGACGCCCGGGCGTTCAGCCGCGCGATCAGACTTGAACGCGACGGTCGACGGCGTCGAGGATCTCGGCGATCGCCTCGTCCACCGGGACGCCGTTCTTCTGCTCGCCGCTGCGATAGCGGAAGGACACCGCGCCGCCGGCGATGTCCTCGTCGCCGGCGAGCAGCATGAAGGGCACCTTGGACTTCTGCGCGTTGCGGATCTTCTTCTGCATGCGGTCGGTGGAGCCGTCGACCTCCACGCGGATACCGTGGGCGCGGAGCTTATCGGCCACCTCGCCGAGGTAGGACACGTGGGCGTCGGAGATCGGGATCCCGATCACCTGCACGGGCGCCAGCCAGGGAGGGAACGCCCCGGCGTAGTGCTCCACCAGGACCCCGAAGAACCGCTCGATGGACCCGAACAGCGCGCGGTGGATCATGACGGGCCGCTGCCGCGATCCGTCGGCTCCCTGGAACTCCAGCTCGAAGCGCTCCGGCAGGTTGAGGTCCACCTGGATGGTCGACATCTGCCAGGTGCGGCCGATGGCGTCCTTGGCCTGCACCGAGATCTTGGGCCCGTAGAAGGCCGCGCCGCCCTCGTCGAGGACCAGGTCGAGGCTCTCGGCCTCGGCCGCGGCCCGCAGCGCCTCGGTGGCCTCCTGCCAGACCTCGTCGGTGCCGATGGACTTCTCGGGATCGCGGGTGGACAGCTCCAGGTAGAAGTCGTCGAGCCCGTAGTCGCGCAGCAGCCCGAGCACGAACCGCAGCAGGCTCTTCAGCTCATCCTGCATCTGCTCGCGGGTGCAGTAGATATGGGCGTCGTCCTGCGTCATGCCGCGAACGCGGGTGAGGCCGTGCACCACGCCGGACTTCTCGTAGCGGTAGACGGTGCCGAACTCGAACAGGCGCAGCGGCAGCTCGCGGTAGGACCGCCCGCGCGACCTGAAGATCAGGTTGTGCATCGGGCAGTTCATGGGCTTGAGGTAGTAGCGAGCGCCCTCCAGCTCCATGGGAGGGAACATGCCGTCGGCGTACCAGTCGAGGTGGCCCGAGGTCTGGTAGAGGTTCTCCTTGGTGATGTGCGGGGTGTTCACGAAGGAGTAGCCCGCCTCCTCGTGCCTGCGCCGGGAGTAGTCCTCCATGATGCGGCGCATCACGCCGCCCTTGGGGTGGAACACCGCGAGGCCCGAGCCGAGCTCGGTCGGGAAGGAGAACAGGTCGAGCTCCGCGCCCAGCTTGCGGTGGTCGCGCTTCTCGGCCTCCTCCAGCAGGTGGAGGTACTCGTCCTGCTTCTCTCGGGACTCCCAAGCGGTGCCGTAGATGCGCTGGAGCTGCGGGTTCTTCTCGCTGCCCCGCCAGTAGGCGCCGCCGGAGCGCATCAGCTTGAACGCAGGGATCACCCGGGTCGTGGGAAGGTGCGGGCCCCGGCAGAGATCCTTCCAGCGCAGGTCGCCCGACTTGGCGTCGATGTTGTCGTAGATGGTGAGCTGGTCGCCCCCGACCTCGACGCTCTCCTCGTCGGCGGTGCCGCCCTTGAGCCCGATCAGCTCCAGCTTGTACGGCTCGGCGGCGAGCTCCTCACGGGCGGCCTCGTCGGAGACGGCCCGCCTGGAGAAGGTCTGCCCCTGCTTGACGATCTCGCGCATGCGCTTCTCGATGCGCTTGAGATCGTCGGGGGTGAACGGCTGCTCGACGTCGAAGTCGTAGTAGAAGCCGTTCTCGACCGGCGGTCCGATGCCCAGCCGGGCGCCGGGGAAGATCTCCTGGACGGCCTGCGCCATCACGTGGGCGGTGGAGTGGCGCAGGATGGCCCGGCCCTGGTCGCTGCCGATCTCGATGGGCTCGACGGTGTCG
>NZ_BAAAZR010000032.1:22321-45598 GCF_039537005.1 Sphaerisporangium flaviroseum | reverse complement strand
CGCGCGGCTCACCGTTGATCTTCGCGGCGATGACGCCGCGGCCGTCCGCCTCCAGCGCCTCACCGGCCGTCGTGCCGCCCGCCACCACACGCTCGGCTCCGGCGAGGGTGATGCGTATTTCAAGGGCGGTAGACACGATTGCTCCAAGAGAAGTGGTGGACCGGGATTCCCATTGTCGTGCCCGATGCTACCGGGAACCGCCTCCCGATATCGCCCGTGACTAAGCCTTGCGGTTGCGGGGCTGGGGCTGCAGCCCGAGAGCGGTGAGCTGTGCGCGGGTGCCGCGGAAGACGTTGCGATCGATCGGGCCGTGGGCGTACTGGTGGATGGTCCACCTGTCCCACGGCGGCGGCACCACCGGATGCCCCTTGGGGTGGCTCGGCGCGGCGATCCACAGGGGATAGTCCTCCAGCCCGTGGCAGTAGCCCTTCCGCGCGAACGACAGGAAGGTGTAGATCAGCGGCCTGACGCCGGTGCACCGGGTCACCACGTGGCACCAGCGCCGGGCGAACGCCGCCACCTGGCGCGGCGGCAGGTGACCGGAGTGTTCGAGGTCCAGGGCGATCAGGTCGCCGCGCCGGAAGCCTCCCGCGGCGTCGACCACGTTGAGGAAGTGGCGTACCTGGTCATCGGGATCCCCCTTCGGATGCCCGAAGTGGTAGGCGCCGCAGACCAGCCAGTTCTCCCGCATCCCCATCCAGTTGCGGGTGAACCACTTGTCGGTGAAGGCGGTTCCCTCGCTCGCCTTGGCGAAGCCGAAGTCGACGCCGTCGCCGGCGTACTCAGCCCAGTCGACGGCTCCCTGCCAGTTGGACACATCTATGCCATGCAGCATGACGGTTCGCTCACTCCCCGTGACTCGCCCCGGGGGATTTTAGTCAGCGGACCACTCCCGGGGCCGTTCGGACACGCCAGGCCCGGCGTCCTTCACGGCTGCTCGCCCGGGAAGGGATGGCCGGGGCGCAGAGCCTGCCGGGGGTGGTCGAGCCAGACGTACTGGTCGCCCGGGGACACGGTGATGCCGAAGCGGCCGCGTTCCGGCCGTCCCTGGCCGACCCACCAGAGGTAGGCCCGCGCGACCTCGTCCCACAGGCGGCGCGAGCCGTACTGGATCACCTCGAACTCGGCCCGGCCGGGACGGCAGACGACCTTGGCCCACGCCCCTTGGTGGCCGGCGTTCTCCAGGAGCCAGAAGATCCAGCCCTCGGAGCCGTCGCCGTCGCCGGTAGGGCTCAGGCGGTACTGGCATCCCGGCGCGAGCGCGCCGATGGCGATGTCGGCGGCGTCGGACTCCCACGCGATCGACCTGGGGTCGATGCCGGTCGCCGACCTTTCCCCCTCCTCGTGGCGGGCGGCGCCCACCGCCGGGCCGGCGGTGGGCCGTTGCGACCGCAGCATCATGTACCCCGCCGGGCCGAGGAACCGGCCGACCGCGCGGCCCTCCCCGGCCACCGCGAGGCGCACCAGATGGCCGAAGCCGTATCCGGTGGAGTACGGCGTGACGATCGTGCCGCCGGGCCGGGTCTGCTCCACCCATGCGTACGGGACATGCCGGACGGCGCAGGTGACGTGGACCCGGTCGTACGGCCCGCCCTCGGGGTACCCTCCGGCGCCGTCGCCGACGACCAGGCGGGGATGGTAACCGGCGGCATCCAGGTTCTCGCGTGCCCTGGCGGCGACGCCCGGATCGATCTCGACGCTGGTGACCGCGGCTTCGCCGAGCCGGTGGGCCAGGAGCGCGGCGGTCCATCCGGTGCCGGTGCCGATCTCCAGCACCCGGTTGCCCTGGTGCACCCACAGTTGCTCCAGGAAGGCGAACACGGCCCCCGGAGCGGAGTTGGAGCTTGTCGGGAGGCCCTCCCCCGTGGTCACCTCCCCCGCCCCGTCGTCGAACTGCGTGACCAGGACGGTGTCGTCGTAGACGGCGTCCCACCAGGAGCCGGGGTCGGCCACACGGTCCACGGGATGCGGCTCACCGGGACCGTTGGGAGAGACCCAGGCCCTCTGGGGCACGAACAGGTGGCGGGGCACGGCGAGCAGCGCCGCCCGCCATCGCGGGTCGGCGAGGTCGCCCGACTCGGCGAGCCGGTCGGCCAGCCGCTCGATACGGCCGGCCAGGTCGTCCGGTGCGGAGTGGCTCATGTGCCGTCCTTGGCGGGTGCCGTGTGGCTCATGACGGTCCTTCTCGGGGAGCCGGGCCATCGGGGGGAGGCGGTGTTCCGCCGTCCTCCCATGCTGGACCCTTCGCGTTCCGCCCGCCAGGCGGGCAAAGGGATGGGACGTGGGCCACCGATAGGGTTGCGGCATGGGGCCCGAGGGAGTGAGCAGGCTGCTGGCCGAGGCCGGAGTGGACGCCAGGCGGTTCCGGGAGGCCCTCGCCCTGCTGTGCGACGGCGCCTGGTGGACCCTGGCCGACCTGGTCCGTGAGACGGCGACTTCACGGCGTGGCATCGAGGCGCTGCTGCGGGAGATCGGGCCGCAGCGGTCCGGGGAGCGGTTCCGGTTGACGGCCGAGCAGGCGGGAGCGTACCGCGCGCTCCTCGGCGACGGCCACGGCGTCCCGGCCGATCCTGTGGCGCACCTGCTCCCTCGTCACGCCGACGTGGTCGCGCTCATGGAGAAGCTGATCGCCGGGGGGCCACGCGGGCGCCAGGCGCTCGACCACGTGGCCGCGACACCGGAGACGGTCGTGCGCCGGGCGCTGCTGCTCGGCGCGCGGTTCTGGCTGCCCGGGTCGCGGCTGCTGTGCGTGGGCGACCACGACCTGACCTCGCTGGCCGTCGCGATGCTCAGTCCCGGCGTCGAGGTGACCGTGGTCGACATCGACGAGCGCATCCTCGCCCATATCGACGACCAGGCGGAGCGGCTGGGCCTCGACGTGCGCACCCGCTGGGCCGATCTGCGGCTCGGCCTGCCCCCATCGGCCCGTGAGCAGGCCGATCTCGCGATCACCGACCCTCCGTACACCCCCGAGGGCATCGGGCTGTTCGTCGCCAGGGCCGTGGAGGGGCTGCGCGACCCGGAGCGGGGCCGGATCCTGCTGGCGTACGGGGCGAGCGAGCGCACCCCCATGCTCGCCTTGAAGGTGCAGAGGTCGCTGTACGACCTGAACCTCGCCTTCGAGGCCATGTATCCAGATTTCAACCGCTATATCGGTGCGGAGGCGATCGGCTCGGCCGCCGACCTCTACGTCCTGCGTCCCACCACCAAGACACGTCCGGCCGTGGCCGCCCGGGTCGAGCGCTTCGTCACGGCCATCTACACCCAGGGACCGCAGGCGGTCGAGTCACGCCCGGCGGCCCCCTCAGCGGCGGGTCCGAGACCGGCGGGCCCGGTGCCGGAGGGTTGGGGACCAGAGCCGCCGGGGGTGACGGGTTCTGGACCGGAGCGTTCGGGATCGGCTGGTTCCGGAGCGGGGTTCGAGCCGGAGGTGCTGGTGGGAGAGTGGCCGAAGGAGGTCCTGCCGCGGGCGCCGAGGGCGCGGCTGTCCACGTGGCTGGCCAAGCCGTACGCGGCCTCCCCCTCGCGAGTGGCGATGGCCGTACCGGCCGGTCTGGAGGCGGCACTCCCCCGTCTGCTGCTCGCCACCCGGGCCCGCCACGTGCGGGCCTTCCTCTCCGGGTCCACGCCGCCCGATCTCTCGGCGCTCCGGCCCCTGTACGAGATCACCGCCACGGGCGCGGTCGTCGACGCGGTACGGCTGCCGCCGCCCGCCGACGAGACCGGCCGCCTGCTGCGCGCGATCCTGGACAACGCCCACGGCAGGCTCGCCAACACCTGGCGGGAAGGACTGATCAGGGCCCGCGAGGGTCTCACCAAGAAGCAGGCGCGGACGATCGTGTCCGAGGCCGCCCCCTGGTCCGCGGACGTCACCGTACTCGAGCTTCCCGCGCACCGCCTGAGCGCCCTGCGGGAGGCGGTCGTGGCCTCGCTCCGCCTGGCCGCCGTGAGCCACGCCGATGCCCATGGCGAGCCTCACGGGGAGGCTCACGGGGAGGGCGGGTCACCGTCGCCGGGTCAGATCGGGTGAGAGATGGTTGAGGGAGGGAACCCGTCAGGAGGTGCCGTCATGCAGGCCAAGCAGTGGACCGTGCAGATCTACATCACCGAGGACGACAACGACGATCGCACCGTCGCCCGGGCCGTCCTGATCACCCATGGGGCCAGCCATGGGGGCAGGACCCACGAGAGCGTCGGATACGCCAGGCGTAACCCCGTCGACCGGCCCGTGCCGGAGATCGGCGACGAGCTGGCGGCCGGACGGGCGCTGGCCGATCTGGCCGACAAGCTGACCGGAGAGGCGGCCGAGGACGTCGCCCAGCTGGCCGGGCGCGGCAGGCACGCCTGACCGCGTGGACACGACACGCCCAGGCAGGCACGCCTGACCACGTGAGCCACGACATGCCCGGGACAGGCGCGCCTGACCGCGCGTGGGTCATGACACGCCGGCAGGGGACCATCGTCCCTTACGGCGAACCAGGTGGGGGCTAGCGTCCGACTATGATCCGCGTCTTCCTCGTCGACGACCACGAGGTGGTGCGGCGAGGCGTGGCCGCGTTGCTCTCCGGCGAGGACGATATGGAGATCGTCGGCGAGGCGGGCACCGCGGAGCAGGCCCTCGCCCGCATCCCCGCCGTCAGGCCGGACGTCGCCGTCCTCGATGTTCGACTGCCCGACGGCAACGGGGTGGAGGTGTGCCGCGAGGTCCGTTCCCGGACGCCGGGGCTCTGCTGCCTCATGCTGACCTCGTTCGCCGACGACGACGCCCTGTTCGACGCGGTCATGGCCGGAGCGGCCGGATACGTGCTCAAGCAGATCCACGGGTCGGACCTGGTCGGGGCCGTGCGTACCGTCGCCAGGGGGGAGTCCCTGCTCGACCCGCAGACCACCGCGTCGATGCTGCGGCGCCTGCGCGACCAGGCCACCAAGAAGGACCCGCTGGCGGTACTGACGGGCCAGGAACGGCACATCCTGGAGCTGATCGGCGAGGGCTTGACCAACCGGCAGATCGGCGAGCGTCTCTTCCTCGCCGAGAAGACGGTGAAGAACTACGTCTCGAACCTGCTCGCCAAGCTGGACATGCAGCGCCGTACCCAGGCCGCGGCGCTGGCCGCACAACTGAAGGCCGGCCGCCAGGACTGACCGGCACCCGGACGGCTTCTGGGGGTGGTCAGCGCAAGGGGACGTGCCAGCTCACTCGGGTGCCGCCTCCCGCGGCGCCCTCGATGGTGAGCGCGCCGCCGAGCCGCTCGGCGCGGTCGCCGAGGTTGCGCAGGCCGCTGCGGTGCCCGCCCGCGGGGATGCCGACGCCGTCGTCCTCCACGACCAGCGTGAGCGTCCCGCCCGCCACCTCGATCGCGACGTCGGCGCAGGAGGCCCGGGCGTGCCGCACGATGTTGGACAGCGTCTCGCGGAGCACCGCCAGCAGGTGCTCGGCCGGCTCCTGCGGCACCTTGTTGTCGAGCGGCCCTTCCATACGCAGGCCCGGCATGAAGCCCAGGTGTCCCCGTGCCCCCTCGACGAGCCCGACGATCTGCCCGCGAAGGCTGCGCGCCTCCGCGTCCGGAGGGGTCTGGAGGGCGAAGATGGTGGACCGGATCTGCCTGATCGTGCCGTCCAGCTCGTCGATGGCGTGCTGGAGCCGCGAGGAGGCCTCCGGTCGGTCGACCAGGCGGACCGTGCTCATCAGCGTCATCGCGACCGCGAACAACCGCTGGATGACCACGTCGTGCAGGTCCTTGGCGATCCGGTCGCGGTCCTCCAGCAGGCCGAGCCGCTCGGCGTCCTCACGGGCCTCGGCCAGTTCGAGCGAGATGGACGCCTGCCCCGCGAAGGAGTGCAGCATGCGCACGTGGGACTGGCTGAACGGGATGCGTCCCGACCGTTTCCCGAGCGACAGCACACCGCGCACCGCTCCTGCGGCTCCCAGCGGCACCGCGACGGCCGGCCCGACCTGCAACCCGCCGCAGACCAAGGCAGGGATGTCCGACTCGGCGAGGTCCGTCACCGCGACCGGCTCACCGCCGGCGAACGCGCGGCCCGACAGCGAGTCGGCGACCGCCACCTCCACCTCCGTGACCTCGTCCGCCGCCACCCCGTCGGCGATCATCACGCGCAGCTTCTCGCCACCGGCGGCGGGGAGCAGGACGACGGCGACGTCCGCGTCGGCCATCGCGCGTGCACGCCGGGCCATCAGCGTCAGGACCTCGTGCGAGTCGGCCCCCGACAGCAGGCTGGTGGTCACCTCAGAGGACGCCTGGAGCCACACCTCGCGCCGGTGGGTCTCCTCGTACATCCTCGCGTTCTCGATCGCGACACCGGCCGCCGTGGCCAGCGCGATGACGATGGCCTCGTCCTCCTCGTCGAAGTCGCCGCCGCCGCGCTTCTCGGTCAGGTAGAGGTTGCCGAAGACCTCCTCGCGTACGCGGATCGGCACGCCCAGGAACGAGCCCATCGGCGGATGGCCGGGCGGGAACCCGTACGACTCCGGATGCTCGGCGATGTGGTGCAGCCGCAGGGGACGCGGCTCCTTGATGAGCAGGCCCAGGAGGCCGAGGCCGTGGGGCCAGTGCTCGATCCTGGCGATCTCCTCCTCCGACAGCCCTACGGGGACGAACTGGACCAGGGTGTTCCCCTCGCCGATCAGGCCGACGGCCCCGTAGGTGGCGTCGACGAGCGTGGTGGCGGTCTCGACGATGCGGCGCAGCACGGTCTGCAGGTCCAGGTCGCTGCCCACCGAGACGACCGCGTCGAGCAGGGCGTGAACCCGGTCACGTGTCGCGAGCACGGTCTCCAGCCGGACCTGCAGTTCCGACAGCAACTCGTCGAGCCGCATGTGCGGCATCAGCGAGCGCGGTTGGACGTCCGCCACACAGAGAGTGTTCCCACAGGACGCGTTATGCGAATCTGGGTGAATGCCCTGGTCACCACATTTACGCAAGGATCGGGCAGCCCTTGACCAGCCCGTGCCACCGCACCACCTCCCGATGCCCCCGTGCGCCCTCCCAGCGTGGAAGGACCGGGCCGTCCAGCGCCTGAAGACGGCGCCGAAGGGTTCAGCGTGCGGAGGCTCCGGTGACATCGGCGCGTGGGCGGCGCGGCCGTACGATCGCGACGGGACAGCGGGCGTGGTGCAGGACGCCGTGTCCGACCGACCCCTGGACAGCCGATCCGAGCCCCTGATGCTCCCTCGAGCCGACCACGACCAGATCGGCGTCCCATGAGGCGTCCGACAGCGCGGGAACCGGATGCCCCCGGACGGCCGAACAGGCCATCCGCACATCGGGATATCTCTCACGCCAGGGATCAAGACGCCGCTGGACCTCGCGCGACTCCTCCTCCAGCGCCTCCTGCACGCCACCGGCGTAGGCCGTCGCGTGCGGCGTGAAGGCGGGCCGCCACCACGCGTAGAGGACGCGCACCCGCGCTTCCCGCAGTCTGGCCTGCTGGAGGGCGTAGTCCAGGGCGGCCTGCGACGGCTCCGACGCGTCGAAGCCGACGACGATCTCGCCCTGCCGGGTGTGCGGGGAGCGGCGCACCACGACCACCGGGCCCAAGGCGTGCCCGGCGACCGACCGACCGACCGAGCCGAGCACCAGCCCCGTGAGGCCGTCCAGCCCTCTGCTGCCGAGGATGAGCTCGTCGGCGTCCTCCGACTCCGTCGTGAGCCGCTCGGACACCGCGCCCGTGACCAGGGCGGCGCTCACCTCCACGTCCGGAGCGTTGCCGTGCACCCACTCGACGGCGGCGGCCAGCACGCCTTCCCAGTACGCCGGGATCGAGCGCTGCGAGTGAGGCGCCGACTCGAACGGGAAGTCGTACGACCACGGCTCCCACACGTGCACGATGCGCAGCCGTGCCCGTCTGCGCGTGGCGTCGTCGGCGGCCCACGCCATGGCCGCTGCGGCCGACGGCGAGCCGTCTACGGCGACGACGATCTGTCCGGCCATGGCGCACCTCCCCCGCGGCCGGCCGCACTGTCACCGGCGTGGACGGCCGCGCACCCCTCCTACCACCATCACACAGCCGCCCCCGGGCCCGGCAGGGCACCCGCACCTCAGAGGTACAGCGGGGGGACGGTGGCGAGGTCGTCGATCTCGTAGGTCATCCGGGCGTCGACCTCGATGACCCCGTCGATCGAGTGGACGCCCTCGACCGCCTGCGTGATCTGCGAGCGCCGCGGGACCGTGCCCTGGAGTGAGACCAGGCCGTGGTCGACCAGGATCGAGAGGCTTCCCGGGTCGACGGCCGCGCGCCGGAGCGCGTCCTCCACGTCGGCGCGCACCTCCGCGGGCGGGCGTACGAAGATCTTGAGCAGGTCCGACTGGTGAACCGTGCCGACGATCTTGCCGGTGGCGTCCACCACGGGGAGTTGCCTGATCCGCTGATCGTGCATGATGCGGGCGGCCTCCCTGACCGGCGTCCCCTCCGTGACGGTGATCGCGGGAGTGGTCATGATCTGGGCCGCCGTGTTCCCCGCGGCCTTGGCGCGTTCCTTCCGGTGCCGGTGGGCCTCGAACACGTTCGCGCCGCGCGACGGGTCGATCTCCTTCAGCAGCAGGTCGTGCGCGGACACCACCCCCACCGGCCGCCGGTCGGGATCGAGGACGGCCACGGCGCCGACCTTGAAGCGGCGCATCGTCTCGACGAGGTCGGCGAACGACGTGTCCAGCTGGACGGCGATGGCGACCTTGCCCATGACGTCGCCGACATTCATGATCATGGCTGCCTCCCTGAGTTCCCGCCCTGGTTCAAGCATCCCCCTCGCCACGGCGCGGCCGTCAGCGCCGAAAGTCCCTGGCGGCGGGGACTTTTGACTCCGCCGGAGCCGACCGCCTCCCGAGGCACCATGCCACCGGTGGCCCCGGCGCGGCCCACCGCGACCTCAGTGGACCACCGCGTTCCCCACCGCGACCTGAGCGGAAGCACCGCGGGGACTCACCGCGACCTCAGCGGAAGCACCGCAGGGACTCACCGCGACCTCAGCGGGAGCACGGCGTGGACACGGTAGCCACGGTCCGGGCGTGGCCCCGTGGTGAACGTGCCCCGGAACAGGGCCACCCGCTCGCGCATGCCGATCAGCCCCTGCCCGCCCCGCACCGCCGTGGGACGCGCACGGCCTTCGGCGGGCCCGTCGTCGACGATCTCCAGTGACAGCTCGTGCGGGTGGTAGGCGATCTCGACGGCCGCCCTGGTGGGACCGGCGTGCTTCAGGGTGTTGGCCAGCGACTCCTGGACGATGCGGTAGGCCGAAAGATCGAGACCCGCGGGCAGCGGCACCGGATCACCCTCGGTGCCGACCGTGACCTCCAGGCCGGCGGCCCGCACCTGCCGGAGCAGGTCATCGAGGCGGGCCAGGCCCGGCTGCGGGGTGAGCCCGTCGCTGTCACGGACGCCAAGCAGCCCGAGCACGCGGTGAAGCTCCTCGACCGCGCTCCGGCCTGTCCTTTCGATCATCTCCAGCGTCTCGCCCGCCTTCGGATGCGTTCCCTGGAGCGTCAGCCGCACGCCGCCGGCCTGCATGACCATCACGCTGACGCTGTGGGCGACGATGTCGTGCAGTTCGAGGGCGATGCGGGCGCGTTCCCGGGCGGCGGCCTCACAGGCGCGCGGTTCCTCCTGCCCGACGACCGGCGCGCCCGGCACCCCATGCACGAAACCGGAAAGACGTGAAAGCCATAGAAAGCCCGATATGCCGGGCAAACGGAAGGAACGGAAGGAACGGGAGCTCGCCGTACCGGGGTCTCCGGTGGGGCCGAGCACGCGGCGCCGGAACATGGGGCGAGCGTACGGGCGCGCCGCCGGGGGCGGCATCCGCCGGACACCCGACCTCGCCTCCCCCGCACGGCGGACCCGTCGAGCAGACCACCTGCCGTGGAACGGCACCGGGCCCACCGGCCGGGCCACCGACCGTGAGGACGGCACCGGACCCATCGGTCAGGCCACCGACCGTGAGACCGCACCGGACCCATCGGTCAGGCCACCGACCATGAGGGCGGTAGCGGGGCCTGCCGGTGGGTCGCTGTGAGGGGCGAGGGCGTTCAGCGCAGCAGGGCCGCGCTCATCTTCCTGTCCAGGTTGCTCACCAGGAACAGTCCGTTGCCGGTGAACCGGTAGAGGCAGTTCGCCGGGGTGTAGATGAGTTCACGGCCGTAGGCGGGTCCCATGGGGCCGCCGCTGCCATCGGCGAGTTTGAGGCGGTACGCCTGCGGTGGCTCCTCGTAGTTCCCGGTCCGCACCGCGATCACCGTGTCGCGGTCGACGACGGCGGGCACGGTTGTGCTCGTCTTGGACAGGCCCTTGCTCCATCGCGGCCGGCCGCTCGCCAGGTCGAAGGCGACCAGGCTGTTGGTGTCGCGCAGGTCGCTGACCTTCGCCGCCTCGGTGGCGGTGACCAGCGTGTCCCCCGACACCACGGTCCGGTACCGGTAGCGTCCGCCTCCGCTCAGCCCGATGGCCCGCATGTCGAGCGTCCCGTACGACCCGGTCTGCGAGATCGTCGTGGTCACCTGGCCGGTGTCGCCCAACACCAGGTACTTGCCGGGACCGTCACCCTTGGGGACCGCGACGACCACCGGATCGGCGGCCACCAGCCACTTCCCGGAGCCCATCTCGCTCCCGAGCTCGGCGGCGGACAGGTCGGTACGCCAGCGCTGCTTCCCGGTGCCCGGGTCGAACGACACCAGGGCGATCGGGTGAGCCCTGTCGCAGGAGGCGAGCGTGACGGCGCCTGCCGGACCCACCAGCACATCGGTGAAGACGCAGGTGGAGTCGCCCGCCTTGGTCGGGAACTGTTTGACCTCCCATCGCGTCGCGCCGTCGTCCAGGCTCAGGCCCACCATGCTCCAGTAGTAGGCGACGGCCACCGTCCCCTCCGCTATCGCGAGCGAGATGGTGCGCGGACGCGAGCCGCCGATCCGCCGCAGGGTCTTGGCGGAGTAGGTCTCGCTCAGGTCGGCCTGCCACCGGGTCTTGCCGGTGGCGAGGTCCACGAGGACGACGCCCGAGCAATCGACGGTGCGGAGGTTCTTGACGTAGGGCAACTCCCGTTCCAAGCCGTACGCCAGCGCCACGACACCGTCCGACGCCTCCTGGCTCACGCCACAGAACTTCCCGCCCTGCGGTGGCCGCAGCCCCCAGCGCTGCTCGCCCGAGGCGGCGTCCCGGGAGACGATCGCCGCGTCATCGGCCCGGACGACGGCGCCGGGGACGCTCCAGGAGCCGAGGACGCCGCTGAGGTCCCGGGCCGACCCGGAGTCGGCGGCGACCTGCCAGCCGACCTTGCCGGTCAGCTCCTCGGCGGTGCCTTCGCCGCTCCCCGCCTCGTTCCCACCGCCCGCCTCGTCGCCGCCCCCGCCGCCACCCCAGGGACGTATGACCAGGACGACCGCCGCGATGACCACGAGGACCAGCACCGCGGCACCGCCGATGATCAGCGGGCCACGCCGCCGCGGGCCCGGTGGCGGTGCCCCATACGGCCCTCCAGGCCCGGCCGGCTGCCCGCCGTACCCTTGCGGCGCACCGTACGGCTGCCCGCCGTGACCAGGAGGCGCACCGTACGGCTGCCCGCCATATCCCCCAGGCGCGCCGGACGGCTGGCCGCCGTATCCCGGAGGCGTCCCGTACGGTGGGCCTCCGGACCCTTGCGGCCCGCCGCCGTATCCCGTGGGCGCCCCGGAGGGTGGGCCACCATAGGGGGATTGAGCACCAGGCGGTCCCTGCTGGTAGGGCCCTGGCGCTCCACCCGGTGGCATGGCGCCGTACTGCGGCTGCCCTCCACCGTAAGGCGGTTGCCCTCCGCCGTACTGCGGCTGCCCTCCGCCGTAAGGCGCGTGCCCTCCGCCGTACTGCGGTTGTCCTCCGCCATGCGGCTGCGGAGGTCCGTATGGTCCCGGCGGCTGTGCGGGGTGGGGCCCGCCGGGCGGATAAGGCGTCTCAGGGGGCGGGCCCCGCCGATCCTCGGGGGCGGCTTCCGGCGGGCCATCCGGCCCTGGCGGCGAATTGCGCGGTTCGTGTGTTTCCCCGTGATTCACACGGTGCATGATATTGAGCCGGTCCCCGCCCTGTCTGTCCATGTGAGGACCCCGTGGAAAGCGTGATGGCGCCCGAGTGCCGCGCCCGGCGGCGACGGCCCGAGCCGGCCCGCCGTCTCCCTCCTCCGGAAGACGGCGGCCCGACTCCACCTCAGCCCTAGCAGAACCGCGCTCGCTACCCCCTGGCGGGAACCGCGCTCGCTGCCCCCAAGCCGGACCGGGCTTGCCGCCGCCCCGGCGGAACCAGGCCGCCGGGGCATGCGTGCGAACTCGTCCGGGAGTGCCCCGCGCCTACGCCCAAGGGCGGAAGACCGCCCGCACGCACCCGTCCTTCTTGTTCTTGAACATGTCGTAACCCATCGGCGCCTCGTCGAGCGTCATCGTGTGCGTCGCGAGGTGGGCCGTCCTGAGCTCGTCCTTGGAGATCAGATCCAGCAGCTTCGGGATGTAACGCTGTCCGTGCTGCTGCGCCCCTCTGACCGTCAGGCCCTTGTTCATCAGGGCGCCGAGCGGGAACTTGTCGACCACCCCGGCGAAGACGCCGAGGACGAACACCGATCCACCGGTGCGGCAGGCGTAGATGGCCTCCCGTACCGCGATGGGACGATCCTGTTCGAGGTGGAGCCGCTGCTTGGCCTTGTCGTACATCGCCTGCGGGCCGGCGCTGTCCGCCTCCATGCCGACGGCCTCGATGCAGACGTCGGGACCTCGTCCGCCGGTCCGCTCGCGCAGTTCGGCGATGACGTCCGTACGGGTGTAGTCGATCGTCTCGGCTCCGATGTGGCGCTCGGTCATCGTCAGGCGCTCGGGCAGGCGGTCGATGCAGATGACCCGATCGGCGCCGAGGAGGATCGCGGCACGCGCCGCCATCTGCCCGACCCCGCCGCAGCCCCACACCGCGACCACGTCCCCGGGACGCACCCCGCCCATGTCCGCGCCCATCCAGCCGGTGGGCGCCGCGTCCGAGGCGAACAGGGCGTTCAGGTCGTCGACGCCGTCCGGCACCGAGAAGGCGCCGTAGTCGATGTAGGGCACGCGGATGTACTCGGCGTGGCTTCCCTTGAACCCGCCCGTCGCGTGGGAGTAGCCGAAGATCCCCGCCGTGGTGCCGCCCCACACCATGTCCGGAATGCCCGGCTTGGGGTTGCTGTTCTCGCACAGGGACCACAGGTCGTGCTCGCAGTGCCAGCACCGGCCGCAGCCGATGATCGAGCACACGACCACCCGGTCGCCCACCCTGTGCCTGCGGACCTCCGAGCCCACCTCGACGACCTCGCCGAGGAACTCGTGGCCGATCACGTCGCCCGCGCGCATGGCCGGGATGTAGCCCCCGAGAAGGTGCAGGTCGGAGCCGCAGGTGGTGGTCAGCCGGACCTTGACGATGGCGTCCTGGGCGTTGAGGATCCGAGGGTCGGGCACCCGCTCCACCGACAACTCGTTCACGCCCTGCCAGGTGAGTGCCTTCACAGCCGTCCCTCCCCGCCGGCGCGCCGCGCCGCGAGATCCACAAGCATTCCGGTGGGAGTGGGCGGCCTCGTCGACAGGTCGTCGGGGACCAGCACCTCCCCCGTCTCGACCAGGCCCTTGGACTCCCGCAGAGCCCTGCGTACCGCCTGGCGCGGATCCTCTCCGCCAAGGCGGGCCATGACCTCCTCGACACCCGTCGGCACCGACATCAGCGGCCGGGCGCCCAACTCGGTGCCGCGGTCGCCGGGTGCCTCGCGGACCTGTACCTCGATGGACTCACCGAGCCGTGCCAGCGGCTCCGGCAGCCGCCCGTCCGGCACCACCTCCTCCGGCCGGCGGTTGATGGTGACCATCAGCCACCGGCTCGCCTCGCGTTCGGCCCTTGCCTTGGTATGTCGCGACGCGAGCCAACGCATCATGCCCAGGCTCACGCCCCCCAGCGTCATCGCGCCCAAAACAGCACGTTTCATTGCCCTCTCCCCCTTGATGGACAACTGCTGGGATGGCTACCCATCCCCACCCACGGCTACCTCGAGCCACCCGCACTTGAGCAGGAGTTGACGGCCGCCAGGCACGTCTCATGGCAACCGGATGAAGCAGGATGACGAGACTTGGCCAAGAAAACGTCGTCGGCGAACACCCTCGTCCGTGTGACCGTATGACCCGGTATGGCCACGCCCGAGGCGCTCAGGCGGCGCCGATCGCGGAGAAGGACCAGCCCGTCGCCTGGTGCACAGGGTCTCCCGGCAGCGCCCGCCGGGCCTCACGAAGGGCCTCGGCCATGCCCAGCCCGGCGCGCAGGCCCTCGTGAAGGGCCAGCGTCAACGGCACCGCGGCCTCGTCGCTGACCGGAACCAGGCTCGCCACGATGCCCGCCGTGCCGAGCGGCAGCAGCGCCGCCGCCAGGCCGAGCAACTCGTCGGCCCCCACCGGTTCGAGGACGCCGGAGTCGCAGCTGGACAGGACGATGCGGTACGGAGCCCGGATCAGCCGCTCCACGTCGTGGACGGTGAGCTGCCCGTCGTCCATGCGCAGCGAGGAGAACATCGGGCTGTCCGCGCGGAAGGCGCCATGGGCGGCGATGTGCGCGAGGAGGCTGCCGTCGATGGCCTTCAGCACGGCCGAGACGGTGGCGGTGCCGTGTTCCAGCACGGTCGCGGCGGCGTACTCCCGTGCCAGCGCGGGCACCTCGGCGCCGCCGGTCCAAAGGCCAGGACCACGCACCAGCACGACCCCCGCGCCGAGCGGCGGCGGCACCCGCGCGGCCCTAAGCCACGCGCCCGCCGACGGAGAGACGGCCACCACCCGGTCGCGCAGCGCGGGCAGCGCCGCCCAGGGCACGCCGTGCAGCCGTCCCGGCGGGACCACCACCACCGGGCCCTGTCCGAGATGGCGTACGACCGGGCCGAGCAGCATGTCCTGCAACCGGCGCGCCCCCGCCTCCAGGAGCCCGAATCGCTCGGCCGCCCTCTCGCCCGCCCGCCGGGCCGCCCCCCCGCCTTCGTACCTCGCCCTGCCCTCGTAGGCGAGCCGCCGCAACCCGGCGCGGACGTGGTCGATCTCGGCCGCCGCGTCGGCGACCCGGCCCGCCGCGAAGCGGCGCACCCTCCCGCCACCGCAGAGCAGCACGTGCACCTCGCCGCCGACGTCCACGATCTCGGCCAGCCGGCCGTCACCGAGCCGATCGAGGAGGGCGCGGGGGTCGAAAGGGCGGCCGTTGATCACTCCCTCGCTGCGTGCGCGGAGGGTGCGGGCGCGGATGGCCCGTTCGAGCCGCCGCTGCTCGCGCTCCAGGGCGGGGGCGGACGTGCCCTCGGACCTGGCCGACTCCAGGCGGCTGGTGATCTCGCGGTAGGCGGTGGTGTCGCGGACCAGCTCGCTGTCGTCCGGCGGGCGGGTGGGCGGCACCGCGAGCGCGGTCGCCCGCCACCGCTCGCTCCAGACGAGGAGCCCCCGGGCGTTTCCCGGCCGCAGGCTCGCGCGCTGGGCCAGCGCGGCCAGCTCGGCCCCCTGGGCCGTGGCGCGTGCCCTCAGCTCCGACGCGCCAAGGGCCAGCCGGTGCTCGTCGAGCACGTCCAGTCCCCGGCGGCAGGCGTGCAGCACCGCCTTGGCCCGTCCGGCGGCCATCGCGCGCAGCGCCTCGGCGAGCCAGCCTTCGGCCCGCGCGAGCGCCGGGCCCCGGTGGCGTCCGAGCGCGGCGGCGGCCAGGTGCCGGTCGGCGTCCCGCACCCGGCCGAGCGCGAGCGCCACGCGGCCCGCGAGCAGGGACGCCTGCACCGTGTCCGGAGAGCCCAGCTCGGACAGGCGGGTGGCGACCCTCGCGATGTCCCGCACCAGCGGCCCGGAGATCGCGCCCGTGGCGACGCGCGAGCGGAACAGCACGAGCCGCGCCTGGGCCTCGAACCACTCGCGGCGCTGGCTCGCGAACAGCCGTATCGCCGCCAGGGCCCGGGTGACCGCGGTGTCGGGATCGCCGGCGGCAATGGCGGCCTGGGCGGCGACCAGAAGAAGCTCGGCCTTGGTGGTGGCCTGTCCCCCCATCCGCTCCAGCAGTGCCGTCGCGCCGTCGGCCTCCTGGAGCGCCTCGTCGGCCAGCCCCGCGGCCAGGAGCACCTCGCACCGGCCGAAGCTCACGCCGAACGCCGGGGTGCCGAGCGCCTCGAAGCGCTTGGCCGCCTCGTCGAGATAGCGCAGGGCGGTGGGCAGATCGCCGGAGCGGAACGCCGCCGCGCCGCGGTTCCACACGGCCACGCTGCGGTCGTGGTCCTGATGGGTCTGGTCCCACAGCCGCTCGGCCGCGACGAAGTCCCTGTCGGCCTGATCGGTGGAGCCGAAGGACAGGTGGACGAGCCCGCGCAGGGTGAGGGCCCGAGCGGTCCAGATCGTGTCGCCCGCCTCCCGCAACACGGGAACGGCCCGCCGGACGTCGTCGAGCGCCTCCCGGTGCCGCCCGAGGACCCAGAGGACCCGGCCTCGCCGGAACAGCACGCGCGCCGCCGTGAGGCTGTCCCCCCGTGCCGCCCCCGCGTCCAGGATGCGCAGGCCCTCGGCCGTGCGGCCGGTGTAGACGACCGCGACGCCGAGGGCCGCGAGCGCGTCGGCCTCCCGGTCGGCCGAACCGCACCGGCGGGCGAGCGTGCGCGCCTTCCTGAGGTGACCGATCGCGACCGTCAGATCGCCGAAGTCCCGTTCCCAGATGCCGATGACCTGGTGGGCGATGGAGGCGTCGTGCGGGGTGGGGCCGGAGGAGAGAAGGGCCCGCGCTCCGGCCAGCGCCTCGCCCGGGCGAGCGAAGACCATCGGGAGCAGGTCGAGAGGATCCGGCTTTCCCCGGCCCCGCGAGCTTCTCCCAGCCACGGATAGATGTTAGACGTGGGGTTCGGGGGGCGTCCATGTGTATCAACCCGGCGTCATCCTGCTCTTACTCGCGACGATGACCGCATGGCAACCGCTTGAGAGGAAGTCCGCGATGGCACTCGACCGATTCAGGGAACAGCTTGACGTGATCGCCCGCGAGATGGGCGTCCGCCTCGTGGCGGGACCGGGCGACCAGAATCCCACCTATCTGTACGAGCACGGCCACATCCTCGTACGGCAAGGCGACGTGGGTGACGTCGTCCGGCAGGTCAACGCCGGCAGGCGGTTCCCGGTCCCCGACCCCGATGAGGGGGACGTCAAGGTCGGTCTCGTACGCATGCGAGTGGACGACCCCGAGGATCCGGTCGTGAACGAATCGCGCGACGGCGGGGTCGCCATGGCGCTCGACGCGATGAAGACGATAGAGCGCACGAACGGCGGGCGGGTGGTGGGCAGCCGCAACCACATCGTCGCCATCGCGTCGGGTGGCGTGAACTCCTGCCCCTCCGATGAGCCGGGGCCGCCCAAGCATGAGATGAACCCCGGGCTGAGCTTCCGTCCCACCGTGGAGCAGCCGTCGGTGACGGTCCTCGTGGTGGACACCGGCCTGGTGGAGAACCACCGCGAGCTCTACCCGTGGATGCTCCACGTCTTGGCCACCGAGGGGGACACGCTCAACAACACCGGCCACGATCGCGCGTCCGACCCCGTCAAGGACACCGATGACGTCATCAAGCTGTATGTCGGGCACGGGACGTTCATCGCCGGCATCATCGCGGCGACCGCGCCGGCCGCCAGTGTGCGGGTCTCGGCCAAGCTGATCAACGCCGGTGCCATCGACGAGCGGAACTTCGGTTTCGAGATGCTGGAGGCTCTGAATCCGCAAGGGGTCCTCTCCGACGTCCCGCCCATTTGGCCCGACATCATCAGCCTGTCGGCGGGCACGCACAACGACGACGGCGCGCCGCTCCTCGGCATGGAGGAGTTCATGAGCCAGCTCGCCCTGCATCCCGAGACCGTGCTGGTGGCCGCGGCCGGCAACAACGGGCGCGACGACCCCTTCTGGCCCGCCGCCTACGCGCGCCTGCCCGAGCACAGCGACGCGGTGGTGTCCGTCGGCGCCCTGCGGCGGGACGGCACGGAAGGCGCCTGTTTCACCAACCATGGCAACTGGGTGCAGGTGTACGCGCCCGGGGAGAAGCTGACAGGGGCCTTCCTCGGGACGCCCACCCACCCGAGGAAGTACCGCTACCAGCACTCGACGTACGACCACTGCCGGTGGCAGCAGACCTTCCAGCACGATTTCGCCTATGACTGCACCTGCGGATACCCCCGCCGGGTCGGAGAGCTCAGCACCTCCCTGTCCCAGGCGGAGACGGAGACGTTCGCCGGCCGGGCGGAGTGGAGCGGCACGTCGTTCTCCACGCCCGTCGTCGCCGCCATGATCGCCAATCACATGGGCGCGAACCCCGGGCTCGGCTCCCGGGCGGCCGCCGCGGCCCTGCTGTCGAGCCCGTCCAACCCGAGGGCCCGGGTCCACGGACTGGACGTGCTGGCGCTGCGGCCGCCGCTCTGGTCCGACGGGGACGTACAGCGTCACCCTCCGTCCCCGGCCCAGTCCTGAGACCGCCCTTCGCGACTTCACCGAAAAGCGCGTCGTGCCCACCATGGGCCTCACACGTCGTACGATGATGATCCCCGCCCTTAGGGACGTCGCCGTGGACCGTGATTCGATCGGCAGCCTTTTCCTGGCCGCGGCGGACGGCGATGCCGCCGCGTGGAAAGCACTCGTGGAAGGGCTCGCCCCCCTGGTGTGGTCGGTGGTACGCGCCCACAGGCTGTCGGACGCCGACGGCCACGAGGTATTCCAGACGACCTGGCTGCGGCTGGCCCAGCACCTCGATCGGATTCGAGAGCCGCAGGCGGTCGGGTCGTGGCTCGCCAGCACCGCCCGGCACGAGTGCCTGAAGGTCATCCAGGCGTCCCGCCGCGTCTCCCCCGTCGGCGATCCCGAGGTCTTCGACCGCATCGCCGACGAGTGGACGCCGGAAGAGGCCCTGATCCGCTCGGAGGAGACCGACGCCAGAGCCGAGCAGATGCGGCATCTGTGGCAGGCCTTCGAGGAGCTCAGCGAGGCGTGCCGGCGGCTCCTGCGCGTGCTCATGGCCTCTCCCCGCCCCCAGTACCACGAGGTGTCGGCCGCGCTCGGCATCCCTGTCGGAGGCATCGGGCCGACCCGGCAACGCTGCCTGCGGCGGCTGCGGACGCTCCTGGCCGAGCGAGGTGTCCGGTGAACGGCTTCGACCACGACCTGGACGGCCTCGGCGCGGACGACGACGACATGGACCTGGAGGAGGCGCTGCGCCACGCGGCCACGCTGTTCGACCCGGTGCCCTCCGACCTCGTCCAGACGGCCGTGGAGGCCTACACCCTTCGCACGCTGGACGCCGAACTGGCCGCGCTGAGCTTCGACTCGCTCACCGAGCCGGAGCCCGTACGGGGCGGCGGCCAGCCCCGCCTGGCCACGTTCCACGCCCCGGGGGTGACCATCGACGTGGAGATCACCATCATGGGCTCGATCGGCCGTGTCCTCGGCCAGGTGATCCCCGCCCAGCCGGGGGAGATCGAGGTACGGGGGCGGCGGCCCGCCGCCGTGACCGCCGACGCCATGGGAAGGTTCGTCTGCGATCGCGTGCCGGCGGGGCCCTTCAGCCTGCGCTGCCGCCTTCAGACCGCCGTGGTGGTCACGGAGTGGATCACCATCTGATCCCGCCGTTCCCATCGGTATCCGCCTCGCCCGATACCTCCTATGCGTTATAGGAGAAAGCAAGGTACGACATACCGCTATACCTTGCTTACACAAGGTCACAAATGGGACGGTCCCGGAATCCCCCGACGCATCGGAGCCCGGCAAAACACTCAGGACCCGGCATTGCCTTATCGGGTTCGCATGTAACGCCGGGGATTGGCCGAGGGTGACGGGCGAATCGTCAGAGGCGGCAGGCGGGCTCCGGCCTGCTCCATGATTGTCGGGCCCGAGGAAATGCCGGGACAATCCGTGCCCGTGACCGGTCATTACATTGCGGGATCGGCGGCCGGCGACGCCCTTCGGCCCAAGCCCTCCGGCGGCCGAACCCGGCCCGCCTCCGGGAGTACGCGTGGGAGCGGCCAGAGATAATGGCGTAGCTTCGCCTGCCCGTCAAGTGTCGGGCCACCGGCAAGTTGATTGTTCGGATTGACGAGAGCGCGAACTCCGGCATACGTGCCTGGGGGGGCCGCAAGCCCGGAAGCTTCTGTGAAGCGGAGATCGACGGGTCTTGCGCGGGTTATGCGTGGAAAGGCATGCCCCGGCGAGGGGGACGGCACCCCGCCATGGTTTTCTCAGGAACTTCCCAGCCACCACCTCTACCTGGCAGGCACCCCTGCCTGGTAAGGAATAGTGCTCATCCTGACAAATTCGCTGAAGTCAGCACTACCTCCCCCGAATCACGGTCCACCGGGCGGTCACCCACCCAGACCCAGGAACCTCGCAGGCCAGGAGCGTTGATCGTGGACGAGAGGAGAGGCCCCGCTCGGGCGGCCCGAGCCGCCGGGCGGCCATTGCCCGGTGCGAGCACGGCCGCCACAAAGGCGGTCCGCTAGAGACTGATCCAGGCGGCGGATCACGTGCTCGTCGGGCGACTAATCCGGGCGCTACGGGTTAATCATTCACTGCGCCGCTTCGTACTGGGCCACGATGTGGGAGGCGATGCGGCCACGCTCGCTGACGTTCAGGCCGTGTGCCTTGGCCCAAGCCCGGATCTCGGAGCTTTTGTCGCGAGAGGGGCGCTGGGGGGCGCCACGCTTGCGGCCCCTGGCGGGCGCGCCCTCGGCGCGGCGGGCACCGGAGACGAAAGGCGAAAGGGCCTCACGCAGATTCCTGGCGTTTTTCTCGTTCAGATCGATCTCGTAGCTGGTGCCGTCAATCGCGAAGGCCACGGTCTCTTTTGCTTCGCCGCCATCCAGGTCATCGATGAGAAGCGTCTGGATCTGGGTTGCCATCTGCCCACTCCTTTCACAGAGCTTAGTTTGACACCTCAAGAATATACCCGGTTTCCATCGCTTCCCACGCGGAGAACAGCGCGATGCATTGGGTGTCCCCTTGACGTAACTTAGCCGTTTCCGGCGAACCTCACGTTTATCGGAGCACGCCGACCGGCCCGTCCCCGAAGAGGCGGTCACGCCGCGGGCCGGAAAACTGGTCCCGGCAACACATCCGAACACCGATGCGGATAGCGTCGACTACAGGTATTCACCGCTCCAGGGGCGTTCTCGCCTAAGAACGCAGGACGCACGGCAACCGGCGACCGTCTCGGCCGGTTTCGCCCGCCCGTACAGTTGCGTGCATGGGCATGGTCAAGACCATGGGGCTGGTGCTGCACCCCAAACGCGACTCCAAGCAGGCCATCGACACGATCGTCGAGTGGGCGCGGGCCAGGAGCGTCACCGTGCTCGGGCTGCCGGACGAGGTGGGCCGCATCGACTGCAGCGCCGTGTCCGTCGGGCAGACCGAACTGGTCGAGCGCGCCGACCTGCTGGTCAGCCTGGGAGGCGACGGCACGATGCTGCGCACCATGCGGCTGGTGGCCGGGCGGTCGACCCCCGTTCTAGGCGTGAACCTGGGCAAGCTCGGCTTTCTCGCCGAGATCGATGTGGACGAGTTGCCTCCGGCGCTCTCGGCCATCGACAGTCACGAGTTCACCGTCGAGCCGCGCATGGCGGTGCGGTCGACCCTTCCCGGCGGCCGGTCGGTCATCGCGTTCAACGACATCGCCCTGGTGCGGATCCCGGGCAACGGGCTGTCGGCGGTGGGGATCTCCGTGGAGGGCCATCCCTTCGTGCGCTACGCCTCCGACGCGGTCATCGTGGCGACGCCCACGGGATCCACCGCCTACAACTTCTCCGCGGGCGGGCCGCTGGTGTCCCCTCTCGTCGAGGGGTTCCTCGTCGTGCCCGCCGCGGCGCACTCGTCGTTCAACAGGGCACTGGTCCTGTCGGCCGACGAGGAACTGCTCCTGGAGTTGCTCCCCACGAGCGGGGAGCTCGCCGTCGAGGTCGACGGCGCCATCAGCGGGCGCCTGTCGGCAGGAGACAGCCTCACGGTCACCGCGGTGCGTGCGGCGGGCCAGGTCGTGCGGCTGGGCACCACGACCTTCTACGAGCGCGCACGGCGCAAGCTGCGGGTCAGCGGCAGCGCCGAGGTCGACTGACGGCCGCTGCCGTGCCGATCGCGCCGGATCTCAGCAGGCCAGCGCGCGCCGCAGGGCCGCCACCCGGCCCGCGACGGCGCGGCGGCTGAGCTGCGCGTCGGGGATCAGCGCGTCGAACCCGTGGAAGGCCCCGGGATAGAGATGGAACTCGGTGGACACGCCCGCCTGGACCAGCCGCCGGGCGTAGTCGGCGCACTCGTCGCGGAAGACCTCCAGCTCGCCCACCTCGATGTAGGCCGGCGGGAGCCCTGACAGGTCGGTGGCCCTGGCCGGCGCGGCGTACGGGGACACGCCCTCGGCGCCCATGGCCTCCCCCAGCAGGGCCGTCCATCCGAAGCCGTTCGCGGCGCGGTTCCAGGTCACCGCCTCCTCGAACTCCCGGCTGGAGGGGGTGACGCCGCGATCGTCCAGCATGGGGCCGACCAGGAGCTGGTAGACGACCGCCGGGCCTCCCCTGTCGCGGGCCAGCAGGGCGGTGCCCGCCGCGAGCCCGCCGCCCGCGCTCGCGCCGCCCACGGCGACGCGGTCGGGGTCGACGCCGAGCTCCTCGGCGTTCTTCACGGTCCACACCAGGCCCGCGTAACAGTCCTCGACGGGGGCGGGGTGCGGGTGCTCGGGGGCCAGCCGGTACTCGACCGACACCACCACGCAGCCCACCTCGGTGACGTAGCCCGCCATGCAGGCGTCGTCCATCTCCGGCAGGCCGAGGATCATGCCGCCACCGTGCATCCAGTACAGGCACGGCAGCGGGCCCGGCCGCTCCGCCGGGCGGTGGACGCGCACCCTGATGTCGGGGTCGCCGTCCGGCCCGGCCACCCACCGGTCCTCGGTCACGACTCCCGGGACCGTGGCGGGCGGCATGGCGGCGAACGCCTCGGCCATCTGCCGGCGCAGGCCCGGCAGGTCCGCGGGCGACAGGCGGGCGAAGTCGACGGGCGGGATGAAGACGTGTTCCAGGCGGGCGGCGAGTTCGGGGTCGATATTGGGGTGAAGCGGCATTTCATTCACCTCATGCGCTGTGTCGTGGCGGTGGACGGAAGCAGGCGGTGCCGCAACGGCGGCACACCCTGTTCATGTGCCGGGTGACCCGTGCCCACACTCACGGCATGACGACGATGACCGGCTGTTTCCCTTCCGATCGGCACGACCTGGGCCGGTCGCGGCCACGAAGG
>NZ_BAAAZR010000032.1:19051-22308 GCF_039537005.1 Sphaerisporangium flaviroseum | reverse complement strand
CCCGCTCGTCTCCGGCCGGCTGTTCACCGGCCGCCTTCCCGGCTTCCGTCAGGTCCTGGTCGTGGCACCGGGGCGGGAGCGCCGCTCCAGCCGGCCCCGCCACCCGGCTCCGGCCATGGTGAGCGCTCCGGCCACGATGAGGAGGACCTCGGGACGGCGCCTGGCCTGGGTCGTGATCTGGCCGGCGACGCCCTTCAGCGCCCCGGGGACGCCCTCACCTGCCGTTCCCGTGGTGCTCGTGGTGGCCTTCGAGGCGGCCTCGCGGAGCCGGCCGGCCACCTCGGCGGCCTTCTCCCGCGCGACGACCTTGGTCTCGGCCACCTTCTGCTGCGCCCGCGCCTTCACGTCGACCTTCTGCGCCAGCGCCTCCACCGTACGGCCGAGCTCCTCCCGGGTGTGGAAGATGTCGTCGCGCAGCCGGTCCTCCTCCGAGCGGGCCGCCTGCTTGGACTTCCTCTCCGGCGGGGCCTGCCGGCCCGGCCGGTCGGACGGGGCCTCCTGGCTCGCCCGGACGAGCGGCTCGGAGAGCCCGGCCAGTGGATCGCCCTTCCCATGGCTGACCACGGGCTTGACGTACGGCTTCGGCGGCGCGTGCACCTGGGGAACGTTGAGCGACGGTCCCGCGGACTCCGGAGTCGCCGTACCGGGCTCCTGCCTGTGCAGGCCCACCTCTCCGGCGGTGGGACGGTACGGGCCCCCGATGGGGTCGTTTTCGGTCATCGGTGTGCACTCTCCTTCACGACGTCGACATCGGCCTTGAGGCTCTGGATGGCTTCCTGCGGCAGCGGTGGCGTGGCCTTGGCCACCTGGCGCTTGCCCACGAGGGCGAGCACGGCGGCGACGACCAGCAGCACCACTCCCACGATCAGGGCGGCGACCCACGGCGCGAGCGCCTGGGCGACCAGCAGGATCAGCGCCGCGACCAGCGCTCCCCCGCCGTACAGGGCGACCACTCCCGCGCCGCCGAACAGCCCGGCGCCGAGCCCGGCCCGCCGGCCCTTCCGCGTGAGCTCCAGGGTCGCCAGCCGGATCTCGTCCCGGACGAGCCGGGAGACCTCCCCGGAAAGGTGCCGGATCAGTTCGGCGGTCGAGAGGGAGGTGTAGGGGTTGGTCTCGGCCCGGGGTTCCCTCAGGTCGGTCATCGCGTTCTCCCTTCTTCCCGGCGCCCGGAGGCGCCGGACACGAGCGGCTATGAGCGGCGCAGCAGGGCCATGACCGCCCTCTCCACGCCGCCGTGGGTGGCGAGCTGCCCGAAGTCGGCGTCCGCGCCGAGCTCGCTGAGCGACCTCTCGATGGTCCGGCCCTTCTCGTAGGCCTGGATCACCCGGGGATCGACATAGGACGCCCGTGCGACGGCGGGCGTGTTGCCCAGGTAATCCGAGACCTCGTTCATGACGCGGCTGATCGCCCGCTTGCGCCCGGTCCTGTTGCTCGCACGCGAGGAGACGGCGAGGCCCACCGCCGCCAGCACCGTCGCGTGCCAGGTGCGGAAGTCCTTGGCCGACACCTCGAAGTCCAGGATGTCCCGCAGGTAGCCATTGATGTCCTCGCTGCGCACGTCGACCCAGCCGGAGCCGCTCCTGTAGCGCAGCAGCTCCCCCTCTTCCCCGGACCGGTGGAGGGAGGTGATCACCTTGCACACGTCCGCGTCCATCATCTCCACCTCCCGCCTCTTGCCGCCCTTGGCCGGGTAGACGCAGGTCACCCGGCCCCTGTGGCAGGTCACATGCTCCATGCGGAGCGTGGCCAGCCCGTACGAGTCGTACTCCTCGCCTCCGACCCGGAAGAAGCCGATGTCCAGCATCCGGGCCGCGGCGGCCAGGACGCGCTCGCGAGTCATGCCCCGCGCCTGGAGGTCCTTGTCGACCCGCTCGCGGAAGGCCGGCAGCCTCCGGGCCATCTCGCGCACGCGGTCGAACTTGGCGCGGTCCTGTTCGTCGCGCCAGACGTCGTGGTAGCGGTACTGGCGCCGTCCCGCCGTGTCGGTGCCCACGGCCTGGATGTGGCCGTCGGCGTACCGGCAGATCCACACCTCCCGCCAGGCGGGCGGGATGCCGAGACCCCTGATCCGGGCGAGGACCCGGCGGTCGGCCACCGGCCGGCCGTCCGGCCAGTGGTAAGTGAACCCCCGTCCCCGGCGCCTGCGGCGGATGCCCGGTTCGGTGGGATTGCTCTGTCGCAGCTCCACCGTCACGGCCGCCTCCTACCCCCGTTGTGCGCCGCAAACAGAGTGGTCGCCGGGATCGCGGTGTACGCGTAATCGGGTGTGGCGGTCCACACCGCCACACCCGAGAACCACTCCTTCACTACCTTGTCGGCATCTTCCGGTTCCCCACCGCCATGGCCCCCAGCCCAAGCAGAAGGATGATGATGCCGGTGATGACGTTGTTCCAGATCGACCCAGTGGTGTGGGACCGTATGATCCACGGCGAGAGGATCGTCCAGATTCCGAGGATGGGTGCGATCCAGGTCAGCCCGTACGTGCGCCCGTATGCGGACGCGAACCCCAGGGCCAGAGCGGCCAGTGCCAGCCCGGTGACCATGTTGCTCACCGCTAGCCGGGACAAGCCGTTGAAGCCCACCACCCATGGCGATATCGCGAGGTAGAGCCCCGCGAGAAGCGTCAGCCCATCGATCACCTGTGCGGCCGTGCTGGAACTCGCCCGTTCGTACTTGGCGCGCATCGCGACAATGTCGGGATGCGCTTCCAGGCCGGTCGGTCTACTCATGACCTCACCGCCTTTCCGAACTTACTTCGCGGAACGGATCAATTTCGCCATACCCCTGCGGGGGTGGCCGGTCACGGTGACCAGGGCAAATATTTCGGCTGATGATGGCCGATCATTTGGCCGCGATCGGCGACCGGCCGCCCTGGACGTAGTTGATCCTTCGGAGCCTTTCCGTGGGGGGCGGCAGACATCGAATCGGTCCTGCAGACCGTGAAGTCGTCCGATGTATTGATCGCCGCCCTTGATCGGGCGATGATGTGGACATCGGGCAACGGGCCAGCTAGACCGCATTTACCGGCATTTAGGAGCATCCATCCATCACACACAGTGAAGTGATCAGCTCTTGACGACCGGAGACATCCAATGTTAACTGCGCCTGACAGTCGTGATGTGGGGTCAGTGCGATGGTTCGGCCGATCATCGTGCGCCCTCGCACGCTGTCGTGGAGAGGGGCCCGGAGGCCGGCGTCATGCCGGTCGCCGATCGCCGGTCGCGCCGGCCCCGGGCCTCTCCTCGAAAGCTCGCGTG
>NZ_BAAAZR010000032.1:0-19005 GCF_039537005.1 Sphaerisporangium flaviroseum | reverse complement strand
CGCGAGCCGTCCAGCCGCCGGAGCGCCGGATCAGCGGTGCTCCGCCAGGTGGGCGCGGGCGTCGCCCGCGGCGACCGAGAGCGCTTCGGCGAGGCGCTCGGGATGAGGTCCACCCGCACCCGCCAGCGCGCCGTTGCCGCCGGCGCCGCCGCCGACCGCCTTGGCCGCTCCGGCCAGGACGTCGCGGGCCTGGAGCCCGATGCCGGACAGCCCCGGGCTCAACGCGGCGACGAGCATCGCCTTGCCCCCCACGTCCGCGCCGATGACCACGATGCCGCGCTCGTCACCGCGCCGCCCGGCCACCTCGGCGGCCAGCGGCCGTATCTCCTCACCGGCAACGCCGTCGAGACGCTCGGTGACCACCCATCCGCCGTCGACCGGCTGGATGCGGTCGGCGAGCAGATCGGCCATCGCGGCCAGCTCGGCCTTGCGAAGCCGTTCGAGCTGCCGCTGGGCCTCGGCCAGCGTCGCGAGGCGCTGCCTCAGCCGCTCGGGGGCCTGGTCGGGACGGGCGCCGAGCAGTCCCGCGAGCTCGGTCAGCACGACATGCTCGTGGTCGTAGTGGCGCAACGCGTCCGCGCCGGTGAGCGCCTCGATGCGCCGCAGGCTCGCGCCGATCGACGACTCGCCGAGAATGTGCACGGGCCCGGCCTGGGAGCCATGACCCACATGCGTGCCTCCGCAAAGCTCGCGGGAGAAGTCACCGATGTCGACGACGCGCACCTGGTCGCCGTACTTCTCCCCGAACAGCGCGGTCGCGCCCGCCGCCTCGGCCTCCGCCCGGCTCGCCTCCCACACCCGGACGTCGGGGTCGTCGAGCAGGTGGTCGTTCACCAGCGTCTGCACCTCGGCCAGCCAGCCGGGGTCGACGGCGCTGAAGTGCGCGAAGTCGAACCTCAGCCGCCCGGGCTCGACCCGGGAGCCCTGCTGGGCGGCATGGTCGCCGAGGACGCGGCGGAGCATGGCGTGCAGAACGTGGGTGGCCGAGTGGGATCGCGCGATGGCCGACCGGCGCCCGGCGTCCACGACCGCCAGGGCCGGCTGCCCGGTGCGCGGCTCGCCGCTGGTGACCCGGGCCGTGTGGACGTGCAGTCCGTCGATGCCGGGCCGGGTGTCCACGATCTCGAGGACGGAGCCGTCGGAGGTCCGCAGGGTGCCGGTGTCGCCGACCTGCCCGCCCGCCTCGGCGTAGAAGGGGCTGCGGTCGAGGATCACCTCGACCTCCTCCCCCTCGGTCGCGCCGCCGGTCAGCTCGCCGTCGCCGAGCAGCGCGATGAGCCGCGTCTCGGCGGTGGTGGCGTCGTACCCGACGAAGTCGGTGAGCCCGTACCGGGCGGCGACCTGCCGGTAGGTGTCCTGGCGGGCGACCGCGTCGCCCTTCTTGCCGCGGCCCGCCTGCTTGCCCTGGCGTTGCTGGTTCTCCAGCAACGCGGCGAAGGCGTCCTGGTCAACGGTCAGCCCCGCGGCGCGGGCCGCGTCCAGGGTCAGGTCGACGGGGAACCCGTAGGTGTCGTGCAGCTCGAACGCCGTCCGGCCGGGAAGCGCGGGTGATCCCGCCTCCCGGGCGCGGCTGATCGCGCGGTCCAGCAGCCGTGCGCCCTGCCGGAGCGTCCGGTCGAACCCGCTCTCCTCGGCCGTGACGACCTGGAGCACCAGCGAGCGATGCTGTTCGAGCTCGGGCCACGCCGGGCCGAGCGTGTCGATGACGCTGGTGGACAGCGCGGGCAGCACGGGCCCGTCGATGCCGAGCAGCCGGGCGTGGCGGACGGCGCGGCGCATCAGCCGCCGCAGAACGTACCCGCGGCCGTCCTTGGCGGGCAGCACTCCGTCGGCGATGAGGAACGCGGCCGTACGGACGTGCTCGGCGACGACCGGGAAGGACACCGAGGCCTCGCTGCCGTCCCTGCCGGGATACTCGCGTCCGGCCAGCTCCTGGACCAGGTGGAAGGTCGGCGCCAGCAGGTCGGTCTGGCTCACCGACCCGGCGTCCTGCAGGATCGCGGCGAGCCGGTCGAGCCCGAGCCCGGTGTCGATGTTCTTGGCGGGCAGCTCGCCGAGGATCGGGAAACCGGTCTTGCCTGTGCCCTCTCCGCGCTGGTTCTGCATGAAGACCAGGTTCCAGATCTCCTGGTAGCGCTCGCCGTCGACGGCGGGGCCGCCCTCGCGGCCGAAGGCCGGGCCGCGGTCGTAGTGCAGTTCGGAGGACGGGCCGCAGGGTCCGGGAACGCCCATGGACCAGAAGTTGTCCTCCATCCCGAGCCGCTGGATCCGCCCGGGCGGGACGCCGATGCGGCGCCACAGCCGTTCGGCCTCGTCGTCGTCGGTGTAGACCGTGACCCACAGCCGGGCCGGATCGAGATTGAAGTGCCGGGTGAGCAGCTCCCACGACCAGGCGATCGCCTCCTGCTTGAAGTAGTCGCCGAAGGAGAAGTTGCCCAGCATCTCGAAGGACGTCGCGTGCCTCGTCGTACGCCCGACGTTCTCGATGTCGGACGTACGCACGCACTTCTGCAGCGACGTGGCACGCACGTGCTCGGGCACGGCCCCACCGAGGAAGTACGGCTTGAACTGGATCATCCCGGCCCCGGTGAGCAGCAGCGTCGGGTCGGACGGGATCAGCGAGCTGGACGGCACCACGCGGTGATCACGGGCGGTGAAGAAGTCGAGGAAGGTCGAACGGATCTCAGAAGAGCGCATGGAAAGGCCTCACGAGGTCGATGGGACGCCGGCGCACGCCGCCGAGCCGGGCCGAGAACGAAAGCTCGTTCCCCAGCTCGGCGCGGGTAGCTCGCCGCCCCACCTCGTGGAAGGCCATGACTTGGACCAGATCCTGTTCGTGTGACTCGCCCGGTGCCGCGCCGACCGGCGCGATCACGTGTCGCACAGCGTAACCCGCCCCCGCGGAGGTGCACAACGCGGTATCCCGCGCCCAGGGGTGACGCCCGCTGACGTTCAGGGGCGTTGAAGTGGGCGGGCGTCACATTGATCCGGGGGTTTTCTCGCGAGGTTTCCCCGCGGACGGGAAGAGGGGTGAAACCAGGATCCCGAGCACGGTGATGGGCCGTTCGCGTGCACACGAACGGCCCATCCATGTGGTCCTTACATGGCTCCGGGGAGATTTCCGTAATATCCGGCGAGCCTCGCCCGGTAACCCGCGTCCTTGTAGGACTTCTGGTCGAATTCGGGGGCGTTCTTGATTTCCTGCTTGGTGCGGGCCACGTAGATCTTGCGGTCCGGCCGGTTGATCTGGGTGACGACGAGGGCGGGGAGGACGACCTTCTTACCGAAGATCCACGGCCCGGTGTCGACGACGATGTAGCTCTCGCCCACCACGTTGCTCGCCTCGTCCACCGTGCCTATCTTGCCGTCGACGGCCTCCACGTCGAAGCCGACGACGTCCATGGTCTGGTCGGTGCCGTATACGTCGGGCCGGTATGTCCACAGGTTGTCACTGATCATGCTTGGGCTCTCCTCTTCGCTGGTGCGTCGAGCGCCGAACGCCTTGCCAGATGTCGCGAGATCACCACACTTGGTGGGCGAAGGCACGGCTTCAGCTCCGCAATAGTGTCGGTACCCGGACAGGAAGGGCACCACCTCGGCACGAGGTAAAGGCTTCGAATTCCGCGCAGTCACGGCAATGGTTTCCCTCATTCACCGTCACGCGTTTCACCGGATCCGGAAATCAGCGGTTCCCACCCGATTCCCGGGGCGGCGCCGTCGGTCACCCGAGCCCTCAAGCCGGGATGCGAGCCTAGGCACACTGACCGTCCGCGACGATCCAGTATCCGGGACCTGTCTGCTTGAGCGTGTGAATCGTGAAGGTGTTCCACAACCCCATCGAGTCGTTGGAACCGTTCGCGTAGGTGTACCCGCCGGACTGGTGAGCCCGGCCCGCGGTGGTATGAGCGTAGTTACTGGCCGTCACGCACACCGGCGCCACCGTCGGGCTGATCGTCGGAGTCGGTGTGGGAGTGCCGGTCGGAGGAACCACGGAACCGTCCAGCCCGAAGAAGCGGGTGTCACGGTAGGCCGAGCAGATGCTGTCCAGGAAGTAGGCGCCGGCGGTGCCACACTGGTCGGCGGCGGTGCCGGGATCGACGGGGGTGCCATGCCCCGCACCGGCGATCTTGTACAGGCGGACCATGTCGGCGCCGTACTTCTCCAGGGTCGTGCCCGCAGGCAGCGACTCGGACGAGACCGGCGTCTGTGAGACACCGAGGACGTTCGTCCACTGATCACGCAGTTCGATCCCGTTCTTGGGCACCACGACCGCGTCCGACTGCCCGTGCCAGATCGCGACCCTCGGACGCCGTCCCGTGTAGCCGGGGTAGGCGTTGCGCACCAGGTCACCCCAGGCCGCCGGGGTCTTGTCCACACCGGAGTACTGGCAGGTCGAGGTGGACGCGGGCGGGGAGCACCGGTAGGGCAGGCCGGACACGATCGAACCGGCCGTGAACAGGTCGGGGTAGGTGGCCAGCATGACGGCGGCCATCGCGCCGCCCGCCGACAGCCCGGTGACATAGACCCTCGTGGCGTCCAGCTGGTAGGTCCGGGTGGCGTGGCCGACCATCTGGGCCACCGACAGCGCCTGACCCTGGCCCCGGGTGATGTGGGACTCCTGGAACCACTGGAAGCAGTTCGAGGGGAACGCGGCCGAGTCGATCCGCTCGGGGAAGACCACGGCGAAGTGGTGGAGGTCGGCGTACTTCTTCCAGCCCGAGTTGGCGTAGTAGTCGTTCGCCGTCTGCGTGCAGCCGTGCATGGCCACGACGAGCGGCGCGTTGCCGGGAAGGCCATCGGGCCGGTAGAGCCACATGTTGAGGCCGCCGGGGTTGGACCCGAACCCGGTGATCCTGGTGAGCGAGGCCGCGCCGGCGCGGCCGGCCGTGAACTGCGTCACCACCACCGCGGACAGCACGGCCACCAGTAACGTGAGGGATGAGTACAGGAAGCGCTTCACCCTGATCAGCTCCTTCCACGGGAACCGATCTCACGACTGCCGCGAGATGCTGTGACGTCGATCACACCCGTGGTGTTCGCCAAGTTAGATCGCGCCTCGCACGCCGGAAATGTGTGCGGCACCCACAATCGGCGTGGCCCCTGTGGCCCGGGCTGACGCCGGCTCCGGCGAGGTCACAGCTCCTTGAGGATGCTCCGCAGGCGCCTGACCGTCGCGGCCGACGACTCGGCCTCGACACTGAGACGGTTCATCACGTCCCAGTAGTGCATGATCTCGGCTGGCTTGTCGGGGTACAGCGCGCTGGTGAGCTGCTCGAGATAGACGACGTCAGGAAGCTCGTGGGCCGCCAGGCGCAGGATGGTGATGGGCCCGCCCGCCGCGGCGTGGCCGCCGAAGCTGAACGGCATGACCTGGATGGTGACGTTCGGAAGCTCGCCGACCTCGAGCAGGTGCTCGATCTGGGCGCGCATCGTGGCGGCCCCGCCGACGAGCCTGCGCAGCGCCGCCTCGTCGATCACGGCCCACAGCTTCACCGCCTTCGCGCCGGTGAGGATGTGCTGGCGTCTCATCCGCAGGCCGACGCGCCGCTCGACCTCGCCCTCGGCGGTGTCGCGGGCGAGGCGGATGACGGTGCGGGCGTAGTCCTCGGTCTGCAGCAGGCCGGGGATGAACTGCACCTCCCACATACGGATGACGCTGGCGGCCTGCTCCAGCCCGATATAGGGCTCGAACCAGGGCGGCACCACGTCACTGTAGGCCTGCCACCAGCCCGGCATGTTCGCCTGCTCGGCCAGCGCCAGAAGGTCGTCGCGCAAGGCGGCGTCGGTCACCCCGTACAGCGTCAGCAGGTCGGCCACGTCCCGTGGCTTGAACCCCGTGCGCCCCAGCTCCAGACGGCTGATCTTGGTGTCGGACGCCCGGATCTCATACCCCGCCACGGCACGGGTGATGTTCCCCGCCTCACGCAACCGGCGGAGCTGCGCGCCGACGATCATGCGGAGGACGGTCGGCCCGGCCTGCCGATGATCCGGAGTGCGATCGGCGTCAAGATCGTCTGCGGCCAGAAAAGCGCTCATGCTTCCTCTCAGATAGCCAACCCCAACCCCGAATGAGTCTAAGCCTCTCATTCTCACTGAGACCAAAGTGGCGTTATGCAGTTGTTGGCCACTCCTGAGGAAGCGCCGCCCTGACCCGTCCCGCACGCCCGTGGGGATGGTGACGGTTCCGCCGGGATCCGCGGCCCGGGCCCCGGCGGAACCGGTTCCTCAGGTCACCTGAGCCGGGGCGGGGGTGTACGCCCGGAGCTCATCCCGCCGGTGGCGTCTGATCACCGTGTCCAGCGCCCACGTGCCCGGGCCGAGGACGGCGACGAGGAAGAACGACCAGCAGAAGAGCACGGCGAGCTCACCACCGTTGCGCAACGGCATGAGCGCCTCAGGCTGGTGGACCACGAAGTACGCGTACGCCATGGAACCGGACGAGATGAGCGCGCCCAGGCGGGTGAAGAGCCCCACCAGGACGAGGGTGCCGAAGATCACCTGAATGAGGGCGGCCCACCATCCGGGCCAGAGGCCGAAGGGGATGGCCTGGCCCGAGCCGCGGCTGCCACCGAAGACGCCGAAGATCGACGCCACGCCATGGCACAGGAACAACAGCCCTGTCACGACGCGGAACAGGGAGAGCACCGGTCCGCTGAAGCGGTCGAATTGCATGAGATCACCTCTTGGTCTCGTGGTGGCCGGCGGCTGTCGCGGTCACACGGGCGACGGCGGCCGTGCGGGAACGCGACCAGAACGGCCGAGTCACCGATTGGTCACTGAGAGTGATGGTCAGGTGGAGCTCACGATCCGAGGGTGGTGAGGAGAGATACGGGACATCGGCGCAGGCGCCCCGCGGAACGGTTCCGGCCCCAGCCGGGCACAGCCCGCGAACGCCGGCGCAGAGCCCGGGCGGATCCGGCAGAGAGTGCCTCTGGCCCGCATCTTCGCAGGCTCTCGCTGGTATACCGCCCATGGACGGCCGTCCCGCCTTCGTTCGCCGATAGGGGCCGGGCGACGCCCACCCCAGAATCCGGTCCGGGGTACCCCACGTCAACGTGTCAGGGCTCGCCCGCCGGCGAGGGGGCGCTCGACGACCTCGGCGGCCACGCTCTCACCTGCCGTTTCACCGCGCCCCTGTAGATCGCCGCCGAAGGCCGGCGCCGGTGTGCCGCTGAAACTTTCCGGTACGAAGCCACACCGCGTCAAGTGACGTGGGAGCCGCCACGCTAACGCCGCGCAAACGATGCGCTGACGCCACCGCCGCCACGCTCATTCCCAGGTGAAGGAGGAGACCGTGGACGGGTGGGAGAAGGAACTGGCGGAGCTGCGCGGGCGGGTACGACGATGGCCCGCCGGTGCGGACCTGTTCCGGGAGGGTGACCGCTCGGACTGGGTGATGGTGCTGCGGACGGGCCGGGTGAAGGTCACGTGCATGACCGAGGGCGGCAACGAGGTGGTGCTGTGGATCCTCGGCCCCGGCGAGTTGCTCGGAGAGCTGTCGGTCCTCGGCGAGCGGGACCGCGCCGTGTCGGCGACCACCCTCGAACCGGTGACCGGGCTGTCCCTTGCGTCCTCGGCGGTCGCCGGGTTCCTGCGGACGAGACCCGTCGTGGGCGCCGCGCTGCTGCGGCTGCTCGGCCGGCGGCTGCGTGACGCCGAGGAGAAGCTGGTCGAGTTCAGCTCCGTCGACACGCTCGGCCGGGTGACCAGACGGCTGGTCGAACTCGCCGACCGGTTCGGCGCGCGATGTCCGGTGGGACTGCGGATCACCCTTCCCCTGTCGCAGCAGGAACTGGCCGGATGGACCGGATCGTCGCGCATAGCGACCGCCAAGGCGTTGCGCGTCCTCCGTGACCGCGGCTGGATCGAGACCGGCCGCCGGGAGATCATCGTCCGCGACCTGGACGCCCTCCGTCACCGCGCGGGAACGGCGACCGGCCGCCTCGCCGAAGCGAACTGATCCCTGGCGGAACCCGGCGCCGTCATGTCCCAGGGCACCGCCACTGGGGGACCGGACGGCGGGCGGAAGGTCTCGATGCGGGCGGGCATGAGGCGGCGGGGGCCGCGCGGCTCATCGCGGCCGCGTGAGCGGCATCGTGCCGACGCGCCGATGGAGCCGGGCGGCCTGCTCGACATCGCCCAGCGCCTCACGTGACCTGGCCTCGTCGAAGACGATCCCCAGCCTGCGAGCGGCGGCCAGACCCCGCGTGGCGCTCCTCGCCGCCGCCGGACGCCGCCCGGTGAGATGGAGCAGCAGCGCGGCCGCCCAGCCCATGCGGGCGGCGGCGGACGGGGTCCGCCGGGCCAGCCTCGCCATGTGCCGCAGCACCGCGGGGATGGCGGCGTCGGCCATGTCCAGCGCCCACAGCACCTCCGCGATCCCCGCCCACGCCTCGAGAGTGCCCGCCAGCGGCATGTCCGGCCGGTCCGCGGCACACAGCGCGTCATGGACGGCCAGGCGCGCCGTGGCGAGGTCCCCGCCGAGCAGGCAGAGCCGGGCCCGCGCCGTGCCGAGCCGCACCCGTTGGATCGTCGGGATCTTCGCGCCGGCCCGTGCGAAATGGTCCGCGTCGAGCGTGCGCAGCGCGAACGTCGCCTCCCCCGCGGCCTTCAGCACGGCGGCCACGTCGGCCGGTTCGCAGTCGGCGAGCCGCAGCATCGCCTCCGCCTGGCCGGTCAGGCACCAGTAGCCGGACAGCTCGTCTCCCATCCGCGCCACCGACATCGCGGCCACCGCGGCCATCAACGGGACGGCGGTCGCGTAGCGTCCGCGCTGGACCTCCAGGTCGGCGAGCAGCCCGTGGCAGTGCTCGGCGAGGCGGGGTTCGACGGGATGGCTGCGGGCCAGGGTCAGGGCCCGCTGCGCCTCGGCGAACCGTCCCTCCGCGGCCAGTCGCAGCCCCCGGGCCAGGCGGGCGCGGGACACCGCGACAGGGTCCGGCACCTCCGCGATCGCCTCGTCGGCGAGGCGGCCGTAGTGGCGCGACACCCTTTCGCACCCCGCCAGGGCGGTGACGACCGCGAAGTTCGCGTACGCTTCGGCGCGCTCGACGGTCGTACCCGCCCGCTCCGCCATGTCCAGGTGACGCAGCACGGTGAGCAGCATGGTGGCCTGATCCTGCCGGTGGAAGCTCAACTCGGTCAGGAGGGACAGCGTCCGTGCCGCCTCGGTGGCCAGCGCGCGCTCGGGCGCCCTGGGGGCCGCCGCCGCGACGGGAGTCGTGCGGTAGACCACCTGGCGCGCGAGGGCCCCGGCCATCACCATCAGCTTCCCGATCCGGGTCGCCGGGAGCGGCCGATCGGCCACCGCCAGCGCGTCGGTCAGCGCCAGCAGGCTCTCCCCTCCCCTCTCGATCTGGAAGTGGGCGATCCCCGCCAGCCGGTGCCACCGTGCCGCCTCGGCCCCCTGCGCCGTGGACCCTGCCGCGATCATGTCCGAGGCGACCGACAGCGCTTCCTCGTAGTAGTGCCTGCGCAGGCACAGCGTCCAGTAGTCCTCCGCGAACGCCGCACGATCCGAGCCGGCGTACCGCCAGGCCAGCCGGATGTCGTCCATCTCCGGCTCGATCTCCCCGAGCACGGCCGAGTCGGCGTGGTCGCGAAGCCGGGCCGCCCGCTCGCGCAGGAACCGGGCGTACCAGGCGGCGTGGCGGGCCGGTGGCCCGTCGTCGGCGAGACGCGCGACCGCGTACTGCCGTACGAGTTCGTGCACCCGGTAACGGCCGTCATGGTCACGGCGCACGAGGGAATGATCCGTCAGCCGGACGAGGACCACGGCGGTGGTGGCCGCGACCTCGAGCGCGGCGGCGAGCGTGAAGCCTCCGCCGAACACCGAGACGGCGGCAAGGGCCTGCTGCTCCGGCGGGTTGAGCAGCCGCCACGAGGCGTCGAAGACCTGCTTCATGCTGGCGTGCCGCACCGCCGCGGCCGGTGCCGGGTGCTCGAGCAGGTCCGCGGGCGCGCAGGGCGATGTCGCCATGGCGCGGCCGGCGGTGGCCATCGCCGGATCGCCGGCCTCCAGCCGGTCCGCGATCTCCCCGCACGTCAGCGCCCGGGTCAGGCTCGCGGCGAGCTCGATCGCCAAGGGAAGGCCGCCGACGGCCGCGCAGATACGGGCGAGCGCGCACGCGTCGGGGTCGAAGCCGGTGTCGAGCTTCCTCGCCCGATCGACGAACAGCGCCCGCGCCGAGGCGTCCGGCAGGGCCGGCACCTCGTGGACGTGCTCCGCGCAGATGCCCAGCCTGCGCCGCGAGGTCGCCAGGATCCGTACGGCGGGCGCCACCGACAGGATCGCCCCGGCGAGCGGTGCCGCGGCGGGCAGGTGCTCCAGGTTGTCCAGGACCAGGATCATGTGCCGGTCGCGCAGGGCGGCGAGCAGCAGGTCACGTGCCGGCCTGGGAGGCGTCAGGTCGACGCCGATGGCCCCGGCCAATGTCGTCACGACCGCATCGGTCTCCGGCATGGCCGCCTCCGCCTGCCCCCCGCCCGTCGGGGTGACGTGGTCGTTCGGCGGGCGCACTCCGGCGAACGAGACGAACTGCACCTCGGTGTCGGACCGTTCGGCGACGGCGATGGCCAGCCGGGTCTTGCCGGCCCCGCCCGGGCCGGTCAGCGTGAGCAGCCGGACGCGCGGATCTCGCAACCTCGCCGACACCCGCTCGATCTCGGCGTCACGGCCGATCAACTCGGTCAGCGGACGGGGCAGCCTGCGCCGTGAACCCCCGCACGGCCTCCCCGTCTCGACCTCGCCGGCCCGTCCGCTCGGGCCTTTCGACGGCGCCTCCGTACCTGGCCCACCCGCCACCGCTGGAACGGGGGCTCGGTGGCCGGGGGTCGCGATCCGCTGACGGAGCGCCTGGGTATGAGGGTCCGGCGCCACGCCGAGCTCCTGCTCCAGCGTCCGGCGGCACGCCTCGTACTGGGCGAGCGCGCCCGCGCGGTTGCCCATCGCCGAAAGGATCTCGACGATCGACCTGTGGGCGCTCTCGTCCAGCGGATCGATCTCAAGGACGCGCCGCGCGAGCCGTACCGCCTCATCGTGCTCGCCTCGATCGCGCGCCGCGCGGGCCCGCTCGCCGAGCACCCGTGTCGCCGCCTGCTCCGCCTGCCACCGGCGCCCGGCGATCCAGTCGTCGAAGCGGGGGACGTCCGGGATCGCCAGGTCGTCGAGGAAACCGCCCCGGTAGTCCCCCGGCACCGAACCGCGCTGGACCAGGTCGTCCCAGTCGAGGCTGTACGGCCGGCCGCGATCGAAGGCGGCCTGTGTCCGGGTGATCACCAGGTGGTCGCCCACGGCCCGGCGCAGCTCCATCAAGGCGAGCCGGAGGCTCCCGCGCGCGTTGGCCTCCGTCCGCTCGCTCCACAGCAGGCCCGCCAGGGCCGGCCTGGTGTGCGCGGTGCCCTCGACGATCAAATAGAACAGCAATGCCCGCGCCTTCGCGGATCTGATCAAAACGGCCCGGCCGTCCTCCCCGGCTATCGAGGACGACCCGAGCACACGCACGCGTAACCCGTCCATCGCGACCCCCGTCGGCATGACCCCCGTCAAGCGCCCTGATCGTAACTTCCCCTCAGAGCACCAAACAGGTAATTATCCGCAGACGTCGCCGAAACAATTGATTACCCACGACAGGCACCCAAGGCACGCCGAATCACTGGAACGGCGTCCTTGAGTGCCGGTCGCGGCGAGGCCCCCCGTGGTCACGGGCCCACCGGATCGAGCCCGTGTGGATCAGGCCGGGTTGACCTCGTACAGGATGGTGTACTCGGCGTGGTTCAGGTGGTCGAACGTCTCGACCTGGACGCCTTGCCCGGACTCGGCGCTGCTGACGGTGACGCTGCCGAGGAAGTCGTCATTGCCGGGGTCCACATCGAACAACTCCATCGTCGCGGTGCCGGTGAACTGGTGGGTGCCCGTCAGGACGACCATGTCCCCCTTTCCCATGCTGCCGGGACCGAACTTGCTCACCCCGTCGATGAAGAGCTGGGGTTCGTCCTTGCCGACGGAGTCCTGCTTCTTGTTGCATGTCAGCGAGATCAGGTCGATCTCGTAGGTCGTCGTGGTCGCCGCCGCCACCGGCGCCGGCGCCACCGACGCGGACGCGGACGCTGCGGGCAGCAGCGTGCCCGCCAGTGCCATCCCGATCAGCGGTGCCCCCGCCCACCGAAAAACCTTGCGCATGGCCTTTCCTTCCCCTGTGGGTGCGCGCCCGGATACGTTCCGGACGATGGCCACAAGTGCAGCCCAACGGGTCGGCAAGGTCTGTTCAGCCGTATACACGGCCATGGTGTATTTCGATACGTTCCGCCCCGGCCTATACGCGTGATCGGGACAGCGAGTGGCCGAGCCGTACGAATCCCCGGACGGCCAGGAGAGCGACGCCCATGAGCACGATGTAGGTCGGCAGGCCCACCGCGATCTGACGGCCCAGTTCCACGGGCACGCTCACCGGCACGGCGAACGCCTGCGGAGCCTGACCGTTCCCCCACATCTCGGTGACCGTGTCGGCGAGCCAGGTGCCGCGTCCCACCAGCAGGTCGTGCAGGAACGGCCCCGGAGCGGTGACCAGGGCGAACATGACCCCGCCTGCCAGCGCGTACAGCACCGGGCGGATGGTACGCGCCGCCTGGGCACCCCCCGGCGGCAGCGAGGCCACGGTGGCCAGCGGCAGGATGACGGCGAGCGCCGGGGCGAGGCCGATGAAGCCGGCCGTGGAGTCCAGCAACCAGTGCTGCCAGTGGCTGATCGCCGGACCGCCCTCGCCGAGGTGGACGGCGTGGTACCAGAACATGATCGCGCCACCGCCGTACGCCAGGATGACCATGGAGATGAGCAGCCCCACCCAGGCCAGCGGGGTGCGGTAGAACCCGAGGACGATCGCGAGCAGGTGCCGCGGCCTGGCCGCGCCGCGGAGCAGGCCCATCACGCCTGTGTCCCGGGGGTCGACGAGGACCGTGGGCCCGGTCCCGCCGCTCCCGGCGGGACCGAAGGCCAAGTGTGCGCTGACCGGTGTCTTCCGTACGTCCATGTCTGGCTCCGGGGTCGCTTATCTCGGTTGCGATATACGGCTCGGCACGGCGAAGTGGACGCGGTTGAACGGCGTCAACAGATATGTGATCGAATATGCCGATGCCGGAGATCGGCCGCCACACGGCGTGCGGGCGATCGTGCTCAGTGCCGGAATGCGGATATCCATCCTTGCGAGCCGGCCGGCGGAATCGCTTACCAACGGACTATATGCACTTTTACAAAGCGACATATCAATAGTCAGATCATTTAGTGAGCGAAATGTTTCGACGACCGGCCGCGACCGGACTTCCGCCAGGCCAGTGCGGTACGGCCGCGAATCCCCCCAGGGGTCGTTCACACGGAACGCGATGAAAGCTACATCCCTGATCGAAATGCGATTGCCGGAGCGCGCGGCATCGGGCGAGCGCGACCAACGGCGGCGCGTTCACCTCGGCCGGCACGACCACGACCACCTCCTTCACCCAGCCCATCACCGGGCTGTTGCAGTTCAAGGTGCGAGCACGCGACACGGCCGGCAACACCTCCGCCTTCACCGAGCCGGTCAGCATCGTGCCGCCGCCGTGCCCGACCATGCCGCCGCCCGACACGCAGGCGCCCACCACACCGGGTACGCCGACGGCGAGCGCCACCTGCGGCTCGGTGACGCTGAGCTGGACCGCGTCGACGGACAACGTGGGCGTCATCGGGTACGAGATCTGGCGCGCGCCCGGCACCACCGGCGGCACGTTCGTCTCCGTGGGCACCTCGACGACCACGTCGTTCACGCAGTCCGGTGTGGGGATGTTCCGCTACCAGGTCCGGGCCCGTGACGCGGCCGGGAACACCTCTGCCTTCACCTCAACGGTCACCGCCGCCGCCCCGGCCTGCCCGGAACCCCGTCCGACCTGCACGGCGGTGTACAGCCAGGTCGGCAGCTGGTCCGGCGGATCCCAGGGAAAGGTGACGGTGACCAACACCGGCACCACCGGCACCACCGGGACCACCGGGACCACCGGGACCACCGGGACCACCGGGACCACCGGGACCACCGGGACCACCGGGACCACCGGGTGGACGGTGACACTCACCTTCCCCGACGGTCAGCGGATCACGCAGATCTGGGGCGCCCGCACCGACAGCACCGCCGGGCCGTACACGATCACGAACGAGAGCTACAACGGAGCGCTGGCCCCCAGCGGGTCCACCACGTTCGGCTTCCTGGCGACCTCGAGCGGCACCGCCACCCCGCCCACCGCGACCTGCACCCCGATCCCGTCGAGCTGACCCGTCCTCCGTGTGAGCCCCGGGGGCTGTCCAGTAATCGGCCTGTGACCACGCGACCTTCGCCGTCGGCTCATTTCGGCCTTCGGGGAGAATCGGACCGGATTTTGGCGGTAGAAGATTTGAGGCAGGAGCGGGCCAGCGCCTCGCAGAAACGTTCCATTCTGAGAACTTGAGCGCACGCCTCCGCGCGAGGGCCTCGAAGAGGCGGATTTCCTCTCAGAACTCGTTCTCACTCAAACACGGAGTCGGCTCCGTTCTGAGAAATGTTTGTGAGACGATTCGAGGGTGGTTGATCTTCCCGGCTCCCCCGACTCCGCTACCGACCTGACCGACGCCGACGAAGTCGAACGGCAGCCGTGTCCGCGATGCGGCGTCGAGCCCGGATCGCCCTGTAGATCCCGATCTGGCGCCGTCGCCGGGACCTATCACACCGGCCGCTTCACGAAGGTCGCCCGGCTCGCCAAGCGCCTGCGGGTGCAGACTCCCGCCAACCGCGGCCCCGGCCAGCCGTGGCGGCCCGGCACCCCGCCGCCCGAGGCCCTCCCGGCCGACGGACCGTCCGCCGACATCAGGATCGGGTACGCCCGCTGCTCGACCTTCACCCAGGAACTGCAGTCGCAGTTCGACGCGCTCGCCGCGCATGGCATCCCGCGAGACAAGATCTTCAGCGAGAAGATCTCCACCAGAGTGCGGGTCCGCCCGCAGTTCGAGGCCGCGCTGACCGCCGCCCGCCAGATCAAGGCGCACGCCCCGCACTGCCGCGTCATCATCACCGTGTACGAGATGAAGCGGCTGGGCCGCGACGCCGCCGAACTCACCGCCCTGGCCGATCACCTCACCGCCCATGGCCTGGTTCTGGAGATGCTCGCCGGGCCGCTGCCCGGAATCTACGACCCGAGCGGACCGGGCAGGATCCTGTTCGCCTTCTTCGCCGCCATGGCCGAGACCGAGCGCGAGAACATCCGCGAGGCCACCCTCGAAGGCCTGGACGCCGCTGCCCGCAAGGGCAAGCACGGCGGCCGCCCGCCCGTCATCACCGACGACATGCTCCACACCGTGCTGCGGCGCCGCGCTGTCGGCGAGACCGTCGAGCAGATCCGGCCCGACCTCATCATCCCGACCGGCAAGCGCAAGGGCCTTAATCCTTCGATCGCCAGCATCTATCGCGCCCTGGCCGACCACGACAAGACGCAGGCCTACCCTGAGGCCCTCGCGCAGGCTCGCGCCGACCTCGCCGCCCTGCAGGCGGGCCGATGACCGCCGGGTACGACAGCCGCGGATAGTCGGGCCCAGGTCAGGGCAGGCTCTCCACCCATCGGTGGGTGATGACGGTGATCAGCTCCCGGGCCTTCTCGATCGTCAGCGGGTCTGAGCCCGTCCGGCCCGCCAGGCGGGCGTGCCGGGCGGTGGGGCCGCCGAGCTCGGGCCGGTTGCAGTTCTCGGTCAGCTGGTTCAGGTCCTTGCGGGTCACCTATCCCGTGGTGTCGAGCTTGACGGGTTTGATGTTGGCCTTGATGATCTCGAAAACCAGCGGTCGCCAAAGAAGTTGGTCTGGCAGACGTGGCCGATTTGTCCGCGGAGGGGACCCCTGGGGCAAATCAGGGGTCCCCCTTTGGATTTCCGTCTGGAACCAGCAGACGAAAGCAGAAGCCTCTAGGGATCCTGCGTAATCTCACGATTCCCTGGTCGGGAGCTGTCCTGCAAGCTAGTGGGAGCATCGCGGACGTCTGAACAATCCGGCCGCAACTGACCTGCGCAAATGCGAATTGTTCACCGCTAAGGCGAGCACTGTCCCGCAAGCCGCAGGAAGAGCCCCCGGGTTGTTCACCAAATCGTCCGGCAGCACTGCGAAACGACCATAGATGATCGGTTGTTCGTGTTTGCCAGCCTGAAGGTGCTTTCCCCGCTGATGTTGTCGACAGAGACGCCCCGAGATTCCAGGATGTAGGCGAAGCGTCAGTGGTCACGTTGAGGGCAAACAACGTGACCACGTGTTGCAGCGCCTCGGGAACCAGCGGATGAGAGTGGAGGGAGATCAGTCATGGAGTTCCGGTCTGACGGGTCGGGGGTCTGTATTCCTACCCCCTGGACGCAGGTGGTTGTTCTGGTGGTCATCTTGATGGCCGTCATCGTTCTCGTGCGGTTCGGCTACGAAGCCACAATCGCACTCGGCATCATCGCCGCCACCGTCCCTGTGGTGCAGGGCATCTGTCACCTTCGGGGCGATCAGCCTGACGCGCGGTGATCGATCGGGTCATGGGCCTGCACTGAATCGGTGAGGAGAGGGAGCGTTGGGGCGCCCTGAGAAGCCGATCGATCCGCGCTCTGGTCCACTTGCCGCATTCGCCATGGCGTTGCGGGAGCTGCGAGCAGAGGCCGGGTTGACCTACCGGGAACTCGCTCAGCGCGCACATTACGCATCAGGCGCGCTGAGCGAGGCCGCAAGCGGTGATTCCCGACCCACCTGGGAGGCAACTTCTGCGTTCGTCCGGGGGTGCGGTGGTGATCCCAAGGAGTGGCTGTCGCGTTGGGAGGCGGCCGCTCCTGAGCCGGTGGGCCAGGGCACGAAGGCTCCGGCATCGGAGTCTGATAGTGCTGCGTCAGGCCTGGGCTGGAGAGACGGGCCGGCGAACGTTGGGGACTGGGATCCCGGTGGGACTGCGTTGGGCTCAGTGACGGATCCGCGGGGATTCCAGCGTGCGTTGCTCGGGCAGAAGGTGCTGGCTGGTGATCCCTCGCTACGGGCACTGTGCGCGCTGGCCCGTCGGCATGGGTATTTTCTGGCGCGTACGACGCTGAGCGAGGCGTTGAAGTCCAGCGAACGGCTGCCGTCGTGGCAGACTGCGGAGGCCTTCCTGGCCGCGTGTGGGGTGTCGGCAGAGGAAATCAAGGACTGGCAGTCCGCTTGGGAACGGGTCAGGTTCGACCATCGGCGCGACCGGGGAGAGCCGAGTGCCCAATGGCGAGATGTGTGCCCCTACCCTGGGCTCGCCTCCTTCACCGCAGCCGACGCGGAGGTGTTCTACGGCCGCGAGAGCATGTCCGCTCAACTCATCGAACAGCTCTCCAGCCGACTGGCCGGGCCCAGTGTGCTCGTGGTGACCGGCCCTTCAGGGGCGGGCAAGTCCTCGCTGCTCGGTGCTGGCCTGCTCCCAGCGATCGACCGAGGGGCTCTAGGTTCCGAGGCCAGGCACTGGCCTCAGCTACTGATCACCCCAGGGCAGGCGCCGTTGCGTGAGCTGGCCGCCGCGTTCGCCCGGTTCGCCACCGTAAGTCCCCGTGCCTTACAGCAGACCATGGCCGATGACCCGGACCGGGCGTATGAACTGCTCCGGTCGATCCTCATGGCCAGCGACCCTGCCGACCGTGGCGTGGAAGCGAGTGGCCGCAGGCGGATGATTCTTGTCATCGACCAGTTCGAAGAGGTATTCACCCACGCTACACAAGGTGATCGTGACACCTTCATCAAGGCGCTGCGGTCCATAGCCTCCTCACACGACGATGCGGACCCGCTAGCGGTAGTAGTCCTCGGCGTGCGTGCCGACTTCCTCGCAGACTGCGCCGCATGCCTGCCCTTATGGGACGCGTTGAGATCAGGAATCTTCGTTGTCGGGCCCATGACCAGGACAGACATCCGTCAGGCCGTCGCTGGGCCAGCTGCCGTGGCCGGCCTGACCTTGGAACCCGGCCTGGTCGACCTGGTCCTCTCTGACATGGTTTCGACCGACCCCTCCGGCGATATGGCGGCTGGAGCACTACCGCTGCTGTCCCAGGCATTGAGCCGCGCCTGGCAGCGCAAGGAAGGGGACACCCTCACCATCGCGGCCTACAGGAGCGCCGACGGTCTCACCGGGAGCATCGCATCCCACGCTGAGGAGGTGTACCAGCGCCTCAGCTCAGGCCAACGGTCGGCCGCCCAAGCCCTGCTGTGTGCGATGGCGGCGGTCACCGAGGACCAGCGCGTCATCCGGCGCTCCATCGACCTGCACACCCTCGACCTGTCAGGCCCCGACAGCGACCTGAGCACCGCTTTGGAGGCACTCACCAGTGGCCGGCTGATCGTGGTCGACGAGGACACCGCCAGCCTCATCCACGAGGCCCTCTTATACGCGTGGCCTCGCCTCCGGAACTGGATCAAGGACAACATCGATCAGATCCGCGTCCAGGCTCAACTCCACAACGACGCCACCGTGTGGGCCACCAACCATGGTGACCCCGCCTACCTCTACAGAGGGACTCGGCTGGAGTTAGCCCAAGCCGGGATCAGCCAGCCAAACTCCGATCTGACGGCCCGTTTCCTGCGCGCCTCCCGGCGGGCCCATCACCGACGACGAAACCTCATCAGAACAACCGCCGTCGTCCTTACAGCCATATCCGTCTCTACCGCGATCTTCGCTATGCAAGCGAGGAACCTGGCGGTAGGACAACGCAACACCGCGATCTCCGAACGGATCGCCCTAGCCCGGCAAGGCGTCACAGATCCCACCCTTTCCGCCCTTCTCGCCGTAGCCGCCTGGCGGATCGCACCCAGCAGCGCAGCCCGCAATGCTCTCACGACAGCGCCCCTCAGCCAGGGCCAGGTCACCATCTCCAGCATCGCCGCTCAGAGCCTTGCCATCAGTCCGGACGGAAGGATCTTGGCCACCGTCAGCAACGACGGAACCGTACGGCTCTGGGACGCAGCGACCCGCCAGCCGATCGGCAAGCCCCTG
>NZ_BAAAZR010000031.1:58881-108387 GCF_039537005.1 Sphaerisporangium flaviroseum | reverse complement strand
AACCGCGCTCGACCAGCCGTTTCAGCTTCGACCGCAGCCCCTCCCGCGTCGAGGCCGCATCCTGCAGGCCCATCGCCACCAGCAGCTGCCCCACCCGCATCGGCCCGCCCCCATCAACCAAGATCTCAACCGCGTCCCGATACGCCTGCGGCAACACCTTCGTCCCCATCCCCGAACGCCACCACGGCACCGTCACCACCCCCAACCGCACCACCTCCGGCGGCTCCTCCTCCGCCCCCGCCGCATCAGCCGAGCCGCCCTCCTCATCGGGCTCCTCGACCAGCGACGCGGCCTCACCAAGGATCTCCTCAACCGTCTCGCGCGTGACCACCAGACGAGACAACCGGTCCTCCTCGACCCCCAGCCGCTCGGTCAACTCGCTGATCTGCTGTCGCAGCCCCTCGATCCGACGCCGAGCCGCAGCCTCCCGCCGCGCCAGCTCCTCCAGCAACGAGCCCATCGCCACCACCGCCTTGCCTCAGACGGTAGGACGTGATCCCTCACCCAACCAGGCCCGAACCACGAACCCCCAGCTCAGCCACTCCCTCAGAAGGAGCCGCACCCAACAGTCATGACCACAAGCCCAGCTCAGACGGTCGCTGAAACGAGCTACACCCATGTCGATTGGACTCAGTCCGACGCATCGCCGAACAGAAGCAGACCCTCACGGTCGGCGTTGAGCACCAGGAAGCAAAAACCCCAGAACACAGGGTAGCCGGGAAGGCCGCGGCAGCCACCCGTGTAAATAGCCGATTCCGGTCCGATGAAGCCGCGGACATAGTCCCTATAACGGTCCTGCAACTCCCGCAGCTCAACCTCCTGGTCATCGGTCAGCTCTAGCCCGCTCCCGTGGGCGATGTCGCCGCGGTAATCAAAGGCATAGCCGATCTCCTCCCACACGGTGGCAGCATCCGCGGGTGTCGGCCCGGTCAGCTCGGCCTTCGGATATACCCCGACGATTGCGGCTTCAGCACCCTTCAACGATGTCCCAGCCGGCAACGGCAGCAAACCGAAGGTGGTCGCGTAGTTCAGGCCGTACATCACGTGCTCAAGCCGCGCCAATAGTTCATCCACGTCCAGCATTCTCCTATAGGCCGGTGAGGACCTGTTCTCGTGACGAGAAGGATCCATTCGTTCGCCTCCTCCAACATCACCTGCAGGGCTTCCCCGCCCACCACGGCAGCGCTGAACAAACCGTGAAGGGCGTGCTCTACCTGGTCAACTCGCTCCCTCGAAAGGAGCCGCACCCATAGGTCTTCTGTCGAGTTCGTATAGCGAAGTCGTTGCCGAACGTACAGACAAGCTGGCCTGCCTCTCCCAGCGCAACGGCGTAAGTAGCGCTAGGGAGAGCCACGACGTGCCGGAGGCGGTGTTCTGCCAGATGCCAGATGCGCACCGTGTCGTCGCCCGAGCCGGTGACCGCGACGGGGCGCCCGTCGAGCACCGTGCACGCCACCGCGAGCACCGCGTCGGTGTGTCCGGTCATCGGTTGGCCGCTGCCCAGTCCCAGAGCGTGGCCGCACGCACCGTCGACCGGTGGGCCATGGTCGCCCCCGAGTGAGGACATCTGCCGGCAGCTGCGTGGCAGCTCGCTGTCGATGTGGGTGAGGGAAGAGCTGATCATCGAGCTTGCCGAGGTCGCCGCCGAAGCCACCAGCGAGGAGGCCCGCTGGCGGCGGCTGGAGTGAGCCGCCGCCGTAGGGCACTCGGTACACGGGTGTCCTGGCCGAGGTCAGTCCTTCTTCTCCTGGGGGAAGCCTTCACGGGCGATCAGACGGCTGGTGAGCTCGACTGTGGCCAGGTACCACCAGAAGATCCAGTCCAAGAACACGGGGTCGTAGTCGCCGAGTTGATCGGTCCTTCGGTGGCGGAGGTCGTACCTGTTGGCGATCTCGAACAGTGACCCTTCGTCGGGTTTGCCGAGGTTGTCACGGATCAGCTGGCGGCGCTCCTCGAGTACGCCCGCCAGGGTGACAATCGCGGAACGCTTACTCTCGGGCGAGGCGGAGCGGTTGCGGAAGAGAGCGATGGCATGGTCGACCCGCTCCTTGATGCCGGGCGTCGAGGTCTGTAGCACCTGGTGGACCAGATGGCTGCGGGCGTCGTCGGTGACGGCTATCAGACGTCCCCGGTCCTCCCCCTCGGCGGCCAGTTCGTACTCGACGCCGGCTGAGCGCAGCATTTGGTTGATCTTCCACCGGTACAAGATCTGTCCAGGCACGACGTGGAACTCGTAGTAGTGCCAGCCGCACGCGCCGAACGGGTGGTTCTCGCGTCGCCGAGGTCGGCTGACCATGTCGTGGAAGACCTCTACGAGCCCGTAGAAGGTGTCCTCATTCCAGTCGGCAGGAACAAGCGGCCATAAGCCGCCGATGCCGAGGCGGTGCTCGATGACGTCTGCAGGGTCTGGCAGTTCCTCATCGCTGTCGACGCAGGGTTGGCCGAAGGCCTCGATCAGGTAGCCGTTGCTCTCGAACGTGGCGATGATCTGGGTGAAGTCCCGGTGCGCATCTCGGAGAGGGCTTTCCGTGTGGGCAGAGCTTCCGACGCGGCGCTGTGGCCAGTAAGCCCGCGGAGCTGACGCCTGCCGTAGTTCATCAGCACGTCTAAGCAGTTCAGTGAACCAGTCCCGCTGGTGATTCGTCATCGTCGTCAGTTGTCCCGTGGGCAGTGCCCATGGATCGCCGTCCACGTCGTAGGCGGCATCCTCGAAGTCCGCCACGGCCGTGGCCCCAGAAAGTGCCTCCGTCAGCAGCCACTTCACCCGGTCGCTCCACGACGAACCGCTGGAGAGGGCAACCCGCTGTCCTTCGGCGAGGAACAGCGCTGTTGGCCAAACCAGTTCATAGGAGCCCACATCAACCATCACGGCGTTCATCCTGGCGCAACGACATCTGGGAAGTCCGCGTAAAGGCACAAGCCCTGCCTCGGGACCAGTGGCTGGTCGAATGGCTGCCCGGGCGGGACGCATCGCCTACCGTGTAGCACGCACGGAGTGCGCCGTCCAAGCTCCAGGCAATATCCCCCAGACCACGTCTTCGTAGGAGCCTTCAGGTGCCCAACCCCCGCACCTACAGTCAAGGGACCAGGGCCGCGCGCTTCTACAACAGCGGCGGCCTGTGCTACTGGCCCGGCTGTCCCGAGCCGGTCCTGCTGTACCGGGACGGTCGGTGCACCGTGCTGGTGGAGATCGCTCACATCAGCGCCGCCACCCGGGGCGGCCCCCGCTACGACCCCGCCATGAGCGATGACGAGCGACGCTCCGACGCCAACCTGATCCTGCTGTGCGACGAGCACATCGAGTGGTGACACCTGGCACCCTGGTGGGCGTATTCAGCAACAGTCGCAGCCGAGTGGGCCGCACTGGCAGAGCAGCCCTGGGGTCTGCTCTTGCCGCGTGAGAAGAGAGCGATGACTGACCCCCTGGAAACCCTGGATCTGAAGAGGTTGTACATCGAGTACCTCGGGTCGCCGTTCGCCCGGGAGATCGCGGCGATGAGCACCGAGTCTTACCAGAAGCAAGGCGTCGACAACAGTTGCGAAGCCGAGCGCGACAGCCTCATGCACGCCCAGAACTTCTGGGTCGCGCCCGACATGGTCAGCATCGTGGAAGCCGCACAGGAGACCATGCCCGATGAAGAGGTGCTGCTGGAGGAACCCCCGTCGCCTCACGGGTTCCTCATTTTGGGCCGGCACTTCACCAGCCGATGCTCCGACCCCGAATGTGCAGAAGATCACGAGTTCTGCGGTGTCTATTGGCGCCCGGTCCACCGTGTTACCCGCCAACGACTACGCCGAGGAACAACACGACGACGGCCTACTGATCAGCTGGCTCTCCCCTATCCCACCTGAGCATTGGGCCGGATTCGGCAGCCGTCTCTCAGCCGCGAACGCCGCGACCTTGCGTTGAGCCACCAGTCCACGATGATCAGAACCGCCCGCATGATCTGCGGTCCCCACCCGTCGAAGACCGGCGTCTTGCGACGTCGCCGCTTGGCGCCCATGAGAGCTCCCTTGCCCGCCCCCGTTGATGGGTGAGATCAACCGTGGGGGCTTGCCGGTCAATCCCCCTGCTGACCGACCCGAACCTCGCAGGCAGCGTCGCGGTGACGCTTGCGCCTTCAGAGCGTAGAACAGCGATCAGCGGCCGGTGCGAAATCCCGCCCGCTTGCTCACCTCGTCCCCGGACCTTCCGGGAACCGAGCAACCACCGCGACAACACGACGGCCCTGAAATTGGAACACGAGTGCTGACAGCGGATGCTGGAAATTGCCGCACATTGCCGGACAGCACCGATCAGTGCCGGATAAGACCAGGACGCGAGCCGCGATCTGTAGTCGAGATTTCACCTCGGGCACCTCTATCGATCTTGAAAGATGTTGGGGCTCCAACCGGCCGCCCTGGAGGGAGGGCCATCGGAATCACTGCGGGGGTGGGCGGCGAACGCGCGGGGGGAGCCCACGGAGAGGGTGACAAGTTTTCGACCCCGATTTCCGCCAACGCGGATGCGCACTTCTGCAGCTGCCGGCGCCTCGCCCCGCCACTCCGATCAATCAGACATTTGACGCATCCTGGCTGGTCAGCTGGTTTGGCCAGGGCCCGGGGGACCCCGCGCAGCCGCTCCCGTCTCTCTCCCCGGATCGCGAAAACTCGGCGAACACCCCCGAATCGGGGCCAATTTCGCCTCTCGCCGACCGTACGCGGGGCGACCTCGCGGCCGGGTCGCCGGCTACTCGCTCGGGAAGAACGGGTCCAGGGCCCCGAGGTCGTTGACGTTCGGCTCGAAGCTCGGCGGGCTGGGGTCGTCGATGTGCTCCAACGTCAAGGCCGAACTCGTGCTCGTGGTGCCACCTGACAGCCGCGGCGGGACCTGCCCCTGCGCGCGCATATCCCTGCGCAGCTCGCGCAGGGCCGTTGTGGTGTCCGCGGCTTCTTGCTCGAGGCGAACCGCCCACAGCAGTCGTTCGGAGTTTCTGTGCGCCTGGCGACGCCCCCACCGGTGCGCGACCCGGAGACCGGGCGGCCTACCGACCGTTCGCAGTAGGCACGTCTCGGCGCCTGCCTTACTTCATAAACCTTGCTGCATCGCACAGTGCGAACGGGGCGCGCCGCGAGGGCGCTTGGCGCAGGATGGCCCGATGAGCTCCCCGACGCTGCAGGCCTTCCTCGCCGAGCACGCCGCCGTGCGCACCCGGGTCGTCGATGACCACATGTTCGCCGTCGACCAGCCTGGCCGGCCGCTGGCGACGTTCCGGCTGCAGCTGTTCACCGCGCCCGGCTCCCGGCCGGTCGCCGTGGCCACCCAGACCGTCATGGAAGGCCGGACGCTGGTCAACGCCGCGGAGGAGTACGCGGCCGAGGTGTGGCGGCGGCACTGCACCGAGTCGGCCGAGCCGCCCATCTGGATTCAGCACCAGTTGCTGCCCAGCGGCCGGTTGGACCATCTGGCCCTGGTCACCTTCACCCAGACCGGCTCTTTCGACCTCCACACCCCCAAATGGAAGCGGGTGAGCGACCTGCAGCTCGCCGAGCTCGTTGGCGGGGCTGTCGACGTCGATCGCGGCGTCGGTTACCGGCCGCAGCCGCCAGAGCCTGAGCCGCAGCCCTACTACCGGGTCATGTGGGTCGCCCGCCTCCCCCGCCCCGAGCCGTTCCGCCAGGACGAGTGCATGCCGGCCGGGCTGGGCTGGCAGCGTCTGGCCCGCCAGCTCACTCCGCGAACCATCGTGCGTGACTGCTGCTGGTATCACGGCGGCAACTGGCACCGCGCCGCGGCGGCCGCGATCCGCCTGGTCCACCGCGCCCAACGCAACGGGGTGGCGGTCGAAGACATCCACCATGCCGTCCTGGACGCCGCCGAGGCCGAGCGCATGTCGGAGTGGGAAGTCGACGCGGTGGCCAGCCTGGCCAGCCTGGCGGACGCCATTCAGGTCACCCGTTTCGCTGGCTGGCGCACGATCTCCTACATCAACGGCCAGCACCGCGCCCAGGCGATGCTCGAGGCCGGAGTGCGGCGCACCGTCACCGTTGACTGGAAGTACCCCTGACCGCTGCGGCCGCCGTCGTCGAGCTGGCGGCTGCTGTGGCGGTCGGTCTTCCGCGGCCAGGACATGACGCCGCGCCCGCACCACCGAGCGCTCGAAGGCCCTTACGTGGTGGCGCGGGGGGCGAGCTGGGAGACGCGCTGATGCGACAACAGCAGGGCGCTGCCGATGTCGCGGGTGCTCCACCCCTGGCCGATGAGGAGGCGGACGGCATGGCGGACGGTGTCACGCTCGGCCTGCTCGGCGAGAACACGCGCCGAGCGGGCGGCGATAACGTCCTTCAGGGCGGCTGCGGCGTCCGGGTCGGCGGGGACAAGATGGAGGGCGCCGATGCTGGAATCGTCGTTGTGTACCTCGAAGATGAGGTCGGCCACGTTCCGCTTCACTTCGCGCCAGCTCGCGCCTTGGGCCTGCACGGTGCGCCCGCCGGGGAGGTCGCGGGTGGTAGCGGTCCACTGCTTTCCGGTCCGGGTAGCGGTCGCGAAGTAGGTGACGGTTTCGACCTCGGATTCGTCACTGTTCTCCATGAGGTCAGGCTGGTTGAAGATCGCACCATGGTTCAGACGCATAAGCGGATTCTGAACCGCAAGCACAGGGCCGCTAGTGCGGTAGCCGAATACTGTCTTGTCGATTGGCCGAATACCGAAGGGAAGCAGATGGCCAGAGACAGAAGTGTCGTTCCGGTGCCCGGCATGAGCAAGATCCGCTGGTGGTGGGTCAGGATGACCACCCCGGGCGCCACGCTGCGCTTCGTCTACCACCCGCCCGATCTGCCGGCGGGGCTTCGGCAGATGTACGTCTACGACGCCCGCGACTACGATATCGCCCGGCTGGTGTGGCAGGTCTGCGATCAGTGCGGCCGCGGCAGCATCAACAAGATCTCCATCTCCCCCGAATGGCAGCGCCGCGGCGTGGGCCGCCGCCTGATCAGCCGCGCTTTACGCGACGGCCCGAGCTACACCTGGTCCACCTCCGGCCAGTCACCGGAAGCCAAGCAGTTCTTCCCCGCGCTGACCGCGGAGACCGGGACGGCCTTCCCCGAGTACGGGGGCGGCTGCGCCCACTTCGACGACGACCGCCGCATGCCGATCACCTGCCCGATCCCGGCGCCCGCGCCGGGGTTCGAGCGGCACGTCTGACCTTCGACAGCCGCACTGGAACGCGACCGGGTTGCGGTTCCTGTCGGCTGGAGCGGGCCGGTGTCGGCGGGTGTCGTCGCCACCCCGAACTCGTTTCACACAATTAGGTGAGATCCACCCTGGCTCAGCGCCGTGGCTACTCGCGATCAAGCAGCATGAGCCCGCTTCCGTCCGGCATCGCGCCGTACCGCAGATCAAGCGGTCCGTCGAAAAGGTCGCGGGGCAGGGCACGGCCGTGGCGTTGACCGTCTCGATGACGCTGAGGAACACCTCGCTTCCCTCCGGCACATCACCGTCGTCTGCCGCTTCCCGGGACGCTGCTGCCAGATCCTGAGCGCGCTTGAAGCGCGTCCGGTTCTCCTCGAACCATGCCTCGGCCCAGGCCGTGCTGTGGGGCCGCTCGCGCAGCAGCGCGACGGCGCTGACGTACTGGTGGTCATTGGTGAGCTTGCCGTTGCGCCCCGCCTGGAGCCATGACGCGCCCTCAGCGTCGCTGCCGGGTTCGGTGATTTCGAAGACGGCCTCGATGTCCCCGTACACGGCCGCGACCTGGTGGACGATGCCGGAGGAGCGGCCCCGCAGGTGCGCGCCGTCGGCGTAGGCGGCCCGGGCGGAGGCGGGCGATGACGGCCAGGGCCTCGTGCGCATCGCTCGGTAGGCCCTTCATCTGAGACAGCGCCGCCACGTGGAGATCCACGCGGTAACTCATCGAGGGTCGGCCCAGCCCGGGAAGGCGTCGTCCATCGACACGAGTTCCTCGCGCCGGCCGTGTCGAACCGCTTGCTCGGCCCGGTCGAAATCCGGATGGGACACCGCGGCGGCATGCAGCCGCCACAGGTGCAAGAGCTCTCGAAGTTGCTGAAACCGCCACACCTCATGGGCCGCGTCCAACGCCGTGTGGTACTCGCTCAGGAACTGCTCGTGCCACCGCTCCGGCAGCGCACACAAGATCTCTGCCGGGTCTTCGGCAGCGCGCGGAACCATTCCCTTCGCAACCACCATGACGGTCGACCAGGTGTCACGGTCTTTGGAGTCGTCCCTCCACCACAGGTAGAGCAGCGGCTGCGAGGGATAACCCCGACTCGAATGATCACCGGACTTGACTCGTGTAATGGATGAAAAGCCTTGTAGAGCTTGGGATCTGACAAGCTTTCTGCCACGATAGTCAAGGTCAAGTGATCGAGAGAAGGTGGTCTTCAAGCGGGCAAAACGGAAAAGCGCCCCACTTGGGGCGCTTTGTGTAATTCCATACTGTGCGATCCAGCCCCCAGGTTGGCGAGCCGTACGGGCCAGGATCACACCATCTTCTGGAGGACGACCATATCAGGTAGCCGACCAGTCGGCACAGCACGCTCTGTAGTCGATCGGTGTACTGAGCCGTACGCAGCTGTTGCGGTGGCCCGCATCTTGCTGGGATGATCAGTGGAATCCCACCGATGTTATTTTCGGTGCGACACGCCCCAGTGAGTGTGCAACTCACTATGCCTGTGTATGCAATGATCTCCCACATGGCTTACAGGGGTGGTGGATCGAAGGTAGGGCAGCGTCGGCGTAAGTCGACGCCCGTATCAACTGAGCGCCCGTCAACTGAGGGCCCGGTCAAGCTTGCCAGAATCGTCGCGACCTTCCCTGGCGCGTTGTCTGAGCTTGCAGCCCAAGCTCAAGAGATCGCCCAGGCAGGGGGGGTCAGCGACGCCGAGGTGGTGCGGCGAGCGTTGCGCGCACTGTTGGCTGACCAAGACCCCAACACCAAGCTGCCGAAGAACTGGGAGGAGCTGGCCGAGCCGAGGAGTTCCGGTAAGCCCGACACACACCAGGACAAGATCGAGCAACCGGAGATGTCTATCGCCAGCTAAAGGCAACGAGGCGTAGGCCCCCGGACGTCCCATCCGGGGGGGCCCAACAACTTCACACCGTGCCCGAGAGTCAGCACCGGCGTCGCAAACCACGCTGAACTTCTCGGAAGATCGAACCTGATGGCGATGCCATCGGGCCGGTCTTTGTTGTCCGGAACCAAGGTCCCTAGGAGGGATCATAACCGATGGTCCCGGGGATGCCACACCCTTGCCTCTTTTCGGCGTGTCCACGTCGAGTGGAGATGAGGCGTTTAGTGCCACCCCTTGCCCGTTTACGACCCATTCGTCTGCTTCGCTGCAGGCTGATGAGGATCGTCGCGCAGCCATAACACCTCGGCTGCGCGCTGTCGCCATGGCCCAACAACCCCTGACGCGGCCCTCTTCTACACCTCCTACCCGCGCCTGTTCCCAGCAGCGCTACGAACAGATCTTGCGCAGGGAAAAACAGCGTCAGCCAACAGCGGCCGCTGCCTGCGCGCCCACCACCGACAGCAACCAGACGCTGCCAACCACCGGCCGGCTGCGCGCTGCGACCGATCTTCGCGATAGCCGCGCCAAAAACCATCTGACACCCGCCGGCCTCACCGGTCAGTCAAATCGCCAGTCCCTGAGCGGCAACCTGCATGAACGCAGGCACCCTTGCCCACAGGGACTCGAGCACTACGCCGCTCCCCCGCCTGCTGGGCGGTGCTGTCGATGACCCGCGATAGCCGCACCGCAACAACACCCACTACCAGCCCGCACCCAGACCACCAGGCGACCGCGATCACAGCGGCGACCGAGTGGGCATTGTGCGCACCCGCGCTGGGGCGTCGCGGCCGCGTCCGGCTGTCTCCGCGTGATGTCCGCGGCTTCCCCGCGCCGCGGCAGGGCCGCGAGTCACGCCTGGAGCAGGTGCTCCCGTTGGACGCCCCCCCGGTCGACCCGGCCGCGGTCTATGTCTACGACGTGGCCTCGGGATCGGGCCGGTTGCTGGTCGGCGACTTCGACATCTCCCTGGCTTCCGCGCACAGCCCGGGTGACCCGGCCGCCCTGGTGGCCGCCGACGCCGCGGCGTTCGCCGCTGACATTCGTCGTTGCGGCGGCCGGGTGATCACCGACATCTCCCCCACCGGCGGGCGCCATGTGTATGTGCTGTGGCAAGCCGACCTGCCGTTCGATGAACTACGGCGGGTGGCCCGGGCTCTGGCCCGCCGGTATCGCACCTTCGACCCCAAGCCCATGTGCGGACTGGCCAACGGTCTGATCCGCCCGCCCGGCTCGGTCCACCGCCGCGGCGGCCGGCAGCGCCTGACCATGTCGCTGGACCAGGCCCGCGCCGCGATCGACCACCCCAACGGCCCCGGAGTCTGGGACCGGCTGCTGGAGCTGCTGGAGCAGGACCTGCACGCCGTCGAACAGGGCGAGCGCGAGGTGGACCTGGGCGAACTCGTCGTCGACGAGGCAGGCGCACCATGGCTACCTCGCCCGGGGTCGAACGCCTCACTTCCGCTGCGCCCAGAAATGGAACGCACCGCCCGGCTCGGCATCTACTCCCACCAGGACTACGCCAGCGACAGCAACGCACGCCAGGCCGTCCTGGCCGCCGCGGCCGAGCGCGGCTGGCGACTGGCCGATGTCACCGGTCGCCTACGGGAGGGGGTGTGGCCCGGCATGGCGCGGTTCTACTCCCGGTACCGCCCCGGCCGGCCGGTGGCCGACCGCCTGGAGAAGGACTGGAAAAAAGCCGTCACCTTTGTTCTCAGGGAGAAAACTCGTCACAGCAGCCACACAAGGGAGCTAACACACCGGGGGGGGCACGGTGCAGAGGCCTGGGGTGAGGCGATGACCCAACCTGTACAAAGTAAAGGCGGGGAGGTTTCGGAAATCTTCTCGCTGGAGTCCTACCGCTACCTACGCACCTGGTGGTCAGCCCTACGCGTCGCCGAGGTCACCGGCCGCTGGAGCGGACGAGGCGCCATCACCTACCGCCGGGTGCTGCGCGCGATCGTGGCGGCCGCGCAGATGTCAGTGACCTCACACGGAAGTCCCTATCCCGAATTCGGCACCCGCAATCTAGGCCTAATGTGCGGACTGGACCACTCCACCGTCGCCAAGGCGCTGAAGAAACTCCGAGAGGAGTCCGACCCCTTCCTCGAGCGACTGGACGAGGACTACCACCCCGACACCCCCGAGCACGACCGCGTCCGCCCCCGCCACGGCACCGCCGGCGACCGGTACCGGCTGCTCATCCCGGCCGCCTACGCCGACGTTGCGGCCTGGCGTCGCTGGAAACCCGGCAAACTCGGCGCCGTGCACCCGGTGTTCCGCGGCGAGCTCGGCGGCCCGGCCGCGCTGGTGTATGAGCACCTGGGCGCCGACGACACCAAAGGACTGGAGCTCGCCCACCTGGCCGGGTTGTCACCGACCGCGACCAACCACGCGTTGCGGCAGCTGGCCGAATACGGCCTGGCCGAGCGCGGCCGACACGGCTGGCACCGCGGACCCATCGACCCCGACGTGGTCGCCGACGCCCTGGGCGTCGACCAGCAGATCCAACAACTGCGCGCCCGTCACCGCGCCGAACGCCTCGCCTGGCGCGCCTACCTGACCGCGATCGCCGTACCCGACACACTCGCCGACCTGCTGGCGGTCCCCCAAGACCCCGACCTGGCCACGGCCGACCCCCATCCGCTGGCCGCCAGCGACGACCCCACGTGGCCGGCTACCGGGCAGGGCCCCGAACCGCCGCCGTGGCTGCCTCCTGAGGACGCATACACCCAGCAAACCCCAGCGGCCGCACTGCAGGAGGAACAACTGCGGTGCGCGCTGCAGCTCATCCAGGACGAGCTCGGGGGCCGGCCCATCTCGCCGTCGGCACGTCCAGGTCCGCCACCACGTGATCTCAGCAGCAACACCAGAGCCCAATATCGTGACCTCGCCGCCGTCTACGACAGGAGGAACAGGTCGTGACGCCTACCGCCTGCCAGATCCGCGACATGATCACCCACATCCAGAGCTGCGAGCAGTGCAGCGGCGGAGACGACATCAACGCGTCAGTCCATGACGGGAGCCTCCGCCCGACGAACTCGAGGACTACATCGCCGGGTCGCACGACCCGCGGTGGCGCGCTTTCGGCGCCGATGTCAGAGGCTGAGGTTGGTCTGGTCAGTCGCTGCGTCGGCGGGCAGCGGGGTCGTGTTCGGCCGTGATGTAGGCGGAGGTCTCCTCACCGAGGCTCACGTAGCGGCCGAGGCTGGCCAGGTGCTGGTGGCGCCATGCGGGGCCCGGTGTCCCTGGCCGAACGGCGCCCCCGAACTCCAGGCCAAGAGCCGCCACCTCCGGCGGTTTTCGGCTTGCGGGAACTCGCCCCTACAGTCCTGTCATGTCAAACCTGACGAATGACCAGAAGACCGGCGAGCTCGCCCGCGCAACCGCCGCATCCCTCCTCAAGGCCGCCGAGAGCGTCATCGCCACCGGCCTGAGCGTCCCCGTGGCCAAGGCGCGGGTGTTCGGTCCGGTCTACAGCTGGTGGCGTCTTACCTGCCGCACGGCCGAGGCCGCGCTGCTGCTCACGGAGCGAGGCTTCACGCTCGAGGTCGCTCCCCTGGTCCGAAACGTCTTCAATCACGCATACGCCATCAACTGGCTCGTCGACAACGGCGATGCCGCCGTGGACGCGCTCGTCGCCCGCGGCGACGACGATCGCGAGAAGCTGTGCAAGAAGCTGGAGAAAACCGGCTGGCCTGGCGCCGCCGAGTTGCGGGCCGCCCTGGACCTGGCTGCCGCACAGCGGCCGGCCCCGCCCACCCGAACCTCATCAGAGCAGGAACTCCATGAAAAGCTCAAGCACGAGCTGGGGAACTTCTACGACATGCTTGAGCGGTACGACGTCGCCGGGGTTTACCCGGTGTACTCGCACCTCTCCTCGCTGTCACACACCACCATGGCCACCGCCAGCGCGTACGTCGAGCACATGGATGACGGCACTTTGCAGATCCGACAGAATGCGCCAAAACTCGGCGATGCGGACGTCATCCAACTGACCGTGGCGCTCCTCCAAGCCGCCAGCGCGGTAAGTCCTCTCATCGACGGTGACCCCCTACGCCCCAGCATCGACCAGGCCCTCGCGGACCTCGGCCTGGAGGACACCCAACTCCTGCCTACCCGCGTCAGGTAATGGCCCGCGCTTTCAGCGGGTACGGCTCACCGTTGCCCGCCCGAATCGTCTGCCGCCGTTGTCGGCTGATTCGCATCGGGGCGCGCGTACACCCCTCACGGGTGCCACACTGGCAGAAATGGGCTGTGGGGCGCACACGGGGCTCTGGCTGCGGACGGCAATTCGGGTAACGGTGGAAACCGTGAAACCTGTCTTGGTGGTGGTGGCCGCGGTCGGCGTGCGCTAGCGGCAGGGATTGGGGAAGACCTCCAGGGGCTCTCGGTAGTAAAATTCGCCGACACTGCCGGGCCCCACCAGCGGGCAGCGGCGTGCTCGTCACGGCGTCGGCTTTGCCTGTATCTCCAATCTCCTCATCCGCCGGATCGGCGCTAACCATATGGTCACAGAGTGTTGCTGACATCGCACAATTTGAGCGGTTCCTAGATACGATCACGCGGTTGGCAACTCTAGACGGCAAGCCAGCGTGGAGGCTTTCGCCGGTAGGGGGGCGATCGGCACGGAGCCGACTCGGGAGCAGACTGCGGTACGGCTGCTGTTCATCTTGGACCGGTTGGGCGATACCTGCGATGAAGGCGGGCCGCTCGCTGCCGTGCGGGTGGTGCGGGCACAGCGCAAACTGCAGAAGCTGGACTTCTTGATGCGCAATCCCGACTACCTCGCCGATGAGATCATCACCGCTGTCGAGCAGGGACGGCTGCCTCCCGAGCGGCTGCGGGCTGCCCGCGAGGTGCTGGAGCAACGAGAACCCGAGTTGCATACCTACCGCATGCTGCGTGGCCAGCACGGCGCTTATGAGCCGCTGCACAATGCGCTGTCAGTCCTGCGGCACCTGGGACTGATCAAGATCGAACGGGCAGGCAGTACCTCCGACACCCACGTGCGGCGGCGGGACTACTACCTGCTGGAGCCGGGGCAGTTGCAGGCACAGCAACTGCGCTCACGCGTCCCCGCATTGGCCTGGTACGACGAGCAGGCACTCTACGTAGGACTGGTCGCCAAAGGCCTGATCGGAGCAGCGCTGAAGGCATCTCAGTACGAGCACGAGGAGTACGCGGCCACCCCGTCCGGGCGCGTGATCGCGGGAATCACCGAGCGGGTCCGACCGCGGCTGGCCGCCGCGTTAGAGCGGGAAGGGCTGGAATGAGCCAGGACGAGAGCGCCGAGGGCCCGGTAGGCGAGTGGCTGGCCGAGGTCGCTAAGCGATCACGCCAGCCGCTGGATGCGGTCCGCGACATTCTCACCAGCCACGGAGTGCGGGCGCGGACGACGCTGCCGCGCCCGCACCGGGTTTTGGTGACGGAGGTGTTCTTCGACGGGCTGCGGCCCGTTCCTGGGGCTGAGACAGCCACCTCGCTGGAGAACTTCTCCTTTTCTTGGGCGTTGGAATCCGGTGTGTGGTGTGTGGCCTCCATGGGCAAGAACGAGGCCGGCAAGTCCAGCATCCTGGAGATCATCTTGTGGTGCCTGCGTGGTCGCAGCGGCCTGCAGGCCGACGTACGGCACTGGCTGCGTCGCGTGCGGGTACGGTTCACCCTGGATGATGAGCACCTCGGCGTTGAGATGACCGTGGTCAACGGCCTGCCTCAAGGCGAGGTCGTCGCACTGGACAGTGGCACGGTCCTGGCGCAGTTCAACGGCCTGAAGAACTTCGAGCAGGTCATGGACGCGTTCATGCTGGATCGATTGAACCTTGAGCCCCTGCGCACCGCGCAGGACGCCAAGAAGGGCCCCGACATTGCGCCGATCACCGGTGAGCTGTCCTGGCCGGCCTATGCCAGCGCCCTGCACATCAACCGGGCCAGCCTGAAGGCGGTGCTGGGCGGCGGCAGCGTCGAGCACGGCCTGCCCACCCGCCTGCTGGAGCTGTTCCTAGGGGCGCCGTGGGCCTCGACCAAGGTGGCCGCCCAGGTCGCCCACAAGATCGTGGCGGCGAACTTGACAGCGGCGCAGACCCGCGCCGCCAACGATGCCGCGGCCCGCCAGGCTCAACTGGCGGAACTCTCCCAGCGCCTGATCAGCGCTCGTAACCGGCTCCAGGCGCTTCCCCAGACCAACGAGGCGGCGGCGACGCTGCAGGAGCTGTATGGCGCACTCACTACAGCCACCCAGGAGGCGGCCCAGGCGCAAGGGGAACTGGCGCGTGCTCGCGGTGAGCACGATGAATGGGAACGGCAACGGCGGTCGCTCGTGGTGGCCGTGCACGCAGCCGAGGAGGCGGCGTTGGCGCGGGCCTTCTTCCATTCCCTCACCCCGACCGTCTGTCCCCGATGCGACACCGCGGTACGCAAGGAGCAGTGGGAACGGGAAAAAGACGGCACCTGTTCGCTGTGCGCCTCCGAGTTGCACCCCAGCCACGAGGTGACCTCGAAGCCGCAGCCGGGTAGCCGTGAAGACGACCCGGATGCCCAATCCGAAATAGATGATCTCCACCTGACGCTCGCCAGCGCGCAGGAAGCCGTCGAGGAGATCGCCGCCCGACTGTCGCGCGCCCAACGCACCGCAGCGCAAGCCGCTGCCCGGCGCGAGGACGCCGCCAACCGGCTGCAGACTGCGACGACCGACCCGGCTGCCACGGCGCGACGCGAGGCGGAACTGGAGGTGGCCCGGCTGGAAGGTGCGCTGGCCGAGCGTCAAGGACGCTTCGACGACTTGGGCACGCCGGTCGACGTCGCTCCGCTGACCCGGGCCGCCGCGGTGCTGAAGGCCGCAGAGGCCAGCGCGCACGAGCGCCGGACCGCGGCGCTCAAACAGATACTGGACGACATCAACCGCGACATCACCGCCATGGGCCGCGACCTGGGGCTGGACATGCTCGAGCGGGTGGAGCTGACCAGCGGCGCCCAGCTAACGGTGTGGAAGGGCGGCGGTCAAAAACAGAACAACCAGGTCTTCGAGCATATGGCGTAGATCGCCGCTGTCGACTTCCTCGGCGCCGGGAGAGTCGACCAGGAGCAGCCCGGGATGACGGCCCACGCCGCTGCGAAAGCCGTGCCGGAGCAGAGCGATCGTTGTCACGATCTTCAGCCGGAGTTGCTCGCCTTCGGTCAGTGAGCCGTTGCGCGGGGCCACGGCGGCGGCGAGCAGGAAGTTTCGCCCCGCTGCGCTGCCGCTTGCCTGATCATCGTTGAGGATCAGCTGGATGAGTTCGGGGAGCTCCTGGCGGGTCAGCAACTCAGAGGCGTGTTCGGCGAGCAGGTCCAGGCCGCCCAGGTCGGCCAGGCGCGGCAAGCATTTCGACCTCATCGGCGGTATCGCCCTCGAGGCGAGCACCCGCCTGGTTCTTGCCGAGGCCGGCAGCCCCTACGCCCTGCTGGACCGTCTGACCCGCCTGCAGCGCGACCTGCCCCGCCTGAACGATGACTTCGCCGGTCGCGCCGTCCGGGTCGCCGGCGCCGTCGCTGAACACTTTGCCGCACCTGAGGTACCGGCTTTGCTGGAGGCCCTCCTGGCCCGCGACGACGTCGCCGACGACGCCGCCTTCGAACTCGGAATGCTCGCCCTGCGGCGAGCTCTAGCCAGCAGCGACGCCACCGAAGCGCGAACCTTGCTGCTGACCGCCCGGCAACGGCTGACCGATGCCCACGCCGAAGAAGAACGCGCCGACGCCGCCGCATTCGGCGCCGCGGTGGACGCCGTCCTCGCCTACGCCGCAGGCGCCCCCGTCACCCGAGATACCTGCACGCGCCTAGCCGAGGCGGTGGTGGAGTTCCGGTTGAACATGATGGGCATGCCGGCCGGATGGCGTACGCCGCGATTCGACACGATCGCCGCCTGGCAACAGCTCGTCCACACCCTGGAAAAGGCGCAGGCCTCAAACGAGCCTCGAGCGTGGCTGCACGCCCCAGCGTTGATCACTGATCTGGTCACCGTCTACGGAGCGCACCGCTCCCTCACCCTGCTCGCTCCCCCCGACGCTCCGCCCTTCGACGGCAACCGCACCGACGCCGCGCCCAGCGCGCCCGGCCTGCACGCCGTACTTGCCCCCCGCGTCGAGCATGCCTTCCTGGCCCGAGAAGGCGGTCTCGCACTGCTCGACGGATGGCTCGAAGAGCTCCAGAACGCAGCCGACACCGATGATGCCCCCGCCACCGCCCGTGTCCGCGAGCAGGCCACCGCGCTGCGCCAGGCCTTGAGCACAGGAGGGCCGCCCTACCCAAAACCTGACGGCCCGGCGTCCACGCCGCTCGCCGGGCTCCGGATGGCACCCGAAGACGCCCGGCGGATCGAGACTCTGCTGGCTCAGGATCCCGAGCTCACCCAACGGCTAGAGGCCATGATCGACGCCCGGAATGCGCGTGAGCTCATCGATGAGGTCCCCATCGTCGCCGGCGTGTACCGATCGGTACAGCAGCAACTATGTGATCAATGTCCCGACGGATACACCGGCAGGTTCGCCGCCGACGTTGACCTCCTTCTGCTCTATCTGCTGCGTTTTGTCGACCTGCGGCTATCGGAGACACAGAAGTTCCGCGGTGCGGCCGGAAAGTACCTGCGGCAGTTGAAGGCCGGTGAGCCCAAACCGGAAGAAAGGGAGCTGGGCAGAGACCTGCGCGACTTCCTGGGCGGTCAGGGACTGCGGGTGGATCTGGAGGTGTCCAACGTCGGCGCGGGGCGCGTCGACGTGGCCTGGCGTCCTCACGATGAGCTCATCACCATTGAGCTCAAACGCGACTGGACCGACGCCTCCTGGGACAAGATCGCCACCAAGTATGTGGCCCAGGCCATCTCCTATCAGGTCAGCGGACCGCCGTTGAGCTTCTTCATGTTCTTGGATCTGACGGCGAAGCCCGACGGCCTCGCCGCCCTGCCCGCCTGCGTCGACGTGCGCACCGTGCCGGGACCCGCAGGAGATCCTCGGCCTCGTACCGTCATCATGCTGCGCGTCCAGGGCAACAAGCGCGATCCCAGCTCCTTGTGAGAGCGCCTCTTTCCCTCTGTGGGGTGCAGCCAAGGCCTCTGGGGAGGATCGGACCGGATTTTGGCGCTACGTGACGCGGTAAGGATCAGGTCGCGAGCCCCAATCCGCGTTGATCTTGCTCTCAGAAATGAGGAGTTCTGACAGACTCCGACCCGTCACCCGGCGCTGTCCGGTTTGTCCCCGGTCGTCGTTCTCACAACCTCTCGCAAAACCGTGTTCTCACAACAGCGCTCTCAGTAGGTTTTGCGACATGAGCGATCTTGTCGAGCCGGCCACTGCGGTTGAGGCGTTCGACTGTCCCGTGTGTCAGGCGCCGGCGGGCAGCGCCTGCCGGACCCGGGGCGGGAAGGTTGCGCCGAAGTACCACACGCCGCGCTTCATGCTGGTGCCGCAGCTTCGGACCGAGCTGGAGGTTCGTACGCCCGCCGATCGTGGTCCGGGCCGGGCGTGGGCGGCGGGCCCGGCGCGAGCGGCGGCCCTCACCGATGCCGGGGCCAGGCCGACCCGGGTCGGCTACGCCCGGTGCTCCACCGACCAGCAGGAGCTGCAGAGCCAGCTCGGCGCCTTGGAGGCGGTGGGTTGCGAGCCGATCTTCTCGGAGAAGATCAGCACCCGCGTCAAGGTGCGGCCGGAGTTCGCCAAGGCGCTGGACTTCGCCCGCACCATCAAGACGGCCGTCCCGCACCAGCGGGTGATCTTCACGGTGCACGAGATGAAGCGGCTGGGCCGCGGCGCGGCCGAGCTCCTGGCCATCGCCGAAGAGCTGCGGCGGGCCGACATCCAGCTGGAGTTGCTGACCGGTCCGCTGCAGGGGGTCTACGACCCGAGCGGGCACGGGGCGGCGCTGTTCGCGTTCTTCGCCGGGATGGCCGAGTCCGAGCGGGAGTACATCCGGGAGAAGTCTCTCGAAGGCCAGGCCTCGGCACGTGAGCACGGCCGCCACGGCGGCCGGCCGAAGGTGTTCGACCACGACATGGTCGCCTACGCCCGCAGTCTGCGTGAGCGCGGGGTGCCGGTGCCGGAGATCGCCCGCAAGCTCACCATCCCGGCCGGGAGGAACAAGGGCCGTCATCCGTCTCTGGCCAGCGTCTATCGCGTGCTGGGTCAGGAGGGCCCAAGCTGACGGGCCAGCCGGCGGCAGTCCAGGAAGGTCCTGGTGCAGGACGGCCTGCCGCCCGCGCGATCTTCTACAGGAATAGAAAGCCGATGGCCAGGGCGGCGATCACGGTGCCCAGCGCGAGGGCCAGGACGATCTCCCTGGAGCTGGCGCGGTCCTCGCGGCGGATCCAGGCCAGGTAGTAGACGGTGGCCGGCACGCAGACCACGGCTGCGGTGACAGCGACTAGCCTCACAACTCTGGCAACATCTAACCGACTTAGGTAAGATAAGAGTTATGGCTGTTCCAGAGCGGGTCACGGGCCCGCTACTCGACGTCTTGGAGCTGCTTCTCCAAGCATTCAACGATCAGACTGAGCTGCACGGCTGGATCATCGCGAAGACGACCAAACGCTCCGGCCCCACGATCTACGGCGTGATCGACCGCATCGAGGACGCCGGGTGGGTCAGCGGCCGGTGGGAGGACAATCCCCAGCCCAACAAGCCGCGCCGCAAGCTGTACACGCTCACCCCCACCGGCGTGGTGGAAGCACGCGCGCTGCTGGCCCAGCGGCGGCCCGCTCCCGTCCAGGCCAGGCCGGGCCGGGCCGGGCTCGGCACGGCCTTCGCCCGCTGGCTCGGCCTCGGCGCCAGGAGCACTCCGAGCACTTCGAGGAGCGGCTGGTGAGCACCTCGGACATCATCATCGGCGTCGGACTGGGACTGATCGTGAACGAAATGAGTGACGTCTGTCCCTGGCTCGCCGTCAGGCTCGTGGCCCTGGCCGCCCGCCTGCGCTACGGCGACACCCCCCGCGCCGCCGAGCGCGGAGAGGTCGTCGCCGCCTACATCAACGACCGGCCGGGCAAGCTGCTGAAGCTGCTGACCGCCCTGGGGTTCGTGACCGTCGGGGCGATCGCCGGCCTGCGCAGGCACAACAGGTCGATCGGACTTGAAGTGCGCTGGCGCGCGAGCGAGGGACTGATGGCCACCGCCCTGGGAGGCATGGTCTGGGGGGCGGACCCCCTGCTGTGGCCGGAGCAGACGATCTGGTCCATGATCGGTGGCGTCATCGTCATGACCGGCGGGCTCGTCCAGATCGTCGCCGCCTACGCCAACCAGCCCTGGTACACGACAGCCAGTGGAGCGGTGCTGATGGCCTGCTCGGTGGGCTTCGCGCTGGGCGCCGTGGCCAGGGCTCTCACCGTCGACGTCTTCCCCATCGCCGTCCTCGATGTCGTGATGACGGTGTTGCTGTCCCTCGGGGCGCTGGTGATGTTCGCCATCGGCCTGTTCCAGATCACCAGGCGCGCGGACCTCCCGAGCCTGGAGCAGATCCTCACCTCCGAGGCCATGCGCCGAGCCGAGCGGGAAGATCCGCGATAGGTCGTGCTGGCGCAGCCCGGGTAGCGCCGGTTGCGGTGCTCACCCGGGCTGCGCACGGCGGCATGGCCCCAGCCCTAAGGCTCAGCCGGGGCTCGGGTGGAGGGCTCAAGCGCCCTCGTGTGCACCGTCGTGGAAGGGACGCAGGCCCCCGGCCACATCAGCACGGGAGAAGGCGTAGCGACCTAGGAAGTTGATGTGGTCGTACTGGATGGGCGACAGCCGCGCGCACATCTCGCCGGTGACCGGAAAGCCCTGCTCGCGCAGCTGCTTGACGGCAGCATCGAGGTAAAGGCTGTTCCACCAGATGACCGCGTTCAACGCCAGACCCAGACTGCCCAGCTGATCCTCCAGGCCTTCGCGGTAGCGCTGGCGCAGCTGGCCCCGGTTGCCGAAAGCGATCTTCCGGGCCAGCCGGTGGCGGGCCTCCTGCACGTTCAGCTGAGTGCCGATCATCCGCCGGTAGCCTTCGTCGGCGATGAACTGCAGCAGGTGCAGCGTCTTGGAGATCCGGCCGTAGTGCGCGAACGCCTCACCCAGGCCGGTGGTACGGCCGTCGGCCGACAGCATCCGGATCAGGTCGTAGGCGCGCACCGTACCCATCGTCAGCGAGCCGGCCACCCGCAGCATGTTGCCCCAGTGCGCGCGGATCTTGTCCAGCCGGACGACATGGCGGGACATGTGCTCCAGCGGCCCGTAGACGGCGCGGGTGTTGGTCCGCCACAGCCGGGTGTCGGCCAGGTCGGCGATACGTGGGGAGAACTGGTAACCGCAGATCGCGAACAAGCCCGAGACGATGTCGGAGTAGGAGGCGGTGTCGGTGACCACCGTCTCCGGCTTCGGGCCGCCGTCGAGATTGAAGATGGCGTCCAAGATGAACAGCGAGTCACGCAACGTGCCCGGCACCACCAGCCCGCCAATCCCCATCACCTGGTCGTTGACCACGTTCAACCAGGTCGCGCCGCGCTGGCGGCCGAAGTAGATCGGATTGTGGCCGGTATACAGGTTCTGCACCGGCACCACGAAACGCAGCCCGTCGGCCGAGGCGATGTGCCCGCCGCCCCAGCACCGCACGATGTCGAGTTCGGCCTGGGCGGCAATCAGGCGGGCGTTGGCCGCCGCGATCGTCTCCCCGCGCAGGTAACCCTGATCCACCTGCAGCAGCCGGGCCCGCGTGAGCGCGGGCACGTTCGGCTTTTCGATCGGCACCAGGCCCACGTTGCACGCCTCGGCCACGATCAGCGCGGCCAAGCTGACCCCGAAGTCCTCCATGGGCGAGTCGGCGCCGGAGATGTGGGTGAAGTCGGCCGGCAGGCCGGTGCGGTCGAAGACCTCCAGCAGCAGCTCGGGGAAGTCCAGCCGGGGGAGCATGTCATCCAGCAGCGCGCGCAGCTCCTTCATCAGCGGCGGCTCCTCGGCCGCGCCGAGCTTTTCCAGCTGCAGCCGGCCGCCGACGAACTGCACCGCGGTGTTGGTGCCGAGCCCGTCCAGCACCCGGGCGTAGGCGCCCTCCAGCGCGCCGGCGAGCTCGGCCAGGTGCCCGGCCGGTTCGATCTCCAGCTCCAGCGAGGTGAGGATGCGCGGCCGGGCCTGCTGCCAGGCTTGCCCGTCCAGCAGCCGGGCCCGCGGGTCGCTCCACCGCTCGGAGCCTTCGGCGAACACATCGCGCCGACGCAGCGCGTGGTGCAGGTGCATGACCGCGCACAGCACGAACGCCGCCTTGTCGACCTGCCCCTCCGGCACGTCCGGGTTGCGGTAGATGAGCGGTCGCCACGACCCGGTGATCAGCTCCTCGTGAGCGGCGATGTCGCCCGGCGTGTAGCGGCGCCGGCTCTTGGCCATCGCCGCAGCCATGCGCACCATCGCCAGCACCGCGCTGCCCGCCTCCACCGCGCGAAAGCGGATCACCTCCAGCAGCAGCTCGATGAAGCCCTGCACGGTGCGGTAGCGCTTGACCAGCTCGGCCCGCCACTGCGCGGCCGCGTCATCGTCAGTCGTGGGCACGAACGCCGCGACCGTTTCCACCGCCGAGACCAGCTTCTCCCGCGGCACCACCTCCTCAATCGCCTTCCACACCTCCACCAGCGACACCAGCCGATCCTCCGGCGCCGACATCAGCACCTGCACCGCCGAGGCCATCGTGCGCGCCGCCTTACACAACTTTGGGAACGTGCGCAGCTGCTCGGCCTTGTCCGCCCGCTCAGCCCGGGCCAGCAGGTTGGAGGTGATCAGCAGGTCCAGCACGTCCAGGGCGTCATCGACGGACGAGGTCTCCAGGTGCCGCACGGTGGCCAGCAGCGTGGCCGCCTGCCGATCGCTCTCCAGATCCCGCAGCGTCGGCGCCTTGGAGACCAGCCCGTAGCGGGCCAGCGCCGACAGCTTCACCGCCGGCACCGGCTCCACCCGGACGGCACCGGCTCCCAGGCCGACGATCTCGGCCACCCGATGCAGCTCCGCCACCATCACCCGGCCCGAGGCCCGCATCGGCGCGGTACGCAGCCGCTCCAGCTCCGACACCCGCCGATCAGCGGGCACCTGCAGCAGCTCGGCCAGCCGCGCCCGTAGCTCTGGACCGGCCCGCTCGGCCAGCGTGCGGTACACCCGGGCATGCTCGGCCCGGCGCACCTCGCTGATCAGCCGTGTCAGCGTCGTGATCCCCGCCGGCAGCAGAATGCCCTCACGCAGCATGTGCACCACCGCGCGGTCGAACAACGCCCGCGGCCCCTCGATCGTCGACCACACCCGGGCGGCCAGGTAGTCGCGGACCTCCTGCTCGCGTTTGGAGAACTCCGACCGTTCCAGCAGGTCCCGGATCTCCCAGGTGTGCTCGTAGGCGGTCTTCGGCCGACTCAGGTACTCGATCGCGCACGCCGGGTCGATGTTCAGCTGCTCGGCGACGAACTCCAGCACCGCCCCCGGCACATCCAGGGGATCTTCAGTCAGAAAGGTCCCGAGCATCCGCACGGTGCCCCACTGCACCACCCACCCCAGCTTCGTCGCTGGGCGGCGCTTACCGGCCACCGCCTGCAGCGCTTTGGTGTCCAGCCGAAAGAACTGTTCGAGTTCGGCCACCGACACCTCGGGCCGGAACTGGCGATAGCGGGCTACTTGCTCATCTGAGAGGAAATCCACGGGCATGAGCAGGCACGCTAAGGCGCTCGACCAGGGGAAACAGTCGTCGTCACCGAATCGTCGTCAAGATCGACTTTCTAGCGCCAAATTCCGGTCCGATCCTCCCCGGAGGCCTATCTGGCTCAGGCCCGCACCTGTGAGGGGAGCTTGCCGAGGGCTTCTTACGGTGTGGTGCGTTCGGCTTTGCGCCGGCGGCGTAGCTCTCGCTGAGCCTGGGCGCGGGCGCACTCGCGGGAGCAGTACAGGACGCCTTCGGTACGGTGCTGGCCGTATTCAGCACGGCCGCGTTGCCGGACGAAGGGGCGCGGGCAGCTTTCGTTGGCGCAGGTGCGGACGTGGGCGTTTTCGACCAGGTGGTTGTAGAGCTGGAGGAAGGACACCGAGTAGATCGTGGGGCGACGTCGCGAAAGACCGCTGAGGCCAATACTGAACTTGCTGAGAGCCCCTTCCACGACGTCCTCGAAAGAACCGATCACATCTGAGATCAGAACCTCTCGCGTCTCCTCCAGCGACGTCGTTTCCAGCAATTCTTGCCATTGAGCGAGCCTGTCGCCGGTCAGGTCAGGAGCGATGAGTTCCTCGATGCCGCCCTCGCGCTGCAGGGCCAGCCAGGTTCGTACGGCCTCCTGGCCCATCTCCACGTGCAGCCGGATCAGATCCCGGTGGAAACCTTCCCGGCGCATGCTCCCTGTGACCTGGTGGTACTTGGGGATCGCCGCGACCTGCTCGATGAACTCCTCATCACAGCTAGACAGGTCGAGCTCGCCACCATCCATGTCGAACAGCGGCCCATAGGCCCTCATCAGCTCGGCGACGGCCTCCAGGTCGTCTATGCGCAGCTCCAGGAACTCGCGCATGTAGAAGTCGACCGGCAGCGGCACGGGTTCCTCTGTTTTCGGGCCGATGGGCCAGGTTACCCATTCCCCGCCTTCTACCCGGACGTCGGGAAAGGGCCGCAGAAGTGGAGGAGGAACCATGATCCCCGGCCAAAGCGTGGGACGAAAGTGTGGGTTAACGTATGCCGCCATGCCGGGTACGGTAGCAGACATCGCAGTAGTACCAAAGAACACAACATCGTACTACGGAAGTTCGCGCAGAGTCGAAAGGACGCCCTCGTGGCCGACTGGCACACCCGTCACCAGGCAGGTGACCTGCATGAACAACGTGTCATCCGCGAACTGGAGCGCCGCGGCTGGACAACTCATCGCTGTGGCCAAGGCACCTTCCCCCCGACCATCCAGAAGGCTCTCAGTCGCACCGAATCCTCATTACGCCGCTTCCCCGACCTGATCGCCGCCCGCGGCACCAGTCTCGTCACGATCGACGCCAAGACCCGCCTTCCCAGCACCCACACCGACCGCTACGCGGTGTCTCGGGCCTGCCTCACCGCCGGGATGCAGTTTCTCGGCATGAACACTCCCGTCCCCCTCTTCTACGTCTTCGGCGACCTGGGCGTCCTCACCCCCACCGAGATCACGCACTACGCCGCCATCGGTCACCAACCGCCCGGCGGCTCCTACTACCTGGTCAGCACTCGCCTTGCGCACCCTTTCGACGAGGTCTTCGGTCTGCCCGCCGCGTCCATGACCGCCTAACCTTCACCAAGATGCCGGGGACCGGGCCAAAACCGGTCGGTGTTGTCCTGTGCAGGAGGACTTTTCCGGGTTCAGCGGCGGCGGGCGGCCGGATCATGTCCGGCCTGCCAGCGGGCCAGCGCCTCGGGAGAGACCCGGGCGTAGCGGGCCAGCGAGGCGACCGAGGTGTGCCCGGAGTAGGCAAGCAGGGTCGAGGTGTTGGCGCCGTCTTCTGCGGCGTGGGTGAGCGCACTGTGGCTCAGCTGGTGCAGCGTACATGGCCCACCGGGCAGCTCAGCGGTGGCCTGCTCGAACAGCTCGGCGGCGCGGCGGTAAGACAGCCGGGCCCGGCCGGAGCCGGGATCGACGTCGGAAGGCGGCAACGCGACCCGGGCACGCCGGTCGGTGAGGAACACCGGGCCGGCGCGGCGCCCGTCCAGCAGGCGGGGCAGCAGCCGGGCAGTGGGCGTTTGCCAGACGATGACGTCGACCGCGCCGCCTTTACGCCGCACCTTGGCGCGGCGGTTGCGCTGGCCGAGGTCGGCGACGTCGAGGGCAGGGTCTCAACAAACGGTTCGGGGGCTGTTGAACCACTGAGGTTGCTGAAGGAGTTCTTGAAGGCGTTCGGGTCGTCTACCACGGCAAGGGCGGACCGCATCCTCGTCTCCGCCGCCGGATCACCGAGGTCCGCACCACGCGCCCGGAACTTTGCTGCGTAGGTCCGGCCGCCCGGTGAGGAGGTCAGCCAGAACACGAGGGTCAGGCCACCTGCTGACGGCCGACGAGCGGCAGCCACCCCGCTGAGGACGGCCAGGTGCGGTGCGGCATCTGGGTCCGCAGATCCAACGCCTCAGCGGCCCAGCCTTCGGCGGCTTTCAGAGCGGGACCGGGTATCTGGTCGTAGGCGGGGGCAACCCAGATCCAGTGGAAGGCCTTGCGCTTCCACGGCTCGGCCAAATGCATCCTGATCCGTCCGGTCACGCCCTGGGCGCCACACGCCTTGCCGAGCCACAGGATGCGGTGCTTGGCGTCGAGGGCGAGGTACAGGCCGGGAGAATAGGCCTGAACGCTGTCGACCCGGGACCAGAACGGCTCGCCGCTGCTGTAGCAGCCCAAGGCGTGCGTCAGGAGCGGGACGTGATGCCGCTGCAGGACCGGCCCCGGCGCCGAAGCGTCGGAGTACAGGGCGTGAGCCGACGGCACGATGCCGCTCATTTGGTGTCCTGCGTGAAGGGAAAGTCGTCGATGTCGCCGACCGTGGCGTCGGTGTCGGTCGGCCGATACCGCAGCAGCTTCAGCCCTCGGCCGGCGTCCTTCACGATGTCCTGCAGATCCTCGAGCTCGTCCTGCCAGCCTTCCCGATCCTCGGCCGTCATCTCCCGGCCCTCCCCGACGAGGGGCACCATGGCCGTGAAATGCGCGGCGACAGCGTTCGCGGCCCGCTTCGCGCTCTCGATCAGGCCGACCGTGTTCTGGAGCTTGGTGGTCCACTGCTCGCTGGGCGACAGCTGGGACGGTATGCCCAGCCCGCCGCCGGGCCCGCTGGTCTCCAACGGCCAATGGCTGGTGAACCACTCCGAGTCGGCCGCCTTCGTCTCGGTGGTCACCACCTCCCCGTCCAGCACGCGGCGCAGACGGCCTTCAGATGCGCCCGGCCGCGGCGCGGCCGGGCGGCCAGCGCGTACCTGGAGCACCTCGGCGAACGTGTCGATGGCCTCGACGAACATCCTGATCCCGTCGCCGGTGATGCGGGCTGCAGCGAGCTTGGTCAACGGCGTGCGCCGGTCGCCGGTGGACCCGTAGGGACCGAGGAGCACCTTGCCGTTGACCAGACCCGGAACCGCGGCATGCGCCAACTCGGCACGAGCCTCGTCGCGGATCGGGCTGGGCTCGGCGGACATCGCGGCGGCGATCAGGTCGGCGGCCGACAGGCCGGTGGTGGGAATGCCCTGCCGGACCATCCGCGGATGGGGGGTGTCCATCGCGGCCGCCGGGAGATCGACTCCGCCGACCGCAGCGGTGAGCAGGGCGCTGCGGATCTCGGCCCTGGCCAGCGCATGCTTGGCGGTCAGGTGGGCCGGCGACGGCTCCACGAGCACCTTGGTCGTCCTGCGCAGGTCGGGGATGTTGTCGGGGAAGGCCACCCGGTCGACCAACCGGACCAGCGCCACCACGGCCTCACGCGGCTCGGCGTGAAGACATGCGGCAGGCGTCGCGCCGGACAGGACCGCGTGTTCCAGGTCCGTGATCGCGTCGGCGGCATACGCGGCGTCGGCCAGCTTGCGGCCGGACGCCATGGCCTGGTTGGCGCCGGTGAAGTCCAGCGGGCCCCGCAGGTGGGTGCGCAGGTTGGTCGAGGCCAGCGCTGCGTCGAAGTCCGGCCGGTTCTCGTCGGCCGGGACATATCCGATCACGAATGCGGCGTCGGTGATCGCGACCTGGCTCGCGGCGTTGGCGGCCTCCGCGAACCGGCGATTCTGCATCGCCTCCGCGGCCTTGTTCGGATCGTCGGCCGGGATCTCGATGCTCTCGGGATCGACGCCGAAGAACTCGTTGAGCTTCACGGTGTACCGGTCCCGCCAGTCAGCCGGGTCCCGCCAGCGCTGGTCCTCGGGCCCGCCGAAGATCTGCTGAGGCAGGCCGAGCAGTCCGACCGCGGGGTGGAGGCCGTACAGGTCGTGGCGGTGCCGGGTGCGGTTGGAGCCTGCCGTGGCGGCGGAGGTGTCCCACACCTGGTCGCCGACGCGGTAGCGCACGATGTGGTAGGTGGCCCGCTCGGACTGGCCGGAGACCTGAAGGTCGGCCTTCAGGTCGTACTTGCGGGCCTTCTCGGCCGCGTTCAGCCTGCCCTCGACGAAGGTCAGGTGGTCCATGAGCGCCTGCTCGGACTCGAACTCGACCTCCAGCGCCGCGAGCTGGCGGCCGTCCGGCGCCGTGATCGCCACGACGCGCGGCGTGGCCACGTCGACGGCCTGGGCCACGTCGTAGGCGAAGCGGATGTTGAACTGGTTGATCGCGCTGGCCAGACCAGACTGCTTGGCGATCAGCTGGTAGAGGGTCCCGTGCTCGGTCGTCACCTCACGGACGGCGTTGGGCTTGAAGCCCTTGACCACGATGCCGGTGTTCTTGCTGCCGCTGGATTCGATCAGGGGCTTGATGTTGGTGATGTCGGTGGCCAGGCGCTCCAGGGCGCTCTGGTCGAGAGTGCACCGGGGGTCTTCCAGGCCTGCCTGGACGAACTGGGCCCGGTACTCGGGCTCGTCGAGGTAGGGGAAGGGCCCGGTCGGGCGGTTGGGACGACGCGGTGACATACCGCACCTCTGCTTTCGGCCGCAGGGACGGCAGACTTCCGCTGCCCGCCCTGGAGGACAAGGATGCGGAGTGGGTCCGCCTCCCGTCGTGCAGAGGCCGGTGCCGCCGCCGTACCACCTCCCCGCCATGGCAGGGCACTGGGCCGTTGCGACCACCTTGGACAGATCGCCGTACCGGGCCGCCGCAAGCTCCTCAAGGGGAACCGCGACATCTGGCCACCCCGAACCGATTCGGTCCACTGGGGCTGGTGCGGGTCACCGACATCGGTGCGCTCCAAGGGCCACCCTAGGGGACACGGGCGACAATCTCCCGGTGTTCGATGTCCGCCAGCCGCGCCGGTCCACTCGGCGCTTGGGCAGAACCGGACCGGTCACCGGGCGGTGGACTTGTTGAGGTTCGACCGTCCGAAGTTGTATTTGCGTTCGGCGTGTTGTGCTCGCACGCGCTGGCCGTACATCTGCTTCTGGGCGAACTGCGGGCTGACGTCGTAGGCCGCCGCGACGCGCGCGTTGTCCCAGCCGTCGAAGGCCATGCGCGAGGTCGCGGCGAGCGGGATCAGGAGTTCGCCGGCCATGAAGTCGGCTTCCTTCTCCTGTTTCTCGTCGAACTGGCGCTTGTGGTCCTCCCCGAGGATCACGTTGTCGAAGGGGTGCTCCAGCAGGAAGTGGCCGAGCTCGTGCGCGATGTTGGACCTACGGCGGACGCGGGCGTGGGACTCGTTCTCGACGATGACACGTGCGCTTCCCAGAGGGACCAGGGCCGCAGACCACGCGGCCGAGTTGTCCATGGTGAAGTGGCCGAAGGCTTTCTGGCTCATGCCGCCGGCGAGCAGGTCCCCGAGCTTGAAGGCGAGAATTCCGTGAGCGTCGGCCAGCGCGTACGGATCGAACGGATCAATCGCCCCCAGCCCGAGCTCCCCCCGCTCTTCGAGCACAACCTCGCGCATTCGCGCCTGCGTCCACCCGCCTCGGGGCATTCAGCCCTCCCGATCGTCTCGTTCTGTCTGGAAGAGCCGGGCCGCGGCGCCGATGACCTCTTCGAGATACGCCACATCTTTTTCTGAGAGGTCCCGGCGAGCTCGCAGGTGCGGGACGAGCGAGGCGACGAGCTCGGGCTCCTCGGCGCCCGGCTGCATCGGGTTCACGTAGAAGGACTCAGCCGGCATCCGCAACCAGGTCGTCATCGCGGCGAACGCCGTGACGTCCGGCTTCAACCCGTTGGCCATGCGGGAGATCGTCGAGGCGGACACGCCGACCTCCTTGGCCAACTGCCGCCAAGACAAGCCGTCCTTGACGCGCGCGGCGTCCAAGGCCGCGTGCAGCGCCTTGACGTCGACCCCAGGGCTCTCGCTCATCCCGGCTGCCCCTGACTTCTCCCAATGCTCCACATGTCGCTCACCCCTGCTACAGTAGCAGTGCTCGAAATTTCGAGCATTGGCTAACATCTGACGCAGATGCGTTCCGTTCCTCTATGCGCCGCAGGAGAAGCACATGTCACAAGACGTCCACGGGCCCCCGCCCGTCACCATCATCGTCAACACCCGCTCGCACCGCTGGAGGGACAAGGAGATCTCCTTCGAGGAGGTCGTCCAGCTCGCCTACCCAGGCCAGCCGCAGACCGACCAGGACACCTACACCGTCCGCTACAGCCGCGGGCACGACGGGCACGGGTCGGGCAGCCTGACCGCCGCCCACAGCGTGAAGGTGAAGAACGGAATGGTCTTCGATGTCGTCCGTACTTCTCGTTCGTGACGCGGATCTGTCCCGCCTGCTCGACGACGGCTATGACGTCGTGGTGCAAGCGGGGCACCTAATCGTCCGGCACATCCCCTACGTTACCGGGGCGCGGACCGTGGAATACGGGTTCCTGGCCTACCCGGTCACCGTCAGCGGCGACCAGGTCGTCTCCGACACCGACCACCGCATCTGGTTCGGCGGCTCGGCGCCGTGCGACGAGCACGGCCGCCGGCTCCCGATGGTCAATGACGAGGTCCGCGTGATCGCCGACGGTGTCCAAGCCGACTTCATGCTGTCGTCCAAGCCGGCGCCGTCCGGCTACTCCGACCAGTACGCGAAGGTCACCGCCTACGCCCGGATGATCGCCGACCAGGCCCAAGCGCTCAACCCGGCGGTCACCGCCACCCCTGGCGCGGCCTGGCAGGACGTCGAGGCCGACTCGCCGTTCGCCTACCGCGACACCGCCACCTCGCGGGCCGGGCTCGCGGCCGTCCACCGCCGCTTCCGCGGCCACCGCATCGCGATCATCGGGCTCGGCGGCACCGGCAGCTACATTCTGGACCAGATCGCCAAAACCGAGGTCGACTCGATCCTGCTCATCGACGGTGATTGCCTCGATAACCACAATGCCTTTCGGGCGCCCGGCGCGGCGTCCCTGGAAGTGCTGCGCGAACGCCCGAACAAGGCCGCCCACTTCGCCTCGGTCTACTCCCAGATGCACCGCGGCATCACCGCCTACGAGCACTACCTCGACGAGGACACCCTCGAGGTCCTGTCCGGGGCGACCTTCGTGTTCCTGGCCTCCGACGACGCGCTGAGCAAGCAGCCGATCATGGACTGGCTGGAAGCCTACGACGTGCCCTTCATCGACGTCGGGCTGGGCGTTGAGGAGATCGATGGCAAGCTGACCGGCCTCCTGCGGGTCTCCACCAGCCTGCCCGGACGCCGCGCCCAGGCCCGTCACAGGATCCCGGCCCCGGCCCCCGAGCGCGACGACTACGGCCGCAACATCCAGACCGCCGACCTGAACGCCCTCAACGCGCTCCTGGCGGTCGACCGGTGGAAGCGCTACCTGGGCGTCTACGCCGACGCGACCGACGAGACCTTCGCCACCTACTCGCTGGTCACCAACGAGATCGCCAACGAGGACCTCCCGTGACCGCCACCGCGTTCCTGCGCCCCGAATTCGTTGAGAGCTTCCCGCCCGAGCTCGAGCCGAGAGTGCTCTACGTATCGATCCCCTACGCGACCTGCGGGCACCTGTGCGTCTGCGGGTGCGGGCACGAGATCGTCACGCCGCTGTCCCCGGCACAGTGGACCCTCACCTACAACGGCAGGGACGTCTCCCTGTCGCCCTCGATCGGCAACTGGGGGCTGCCCTGCCGCTCTCACTACTGGATCAGAGAAGGCGCCGTACGGTGGTGCCGCCGCTTCACTGCACGCGAGATCGCCGACAACCGGGAACGGGACCGAAGAGACCTGCAGGAACACCACGCAGACACCGCGCCCGGGCCGATCGCGAGGCTGTACCGCCGTCTCGGGCTCTGACCTCCGCCGGGCGGCGGACCAGCCTTCAGGACGTCCCACGACGACGGCCCGCGGTCCGCATCCTGTGCCGGGAGGCCCGCCCGAAATGTCCGCAGCCCCAAAGTGACTCCTGATCGCGCTGTGGCCCCCTTCGGCAGCCGAAATTGGCCGGGTTGCCATCGGGCTACTGTTGCTCCGCATGACACACGCTGAGATCGAGATCAGCGCCGAGGCGACTAGAACCCCGCCCAGTGGAAGCCCCCGCTGCGGTCTTACTGGTGCACCTACGCCCGGGCATGGACCGACGTGAAGCACCACTACGGGCCACCATCACCGCGGCCGAGAAGAGCGCGCTCGACGGGATGCTCGACACCTGGCACCCGTGACGATGCGACGAGAGTCCGATGTCGAAGCCGGCCTCGACGGGGTCATGACCGACGAGGTCGGCGTCATCACCGGCGATCTGACAGTGGCCACCGAGGGCGAAGGCAACCAGGCCACCATCCGGGTCCAGTACACCGGAGCGTAGGAGTAGTACACGGTGGCTGGCGGACCGCTGACCATCGCGGCCAGCAACGCCGAGTGGCTCCATGCGGCCATGGTCCGCGCAGTGCAACACGGCCTTCCGGAAGGGCTCGCTGGGTTCGAGATCACCTGACACGGCGGCGCCCCGGCACCCTGTCACGGGGCGGTCGCATCGCGGACCGACGAGCTTCGTCGTGGTGGTGCCGACGAGCTTCGTCGTGGTGGTGCCGACGAGCTTCGTGAGCCTAACTGACCGGGAGCTGCACACGAGTTTTCGGACCGGGTCAACGCGCCGCTCGCCGTACTGCGGGAGCGTGTGGGCAGGTCCTCGCAGGCATCGTGGGGCTCGGGGTCATCGTCAACTTTGCGGCCCGCCCTTCTCCCCGAGCCAGCACCGAGCCCCGCTGAGAAGGCGCCCCGCCCCCGAGCTCCGCGGCGTGCACGAAGTCGGTGGCGGGGCGCCGGTCGGTGGGCTGCCGCTAGCTGCCGGTGCTCTCAACTCCTCGGATGATCGCGCGGCGGAGCTGTTTTTCCATGCTCCAGTGCCAGGCGTAGTGCCGGTCGGCGTTGACGACCCAGGCGCCGCAGTCCTCGCATTCGAAGCCCGCTGGGTCCCCGTCTCCGGCCTTAGGGGCGTGGTCGTGGGCGTCGCTACGCGAGGCGGCGGTGTTGTTCTCCTCCTCGGGCTTGGTCACCAGATTGATGACCGGGACGACCGTGCTCGACTCAGTCGTGCCGGTGGTGGAAGACAGACCCAGGGGCGCGATCTCCTCGCGGGCCTGCACCCACAGCGGCCGCCAGAAGCCGTCGATATCGGCGTTTTTGTCGAACTCCCACAGCAGCTCCTCCACCAACGTCCACGACGGTGGACGTCCGGTGGACCCGGACATGGCCTTGGAGATCGACGCGCTGGACACGGCGCCGTCGACGCCCCTGTTGATCAGGGCACGCTGGAGCTTGCGCAGCGGCGGCTCCCCGGCCTGACGCCAGGCCAACTTCAGCTCGTCGGCCAGGCGCCGCGTGGCCGTGGGCGGCTCGGCTGGAATCCGTCTGGGCCGCGCCGGCCGCACACGCTCCGGCGTGGGGGTGCCCGGCGTGACGCGCTGCGTCGTGAGCGTCGATGTGCTGCGCACGTGCTCGCCGCCGATATCTTGCTCGGTCGACCATGGCTTGACCTGGACCGGGATTTCGGGCGTCCAGTCGAGCAAGTGCTTCACGATGGCGCTCGCATGGCGCGTCGGTATCAAGCCCGCAGTCTCGTCGTCCAGCTCCTTGACTGCGGCGTGCGGCCGCGTGGACACCAGGTTGTTGACCTGGTCGAAGGTCTGAAGGGAGACGAAGAAGATGCCTTTGGCGTGCCCGTCGCGCATGGCGTTGCACAGGTCCTTGGCCTCTTTCAACCCCCAGGACGGGCCGCCGTGGCGCACGGCCTTGATGGCGTGGATCTGCCGCTGCTCCTTGATGTAGACGTAGGCCTCGCGCAGCTCGTGCCTGGCGAGTGAGGTCGTGTAGAGGGTGATCACGCGATGACCTCCCCCTGAACGGAGGACGGCTGCTGGTCTTTGCTGGGCTGGGTCGCCGGCAGCTGCTCGGCGACTCCCTGCTTGACCCAGGACAGCACCGTGCGGGCCACCAGGGAGCGCGCGGTGAAGGCCAGATGCGGCACGCCGGTGAGTACCACGCGGGTGACGTAGGCGGCTACCAGGACGGCGCTGGTGGAGCCGGCCAGCGACTCCCACAGCGGGTGACCCAGGAACATCAGGTAGCCGGTGAAGCCCACGTGGGCCAGCAGCGCCAGGCCGAAGGTCAGCCCGTGAGTGGGGTGGGCGCGGGCGCCGGCGACGTTGCCGGCGTTGATCGGGTGTGACACCGAAGGTACCTCTCTGCGAAGGCCGAGGAGGCGCGCGACGCTCGCGTGCGCATACATGGGGAGCACGTGTGCTCGCGCTCGCGTCGCACTCCTCCTTGACCTGTGGTCCAGGCGGGGGCCCGCGCACAGGGTGTACGCGGGTCAGCTCGGCGAGTGGGCGTTTTGTATTGCTTTGACTGGCATCGCAGCAACAGTGCCCACATACAGAGCGAGGTTCTGCTCGGGCCTTCGCAGAATGCGCGGTCGGCCGTCACGGAACCCTTGGTAAAACAATTACACCACGATCGGCCCTTGACAAGCCTCCAGGCCGGATGATCTTCCGACGGGCGGAGGCAACCAGACCGATGATCTTTCCGAATCGATAGATGTAACCGGTTAAACAGGTTTTGAATCTAAGGGTCACCTAACCTTCCTTCCGTCCCTCGCGAATAGCGTTGAGGAAAGCGGCAGAACAAAAGAATAAGAAATGGCTCGCGAATCCTTATGGGCGCGAATAATTAGTTTAATCCGTAGGCTGGGCCGTCGATTCAGGCGAGCAGGGATCGAGGGCATTTGGGCCAGAAAACAAAGAGGCCCTCCGTGCCAGCGGAGAGCCTCTTCTTTATCTCCGAATGCCCGCCTGGACCAACAGATCGGTGCTTTCGGAAGTGTGCAGGTTTTGGGAATTGCTCAGATCAGGGGGCAAGCATCCGCGGTTGCCTCCCGCGGAGCGGTAGCTGCGGCCCGCCTGTCGCGGAGCTGCGCAGGGCAGAACCTGGCCCTGACAGGGATCCTGCAGGCTCATGGCATGCAGGAATGCTACTGCGACCCCGCAGCACAAGCCGTGCAGGCGCGCTCGCTTGTCGGCAGGCGATCGGGGTCGGCGTCCAAAGAGGCGGCTGGAGGCCAGCCAGCGCCGCTGCGCGCGGCGAGGGAACGGTAGGGGCCAGTCGGGCCGCCAATGTTAGCAAGGACCGGCTAGTCGACCATGCACCGACCGCAACGCCCAGCGGCAACGCCATGACTCGTTCCATCAGGCTGTGTCTCCGTTCACTCGGCCAGGCCGGGGAGACAGGGCGTTGAGCAGCGCGAACCTGGTGCTAGGCAACGGCATCCAGACTGTGCGAGTCTCAGGCCAGTTGACTGCCTCGTGATGGCGGCCGCGAACGAACCAGCTAGTCAAGACGCGGATTGCGGTAGCAGTGTGCCCTGAAGCCGCAATCATCGATGCTGCGACAGCGAGGACGGCAGCCACGATCAGCGTTGTTGCCTCGCTCAAATCCGCAGGCAGGAGCTGCCGTGAGGGTGGATCATCCATCGGCTTCTCCCTTCGAGCCGGCGTCAGGGTGGGGGAGGCAAGCGCAAGCATGGCGGGGGCTTGTCCACCAAAGATTGCCTCCTGGACTGACTTTGCGGCCAGCTCTGGAATGGCACAAGCCTTCGCAGTGAAACTAGGCAAGACGAAACGAAATGCTTTGTAGTTGAAACGAAACTGAACAACATGAGCAGCGACACGAAACAAGACAAGCGCCAACATTGTCGTGGAAGCACCGCGACTGCTTGCGATCAGCTACCCAGGACTCGGATGGCAGGCCCCTATGTCCTTCTCTGGACACACTCACCGATGAGCTCCCCGGTTGCGCGGACCGCGAGCAGATGGTTCGAGTAGTAGCAATAAATCGGCGAGAAATGAAGTCCATGAAGACCGCCAACGCATTATTGGGGGCGATTATTGGAATGCATTTGTCGTCGAGTTCATATTGCATTCTCAATGTTGCGTCGAAATAGAATAAGGGCATAGCTGTCTGTGTGCGGCATTGGGAGCGGATCGTCGACCAATCCGTGTTCTCTCGCGAGAAAATCGGGGTTGTTAGCAAGATCGGGGCGTCTCCCGGCTCGGTGCCGTGCTGGCCGTGGAAGGAGGCCCGCTGCGATCACGGGACGGGGTGCCGATGCGGGATCACATGAGGGTGAGGCCTACCTGTGATGACTTGGCTCCGCTGTCGCAGTGAGGCCAGGCGCTGCCCGGGCCTGGGCGGGTGAGGATGCCGCCCACGCGGAAGGTTGCCAGCAGCGCGACAGCAGCACGCCCTTCAGCCCCGGCGCCGGTCCGGGATCTGGCCCACCGTGAAAGCATCCCCACCGTGAAGGGAGAGTCATGGCTACCCGCGGTCCTCTGCTCGCTCCCCAGTGGGCCGAGACCACCACTACCGTGGAGATCAAGGCGATGACCGTCAACAGCAAGCAAGTCACCCTCGCGATCCTCCGCCAGCGCTACGACGAACCGCTGTACGACTCCTGCACCTAAAGGCGTTCGGGACACCGTGGTGCCGGGTCAACTACCGCCCGGCCGGTGTGAGCGCGAGCAGATCCTCCATGAGCACGCCGCCAAGGACATGACGCTCGCCGCCAGACCCCGTGGGTCGCTGAACCGGCCCGCACAGGCCGGGCATCGAAGAGGATGATCCGATGACCTCCCCCATCCCCCAGGCGTTCCTCTCTCAGCACGCCACCCCCCCCGCCGGTGGGGGTGTGCGGAACCGGTAGAGCAGCAGCGGGAGGTCGGCGGCCGCGGTGGCCCGGGCGGTGGCCTGCTGCCGATGAGCACGCGCAAGACGAGTCCCGCGACGGGGCCAGTAGGCCCGGGACACCTCACGCGCCGACGACCACCGCGGTGCTTGACGAAAACCCAGCTACGAGATCACCTCGTTCATGAACGTGGCGGTCCCCACGAAGGCGGTGGCCCCGCACAGGATCGCGGTAGGCCAGCTCTTACCCTCCTTGAGGACCAGGGTGACAGGCGCTACCGCGGCGCCTACGACCTCGTGTCGTGGATCTCCGCTGACCAGACCTCCCAGAGTATGACAGGTACTTAGCTCACGCAATCTCAGACTCCGGTGGCACTGGTTGCCATCCATGTCTTTGAGCAGGAGAAATGCGTGAGCAAGTTCCACCAGCGGGCCATTTGGCTCGCGATCATGACGCTAGTGTCGGCGTTCGTCGCCATCTGCGCCGTCGGCCTGGCGATGCTGTTGAAGCAGTCGCCGGAGTACCTTCCGGCTTGGGGTGGCGGCAGTTTCGCGGCGACGATGGGGCTCCTGTTCGGCGCCGCCCACTTCATCGGGAGCGGTGGACGAGATGACGAGTAGCGCTCGCCGTGCTCTTAGCAGTAGGTGAGTCGCCCCGTACGTCTCGCATGCCACGCGAAGCGAGACGTACGGGGCACGAGCGGCCTTCGCGCTGTCGGTGGGCCGTCATACCGTGAGGACGCGCGCACGTGGCGTGTCTCCCTCGTCAGGGGCCAGCGCCTCGGCTCACGCCCGGTACCGCGCCGAGTGGCAGGCTGGCCGTACCCGGCGCCTCTGCTCGACTGGCGGGCCGGCCTTGGTCGCCGCGGTGGTGGCGGTGGTTGCCGACACCGTGCAGCGGTGGCGCCGACATGAGGCGGTGCGCAGCTGGCGCAAGGGTGCTGCCGGCGAACGGCGGACCGCTCGCGCGCTGCGTCGCCTGGAGCGCGCCGGCCACCTGGTCCTGCATGACCGCGCGCTGCCCCGCGGTAAGGCGAACGTGGATCATCTGGTCATCGGCCCGGCGGGCGTCTTCGTGGTGGACACCAAGAACTGGAACCGGGCCGGCGGATCACCAAGCGGGGCCGTGGCGTCAAGGCGTCCTTTTCCCGAACGTGACCCCAGCCGCCCTCTAATGGTGAGGTCCTGTTCGCGGAAGTGCTGGACTGGGACGACCTGCCCGATCGACCCACTTTGGGGCTGGGGTCACGTTCGGGAGGAGGGCGCCGATGGGGAGATCGAGGTGGACGGTTTCGGGTTCTTCGGCACGATCTCGGCGCGGGACCAGGCCGGCGCGCAGGAGGCGGCGGCCGCCGCCATCACCGCGCTCACCGGCCGGACGGTGACCGGCTGGGACCGCGACAACTGGAGCCGCTCCATCTACGGCGAGTCCTCCTGGTACCCCTGCCTGTCCCGCTGAGCATGATGCCGACGGTCAAAAGGAACGCTGGGCGGTATCTGCGTTGCGCGCGGTGTAGTCCACTGCCACCAGCGCGATCAGCCCGGTGGCGATCGTCAGCGCCCTGCGCTGTACCGAGTAACAGCGCTGTAGTCATATAGCCATCAGCGCTGTAGTAATCCATCGACTACGCTGTAACTATCTACAGCGTACACGTCCAGCGGGAGTCGTAATGCCACAGCACAAGCTCCAGCCCGTCGCCAATGGGCTGAGAACCGACCACCCCATCCCCGACTTACCCTTCGTCGACGACGCGCATATCCCCATCGATGACCCGCGCGCCGTGGAGGCGATCGGCCGCCGCCACGGCACGGGCACCTGGGGACGCCACGACAGAACCCGCGATGGCGGCTGGGTCACCTTCACCACCGACCCTGTCCGCAAAGATCTCGCCTGGCTGATCCGCTGGCACCCCGAGCACGGCCGGTCCGTCATCCTCTACCGCGACGCCGACGTCGCCAGCGCCCACACTGACTACCAGGACACCGCTCAACTGTTCCGCTCCGGCGGCTACTGGTGGGACGGCACCACCTGGTATCGCCCATCCCAGATCTTCGACTGGGCCAGCGAGGAATACATGCGCCGTCGCGTCCCTGCCGCGACCAACGTGACCGCCGCAGACCTCCTGGAGGGTGGCGACGCCGATTCCGGCGCCGGGCGCATCCTCGACATCGACCAGGTCGACGTCGACACCCCTTGCCAGGGCCGCTGGCTGGACGACCTCGCCACCTGGGCTGCCCACCGCCAGACACCCTCCGCCGCGCTCAGCGTGGTGAAGCTTTCCGCACCCGAACTCACCGCCGACCAACTCCTCAGCCTCACCCAGATGGCCCAGATCGCCGGCGTCGCCCCTTCCACCCTGCGCGCTTACGTCTCCCGCGGCGAAGGAGACGTGCCCCAGCCCCAGGCCACCGTCAGCGGCCGCAACGTCTGGGCCCGCCCGGTGGCCGAGGAATGGGTCGAACGCCGTCATCGCTCCCCCGAAAGCCTCGACCAGGCCGTCTCGGCCAAGGCAGGTTCCGCCTCGCTGCCCATCGGCGTGGCCGAACTGTGGACCAGGTTCACCGGTATCTTCACCTCGGCCCTGTGGGAGAACCCCGACCGGCGCAAACGCTGGGCGCTGCGCTGGCGCACCCAGCACGCAGTCGGACAGATCGCCGAGGAACTCGGCTGGGACGTCGCCGCCAACCTCGACGCGATCATTCCCGCTGAGGACCTGGCCAGCACTATCCGCCACGCCGTCCTGGACGAGTTCGCCACCGGACAGCAGCTTCATCGCGACATTTACGAAAGCGACCGCGAGCGCGCAGCTGCCGCCGGAAAACCGGAGCCCATCTATGAAGACACGGCCTTCTACGGCATCGTGCCCCACGTAGCCCGCATGATCGACTGGCTGATCCGCCACCACCCCTCCACCGCCGCCCACACCATCAGCGAGATCATCGGCGAGGCGGAACGCCGGCTCAGGATCGCCCGAGATGTGACCGAGAGTTCCCTGGCCACCGCTCTGGCCCTCGACGGAAAGCTTGACGAGAAGACCCGGGAGGACTTCCTGAAACGTGTTTTCACCCCAGCCTCACCGAGCGAGGACTGAGAGGCCTGCGCCACAGCCAGGAGACCATCCGCCGCGTGCTCAAAGGGCTGGTCATCCCGCAACGCTGCGAGACGGCGTATGCCGTCTACGCCCCGCTCTGCGTCCTGGACGGCGTCGATCCAGACGCGCTGTACTGGGATGCCGACGAGGGCGAGGAGACAACCCACCAGGCTCTCTTCAAGCGGTTGTGGAGCGCGGCATTCGATGATGTCTCAGATCTGCCATCCCCCATTTTGCGTACCAAGATGCGGCCGCGGGATCCGTATGTCGACCCAGCCATGGGTTTTGATCTTGAGATCGAGCCGCCGTTCTGAGACATGTCTGCCCGCGCGCATGTTCCCTCAGAGCACGGGCGAGGCGTTCAGGCCGGCCAGCTACAGCGTTGACAACAGATTCCGTAGTACTCGTCACCGCGTTCGTCGTCGGTGGCATGGGTGATTCTCAGTTCGTCGGACTCGGCCCCGCACTTCGGGCAGCCCATGTAGGCCATGCCATCCGGGGTGGTCGCAAAGGTGACGCCGCTCCACTCAAGGGACTTAGAGATCGCCTTGACGTAGGCAGCGCGCGAGCTCATGCCCAGGATGGAGCGGACGACGGTCTCTGTGGAGCCTGAGGTCCCTCCGGTTGCGCGGGCGTCCAGTCCTAGCCACAGCAGCCCGTCCAGCATGGTCGGTAGCTCAGTGTCGTCGATGCGCACCGGGACGACTTTGACCGAACCGTTCTTGAGGTGGCGATTCAGCGCGGTCTCCCACTCGGTGGCCACCCACCTGGACGCGGCTGCGTTGGCCGACCAGACCACCACGACCTTCTCGGCCACAGTCAGCGCCTCGTTGACCTTGCCTACCACCGAGTCTCCCGGTTCCAACCGCCACTCGTCGAACCAGACTTCAGCGCCGGCCAGTTCCAGTTGCGTGGCCAACTCACGCACGTGAGGCTTGTCGCGGTGGTTGTGCGACATGAATATCTTCATGACGTGCAGCGCTCCTCGCCTGCGGCCACTGTCACCCGGTGGCTCCCATAGCGGAGGATGCTAAGCCCCGGCAAGACAGTCAGGTGGGCGGAAGCGTGAAACGGTGCGCATCCTGGGGCGTATGCCGCTCGGGAAGGCGCTCCATGCCGAGGCCGACGCGCGGATCCTGCTCGTGCTTGGCGGCGAACGCCCAGAGACTTGGTTCCCGCGATGGTCGGGTCCGTCTCAAACAGGCACCTCGCAGAACGGGCCCGCCTACGACGGCCCGGCGGGCCAAGTCGCTCCCGACGGCGGATGAGCGATCGGCCGTGGCCCAGGGCGCCCTTAAGGCGCCCTGGGCCTGGCTACCCCTCGTCCTTCTCCCAGCCCAGCCGGGGACCGATCAGCGTCTTCGTCAGGCCCTCTCGCAACTCCGCTGCGTGGTCCCGGAAGGTCAGCAGCAGCCGCGCCAGATCGTGGCGGCGCACTCGGACGGTGTCGGTCTCGGCGTCGTAGCCGTGCGGGCGGTCGCTGGTCGTTTTCGGCATGAGGCGTGCCTCTCTTGTCGGCGATGGCGGCCGCAGGCCCTGCGCGCCGAAGCCGGCGGGATGCTTCGGCATCTTGTCCGGCAGGTGAGGTTCTCGTCGACCAACTCGCCGTCGTAAGTCTGGTCGCCGACCTGCTGGCGAGGCCGACGTCAAGTTGGCCACCGGAGCAATCATCCCGACGTCCGTCCACTGGCCTGGCCAACCGTTCGGACATGACAGCCGTCCATCAAAGCACCCCACCACCTACGCGCGAGGCAGACATGGCTTACTCCGCCGCTCGGCTCGAGCTGGAAAGCGCCTTCGAAAGGTACCTGCTTGATGCTGTCGCGCCTGCGGCCGCTCCTTCGAGCGGCGTCCAGATCGTCGACTACCGAGAGCTAGAACGCACGACGCCGCGGATCCACGCTGTAGTTGGTGCCGCGCCCGTCAGGGCGACGTGGTCCATCGGAGGCGCCTCGACGAGTGTGGACATCACGCCGCTGGTCTTCGGCGCTGCTTGGAAGATCTTGGACCTGGTGGTCGACGCGATAGTAGGCACGCTACAGAACGGTGACCCGCTCCCCATCTCCTCCAAGCACAGGCAGGCGCTCGTCGGCAACGGTCCCGCTCGTCCCAAGCCTTTCGGTAACAACCCGGAGTTGTGGAAACGCTACATGCGCCTGTACGCCAACGCGATGGATCTCCGGCACTCGGTGGTGCATCGAGAACTCATCGTGCGTCCCAGCGGTGACTTGGAAGCCACTGCGAGCCGAAATCAGGCCGCCCCTCCCACCGTCATGTCCGTGCAGGAGCTCAACTTCTTCTTCCGGGCCGTCCAGGGGTTCTACAGCGCGCTGATCAGCGAGAAGTTGATCACCCGCGAGCGGGACCATCTGTGCTACCTGGTGAACCGGCTTCAAGGCCACCATGGGCTGGGTCAGCTTCCCGAACGAGAGATCACTCGGGATGTGCTGATACTCGCCAAGCCGGTAGCCCTGCCGTCAGGCTCATTCGAGTTCGATGCCCGCCCGCTCCTGGCCGAGGCATACACCAGATGGCCAACGGGGGCGGTCAATGTGATGATCTTCATGCCGGACGGTGCGGTCCTCGGCGGCCCGTTGGAAGACGCACCGGCCGATCAGCCCGCTTCCATCCGATCGGACTATCGAAGCAAGTGGCTGCAGGTCTTGCCGGAAGAGGTGTGGCGCCCCTGGGCGAGATTCGGGCAATCGTAGTCGACAGCAGCGCGGGATTCGATCTCTCCCTGACCTACCGTGCAGCCCGGGACGGCGAGTCCGCCATCCAAGCTCCAGGCACTACCCCCCAACCAACGCCACGAAGGAGCCCTCACGTGCCCGACCCCCGTACCTACAGCCAAGGCACCAGGGCCGCCCTCTTCTACAACAGCGGTGGGCTGTGCTACTGGCCCGGCTGCCCTGAGCCGGTCCTGCTACATCGGGACGGCCGGTGGCTCGTGCTGGTCGACATCGCCCACATCAGCGCCGCTACACGGGGCGGCCCGCGCTACGACGCGGCTATGACCGATGACGAGCGCCGCGCCGAGTCCAATCTGATCCTGCTGTGTGATGAGCACCACCAGCTGGTCGACGAACAGCCGCGGCACTACACCGCCGAAAGGTTGCGCCGATGGAAGGTCCAGCGGGAGGCGGACCCGCGCCAGGCGCTCGAGCGGCTGCGAGAGGTGACGCCGGCGAGTCTGAAACAGCTGGTCGCCGAGAGCCTCGAAGAGCACGACGCCAAGATGCTGGAAGTACTGGACCGGCTGGAGCACGCCGACCACGAGGCTGCCACCTTGATGCGTGGCCTGCTGGATGAGCTGACCGAGGCCTACAGTCGCCTGGGACGCAGGGTGGACGGCGACGCGATCGCTGAACTTAGCATCGCCACTCACCGCCTGGAACGGATGCAGAACACTCTCGATGCCTTCATCGAGGCGACCTCTACCCTGCGGATGAACCGCTTGCTGGGCGAGTTCTGATGTCTCACGCCGTTTCCCCTTGAGCGGCCTGGGCGCGGCCCTACGATCCGGCCATGTCGCAGTACAGGCGTCCCGCCCGGTTCCCCGGCCGGGAGAAGGAACAGTGGGTCAGCATCCGGTTCGCCAGCAACATCGTGCGGTTCTACGACGAAGACCGGTGGCGCATGGGATGCGTCCTGCGGGCCAAGGCCAACAACATCGCCTTCCACGAGGGCCAGGTCATCGTGCGCAACGGCACCGAGGAGATCGGCCGCTACCCCGCCGACCAGCTGGTCAGCATGGATATCTGGTACGGCCACGCAGGCGAAGACCCTGCCTACCGGGTTGCCGACATCCGAGAACACCATCCCACTGCCTACCGGCGGTGGACCGAGGAGGAAGAGCAGCACCTGCGCCGGCGTCACGCCGAAGGTGCCACCCTCGACGAGCTCGCCGCCGAGTCCGGCCGCCAGCCGTCAGCGATCTCCTCGCGCCTGGGTATCTGGCGGTCCTTCGGCTCGCCCGACGAAGCGGATTGGCCATTGGGCTGAAGCGGCGCAGCGAGCGGACAGGGTGGCGGTGATTCCCGCGCGGCGGCTGCGTCATCGGCCGGTGTGGGCGGCTGTCGGCTGGTGTCGGCTGGCGTCGCCGCCACCCCGAATTCGTTTCACACAATGCTAATTATGTGAGCCAGGAGTGTTTAGGCGGCGATACGCTGCACAAATGCCGGTTCTATGGTCAGGGATTCATGCGGCACTCGGTGAGCCCCCAGGCGAACTCACCTTCGCCATGGTCAAGGCCGCCGTGGACCAGAGGATTACAGAGACCGAGGACCTTGACTGGAAAGGCATCCTCCCTACCAAGGAGGAAGAGAGCCTCCACGAGTTCGCCAAGGACGTCGCGGCCATGGCCAACACCCGCGGTGGCTTGCTCGTCTACGGTGTTGAGGAAGAACGCGGCAAAGGCCGGGCGAAGGCGATCGCCAGCGTTGACATCTCCGAAGGTGCTCAGCGGCGCCTGCGGAAATTGGCTGTCAACCGGGTCCACCCCAGGGTCGTCGGCCTTGACACCATCCCTTTGGCCAGTGACGACGGCTCGGAGACCGTGCTGGCCCTTTCGGTGCCGCGCAGCCCCGACGCACCACACATCATCGGCCAAGGCGAAAAGCTCGGTATCCCGTACCGCCACGGCCCGGAAACCGAATGGATGCGCGAACGCGACCTCGAACGCGCCTACTCTGACCGATTCGCCGCTCGCGCTGACGAACGGACCCGGCTCAGCACGCTCCTCTCGGAGACCTCCGACCAACTCGACCTGGGAAGGGCCGCCTGGATCGTTGGTGTTGCCGCTCCGCGTACACCGCTGCCCACCGTGGCAGGCCCACTGCCTCGCGCCGAGGTACCCCGGGTCCTGGAGTCGGTGCTGTCCCGGACCAAAGAGATAGCCCCGAGTACGAGCAGCCACCGGTATTGGCTGGTGCGCGAGTTCGACCAGGCGGCGTTAAACCCCCGTGTCGGCCTGCGCCGCTGGATCGTCGAGACCAACCCCACCGATGACCCTGATCGCCGGTGCGATTTCGTGCGGGTTGAGTTGCACCATGACGGGTCGGTCGTTCTCGCGGCGGCGCTGGAGGGGTGGTACGGATCACGTGTCGAGGGCAGCAACTTCGTGCCCACACCCGTAGTCGAATCTTTCGCCGCCGACTTCATAGCACTGGCCGAGACGTACGCCCGACATCTCGGCTCCCAGAACGCCCTGGCCGCCCGAGTCGATCTCGTTCGCGACGACGTCGCCGGTTGGCCATTCACAGCGATCAGCGACCGCCTAATTCAAGGCCATTCGACCGGACAGTACCGGCCGCCCCACGGAGCACGGACCGTGCGCCGATTCCAGCCGCTGGCAACCGAGATCCCTTCAGCGGCCGCCGTCGATACCCTCCGAGCCGTCGCTCGCGGCCTGGCTGAGGATGTCCTGCATCAGTTCGGCGTCGCGAACCTCGCGTTCCTGTGAGCGATTGAGATCAACGGCCAGCACCGCTCCCGCGCGATGCTCGAGGCCGGGGTGTGCCGCACCGTCACCGTCGACTGGATCTACCCCCGGACACCAGCGCAACAAGCGGTAGACGGAAGATGGCCGACAAGTTCACCTTGGCCGAGGTCGATCCTGACGAGTACGCCGACGCGTTGCGAGAAGGCGGAGCCGGGAACGATGAGATCAGATGGGCGAAGTTAGGTGTGGCTGCCACCGCCTGCGCCGCCGATCGTCACTCGCACGCATCAAAGGCCGTTTCTCCCCACCGGGCGAGACGGCCGTTTCGCTGTCTGGGGAAGGATGGGGGAACACCGAACCAAGGCCTCAGGGCGAGCCGCTCCCCGAGGTACGCTCGCCCCATGACCGCTCAGCCCGTACACGATCCTCGCTACGACCCGCAGGCCATCCTGAAGGCCCTCCCAGAGGAGTACCGGCCGCTGTTCCTGGACCAATACCGCGAGGCCCTGGAGGCTGCGCGAGAGCCGGGTCAATACCATCGGCTGACCGAGGTCCTGCACCGGTGGTGGCTGAGCTCGATCGCCTACAGCGACCCCCGTCACGAGGCCGCGCTGCGCGAGATCCTCGACGGATCGGGCCAGCGGGTGCCCATCGAGGAGGCCATCCCCGACTGGGAGGAGCGCCTGGCGCAGGCTCGGCGCCGGTGAGCTATCGCGTCGAGCTGGGCGGCTTGGCCCTGGCCAAGATGAAGGGCTTTCCTGATGAGGCGCTGACCGCGCTGGTGGCGCGAACGGCCTACCTGGTCCGCGAGCCCTGGGACGCGCATGTGGTCGACCCCTCCCGTACCGACCTGCGCCAGACGACGTTCGGTGACGGCGTCGGCATCATGTGGTTCCGCGTCGATGAGGCCGCCGAGCTGATCACGATCTACGACCTGGTGTGGGCCGGCTAACCACACTTGCGCAGCAGGGTCACCGCGCCCCCGGCCGTGCCTTGCCGCCAGGGTGCCATTGCGGCGTCCAGTACGGGCACCGGCGAGCGCGGGTGGACGGCGAACCTCAGGCCCAGCGCCTGCTCACATGATTCCTGCAGCAGCCCCGCCCGCCTGGCTGACTTGGAAGAGGTGCCCTGCGACCGGGCCGGTTCCGACTATCAGCACTGCGTCTGCGGAGCAATTTCGAAACTTTCGGGGACACCCTTACGCGCGTGCCCGCGCGCGAGACAGCGGTAGAGGCCACCAGCTGCGGGTTCTGGGAGGCAGACCCGACGCGCTCTCCCACTGTCCCTATCGGGCCCACCGTTCGTGGGCGGACTGACGGCTAATACCGGCCGCTCCCCCGATGTCGACCCAGGAGTTGCCGGCCTCACGCGCCGCGCGTACAGCCGCAGTGAGCCGGGCCTGGGCGGCGCTGACCGCCTGGGCCTCGGCCTGGATGAGATCGAGCGCCTGCACCGCCGTTACCCGCCGCCCATTGAGTAAACGATCTTCCAGCGGTAAGCCGGGCCCATCCAACGGGCCCGGCTTGGAGGCGCAGAACAAGCATCTCGGAGCGGAGTACGCGCAAGGTGTGGACCTGACCGACAGGAATAAGCAACAAGAGTGCTAAGGATCTACGGCTTTGGTCGCAATACTTGGGCGCGAGTTCGCCGTGACGAATCCCTGTCGAGGCCACGTCCATGGAGGTGGCCCCGAGCACAAACGGCTCAGCCCAGCCGGGTCGTCTCGGCGGCCGGAAAATGGGGATGACCAGCCATTCTTCTACCACCTCCTGCGCGCATTTCGGACATGTACCGCGCCTGTAAACCTCGAGCTCTCCTGCCATGGCGCGCACGGTATTACTTTCACGGCTTAACGTCCCTGGGGGCCATCGACCGGAACGGACGGCCCCTAGCGTGGACGTCGGTGCAGGTGGACCTTGTGCTCGATGCTTTGCCCCACCAGCTGGCGCCCTTTGCGGGCTTTCAATACCACCTGCCGCCCAGCGGGAAAGCGCGTTATAACTGGCACATGATCTCTGCCGAACAGCCGTTGCCCACCTCTGGCGAGCTCGCCGATGCGGTCGCCATTGTCGCGTCCGACGGCATCTTCGCCCGCCCGATCCGTATCACCGGTGCCGGCGATACGGAAGCTTTCATCGTTTCTGCCGAACTCCTCGAGATCCTGCAGCGCGCGCTGGATCACTCCGCCACCGGCGAGCCTGAGCCGTCGCCGCAGGAACTCGTCGACTCTCTGGGCCTTGAGCTCGCCGCGGACGGCACGATCGGGGTGAGCCGTGGCTGAAGACGCCGACACCAACGTCCCACCCACCCGAGGACAACTCTCCGCCCAGGCCCGCCGCCTGGCAGCGGGTGCTCCGGCCACCGACAGCGGGCGAGCGGCCGGCGCCTGGGACAGCACCGACAATCCAGAACGAGCCTGGGCCGATGGGACACCCAACGTCTACAACCGGCCCGACCCGGCCACCTATGACGAGAACGCCCGAGACTTCGGCCCCCTGCAAAACCCCGCCTCGGCCGTGCGGGACGTGCGTCCCCCGCCGTCGCCACCGCCGCTTCCCCGTAGCGATCTGGTCTGGGAACCGGGCAGCTTAGGCGATCTCAACGCCCTGCCCGAAGCAGACCGGCAGCAGGCGATGTGGCGCATCCACAGCATGGTGTACGACCTGCCCGGCGCGCGCGGCACGCTCATCGGTGACCCCGGCAAGATCGGCGGAAGCTGGCTTGAAGCGCCGTTCGCTGTCCGGTCGCAAGGAGCCGCTGACCTGGAACGCGCGGCATTCGCCCGGCGGCTGCGCCTGTCGATGCCGCTGCAGGCGCGTAACGACATTGTGCCGCTCATCGGTGTCGAGGCCGAACTGCGGGCGCTGCCGACAGCCGAGCTCAAGCGGTCGGCGTTGACGGCCATCCAGGAGCTGGCCACCAACGGACCCGCGGTGAGTGATACGGAGTTCGAGGTGGCGGGGACTCAGCTGGACGACCTGCGGGCCCGTCGGCTGGGTGACAACCAGGCTCTGGTCTACCGGCATGTTGTCTCCCCCTGGGGGCAGGATCGGCCGGCGATCCAGCTGGTGGCGATATCCGAACGCCTGGACAGCGCCCTGGCCGACACCGCGGCGCAACGACTGAGCCGCCCTGAGGGGCGCGTGGTCTACCGGATCTTGAACGCTGACCGATCTCCGACCAGGCACCGCGCAATGCAGGTACTGACCGTCCAAGGACCCGCCCAGGTCGATGACGCGGCGGTCGCCGAGCGGGTCCAGGCGCTCAAGACCCGCACCCAGGCCGCCCCCCACCAGCAGGGCCAGAGAAGTCTGCGCTACTCGGTGGCCACGACGATCAACGGGAAGACCGTCGAAGGAGCCGACGTCGTACCGGTGGCGAGTCGGGTGGCCGCCATCCGCGATGGCCAGGCCGCTGCTGCACCGGCCCGCCCAGCCGCCTCTCCCAGGAGCTCGGCAGAGGCATTCGAAAGCGCGCTCGCCCGATGGCTGCCCAGCGAGCGCGCCTATGATCTGCGACTCTCCCGCGGCGTCCAAAACGACCTGCAGGCGCTTCCTGTCAACGTCAAAACCGCCGTAGCCCGGAATCTGGCCGATCTGACCGTCAACGGCCCACGAGACACCGACAGGCGCGCAACCTCGGCCGCACGCCCGGCGTCGACGCCCCGCGACGTCGATTTTCGAGGGTTTCGCCCCCGCTACGTCGGAGAGAACCCGCAGCAGCCCACCCACCAGATCATCTACCGTACGGTGCAGCCGCAGACCTACCGCCTGGTTGCGGGCCGGCGGATCCCCGACTCCCGGCCGATCATCCACATCGCCGCAGTCCTGCCCCACCCCGCCCCCAACGCAGCGCAGATCGTCGCCGATCGCAGTCGTATGCGCTCGGCCGCCTGGCAGGCCAACCTGCAAGGAACCAACCGCCAGATGACGATCGGACCGCACCTGCAGCCGGAAACACCCACCCGGGAGACCCGAGAAGGGGACGAGCAACTCGCCGAACGCGCAGATGAAAAGCGCGCCGAAGTCATGAAGACGAAGAGCCGGACATGGGCGGCTCAGCTGCGATCGGCGACCACCGATGGGCCGACTGGTCCGGCATCGTCGCAGCGTGCCAGCACCGCACAACCGGCACCGCCAAGACACCAGGCTCGAAACCCGCGCACCAGATAAGCGAACACGGCAGCACAAACGC